>DATBIN010000072.1:0-5026 GCA_036556925.1 Gaiella sp.
ACGTGTCGGGATGGTACTGGCCGCGCGGGCTCCTGCACCCGCGTGCGAGCCAACCGCGGCAGCGATCGTCGAGGCCCGTCCGGAGTGGAGCCCACACTCTCCGTCCGTGGCGAGCCAGGTCCTCCGCGTGCGCATCCTCGGGGCCGAGTCGACCGGGAAGACGTCTCTCGCCCGCGCCCTGGCCGACGAGTACGGGACCGTCTGGAACCCGGAGTACGGCCGCCCCTACACCGAGGTCGGGCGCGACAGCAGGTCTCCGTGGACGAGCGACGAGTTCACCCACATCGCGCGCATCCAGTGCTGGTACGAGGACTTCCTCGCCGGGCTGGCGCGCGCCGTCCTCTTCTGCGACACGGACGCCTTCACGACCGCCGTGTTCCACGAGGTGTACCTCGGCACGCCCGCGACCGGGTTCGAGGAGCTCGTCGCCCGGCGCTACGACCTCACCGTCGTCTGCGGCCTCGACGTGCCCTGGTCGCACGACGGCATTCGCGAGTTCGAGCAGCAGCGCGCCTGGATGCACGACCGCTACGTCGCGCACGCGAGCGCCACCGGCCTCCCCTGGCTGCCGGCGGAGGGGACGCTGGATGCGCGAGTGGCCCAGGTGCGCACGGCCGTGGACCGGCTGCTCGGCTGACACTCTCGGCACACACTCGGCACGCTCTCGTTGCTCATATCGGCAACGCAGCTCGGTAGAATGAACGTGGGTGGTGGGTTAGGGGTGCCCCGAGGGAAACGTGCTCGTTGCGAACGGGCGAGCCCCCGGGCGGCGTCAGCGCCCGACGGGATGCCAGACCGTCTTCAGCTCGAGGAACTTCGCGATCTCCCACGGGCTCTGCTCGTCGGCGGCCCGCACGACCCGCTTCACGTTCTCGGCGGCGGCGCGCTCGAGCTCTGCCGCATCGCCGTCGGCGCCCGTGAGATCGATGGCGTTCACGTCCATGTGGGCTGCGAGGACGGGCGCGAGCTCGCCGCGGAAGCCCGTGAGCACGTTCGCCACCCCGCCGGGGAGGTCGGAGGTGGCCAGGGCCTCGGCGAGCTCGATCGCCGCGAGCGGATGCGCCTCCGACGCGAGCGCGACGACGGCGTTGCCGCCCACGAGCGCAGGCGCGAGCCGCGCCACCAGCCCGTCGAGCGCGGGCTCGTCCGGAGCGAGCACGGCGACGACCCCGGTCGGCTCGGGCACCGTGAAGTTGAAGTAGGCGCCGGCGACCGGGTTCGCGCTCCCGAGCACCTGCGGCAGCTTGTCCGCCCAGCCCGCATACCAGACCACGCGGTCGATCGCGGCCTCCACCTCCGCGCGACCGGAGCAGACGTGCGCGAGGTCGTCGACGCGTGCCTCCATCATCTCCGCGAGCCGGTAGAGCACCTGGCCGCGGTTGTAGGCCGTCGCCCCGGCCCAGCCCGGGAAGGCGGCGCGCGCCGCGCGCACCGCGTCGCGCGCGTCCTTGCGCGAGGCGCGGGCGACGTTCTGCCCCTCGGCCTCGTACGTGCGCCCCGACTCCGAGCGCGGAAACGCACCGCCCACGAACAGCTTGTACGTCTTCCTCACCGGCAGCCGGCTCATGGTCGGTCGAACCTCAGGTACGGCTCCAGGCCGTGCCGGCCGCCCTCGCGTCCGAACCCGGACTCCTTGTAGCCGCCGAAGGGCGACGCCGGATCGAAGCGGTTGAAGGTGTTGGCCCACACGACGCCGGCGCGAAGGCGCTCCACCATCCAGAGGATGCGGGATCCCTTCTCCGTCCACACTCCCGCCGAGAGGCCGTAGGGGGTGTTGTTCGCCTTCTCGACAGCCTCCTCGGGCGTGCGGAAGGTGAGCACCGAGAGCACCGGCCCGAAGATCTCCTCCTGCGCGATGCGGTAGCTCTGGGCCACGTTCGTGAAGACCGTGGGCACGAACCAGTAGCCCCGCTCGGGCAGCGTGCACTCCGGCTGGAAGATCTCCGCGCCTTCCTCCTCCCCGCTCGCCACCAGCTCGCGGATCCGCTCCAGCTGCGCCTTGGAGTTGATGGCGCCGATGTCCGTGTTCTTGTCGAGCGGGTCGCCCACGCGGAGCGTGCCCATCCGCCGCTTCAGCTTCTGCACCAGCGGCTCGTAGATGGACTCCTGCACGAGCAGTCGCGAGCCTGCGCAGCAGACGTGGCCCTGGTTGAACCAGATGCCGTTGACGATTCCCTCCACCGCCTGGTCGAGCGCGCAATCGTCGAAGACGATGTTCGCCGCCTTGCCGCCCAGCTCGAGCGTGAGACCCACGTCGCGCCCGGCCAGCTCTCGCTGGATCGCCTTCCCCACCTCGGTGGAGCCGGTGAAGGCGATCTTGTCGACGCCCTCGTGCGTGACCAGATGCGCGCCGGTCGAGCCGTCGCCCGTGACGATGTTGACGACGCCCGGGGGCAGCTCGGCCTGTCGGCAGATGTCGGTGAACAGGAGCGCCGAGAGCGGCGTCGTCTCGGCCGGCTTGAGCACGACGGTGTTGCCGCACGCGAGCGCCGGTGCGACCTTCCAGGCCAGCATGAGCAGCGGGAAGTTCCACGGGATGATCTGGCCCGCGACCCCGAGCGGCCGTGGGCGGCGGTTGGGGAACGCATACTCGAGCTTGTCCGCCCAGCCGGCGTAGTAGAAGAAGTGGGCGGCGGCGAGCGGCAGGTCGACGTCGCGCGACTCCTTGATCGGCTTGCCGCCGTCGAGCGACTCCGCCACGGCGAGCTCGCGGGCGCGCTCCTGGAGGAGGCGGGCGATGCGGAAGAGGTACTTCGCGCGCTCGGACGGCCGGAGGTCCGACCAGCCGTTCTGGAACGCCTCGCGTGCGGCGCCGACGGCGAGATCGACGTCTTCGGGTCCCGCCTGGGCCACCTCGGCGAGAGGCTCCTCGGTCGCCGGCGAGATCGACGTGAACCACTCGCCGCTCCGCGGCTCCACCGACTCGCCGCCGATGTACAGCCCGTATCGCTGCTCGAAGTGGACGATGTCCCGCGCCTCGGGCGCGGGCGCGTACTCCCACTCGAGCGAAGCCGGCGGGCGGCCCTCTCTGCGATCGACCTCCGTCACCGGCAGGCGACCTCGCCGACGGGGCCGCACCCGGCCGGCCCCAGCGCGCCCAGCGCCGGTGTTGGCTGCCGGTCGTGCTCGGCCGGCTCCCGCCGGTTCTCGGCGACGCGCTCGACGTGGCACGGCTCGACCGTGGACGCGCCCTGACTCCGGACAGCCGGCATCAGTCGATCGTGAAGTAGTCGCCGGACTGATAGACGCCGGTCTTCTGCTTGCGGATCTGCATGAGCACGTCGTTGAGCAGCGTGGAGGCGCCGAAGCGGAAGAGGTCGGGCGTGAGCCAGTCGGGCCCCAGCGTCTCGTGCAGGACGCACAGGTACTGGATCGCCTGCTTGGCCTGCCGGATGCCGCCCGCAGGCTTCATGCCGATCACGCGACCGGTCTCGTCGTGCACGTCGCGGATCGCCTCGAGCATGCACAGCGTCACCGGCAGCGTCGCCGCCGGCTGGATCTTGCCGGTCGACGTCTTGATGAAGTCCGCACCTGCGGCCATGGCGAGGAGCGAGGCCCGCCGGACGTTGTCGTACGTGCCGAGCTCGCCCGTCTCGAGGATCACCTTGAGGTGAGCCTCGCCGCAGGCCTCCTTCACCTGCACGACCTCGTCGTACACCTTCGCGTAGCGGCCGGAGAGGAAGGCGCCGCGGTCGATCACCATGTCGATCTCGTCGGCACCCAGGTCGACGGCGGCGCGCACGTCCTGGAGCTTGACGGCCAAGGGTGCCTGCCCCGAGGGAAACTCCGTTGCCACAGAGGCAACCTTCACGCCCGTGCCGGAGAGCCGCTGCTTCGCCGTCGCCACGAGGTTCGGGTACACGCACACGGCCGCGACGGCCGGCACGCTACGGTCGACCGGGTCAGGTCGCAGCGCCTTCGAGCAGAGCGCGGCCACCTTGCCGGGCGTGTCGGCGCCCTCGAGCGTCGTCAGGTCCATCATGCGCACGGAGAGCTCGAGCGCGTACAGCTTGGCCTCCCGCTTGATCGAGCGCTTCGCGAGCTCGGCAGCCCGCGCCTCGAGCGCCACCGCGTCGATGGAGCCGACGCGCGGCAGCCGAGGCTCGAGCGGCAGCTCGAAGCCGCGCGGCAGTGCCGGGGCTTGGGCCATGGCGCCAGTGTAGACCCGGCCGCCGGGCTCGCCGCGGACGGCGTGTCCGGCGGCGTCTAGAGTGCGCGCGTGCGCCTCCGTCGCAACGCCAAGCTCGACCTGCTCAAGAGCACGCCGCTCTTCGCGCAGTGCTCGAGACGGGACCTCGCGCGCATCGCACAGATCGCGGAGGAGGTCTCGGTCGAGGCCGGTCGCGTGCTGATCCGGGAGGGCGAGCGCGGCCGCGAGTTCTTCGTGATCGTGACCGGCGACGTCGAGGTGCGACGCCGGGGGCGTCGTGTCGGAAGCCTCGGCGCCGGCAGCTTCTTCGGCGAGCTGGCCCTCCTCTCGCGCGCTCCGCGGTCGGCCACCGTGACGGCGTCGACGCCGCTCGAGGTGCTCGTCATCACCGACCGGCACTTCGTCGCGCTGCTCGATCGCGCGCCCGAGATCTGGCTCAAGGTCGCACGCGCGCTCGCCGAGCGTCTCGACGCGGACGAGGCACGCGAGCGCACGGCGGCACGAGGGTCCTCTTAGGGCGGCCGTGCCGCGCCGCCTCGCGCGCGGATCAGAGCCCGAGCCGCTCGAGCTCGCGCGGATCGCGACGCCACTTGGGACGCACCTTGACCACGAGCTCCAGGAAGAGCGGGCGTCCGACGAGCCGCTCCACCTCGGGACGGGCCCGCGTCCCGATCTCGCGCACGGTTGCGCCGCGCTTGCCCACGAGGATGCCTTTCTGCGACTCCGTCTCGACGTAGAGGAAGGCGCGCAGATGCTTGTCGCGCAGCTCGTCGACGACGACGGTGACGGCGTGCGGCACCTCCTCTCGCGTGAGGTGCAGCGCCTTCTCGCGGATCACCTCGGCGACGCGCTCCTCGAGCTCGAGATCGGTGCTGC
>DATBIN010000073.1:0-13621 GCA_036556925.1 Gaiella sp.
ACCTCGCCCGCGTGCATGCGCGGCAGCCACCGCTCCTTCTGCTCCTCCGAGCCCCACCGCCAGATCGCGTACATCGCGAGCGACCCCTGCACGGAGACGGCGCTGCGGACGCCCGCGTCACCCGCTTCGAGCTCGAGGCAGGCGAGACCGTAGGCGACTGCGCTCGCGCCCGGCAGGCCGTAGCCGTCCAGGTGCATGCCGAAGAGGCCGAGCTTGGCGAGCTCGCCGAGGAGCTCGCGCGGGAAGACGCCCTGCTCGAACCAGTCGCCGACGTCCGGCAGCACGTTGTCCCGCACGAACTGACGAACGGTGTCGCGCACCGCCCGCTCCTCCTCGTCGAGCAGCGAGTCGATGGCGAGGTAGTCGAGCGGGTCGAGGGCGGGGAGCTCGGTAGAGAGGGCCACGGGTACCTCCGGGGTGGACGAGCACGAGAGGACGAAACTTTATAGAAAACGTCTCGCGGCGTCAGGCCCTGATCCCGACACCGGTCCCCGGTGGCCGCCGTTACGCGGCGCAGTGCAGCGAGGAGGCTCCCGCGTCGGCGGGAGCCTCCTCGACGTCCGCTCCAGCAGGATGCACGGGCTGCTGCGCGAGACGGAGTCCGATGGCGACGAGGAAAGCCCCCACCCGGCGCCGCAGGGCGCCGGGACGCGCCGGATGGAAGTCGGCACGCAGTGCCGCGTGCCGCTCGGTGACCATGAGCCGGCGGAGCTCCAGCGCGGTCGGTTCGAGCACGTTGCCTCCTCTCTCGGCCTGGAGTATCTTTACATCGAGATACTTGGTAGTAAGCTATACCACGGAAATGGTTGACGTCAAGAATCTCCAGGTGGAGAATCCGTCCGTGGCGCAGCGCGCTCGCGCGAAGCGGGATGCCGTGGACGCCCAGCTCGAGGTCTGGGGGCGGGAGCTACCCGATCTCGACCTCGAGACGGAGGGGATCGTCGAGCGGATCGGCAGGCTCGACTACTACATCAAGCGGCTGCTCGGAGAGACCCTCGAGCAGTTCGACCTGACCCACGGCGAGTGGCGCCTGATGGGGCACCTCCGCTACGCGGGGCAGCCGTACCACGGCAAGCCCGGCAAGCTCGCCGAGCACCTCGGCCTCTCCAGCGGGGCGATGACCAACCGCCTCGACAACATGGAGCGCCGCGGCCTCCTCCGGCGTCTCGACGACCCGGACGACCGGCGCGGCGTGATCGTGGAGCTGACGGAGGAGGGGCACCGGGTCTGGGAGTCCTCGGTCGGCGTGCAGGCGCAGAAGGAGGCGCTCGTCGCGACGGCGCTCGACGAGCGGGAGCGGCGGCAGCTGAACGACCTCCTGCGGAAGCTGATGAACGCCTTCCGCGAGGAGCACGGGCCGCTTCCCCACAAACCCCACGCGGAGTAGCCCCCGGCCCGCGCAGGGGTAGGCTGACGGCCCAATGAAGGTCGTCCTTCCCGACGCGACGGAGCTCGAGCTCGCCGACGGCTCCACCGCCCTCGACGCCGCGCGGGCGATCGGGCCGAAGCTCGCCGAGCAGGCCGTCCTCGCGCGCGTGGACGGGGAGCCGCGTGACCTGCGGCTCCCACTGCCGGATGGTGCCCGGCTGCAGATCCTGACCACGCGCGACACCGACGACCCCGATGCGCTCGCCGTCCTCCGCCATTCGGCGGCGCACCTGCTCGCGGAGGCCGTGCGACGGCTCCACCCGGGCGTGAAGGTCGCCATCGGGCCGCCCATCGACGGAGGCTTCTACTACGACTTCGAGTTCCCCGAGCCGATCCACGAGGCCGACCTCGCGGCGATCGAGCACGAGATCGAGCGCGAGATCGCCGAGGGGCGCGCCTGGACGCGGCAGGAGATCTCCCGTGACGAGGCGCGCGAGCGGTTCACGGCGGAGGACGAGCCGTACAAGGTCGAGCTCGTCGACACCGCGGAGGGCGACATCTCGCTCTACACGCAGGGCGACTTCACCGACCTCTGCCGGGGCCCGCACCTGCAGACCTCGGCGCCCATCAAGGCGGTCAAGCTGACCGGTCTCGCGGGCGCGTACTGGCGCGGCGACGAGACCAACACGCAGCTGACGCGGATCTACGGCACCGCCTTCTACTCGCAGGCGGACCTGGAGGCGCATCTCGAGCGCCTCGAGCAGGCGCGGGCGCGCGACCACCGCAGGCTCGGCGTCCAGCTCGACCTCTTCCACTTCGACGAGCACTCACCCGGGTCGCCGTTCTGGCACCCGAAGGGGATGGCCATCTTCAACGCGCTCGAGGACCTCCGCCGTCGCGAGAACGCGCGCCGGGGCTACTCCGAGGTGCGTACGCCGCTGATCTACGACAAGGCGCTCTGGGTCACCTCGGGGCACTGGGAGAAGTTCCGCGAGAACATGTTCCTCATCCCGCTCGACGACGAGCAGGTGTACGCCGTCAAGCCGATGAACTGCCCGGGGCACATGCTGCTCTTCGGGTCGCAGCTCCGGAGCTACCGGGAGCTTCCGCTCCGCTACGCGGAGGCGGCGCCCCTGCACCGCAACGAGCTCGTCGGCGCGCTGCACGGGCTCACGCGCGTGCGCTACGTGACCCAGGACGACGCCCACATCTTCTGCACGCGAGACCAGATCGACGACGAGCTCGACGGGTCGCTCGACTACCTGAGGTACCTCTACGGCCTTTTCGGGATCGAGCCGCGCGCCGAGCTGTCCACCCGCCCCGACAACAAGCTCGGCACCGACGAGGAGTGGGACTTCACGGAGCGCAAGCTCGTGGAGGCGTTGGAGCGCCACGACGTCTCGTACTTCGTGGGCGAGGGCGAAGGCTCGTTCTACGGGCCGAAGATCGACCTGCACGCGACGGACGCGCTCGGCCGCTCCTGGCAGCTCGGCACGATCCAGCTCGACGCCCAGATGCCGGCGCGCTTCGGGCTCACCTACATGGGCCCGGACAACCGCGAGCACCCCGTGTTCGTCGTGCACAGGGCCCTGTTCGGATCGCTCGAGCGGTTCATCGGCGTCGTCATCGAGCACTACGGAGGCGCCTTCCCGCTCTGGCTGGCGCCGATCCAGGTGCGGGTGGTGCCGGTGGGCGAGGGACACCACGAGGCGGCGCACGCGCTCGCCGGGAAGCTGCGGGACGCCGGCTACCGCGTGGACGTCGACGACCGGGCGGAGACGCTCGGCAAGCGGATCCGCGACGCCGAGGTGGAGAAGGTGCCGTACGCGGTCGTCTGGGGTGACCGCGAGTCCGAGGCCGCGCTCGCCGTCCGCCGGCGCGGGGGAGAGGGACAGGCGACCCTGTCGCTCGACGATCTCCTGGGCGAGCTCGCGGAGCAGCTTCCTGCGGCGTAGTGCTCCTCGGCTCCGTGTCGCAGTCTGGTGCCCGGCGCACCCGTCCTGCTACGCTTGACGCCTGCAAGCAGGGACGGCATCGCCCCTCACCTCGCCGGTTCTATGTCGTGCGGGGTTCAACCGAGTCGAAAGACGAGGGCCCGGTGCCGCTGCGTGCAGCGGCTCTTTGCTTTCCGGAAGAGCGTGTGTCGTTGAAAGGGAGGATCAGCCCAGCTTGGTGAGCAGCCTTTGAGACCCCGGCGTCGCCCTGAGGACAGGACGCGGCCGGTCGTCCAGCACGATCGGATCAACGAGCAGATTCGGGTGCCTCGTGTCCGGCTCGTCGACGCGGACGGCACGCAGATCGGGATCAAGCCCACGAAGGACGCCCTCGAGTACGCCTTCGCGAAGAACCTCGACCTCGTCGAGGTGGCGGCGAGCGCCGACCCACCTGTGGCTCGGGTGATGGATTACGGCAAGTGGCGCTACGAGCAGGAGCAGCGGGCCAAGCAGGCGCGCAAGCACCAGTCGCAGATCCACATCAAGGAGATCAAGCTCAGACCGAAGATCGGAAGCCACGACTACGAGACGAAGAAGGGCCACGTCGTCCGCTTCCTGAACCAGCGGGCGAAGGTCAAGGTGACGATCATGTTCCGGGGCCGGGAGAACCTGCATCCGGAGCGCGGTCGGGTCCTCCTCGAACGGCTCGCAGACGACGTCAAGGAGCTCGGCCAGATCGAGCAGCAGCCGACCCTGGACGGACGGAACATGGTGATGGTCCTCGGGCCGACGAAGAACGCAGGGGTGAAGCGCGATGCCGAAGGTGAAGAGATCAAGCGGGGCGAAGAAGCGGTTCAAGGTGAGCGGGGCGGGGAAGCTGCTGCGCCGTCACGCGATGAAGAGCCACAACCTGCAGAAGAAGTCGTCGAAGCGTAGGCGCGGCTTCCGCAAGGAGTACGAGGTCGCGGGGCCCGACGGCAGGTCGATCAAGAAGCTGCTGGGGAGGGGCTGAGCCATGCCTCGGGTGAAGCGTTCCGTCGCCGCGCGCAAGAAGCGGCGCAAGGTGCTCGAGCAGGCGAAGGGCTACTACGGGCTCAAGAAGTCCAACTACCGCTACGCGAAGGAGCAGGTCGACAAGTCGCTCGTCTACGCGTACCGCGACCGCAAGAACCGCAAGCGCACCTTCCGCTCGCTGTGGATCATCCGGATCAACGCGGCCGCCCGGGCCAACGGCCTCTCCTACAACCAGCTGATCAACGGCCTCGGCAAGGCGGGTATCGAGCTCGACCGGAAGTCCCTGGCCGATCTCGCGGTGAGCGACCCTGCGGCGTTTGCTGCCGTGGCCGAGAAGGCCAAGGCCGCGCTCGCCGAGAAGGCCGCCTGAGCGGCGGCGACGCCCTCGCCGCCGTCTTCCGCCGCCAGGCGGAGCACTTCGAGATGCTCGGTGCGCCGGCGTATGCCCGGCTGGCCGGGCGGCTCGCAGTGGATCCCGCCCCTGCGGCGCGCGTGCTCGGCGACGACGAGAGCTGGTACGCCGCCCTGCGGCTGTTCGGCGCCGTGCACTACCTCGTCCTCACCGGCGTCGCACCCGAGGCGCTGTCGGGCTGGGACCAGCTCCTCCAGGCGCTCACCCGGCACGAGGACGCCCTCCGCGCCTTTGTCGCGGCGCAGGACGTGCAGACGAACGAGGTGCAGCGTTGCGTCGGCCTGCTGCCCTGCTTCCTCACGGTGGCACAGGAGACGGGGCTGCCGCTCGAGCTGCTCGAGCTGGGCGCCAGCGCAGGGCTGAACCTCCAGTTCGACCGCTACCGGTACCGCTACGCGCGCGGGACGTGGGGCCCCGACGACGCGCTCGTCGCCTTCGACGTGGCCGACCGCGGCACGGTGCCACCGGGGCTCCTGAAGACGCCGCTCGTGGTGCGGGCCCGCAGCGGCGTCGACCTCGCACCCGTCGACGCGACGAGCGATGAGGGCATGCTGCTCCTGCGCGCGTTCGTCTGGCCGGGGCGTGACGACCGCCTGCAGCGGCTGCGCGGCGCGGCGACGACCATGGCGCTGGCCGGGCGCCCGCGACTTGTCGCGGGCGACTACGTCCAGCTCCTGCCCTCGCTGCTCGACGCCCGCCCATCCGACGCGGCCACCGTCGTCTTCCAGACCGCGTCGACCGGCTACATCGGCGCGGACGGCCGGGCGACCCTGCGTGCCACCCTGGAGCGCGCAGGCGCGGACGGGCGGCCCCTGGCCTGGGTCTCGACGCGTGCGAGCGAGGAGCGGGAGGGAGACGACGACTCGTCCTGGGAGCTGGAGCTCCGCCTCTGGCCCGGACCTGCGCGGCTCGCGGCGCGGCTCGACTTCCACGGCAACTGGGTGGAGTGGCTCGGGTGATCACGTCCCGGGACAACGATCGCGTGAAGCGGGTGCGCAAGCTGCTCTCGGGTCGCAAGCACCGCGAGGAGAGCGGGCTCTTCGCATGCGAGGGCGAGGACCTCGTGGACGCAGCCCGGTCGGCCGGTATCGAGGCCGTCGACCTGCTGGTCGCGGGCGAGAACGTCTTCCCCGAGGTTCTGGCGTCCGTCTCGACGCTGCCGCATCCCGCCCGCGCGATCGGAGTGTATCGCCGCTCCGACCTGCCCAAAGAGGCTCGCGACCGCTGCCTCGCCCTGTGGCGCGTCACCGATCCCGGGAACGTGGGCACGCTGCTCCGGACCGCCGACGCATTCGAGGCCAGCCTCGCGCTCTCCGAGGGCTGCGCCGATCCGCTCGGGCCGAAGGCGCTCCGCGCATCGGCGGGTGCGGTGTTCCGCGTCCCGATCCTCGGCTGGGAGGAGGCTCCGGGCACGCGAGTCGCCCTCGTCGCTCACGGCGGAACGCCGCTCGCGGAGCTCGAGCTCGAGCCGCCGCTCACCTTCCTCCTCGGCGCCGAGCGCGCCGGCCTGCCCGAGAGCCTCGTAACAGGCTGTGACGAGGCCACCATCCCTCTCGGGGACGCGGCCGAGTCGCTCAACGTCGCTGCCGCGGGGGCGATCGCCCTCTACGAGCTCGCCCGGCGCTCGGGCTGAGCGGCCTCCGGCCGTGCTGCCGGGGGCCGGTGTGGAGTCGGGCCGCGTTCTTGACGGCCCCGGCGGCGCGCCCGACGATGCGCGTACGCCCGCGTTCGCGCGGGCTCGGGTGAGCGAGGGAGAGGATGTCTGCGGCAGGGCTGTCGCTTCCGCGGTACCACGTGCCACGGCCACGGCTCGTGCGCATGCTCGAGGCTGGTCCCGTCGCCACGGTGGTGGGCGGCGGCGGCTACGGCAAGACGCTGCTCGCGACCGAGTTTGCGCGCTCGCTCGGGGTGGGCTGCGCGATCGCGCGGCTCGAGCCGGGCGACGGCGAGCCGGCGGTCTTCGTCGCGCGGCTTCGCCGTGCGCTCCGGCGCTCCGGGCTCTCCGACGGCGCCGACGCGCTCGAGCTGGACGCCGATCCGTCGGCGTCCGTCGACCGCCTGCTCGATCTCCTCGCCGCAACCGACGAGGCGGTGCTGCTCGTGCTCGACGAGGTGGAGCACGCCGGGGAGCGGTCGGGGCGGCTGGTGGCGCGTCTCGCGCGCGAGCTGCCCGCCGGGCACCGGCTCCTGCTCGTGGGGCGCCGGCTGCCCGACGGCGCGAGCGAGCTCGCGTCCGGCGCCGGCATCGTCCGCATCGGCCCGCGTGAGCTGGCCTTCACCGGCGACGAGGCGGCCGCCGTCCTCGGGCGCTTCGGTCTCTCTGTCGACGGCGGCTGGGTGGAGCGCCTGCTGTCGCTCGCCGGCGGCTGGCCGATGGCGCTCGTCCTCGCGGCCGAGCGGCTCGCGCTGGCCGGCGACCCCGAGGAGGAGCTCGACCGGCTGGCCTGGACTCCCGGGCTCGTCTCCGGCCTCGTCGAGGAGCACCTGCGGTCGCTCCCGGCGGGCGTCGCGGCGGCGGTCGTCCAGCTGGCTCACCTGCCGGTGCTGACCGCCGAGACGGCGGAGCGAGCGACCGGCATCCCGGGCGTGATCGAGCTGCTCACGGCCGCAGGCATGCCCTTCGACGCGCGTCCGGACGGACGGCTGGAGCTGCCGGATCCCGTGCGCGAGGCGCTCGCCGCGCACGCGCCCCTGAGCCGCGACACGGCAGAGGGAGCTGCAGCCTCGTACGCTGCCTCAGGGCTCGTCGCCGACGCCGTGCGGGTGCTCGTGACCGTCGGCGACCACGACGGCGCCGCTGCCGTGATCGCGGCGCTGCCTCCGCAAACGGTCGGCAGGCTCGACTTCGGGGAGCTCTCTGCGCTCGTCGGCTCGATCACCGCCGACGCGCTCGACCGACATCCGCGGGCGCTCCTCCACCTCGCGCGGGCATGCGAGGCTGCGGCCGAGGCACGCGTCCGCGTGGAGACGCTCGAGCGCGCGTCGAAGGCCGCCGGCAACGACGCGGCCCTGCTTCGCGAGGTGGACGCCGAGCGCGCACGAGACCTCGTCCGGGACGGCCGCGTTGACGACGCGGCGGTCATGGCCGGGCGGCTCCTGGCGACGGCCGAGGCGGACGAGCTCCAGACGCGCGTGCGGGCGCTGCACGTCCTCGGACGGACGCATGCCTGGCGCGGGGATCCCGCGGGCCTCGCAGCGGCCGAGCCGCTCCTCGTGGAGGCGGCCGAGCTCTACGGCCGCCTCGGCTTCGCCGTCGCGCGGGCCCATGCCCTGCTCGCGCTCGCCTATGACGTGTACACGTTGGGAGGGCGGTTCCACGAGGCAGTGGAGGCGCTCGAGCTGGCGCTGACGGCACTGCCGCGGAGGTCGCGCCTGCGGGGCGTCGTCCTCGTCTTCCACGCCGAGGCGCTCGTCGACCTCGGCCGGTTCGCGGAGGCGGAGGCGAGCCTCGCGGAGGCCGAGCGGCTGGGGCTCCTGTTCGGGGACGCGCGCACGCTCGGATACACGGCCTGGGTGCGTGCGCGGGCGGCGGCGCCGGCGGGGGATGCCGCACGCGTCCGCGCGCTGCTCGCGGAGGCGGAGCGGCACCGTGGAGACTGGTTCGACCACCACTCCGGCGCCGAGTTCCTGGCGGAGGCCGCTGCCCTGCTCGACCACGTCGGCGAGCACGACCTTGCACGGACATATCTCGACCGCGCGCTCGCGCGCAGGTCGGAGGCGCCGCGGTACGTGGGTCTGGCGGAGGGCGCCCTCGAGGCGCGGAGCGGCGACCCCCGGGCGGCGGAGACGGCCTTGTCCGCAGTCGCGGAGCTCGAGGATCTCGAGGTCCGCGAGCGCTGGCGCGTCGCGCTGCTCCGCGCCTGGGCGGCGCATCGTGCTGGCGACGACGAGGTCGCAGCCGCGCTCGCCCGTGAGGCGTTCGAGCTGGCCGGTGCCACCGGTGCGCCCGACCTGCCGCTGCGCCGCGAGCCGGCGATCGCCGGTGCGCTCCTGCCTCACGCCGCCGCGGCCGGCTCGGCCGCCGCCGCCGGCCTGCTGCCGGCCGGGCCGCCGGTGGGCGTCACCGTGCTGGAGGCATTCGCCGTACGGCGCGGGGGAGAGCCGATCGCGCTGCCACCGGGCCGGCCCACCTCTCTCGTGAAGCTCGTGGCGGTTCGCGACGGCCGCATCGCCACGGAGGAGGCGATCGAGTCCCTCTGGCCGGGCGTGGATGCGGCGAGCGGCCGCAAGCGGCTACGCAATGTCCTCAACCGGCTCCGGGAGTCTTCCGGCGACCTCGTCGTCCGCGAGGGCGAGACGCTTGCGCTCGCCGCGTCGGTCGAGGTCGACGCGATCCTCTTCGAGCGCGAGGCGCTGGCCGCGATCGGCGATGGCGGCGGCGCGATCGCGGCCGAGCGGGCCCGTGCGGCGCTCGCCCTCTATCGGGGCGATCTCCTTCCGGACGACCGCTACGAGGACTGGGCGGCCGAGCCCCGCGAGCGGCTCCGGGCCCGCGCACTTGCGCTCCTCGACCTCCTCGTCGACGAGGCGGAGCGGGACGGGGAGATCGACGAGGCCTTGCGCCTGCTCGAACGGGCGATCGCGGCCGACCGACTCGACGAGAGCCGCCATCTGCGCTCGGCCCGGCTGCTCCTGCGGCAGGGCAAGCGGGGCCGGGCGCTCGACGTCCTCCGGGCCGCCGCCGCGGCGCTCCGCGAGCTCGATCTCGAGCCGTCGGAGGAGCACCGCGCGCTCGTCCGCGCCGCCCGCGCCTAGCTCTCCGGCGCGGTCCGGAATCCGCTCGCGCGGACTCCGGACGCGCCCACTCCTGAAGCCGCCCTCGTTCGCGGCCGGACGCCACGGATCTCACGCAGCCTCTCGTCGCGGACGCCCCGTGGGACGGTCGTGGGACGCGCGGCTCCTACCGTCCGCGCCATGACGGTCTCCGTCGTCCTGCGGATCCCACGTGCAGCGCTCGACGCCGGGCGGCTGGCGGGCGAGGTCGAGCTCGTGGCCACGGGAGAGCGCGCGACGGTGCATGACGCGGAGGACCTGATCCGGTTCGTGAACCGCTCGTTCGGCCACGAGCCGCCGCTCCGCACCGAGGGAGCGCCAGCGCAACGTGAGCAAGGGGGAGGGTGAGATGCAGCGCATGTGGTGGCATGGGGCTCGGCGGTGCCTGGAGGGGCGGGTCACGGGTCTGGCGGCGAGCGTGCTCGCCGCGCTGGTCGTGGCGTTTCCCACGTCCGGCGGCGCGGCGACCGCGGCCGAGATCGACGTTCAGGGGCAGATCGTGCTCGAGTCCTGGGAGCCCGGCAACCTGCCGAACGACCCGAATCGCTGCATCACTGTGCACTTCCTCGAATTCCCGGCCGTCGCAGGCGCGGGCGCGTACACCGCCGTCGTCCTCAACCACGTCCTGAACGCGAATCAGACGTTCATTGCGGGGCCGACCTTCTTCCCCGGTGACTCGTACACGGTCTCGGTCGGGGGGACGAACACCCACACGTTCACCGCCCCCGGCGGCTCGCACCGGATCGTCCTCGGCTCGGACTCGAGCGGACAAGGCTGTACGACGACGCCGCGCTTCACGCTCGTCTCGCTCACGACGACCGTCGTGAACCCCCCTCCTGTGGCGTCGTTCACGTGGCAGGCGTCGGCCTCGGACCCGCTGACGATCGAGGTCGACGCGTCCGGATCGACCGATGACGAGAGCATCGCGAGCTACGCGTGGAGCTTCGGCGACGGCGGCTCCGGGAGCGGTCAGACGACCAGTCACACCTTCGCGGCCGGCGGCACCTACTCCGTCGCGCTCACGGTGACCGACAACGAAGGTGCGACCGACACCGAGACGATCGACGTGACCGTGGCCGGGAACGAGCCGCCCACGGCGTCGTTCTCGTGGCGAGCCGCCGACGACGATCCGTTCACGATCGAGTTCGACGGCTCCGCCTCGTCCGACGACAGCGGCATCGAGAGCTACGAGTGGGACTTCGGCGACGGACAGAGCGGGAGCGGCACGACGCCGCCGCCCCACACCTACGACGCTGCCGGCACGTACTCGGTGACGCTCACGGTGACCGACGCGGACAACGCGAGCGACTCCGACACCCAGGACGTCGACGTCGCCGTCTGCCCGTCGCAGGGGGTGGCCGCCCTCGTTCGCACCGGCGGCGCAGGGCTCCTCGCGAGCTCGCCGCCGCGCTGCCCGCTGGTCGTGAACGTCAACAGCGACGAGGGCGACCCCGACGTCACGGACGGCCGCTGCGACGTCGACGCCGACCAGGGCGGCGACCAGTGCACGCTGCGGGCGGCGATCCAGGAAGCCAACGGCGCGGGCCGGCCGGGATTCGACGAGATCATCTTCGACATCCCGGGGACGCCCGAGATCGTCGTGAGCGAGTCCTTGCCCGCCCTCGTCGGGCCGGCCACGATCGACGGCTTCTCGCAGGACGGCGTCACGGTCGACGCGGCCGGTGGGGAGGGCCTCGTGCTCGAAGGGACGGAGGCATCGGTTCGCAAGCTCGCGGTCGTCAACGCGTCCGTGGGCTTTCGGCTTGCAGGTGCCGGCGGCAACACGCTCGACGGCGTGCTCTCCGGCCTGAGGTGGAACGGAACCGTCCAGGCGAACACCCTCGGCGTCCGGGTGGCGAGTGACGGCAACACGCTCAAGGGTGTCGTGGCGTCGGGGAACACCCAGGTCGGTCTGCTGGTCGAGGGGGCGAACAACACGCTCGACGGCGTGATCGCCGGGCTCACGAGCGACGCGACGGCCCTGGCGCCGAACGGGTTCGGCGGCCTGATCGTGCGTGGGAACGCAAACGCGGTCCACGGAGGCGTCTTCACCGGCAACCGCGCCGGCCAGATCGCGGTCGAAGGTGAGGCGAACCAGCTCGAGGACGTCATCGCGGGGCTCTCGGGTGACGGGTCGACAGTCGTCCCGGGCCAGACGCGGACGATCTTCGGGATCGGCATTGTCGGCGGCGCGCGGAACGTCGTGGCGGGGGCCAAGGTGCACGGGCAGCAGTTCGGCGTGCTCCTCGCCGGCGGTCGCGGGCACAGCGTCGAACGGAGCAGGGTCACCGGTGCGTCGATCGCCGGGATCGCGATCAGCCAGTCGGCGGTCAACAAGGTCGCCGACAACGTCGTCGCCGATGCGAACGGCGGTCTTGCAGGCATTCTCGTCACCGTGGCCTCGGAGGGAAGCCCTCCTCCTCCCGACCCGCAACCCACCGAGGACAACCTCGTGCAGAGCAACGTCATCGGCGGCGAGGGCGTCGGCAACCCGGTCGGCGTGCTCGTCAACGGCGCGGCCCGCACGGTGATCACCGGGAACTGGATCGCCGGGAACGACGGGCCCGGCGTCACCATCCTCGATCGGGACGGCTTGCCCACCGGGACGGTCGTCACATCGAACGCGATCGGTCTCCAGTTCACGGGCACGTACGCGCCGAACCAGGGTCCGGGCGTCTTCGTCAGCGGCGGACATGCGACGACGATCGGCGGCACTGGTGCGCTGGATGCGAATCTCATCGCCACGAACAGCGGCCCCGGGGTTCTGGTGCAACCGCCGGCGACCGTGACGAGCATCCTCGGGAACGAGATCTTCGGGAACTTCGACGTCGGGATCGACGACAACGCCGCCGACGCCGCCTTCGCGCCGGACCTGCTGCTTGTGACTGCGACACGGGTGGACGTGCGGGTGCGGGGAGCCTCGGGATCGACGCAGCGGGTCGAGCTCTTCGCGAACGACGACTGTGACCCGAGCGGAGCGGGCGAGGGAAAGTCGTTCCTCGCGGCGGCGAACGTGACGATCGGCGCGAACGGCGTCGGCCTGGCCTCGATCGCGGTCCCGGCCTCGCTCGCCGAAGGCGCGCTTGTGACGGCGACCTCCACCGGAGACGGAAGCACGTCCGAGTTCTCGACGTGCACGGGGATCGCCGCGGCCGGCTCTCTCACGGCCGCCGCTTCGGCGGGAGCGACGCGCCTCGAGCTCGATTCCACCACCGGGCTCGTCGGCAAGGTCGTCGCGATCGGGGCCGGCCCGACGCTCGAGAAGAACTACGGGGACAGGACGGGCTCGCTCATCCTCGCGCGGCCGACGCGGTTCGCTCACGCGACGGGGGAGGTCGTCGTGGCGCTCCCCGACACGCTGTTCGTCTCCGTCGACAAGGCGGTCGTCACCCGCTCCTCGAAGCTGCCCGACCTGGCGGTGCTGAGCGGGCGCCTGCGGGCGGTCCAGGGACGCAGCGTTGCCTGCGGCGAGGACGTCACGCTGAGCCTCGGCGGCTCCACCGTGGCGCAGAAGGTGCCGGGCACCCGGTTCAGCCGGCAGTCCGGCAACCGCTGCGTGTTCGTGGCGAAGACGGAGAACGGAATCGGCCGCCTCGAGCTCGACCTCGGCAAGGGCACCTGGAACGCGCAGGTGATCCGCCGCGACCTCGAGCGGCTCACGAACCCCGTCGAGGTGGCGCTCAGGATCGGCGATGACGCCGGGAGCGAGTTGCTGCCGTTTCGCGGCAACGGGGCGATCTGGACGTACGTGCGCTGACCGCGCCGTGACGCGGCGGGAGGCGGTGGCTCAACCGAAGCCGCCGCCTCCGCCGCCTCCGCCGCCCCCGCCGCCGCCGGAGAACCCGCCACCGCCGCCGCCCGAGCCGGACGAGGGCGGAGCGAGCGCCGAGCCGAAGCCGGACGAGAGGTCGCCGATCGAGATCGAGGAGGCGCCGGAGCCGAGGTCGCCTCCCGGCGAGATCCAGTAGATCGAGCTCGCCTCCGCCATCTCCTCGGGCATGTACAGGTGCGCCGCCTGCAGGACGCGCTCCGCGATGCCGAAGGCGATCCCGTAGACGAGGAAGCGCTCCCAGAGGGCGAGCGTGGCGGGCGGCGCCTCGTGCAGTCGGGGGAAGTCCGT
>DATBIN010000074.1:0-57180 GCA_036556925.1 Gaiella sp.
AAGGACATCCTCGCCCTCGAGCACATCGACGAGCTGATCGTCTCGACCCACCCGAGCGCGAAGTCGGGCTGGCTGCGGAGGAATTTGCTCGACGAGATCCGCAAGACGGCCGGCGAGCGGCCGGTGATGCACGTCGTCGCCGACGTCGCGGCGCGCACGGGAACCGCCAACGTGCTCGTCGTCGCCAACGAGACGGTGATCGGCCGGCCGCTGCTCGACCGCATCCGTGCACGCTCCGAGGCGGGGCCCGCCAGCTTCCTGCTCGTGTGCCCGCAGAGCGATCCCCTCGAGGCCCGGCATCCCGAGGCCGAGCGCCGCCTGCGTGCCGCGCTGTCCACGCTGCGGGCCGAGGGGATCGAGGCCCACGGGCAGATCGCGCACCCCGATCCGTACACGGCGGCCATGCAGGCGATCCACGACGAGCGGGTCGACGAGGTGATCGTGTCGACTTTCCCCGGCGAGCGCTCGGGATGGCTGCGGCGCGACCTCGTCGAGCGCCTACGCGCCGACGCGGGCGTTCCGGTGGAGCACGTCGTCGTCGAGCCCGCCGCCGTCGAGGTGCCCGCGTGAGCGCGCACGCCGAGGCGGCCGCCCACGGCCACGACGAGCACCACGGCCCGCCCGCGGCGCACCAGAGCTCGCGCCTGGACGCGCGCACGCTCGGCATGTTCCTGTTCATCGCCTCGGAGGCGATGCTCTTCGGCGCCTTCTTCACGGTCTACTTCTTCGTGCGCGTCGTCAACCCGTCTGCGTCCGAGGAATGGCCGCCGGCGCCCTACGAGTTCCCGGTCTTCGTGGCCGCGGTGAACACGGCGATCCTCGTCACCTCCAGCTTCACCATGCACTGGGCGGTGCAGTCGATCCGGCGCGGCCACCGCCGAGGCCTGCAGGCCGGCCTCGTGGCGACGATCCTGCTCGGCACCGCCTTCCTGCTCACGCAGGCGATCGAGTACGCCCACGTCGGCTTCAACACCGGCGACGGCGCCTTCGCCTCGGCCTTCTTCGGGCTCACCGGCTTGCACGGCGGCCACGTCTTCATCGGCCTTTCGCTGCTCACGTTCTCGGCCGTGCGCGCGTTCCGCGGGCACTTCTCGCCGGACCACTACCACGGTGTCGAGATCCCGGGGATCTACTGGCACTTCGTCGACATCATGTGGATCGTGGTCTACACGGCCGTCTATCTCCTGTAGCCCGCGTTGCCCTCGGCGGCGCAAATGCGCTAAGAAGGAGCTAGTGCCGAAAGACACACGTCGCCTGCCTCGCTCCTCCCCGCGGAGGGAGCGGTGAAGAACCCGTTTCGCGACGAGGCTGCCGCGTTCCACCTCGTCTTCCTCTCGCTCGGCTACTTCGGGCTGATCGCGCTCGCAGCGTGGATCTCGACCACGCTCGGCATCGTCGTCTTCGTGCTGCTCACGGCAGGGGCGCTCGTCGCGCTCCGAGGCGGCCGTGCGCGTCCCGAGCCACAGCCGGTCGAGCGACCCCTGGTGGACGACACGCGGCGTGTGCTCGTCGTCGCCAACGAGACCGTCGGGGGGGAGGAGCTGCTCCGACTCGTGCACGAGCGCGCCTCCGCGCCCGGCACTGCCGTGCACGTCGTCTGCCCTGCGCTGAACTCGCGCGTGCGCACGTGGACGTCGGACGAGGACGGGGCGCGTGCCGCGGCCCAGGCGCGGCTGGACGCGAGCGTCGAGCGGCTCGCCGCGGCCGGCGTGGCGGCCAGAGGCGAGATCGGCGACGGAGATCCCGTGCAGGCGGTCGAGGATGCCCTGCGGGGCTTCCCGGCCGACGAGATCGTGCTCTCGACGCATCCTCCCGGCCGTTCCAACTGGCTCGAGCGCGGTGTCGTCGGCGCGGTCCGCGACCGGTTCGACGTGCCGGTGACCCACGTCGTCGTGGACCTCGAGCGCCAGGCTGCGGCTCCGGCCGACCGGGCCGGGGGGAGCCAGGGGATCTGACGCCGCCCTTGCCGGCTCGGCGTTACTTGCCGGCGACCGACGAGACGTACTGCGCGACGGCGTCGATCTCCGCGTCGGAGAGCTGGCCCTCGAAGGACGGCATCGCACCGCGCCCGTTCGTGACGCGGTCGACCGCGAGCTCCCGCGTCGGCTTGGCGTCGTCCAGGTTCGGCCCCACCGTGCCGTCCGAGCCGGCGTCGGCCAGGACGTGGCAACCGGCGCAGCCCGCGCTCGTGAAGATCTGCTTGCCGTCCGGCTCGCCGCCGCCGCCACCACCGCCTCCTCCGTCGCCGCTCGGGGGCGCCGGAGGCCCCTTGTCCCCGCCGAGCCCCGCCACGGAGGCGACGTAGGACGCGACCGCGGCGGCGTCGTCCCCGGTGACGAGGTCTGCGGGCATCCCCTGGGCGTCGGTCGAGGGGTTGGTCACCGGGTAGGCGATCTGGCCGCGCACGACCTGGCGCACCGTGTTCTCGATGTCGGCGTCGGCGAGCTGCGACTGGAAGTCGGCGTCCTCGGGGTCGGCGCCGGTCGCGTCGACGCGGTACTGGTAGAAGGCGAAGTCGAGGTTGGGGCCGATCTCGCCTCTCGTCCCGGCGTCGGCGAGCACGTGGCACGACCCGCACCGCTGGACGAAGAGCTCCTTCCCGCGCGTGCGGTCGCCCGTGCCCTGGTCGTACCCGACGGTGCCGCTGCACCCGACCGCGCCGAGCGCGGCCGTTGCGAGCACGAGAACCGCGGCGACGCGCCGCAGGCGCCCCGTCGAGGTGGCAGGCGAGCGCTCCACGCAGGGCGAGTCTATCCCGACGAGCTGGAGCGGAGCGTCTTCAGCTGCTGCCTCACGAACGACACGTTCGGATCGTCCGGTGCCAGCTCGATGAACTGCTCGTAGGCCCCGATGGCCACGTCGGTCTGGCCGGCCTGCTCCGCCGCCTGCGCGAGCTCGAGCTGCACGCTCGGGTCGCTCGGGTCGAGGTCGGCGAGCGACTGGTACGACCGGATCGCTCCCTGCAGGGCGCTCTGCGCCACGACCAGCAGGGAGTTGATCTGCTGCTCGGCCTTCACGTTCACGGCCCGGCCGATCGGGTTGCCCGTGACGTTCTGTCCGTTGGCGGTGAGCCCGACCGGGAAGTTCTGGCTCGCGCCGGCGATGGCGGCGTTCGCCTGCACGATCTGCGCCTCCTGCTGCTTCTGCGAGGCGAGGGCGAAGTACAGCCCCGCGAGGGCGCGGAGGCCGTCCCCGTCGCGCGGCCGGAGCTCGGCCACGCGCTCCTGCGCGATGACCGCCTCCTGCGTGTCGCCGGCCGCCTGGAGCGCGGTCGAGAGGTCTTCCCACGCGGCAGCGTCGTTGGGGCGCTCCACCGTCTTCTTGCGCGCATCCGAGACGGACGGCCCGCCCGCCCCGCCGCTGTTGCGGAGGATGTCGCCGAAGCCGATGCCGCCGGCGCCGACGCCGAAGCCGACGAAGCCGATCGCGAAGACCGCGGCGAGGAAGACGAACATCCACTTCGCATGCCGGCGCATGCGCGGGAAGAACATGGTGTCCTCGATCGAGGGCGCCACGGGCTGCCGGCGCGCGCGGCGCGGCGCGGTTACCGCAGCATTCGGCTTCGGGCCTCGCGTGCGGCTCTTGTCAAATCGCGCCATGAAGTCGTTCCTTTCCTGTACCGCTCCTCGCCACCCACGACTGTAGCGAGGACGCGCTCGGGGGACCCGCCGAGGACTGCGGCGACCGCCGGGTCCTCCGCGGGCGAGCAGGGAGATCCGTCCAGCGAGAGGACGACGAGGTCGGCCCACTTCCCGGGTGTCAGGGAGCCGAGCTCGTGCTCCAGCCCGAGCGCCCGGGCTCCGCCGAGGGTCGCCAGCTCGAGCGCATCCGGCGCGGAGAGCGCCTCGGGGTCGCCGCCCCGCGCGCGGGCGGACCAGAGGGCCATGCGCAGCTCGTCGAACATGTCGAGCGACGGCGTCGACGCCGGGCTGTCGGTCGCGATGCACACCCGGATCCCCGCCTCCCGGAGCTCGCGGAGGGGAGCGACGCCGCAGCCGAGCTGGGCGTTGGAGCGCGGGCAGTGCGCCACCGCCACGTCGTGGCGTGCGAGCAGCGCGATCTCCTCCTCGTCCACGGTGACGCAGTGCGCCGCGAGGACACGCTCGCCGAGCAGCCCGCGCTCGGCCAGCGCGCGGATGCCGCTCGTGCCGAGCGGCGTCACGAGCCATTCCGACAGCGTCGACCACGGGCCGCTGCCGTCGCGCAGGTAGTCAGCCTCGTCGCCGCTCTCGGAGAGGTGCGTCGCGACCGGCAGGCCCAGCTCGGCGGCTGCGGCGTAGAGCTCGGGGGTGACGGTGTAGGGAGCGTGCGGCGAGATCCCCAGGCGAATCCGCTCCGAGAGCGCGTGCTCGATCGAGGCGCGCTTGGGCGCGAACTGCTCTGCGATCGCCTCGGGCCCGCCGAAGACCTCGAGGTACACGGTCGCCCGGAGACCGAGCTCGGCGCACGCCTGGGCGGAGGCGCCGGCGAAGCTGCAGTCGCCCACCGTCGTGATGCCCGAGCGGAGGCATTCCGCCGCCCCGAGCCGTGCCACGGCGAGGACCTCGTCGGGGCCGAGGCGCGACTTGCGCGCGATGTGCAGGCCGATCCACGGGCCGAACGACAGGCCGTCGCCGAAGCCCGCGTAGACGGCGTACTCGATGTGCGCGTGGGCGTTCACGAAGCCCGGCAGGATGACCGCCTCCGGGAACCGCTCGCCCGGCCCCAGCTCGGCGACCGGCCCGACGGCCGCGACCCGCCCGTCGTCGGCGATCGCGACGGCGCCCTCGGGGATCGGGTCACCCTCCACGGGGACGACCCAGTCCGCGCTCAGGATCTGCACGTCAGGAGCTCTCGAGGGACTCGCGGTACGAGCGCTCCCAGCGCCGCTCCATCAGCACCGCCAGCCAGATCGAGAGCTCGAAGAGGAGGATGAGGGGCACGACCTCGAAGGCGAGCGAGACCGGGTCGACGGTCGGCAGCAGGATCGCGAAGACGAGCATCGACACGTAGCCGATGCGCCGGTTGCTGCGCAGGGTCGCCGAGGAGAGCACGCCGAGACGCACCAGGGCGAGCACGAAGATCGGCATCTCGAACGCGAGCCCGCCGGCGAGCATCGTGAGCGTCACGAACGAGAGGAAGTAGCTCGCACGAACCTGCTCCGCGTAGAGCTGGTCGTCGTAGCCGACGAGGAAGTCGAGGGCGCGCGGCAGCACGACGAAGTACATGAACGCCAGGCCTGCGACGAAGAGACCGGTCGCGATGACGACGAAGACCGCGATCACGCGCTGCGTTCCTTCCCCCACCGCCGGCGCCAGGAACGCCCACACCTGCCAGAGCACCACCGGCAGCGCGATCGCGAGGCCGACGTAGAAGCTCACCTTGATCGACGTGAAGAACGGCTCGGTGACCCCGAGCGTGACGAGCGGCGTCCCCGCGGGCAGCAGCTCGACGAGCTTCTCGATGATGCGCTCGTGGAACGCGTACCCGATCGCGAAGCCCGGGATGATGGCGAGGATGCAGATGAAGAGCCGGTGCCGGAGCTCCGACAGGTGCTCGACGAGAGTCGCCTCCTCCTCCGGGCGCAGGCGCCTCGGGACGATTCGGCGAAGCACGGGCCGTCGCTAGGAGACGGTGTCGCGCTCGCGCGTCTGCGACACGGACGCGGTGTCGGCGGGCGGCAGCTCGCCGCGCTCGTCGTCGTCGTCCTTGCCCGAGACCGAGTCCTTGAACTCGCGCATGCCCTTGCCGAGCGAGCGCCCCATCTCGGGCAGCCGCTTGGCGCCGAAGACGAGCAGCAGGACGAGGAGGAGGATCACCATCTCCCATGCACCGATCCCGAAGGGCATGAGACCAGCGTAGCAGCGTCGAGGGGGAAAGCCACGCCCGGCGGGGCGAAGCCCCGGTCCGGCTACCATGGCCTCTCGCGGGAAAACCCGCAGACGAATCTGCGAAAGGACGCGCTTGGCTCTGCTCGAGATCAGGAATCTCCACGTGGCGCTCGACGACGGCACCGAGATCGTCAAGGGCGTCGACCTCGCCGTCGACCTGAACCAGAAGCACGCCATCATGGGCCCCAACGGGTCGGGCAAGTCGACGCTCGCGTACGCGCTGATGGGCCATCCGTCCTACGAGATCACCGAGGGCCGGATCCTGCTCGACGGCGACGACGTGACCGAGATGGAGGCGGACGAGCGCGCCCAGCGCGGCCTGTTCCTGGCGTTCCAGTACCCGCATGCGATCCCGGGCGTGACGGTCACCAGCTTCCTGCGCAGCGCGCTGAACGCGCTCCGCAAGGCGAGGAACGGCGGCGAGGAGGACCCGATCCCGATCCCCGAGTTCCGCACGGAGCTCCTGGCGGCCATGGAGCGGCTGCGCGTCCCGCGCGAGCTCGCCTCGCGCTACCTCAACGACGGGTTCTCCGGCGGTGAGAAGAAGCGCGTCGAGATCCTGCAGATGGCGATGCTGAAGCCGCGCATCGCGATCCTCGACGAGACCGACTCGGGACTCGACATCGACGCGCTGCGCATCGTCGCGCGCGGCGTCAACGACCTCGTGGGCCCGGACATGGGCGCGCTCGTGATCACGCACTATCAGCGAATCCTGAACTACGTCACGCCGGACTTCGTGCACGTCTTCGTCGACGGACGCATCGTCGCCGAGGGCGGTGCCGAGCTGGCCGAGCAGCTCGAGGCGGAAGGGTACGACCCTTTCTTGCCGGAAGCGGTGGGGAGTGAAGCGTCATGACGCAGTCCGAGACCGACGTCATCCGCGACATCCGATCGGAGTACGCGTACGGCTTCTCCGTCCCCGAGGACTACTTCTTCAAGTCGGGGCGGGGGCTCTCGCACGAGCTCGTCGAGGCGATCTCCGAGCACAAGTCCGAGCCGGACTGGATGCGGAAGTTCCGGCACGCGAGCCTCGACTACTTCCTCGCGCGACCGATGCCGAGCTGGGGCGCCGACCTGTCGGGGATCGACTTCGAGAACATCTACTACTACATCAAGCCGACCGAGAAGCAGGCCTCCTCGTGGGAGGATCTGCCGCCCGACATCAAGGACACCTGGGACCGGCTCGGCATCCCCGAGGCGGAGAAGAAGTACCTGGCGGGCGTCGGCGCGCAGTACGAGTCCGAGGTCGTCTACCACAAGCTCCAGGCCGACCTCGAGGCGAAGGGCGTCATCTTCCTCGACATGGACTCGGGCCTGCGCGAGCACGAGGAGCTCGTGAAGCAGTACTTCGGCACGATCATCCCGCAGAACGACAACAAGTTCGCGGCGCTGAACTCGGCCGTCTGGTCGGGCGGCTCGTTCATCTACGTGCCGCCGGGCGTGAGCATCGAGATGCCGCTCCAGGCGTACTTCCGCATCAACGCGGAGAACATGGGCCAGTTCGAGCGCACGCTGATCATCGTCGACGAGGGCGCCTACGTGCACTACGTCGAGGGCTGCACGGCCCCCATCTACTCGTCCGACTCGCTGCACTCGGCGGTGGTGGAGATCATCGTCAAGAAGGACGCGCGCTGCCGCTACACGACGATCCAGAACTGGTCGAACAACGTCTACAACCTCGTCACGAAGCGCGCCGTCGCCTACAACGGGGCGACGATGGAGTGGGTCGACGGCAACCTCGGCTCCAAGGTGACGATGAAGTACCCGGCCGTCTGGCTGATGGGCGAGGGTGCGCACGGCGAGGTGCTCTCCATCGCCTTCGCCGGCAAGGGCCAGCACCAGGACGCGGGGGGCAAGGTCGTCCACGTGGCCCCGAACACCTCGAGCGTGATCACGTCGAAGTCGATCTCGAAGAACGGCGGCCGGGCCGGCTATCGCGGGCTGCTCGAGGTCGGCAAGGGCGCGACCGGCTCGCGGTCGAAGGTCGTCTGCGACGCCCTCATCCTCGACGAGGAGTCGCGCTCCGACACCTATCCCTACATCCAGGTGGACGAGAACGACGTCGAGCTCGGCCACGAGGCGACCGTGTCCAAGATCGGCGAGGAGCAGCTCTTCTACCTCATGAGCCGCGGCTTCTCCGAGGCGGAGGCGAGCGCCATGATCGTGTCCGGCTTCGTGGAGCCGATCACGAAGGAGCTGCCGCTCGAGTACGCCGTCGAGATGAACCGCCTCATCCAGCTGCAGATGGAAGGGTCGGTTGGCTAGCCGTCGTCTCCTCGACCGGAGCGTTGCGCATGGCTAGCCCGATCACGAAGCTCGACTTCGTCGCTGTGCCCTCCACCGACGCGGAGCGCACCCGGGCCTTCTACGTCGACACGCTCGGACTGCGGCCGGACGAGCGCTCCCGCTTCGAGTTCTGGGCGGGCGACACGTGCTTCGGGATCTGGGAGCCTGCCACGTACGGGATCGAATTCGTCGCGCAGAAGACGGCGCATCCCGCGCTGCACGTCGACAACGTCGACGCTGCGCGCGCCGAGCTGGAGGCGAAGGGTGTCGAGTTCGTCGGCGAGACGTTCGACACCGGCGTCTGCAAGATGGCGTTCCTCGCCGACCCGGACGGCAACAATCTGATGCTCCACTCCCGCTACGCGCCGTACGAGTGATGCGCGTCGGGGTCCGCCACATGGGCTTCTTCAGGGACCCGGACGGCAACACCGTCATCCTGCACAACCGGTACGCGCCGCGGGAGCGCCGTGCGCAGGCCTGAGCTCCTCGAGCGCTATCGCGCGCTGCCGCTGCCGACGACGAAGGACGAGCACTGGCGCTTCACGGACCTCGCCGGGTTCGATCCGGACGCGTTCACGGCGAACGGAGCCACCGCGGTCGCCGCCACGCCCTCGATGCTCGAGCTCGACGTCGCGGGCGTCGTGCACATCGGAGAGGCGGGCGTCGTCGTCGAGAGCGCTCCCGAGGGTGTCCGGTTCGAGGCGCTCACGGACGACCACCCGCTGCTCGGCTCGCTCGTCGGCGCCGAGGAGAAGTTCGCGGCCCACAATGCCGCGCTCTGGCAGCACGGCCTGCTGGTGCACGTCCCTGAGGGCACGGAGCTCGAGCGGCCGCTCTACGTCCGCGTCGCGAACGGCGTCGACAGCGGATCGCTCTTCTGGCGCCTGCTCGTGGTCGCGGAGCCCCGGAGCCGCTTCACGGTGATCGAGGAGGTCGCCTCGGGGTCCGCCGAGCTCTCCGGGTACGCGAACGCCGCGGTCGAGATCGTCGTCCGCGACGGCGCCAAGGTCGAGTACGTCAACGTGCAGAACCTGTCGCGGGCGACCTGGCTCTTCGCGTCCTGCCATGCGCGCGTCGACCGCGACGCCGAGCTCGACTGGGTCACCGGCGGCTTCGGCTCGGCCAAGGGGAAGGTGCGTATCCAGAACGACCTCGCCGGCGAGGGAGCGACGTCCCGCGTCACGGGCGCCTACTTCGCCGACGGCTCGCAGCATCTCGACTACGACACGTACCAGCGCCACGTGGCGCCCTCCACGACGAGCGACTTCGCGTTCAAGGGTGCGCTGCGGGACTCGGCGACGGCGGTGTGGCGCGGCATGATCCGCGTCGAGGAGCAGGCGCAGAAGACGAACGCCTACCAGGAGAACCGCAACCTGCTCCTGTCCAAGCAGGCGCACGCGAACTCCATTCCGGGCCTCGAGATCCTCGCCAACGACGTGCGCTGCACCCACGGCGCGACGCTCGGCCAGGTCGACCGCGAGCAGCTCTTCTACCTCATGGCACGCGGGCTCTCGCGCTTCGAGGCCGAGCGGCTGATCGTGCGCGGCTTCTTCCAGGACGTGCTCGACCGCGTCGAGCTCGAGCCCGTGCGCGAGGCGCTCGGCGCGGCCCTCGAGGCCCGCATCCCGCAGGCCTAGTAGCCGACGCGCAAACCCCAGCCGACCGCTTGGCGGCCGGGCGCCACGGACTTCACATCAAGCCTCTAGCCCGCCCTCGGGGGCCAGGCTTCCGAGGAAGGCGTCCAGCTCGCGGGCGACTGCTGCTCGCAGCCAGCGCCGGTGCAGCGCGTGGTCGAGCCCGTCCAGCTCGACGACGCGGATCGTCCCGCCCGGCCGCGTGACCGAGGCGAGCGCCCGGCCGGTGCGCATGCGCAGGAACTCGAGCCCGTCGTCCGCCTCCGCGAAGAGAAGCAGCGTAGGCACGCCGCGCCGAGCGATCCGGCGCAGCCATGCGGCCACGCGGTGGCGGATCCCGATCAGGTCGAGCAGCCACCACAGCCCGGTCGTGTGACCGAGGCTCTCGCGCTTGCGGTCCGGCGTGCGCCGCTCATGCGTCTCGGCGATCAGCGCCTCCACGGGATCGCCGCGATCCCAGTAGAGCTGCGGGTTGAGCGCGACGACGCCGTCGAGGTCGACGCTCTGGGCGACGTCGAGCGCGACCCAGGCGCCGGCACACAGGCCCGCGAGCACCACGCGGGAGCCCGCCTCTTGCAGCGCCTGCACGATCTCCACCGTCTCGGCCACGGTGTGCTCGTCGTACGGACGTCCCGGAGCATGGCCCAGGTCGGGGCTCTCGCCCCAGCCGCTGAAGTCGATCCGCAGGCTGCGGTGCCCGCCTGCGGCGAGCGCGCGGCCGAGCTCGACCCAGGCGCGGCCGGGCCCGACGTGCGGCTCGCTGCCCGAGTTGAGGAAGACGACGGTGATGTCCGTGTCCCGGCCGGGGTGACGCGCGCGGATGCCGACCAGCTCGCGGCCGGAGACGGTCACGACCTCTTCCTCGACCTGCTCGCCGCCGTAGGCGACGGCCGCCGGCCCCGCGCCCTCGGGAGGCGGTGGGCCGACGCCCGGCGAGGCGCCGACCCAGCCCGCGACGCTCTCCACGAGGCCCTCGGGGACGGTCGCGTACTCGGTCGGCTGCTCGAGCATCGAGGACAGGTCGTGGGTGCGCACTTCCACGTCCGAGCCTCGCGCTGCGAGCGCCTCCGCGAGCGGCCCGGCCCCGGTCGCGCCCGTCGTCTCGACGACGAGCGCACGCGGCGCGCCGCCGCCGGCGAGCAGGTCGATCTCGGCGAGGCCGTCGAGCGTCTCGGGAGCGTAGGCGGTGCCCGCCACGACCAGGTCCCCCTCCCGGCTCCCTTCTGCGGGCGCCGGCGTCCCGATCAGGCGCAGCTCGCGCGCGTAGCGGCGGCCCGAGACCACCGGCGCGCAGGCGACGACGGCGTCCGCCCCGACGGCCTCCGCCTCGAGCAACGCCACCGTGGCGCCCATCCGGAGCCCGGCGAGGACGATGCGCGACGCGCCCAGTCGCCGCAGCTCGTCCGTGCCGTGGCGCACCGTCCGCCGCCACGCGGCGACGGCGTCCTCCCCCGGCGTGAGGTCACGCGAGTCGCCCGTGCCCGGATAGTCGACGCGGAGGACCGTGCAGCCCTCCGCGGCCAGCGCCTCGGCCAGCGAGCGCAGCGTCCGGTGCGCCGTCCAGTACTCGTACCCGACCGAGGGAAGGACGAGCACGCCGGTCGCGCCGAGCGCGGTCGCCGGTGCCGTCAGCCAGGCGCACAGCGGCCCGTCCCCGTCGGCGGCGAGCCAGCGGGCCGCCGTCGCGATCTCAGACGGCATCGCCCGGCGCGGGCTCGAGCACGCCCAGCAGCGCCAGGTGCGACTCCACCGCCTGGCGGAGGACGCCGTGCGACCACAACGGGCGGAACGTATGGTCGGGTCCGTCGATGACGGCGAGTCGAGCGCCGAGCTCCCCCTCCAGCGCGTCGAGGCTGCCGAGCCGCCGCGTGACGTAGGTGATGCCGAGGTCGCCGGAGCTGAAGACGAAGAGCATGTCGACGTCGCGCTGCCGCAGCCGGCGGAGCTCCTCGCGCAGCCCCGCCGCCGAGCTCTCGGGCAGGGCGTGAACGCTCGTACGGCGCGAGATGGCGAGCCGCGCGCGCATCTCTGCGAGCTGGCCGCGCGTCGCCCCGGCGAGCGTCTGCAGACCGGTGTTGCGCAGGCGGCGGACGGACCGCACGACGCCACGCCGCCGCACGGAGCGCCGGGCATGCTGCGCGAGATCGCGCTCCCACTCGCCGCGGTCCCACTCGGTCGTCTGCAGGTTCATCATCACGGCCCCGGTCACGGACGGCTCGTGGACTGCGGCACGGTAGGCCGCGAACGCTCCGGAGCAGAGCCCGACGGGAACGACGCGCGGAGCCCCGAGCACGTCCCGCGTGTAGCGGACGGCGGCCTGGACGTCTGTCACCAGCTCGCGTGTGCACATCGTCTCGAGCGTCCGGGCATGGACGTCGGCGCCGTCGCTGTCCCCGATGCCGGTTGCATCGAGGCGGAGGCTGGGGACGCCCGCCGCGGCCCAGGACCGTGCCCAGCGCGTCCAGAGGCGGTTGGGCCCGGAGCGGCGCACCGCGCCGGCGTTGAGCAGCAGCACCCACGCGTCGGTACGGAGCTCGTGCGGGCGTGCCACCGTCGCGAGCATCGTCCCGGCCGGCCCGTCGATCGCCACGACCTCCTCCGTCCACCCGCTCCCCTCGAGCACCGCAGGCGGGAGGCCGGCCGCATGCCGTTGCGGCGCGCCGGCGCCCAGCCAGCCTGCGATCGTCTCGGCGGCGGCTTCGTCGAGCAGCGAGACCCCCGGCGGCTCGAGCAGCATCTGGATGCCGCCCGTACGTGCAATCTCGACGGACGAGCCGGACCTGCCGAGGGCGTCGGCGAGGCGCGCGTCGCCCGCGCAGTCGAGGAGGAGGATTCGCGACACGGCCGGCAGCGAGATCTCGGCGAGGTCGATCGCGGCGAGCCCGTCCGCCGTCTCCTGCGTGACGAGGAAGCCGCTTGCCTCCATCGCGCCGGGCGGGAGCGTGGCTGTCGCGTGCGCCGCCGAGACGCCGTCGGTGGTGAGCCCCTGGAAGGCGCGCAGCTCGCGCAGGTAGGTGCGCCCGGTCCGCGGCGCGCCCCACAGCACGAGCTCGTCCGCCTGCGGCGTGTGGTGCGCGAGGGCCGCCGCGGCGAGCAGCGCTCCGCTGCCGACACCGACGACGGTGACGTCCGTCACCCCGGACCGGAGCCGGAGCTCGTGGAGCGCCGCGGGGACGGCTCGGAGCATCGCGGGCACGAGGCCGAGATCGCCTGCGTCGCCAAGGCTCTCGCCGTAGCCCGGCCAGTCGAACTGCAGCGTCGGCCGCCCGCCCGCTGCGAGGCGCTGGGCCAGCGACCGCAGGGGCCGGTGGCTTCCCACGCCCTCGCGTCCGAGCGGGGCGCACAGGAGCACGCCCCGGCCCGTCGTCTCACCCGCGGGCGCCTCGTAGAGGACGCCGTAGTGGCCCGGCGAGCCGAAGTAGAGGGGCCTCACAGGGTCTCCTCGAGCTCGATGCGGGCGTACGCTCCGGTGACGGGCGCGCGCACCTCGCCGCCGCTCCATGCCGTCTCCGGCGTCCGCGGGGTGAGGAGCAGATCGCGCGTGCCGTTCGGCGCGAGCGAAAACCAGTCGTCCGACGGGTCGAACCCCGGCGTCGATACCGAGACGCCGTAGGCCAGGAGGTCGGTCGTGACGCGCAGCCGCACGCGACCGTCGTCGCGACGAGCGGCGCTCGCGCTCAGCCGCGGCGCCGGGGTCGCGCTCGCGGGTCGCCCGAGCGGGAAGTGGAAGGCGCGTCCGAGCGTCGACTCGCCGACGGTGAGGGTGGCGACGACGACCTCGTGGGCGGGAGGGCCGAACCGGTAGGCGTACCCGGCGTCGACGAAGCGTCCGAGAATGCCCTCCACGGCGCGCTCGACGACGGTTCGGCGTCCGAGCTCCAGCTCGAGTCGTCCCGAGTCCACGACCTGGCCCTCCCGGCCGTGGAGCGCGATCTCGAAACAGGCGGCGAGCGGGAGCGCCGTGTCGTTCGCCGCGTGCACCGCGAGGCCGTTGGTGCCCTCGTCGGTCATCCACAGGGCTACCGGCGCGAGCGCCCGGCGCACGTACCAGTACGCCGGCTTGGGCCGGCCGCGGTCGTCGAGGACGCCCCAACCTGCGCCGGGCACGACGTCGTTCAGCGTCCACAGGAGCGCCCCACGGCACTGCGAGCGCTCCCGGCGCCACTCGCCGAGGGTGGCAGCCATCACCTCACCCGTGACGATCCGCGAGAGCGCGAGGTACCGCTCGGGATCGGCCGAGCGCAGCTCGGCCGGATCGACCCGGAACAGCTCCCGCAGGTAGTAGTCGCGGACGTCGTCGAAGTCCCACCCGGCGCCGGTGTCGCGCGGGACGCCGGCCTTCCACGCGGGCTCGTGCACCCGCGTGACGCCCAGCTCGTCGAGCGCCTGCTCGCCCGGGACGTTCGCGAACGCGAGGCACTCGGCGGCGAAGCGCACCTCGGCCCGCCGCGCATCCTCGAGCGGCCGGCGGTAGGCGCCGACGCCGAAGTAGTGCGCCACGCCGGCGTCGGGCCGGAAGGGGAGCTCGCCGCCGGTCGGCGTCGAGGTCACGTAGTGCGCGTCCACGTCGTGCTCGCGCACGAGGCCGGGCAGCAGCTCCTCGAAGAGCGGGCCACGCCCGAGCGCGGGGTCCAGCCCGAGCATCGCCACCTGCTGCTCGATCTCGCTCGAGCCGCAGAGCACGGCGAGGCTGGCATGGCCGCCGGCGCGAGCGAGGAACGAGGCCGCCTCGTGCTCCACCGCGGCGCGAAAGGAGTCGTCGTCGATCGGATAGTCGAGGTTGGCGAAGGGGAAGTCCTGCCAGACGAGCAGGCCGAGCTCGTCGCAGAGGCGGTACAGCTCCTCGCTGCCGTACGTGCCGACGCCCGAGAGGCGGAGCATGTTCATGCCGGCGTCGCGGCAGCGCTCGAGCAGCGTGCGCAGCTTCGCGGCCGGAGGATCGACGGTGACGGCGTCGGGGAGCAGCGAGCCGCCGCGGCAGAAGAGCGGTACTCCGTTGACGTCGAGCGCCAGGCCCGGCTCGTCCCTCGCCGTCACGCTGCGGAAGCCGACCGGCCCGCACGGGACGGCGACGGCGTCGTCCTCGCCGGCGACGACGAGCGAGACGTCGTAGAGGGCCGGCTCGCCGTGGGTGTGAGGCCACCAGAGCGCGGCGTCCACGATCCGCGCCTCACCGGCGACGACGATCGCGTCCTCGTTGCGCTCGACGGCGAGCGGCGCCTCCGAACGGCCTGTGGGGCCGTCGACCACGAGCTGCGCTGCGGCCGGCGCGAAGTCGCCGAGGGGTCGCAGCGCTGCGCGGAGCCGCACGACGCCGTCGCGTGCGTCGACGCGCGCCCGCACGGACAGCCGCTCGACGGCGGCGCGCCGCCTCCGCACGAGCGTGACCGGCCGCCACGGGCCGACAGGGGCCGGCCCCGGCGCGAAGGCGGGGATTCTCCCGGTGAGCGACGTGCGGAGCCAGCGGAGTCCCTGGTGGGGAACCAGCCGCGTGCGCCAGCGAGGGCGCGGGCGCTTGGCGCCGAGCGCGGGCGCGAGCGCGCGGCAGCCGATGACGAGCTCGTTCGCGCCCGCGAGCGCGTCGTCCACGACGATCTCGTGCGCGTCGTGCATGTCCTGGGACGAGAGCACGTGCTCGCCGTTGAGCCACACGTCGGCGAGCGTGGCGACGCCCTCCAGCCGGAGCGCCGTCTCCTCCCCGGCCGGCGCAGGATCTGCGTCGAAGCGGCAACGGAACCACCAGTCCTCCGCGTCGAGGTCGCGCTGCCCACCCGCCGGCCAGAGGCCGGCTCCGAGGAGCGCGGCCGCCGCCGTGCCGGGCACGGGGCACGGCAGGAGCTCGGGCTCGAGCCCGTCGAGGCGGTGGTCGGTGAACCCGGGCGGCACCCCCGCCGCCTGCCAGTCGGCGAGCGCGATGACCTCGACGGCGAGCGCTGCGCCGTCCGGGAGGCGGGGCGGGGCCGGTGCGCTCACGGGGGCTCAGGTATAGCGCGTGGAGAGCGTCCGCACCGCGTCGTCCCACAGGTCGGCGAGCTCGGCGAGCGCCGGTGCCGTGTCCAGCGGACGGCCCGTGGCGGCCGCGCGCGCGAGCTTGAAGAGGAGCGTCTTCGCGCCCCCAGCGAGCGAGCCGAACGTCGCCGCGGCGGCGGCCGCGGCGGAGTCCTCGCCGTCCGCGAGCCATTCGAGGAAGGACGCCGCCGTCTCCCAGGCCGCGCCGCACTGTCGCGCCGTCACGAAAGCGTAGAGATGGTACTGCTGCTGGTCCTCGCTCATGAGCCGCGGCAGGTCCACGGCGAGGCGGTCGCCGAAGCGCGTGACGGGGTTCGAAGCAGGGCAGAGCTGCAGCTGGGCGGTCAGGAGCTCCGCAGCAAGCGCGCGGAGCTCGCCCTCCGGGCACGGCGCAAGGCGGTCGGCGCGCACGAGCTCGATGTAGGGCGGCAGGACGTCCGGCGAGAACTCGCGCCCGACGCGCAGCGCGTTGCGGTAGTCGTCTCCCTCCAGCTCGAAGAGCCCCTGGCCGTGGAAGTAGCGCAGGCGCTCGCCCTCGAGGTCGATCGACTCGACCGCGATCGAGCTCTTCTCGTGCAGCTCGCCGTAGCTGCGCCCCGCGGTGTCGGGCAGGTGGTAGGCGTCCACCTCGACCACGACGGTGCGGTCGAGTGCGAGCTGCTCGGCGATGTGCTCGGGCAGCGTGCGGTAGACCATGAACTCCTGCACCTCGAGCCCGTACAGGCGCGCCAGGTCCTCGGGCGGAGGCTTGAAGAACGTCCACTGGTCGCCCTCGAAGTCGATGGCGACCGTGTAGGCCAGCATCGCGAGCGGCTCGTGGCCGCGAGCGTGCAGCAGCTCGATCCAGAGGTCGGTGTAGCAGTTCGTCTCCGGGAAGAGCCGCTCCGGCGAGTGGAGCGCGTGCGGCCGGTAGGTGGCCGGGTCGAGGCCGAGGAGCGCGGGCACCTAGGCCTCCTCGTCGAGGCGCAGGCGGTCCGTCACCTCTGCGGGCCAGTCGTCCGTGTCGAGGCCGTGGAGCCGGAACAGCGCGAGGGCGATGCGCTCGAGGCCGAAGCCGAAACATGAGGTGTGCGCGGGCTGGCCGTCGCTCGTCTCGATGCCGAAGTCCCGGCCGAAGTGGTCCTGGTGGTTGTTGATCGACATGATCGCCCCGGGCGCGTCGCTGGAGATCGGGTGCACCAGCTCCAGCTTGAGACCCTGCTCGCGCTGGTTCGCGGAGAGCATCCGGCCCGCCCGCCCGAAGAACGGGTCCGAGGCGACGACCGTCTCCGTGTGCAGTCCGACCGAGCCGAGGATCTCGGTGCCGCGGCCGATCCAGTCCCGATGCCATGCCGCCACCTCCTCGGGCGTCCCGATGCGGACGTTCTCGCGCTGCCGGAAGGACTGCATGCGCGCGGGGTCGTGCGACGGCTCGTGCCGGAAGCAGTAGCAGCACACGTCCACCAGGCGGCCGCCGTCCGGCAGCTGTCCGGCGCCGGCGACCCACGGGTAGACGGGGTAGCAGGCCGCCGGGAGCAGCGTCACCTCCGTCATCGCCTGCAGCTCGCTCCAGTCCTCGTGGCGCGAGGCGCGATCGGCGAGGTCGAGGGCCGTCTCCTCGTCGCCGTCGAAGCTGAACACCGATCCGGCGAGCTGAGGGAACGAGCTCAGATAGCCGGTCGTCTCCAGGTGCTGCCGTGGGAGCACCGGCGGAAAGCGCACGACCTCGGCGCCGTCGGCGGCCGTCTCCCGGGTGACGAGCGCGTCGAACCGGAGCAGCACGTGCTCGAACGGCTCGCTCCGCCCGTAGACGCCGGGGACGCCGCTCGCGAGCAGCAGTCCCGCACCGACCAGGTCTTCGAGGAATGAGCCCTCGCCGGGAGTCATCGTCGTCGCCATCGCCGCAGCCGGTGGCTCAGCCCGCCTTGTGCACGAGCAGCAAGGCGGCGTTCGTGGCGTGGATGCGGTCGTTGGCGATCATCAGCGCCGCCGAGAGCGCGTCGCGCAGGTGGCGGCCGATGCTGAACGGGGTGTCGTTCTTGTAGCCGGGCATGCCGCAGATGCCGAGTGCGGCGGAGCAGATCCTCGGGGCGCGCTCGGAGGCGTTGATCTTCAGCGCGTTGATCCTGATCGCGTATCCCACCGAGAGGAGGTCGTCCGAGCCCGCATCGGACTCGATCAGGGCCGCGTACTCGTCGGTGGCGGCCGCGACCTCGGAGCGCATCGCGTGCAGCTCGGCGGCGAGGGCCGAGAGCCGGCTCGCGGTCGGCGGCACTGCGCCGGGTGCGCTCTTCGCCTGTGCGCGGACGAAGGCACGCGCGCGGTCGTACGCCCCCGTGGCGATGCCGAGCCACACGTGCGCCCAGAGGATGTGCGAGAAGGGGACCATGGTCTCTGCCGCGATCTCGGCGAACGCGATCGGCAGGCACTGCTCCGGCGCCACCCGGGCGCGGACGATGAAGGACGGGCTGCACGTGCCGCGCATGCCCAGGGCGTCCCACGAGCCGGTCTGCTCGAGCGACGCCTCGTCCCCGCGCGTGAGCACGAGCACCTGGTCGCCGCGGTCGGCCTCCGGGCTCCGCCGCGCGGTGATGAGCAGGTCGTCGGCGTGCTCGCCGTACGAGACCGTGGGGGCGTTCTTCTCCAGCTGGACCGCGTCGCCGTCGGGCGTCACGGCGGCGATGCTCGAGCGCAGGTCGCCTCCCACACCGACCTCCGACGTGGCGGACGCGATCAGCCGCTGCCCCGCCACGAGCTCCTCGAGGTACTCGTCGAAGAACGGCGTGCCGATCCCGTGGCGCGTGATGCACGCGACCTGGATCTGGTGCATGGCGAACACCATGCCGGTGGCGGCGCAGCCGCGCGCGAGCTCGAAGCACGCCGCGGCGAGCTCCGCGAACCCGACGCCGTCGCCTCCGTGGGAGGGCGGCACGTAGCACGAGAGGGCCGCCTGCTCGCGCAGCGCGTCGACGGCCTCGCGCGGGAAGCGCGCATCGCGGTCGACCTCGTCGGCGAGCGGCGCGGCGACGGTCTCCGCGACCGCGCGCACGCTTGTCAGGAAGGTGGCGTTGCGGTCGGCGGTCGCGCTCACGCAGCGGCCTCGCTGGTCAGCTCCAGCAGTGCGTCTCTGATCGAGGACACGCTCTCGAAGACGCTGCGGCGCAGCATGTGGTCGGGGAACTCGACGTCGAACTCGTTCTCCAGGCCGAGCATGAGGTTCACACTCGCGTGCGAGGTCATGCCCGCGGTGTAGAGGTCGTCGTTCTCCCCCAGCTCGCCGGCGTCCACGCCCAGCCGGGCGTACGCGGCGATCACCTGTCTGATGCGGTCGTCCATGTTCCCCCTTGCGCTTCTCCCACGGTGGTCGTTCCCTCTGCGAGCACGACGGCGGCCGCATAGCTTCGAGTCGTGCCGACGCTGACGGAGAGCCGCACGATACCGGTCCGTGCGGCGAGGTCCGCGCTCGCCCCGCTGAGCTCGACGGCGGGCCCGGACGACGGTCCGAGGAGCAGCTCGATCGAGCGCCAGTCGACGGCGTCGCCGTCCGCCGCGATCGACTTCAGCGTCGCCTCCTTGGCCGCGAAGCACGCCGCGAGGCGGCGGGCATCCGCTCCGTCCGCGCAGGCGGCGACCTCGCGCGTGGTGAAGACGCGCTGGAGGTAGCGGTCGCCGAACTGCGCGACCGATTCCTCGACGTCGCGCACGTCGACCAGGTCCATGCCCACCCGCAGTGACATCGTTCGTACCTTCGGCGCAGGCCCCGGCTCCGTCAAGCCCCGCGCTCGCTCCGCAGGCGCGCGGGTGTCCTCCCGGGGCGCGCGAGCGTAGGCTAGGGCGAATGGAGGAGATTGGGCTCTTCCCGCTCGGGATCGTCCTGCTCCCGACCGAGCAGGTGCCGCTGCACATCTTCGAGCCCCGCTACCGGGAGCTCGTGGGCGAGTGCCTGGAGGACGAGCGGGAGTTCGGGCTCGTGTACGCGGACGACGAGGGGATCCGCCCCATCGGCACGATGGCCGCCATCGTGGAGGTCGTCGAGCGCTTCCCCGACGGGCGGCTGAACATCGTCATCGAGGGCCGCGCCCGGTTTCGGCTGCTCGAGCTGACGGACGGCCGCAGCTTCCACACGGGACAGGTGGAAGCGATCGACGACGCCGAGGATCCCGGCGAGCCGGCGAGCATCGAGCGCGCGCTCGAGCTCTTCACGCGCCTCGTGGAGCTGACGGGCGCGGACGTGGAGCCGCCGGAGGCCGCCCACGAGCAGCTCTCGTTCGCGATCGCCGGCCGCTTCGAGCTTTCGCCGTCGCTCAAGCAGGAGCTCCTGCAGGAGGACTCCGAGCGCGTTCGCCTGGCACGGATCTGCGAGATCCTCGAGGGCGCTGCGACAGCGGTGGAGCGGCAGCGGGAGATCGCGGCGCTCGCGCAGCGCAACGGGCGCGCGCAGCCGCAGACCGACTGACGTGCCGGACGCTCTCCCCGCGGGACTGACCGAGGAGGCGGCGCGCGAGCGGCTGGCCGCCGCGGGAGGACATGGGCGGCAGGAGTCGAGCCGCTCGACGGCCGGCATCGTCCGCGCGAACGTGGTCACGCCGTTCAACGTCGCCCTGCTGGTGCTGGGCGGCCTGACGCTCGCCTTCTCCGACTGGCGCGACGCCCTGTTCCTCGGCATCGTCGTGGCGAACGCCGGCATCGGCATCTGGCAGGAGCTCCGGGCGAAGCGCAAGCTCGACGACCTGGCGGCGCTCGTCGCGCCCCGCGCCACCGTCGTCCGCGACGGGCACGAGCGGTCGGTTGCCGTCGAGGAGGTGGTGGTCGGGGATCTCGTCCGGATCGGCCCCGGCGACCAGGTCGTGGCGGACGGCACGCTCGTTGCGGGCGAGGGGCTGCTGCTCGACGAGTCGATTCTCACGGGGGAGTCCCGCTCCGTCGAGCGTCAGGTGGGCAGTGAGGTGCGCTCCGGGTCGTTCGTCGCCGAGGGGGCGGGCGCCTTCGTCGTGTCGGCGGTCGGCGCCGATTCGTACGCCGGCCGCATCGCCGGCACTGCGCGCGAGTTCCGCCATCCCCGCTCCCCGCTGGAGCGGGCCGTCAACCTCCTCCTCTACGTGCTCGTGGGCGCGATGATCCCCCTCGCCTCGATTCTCGTCGTCGCCCTGTGGAAGCAGGAGGTCGGCGTCCGGCACGCGGTGGACACCGCAGTGGCCGGCATGGTGACCCTGATCCCGGAGGGCCTCATCCTGCTCGTCTCGCTCACGTTCGCGGCCGCGGCGGTGCGGCTCGCGCGGGGCGGCGCGCTCGCACAGCAGCTGAACGCGATCGAGTCGCTCGCCTCGGTCGACACGCTCTGCGTCGACAAGACCGGCACCCTCACGGAGCCGCGCCTGCGGGTCGTCTCGCTCGAGCCCGCGGCGGGTGTCGAGCGGGAGCGGCTCGGCCACCTCGTGGGCCGCTTCGCGAGCTCGATGCCCTCCCCGAACCGCACGCTGCAGGCTCTCGCCGCGGGTGGCCCGGAGGCGTCCGAGACGCCCGGCGAGATCGCCCCCTTCTCCTCGCGGACGCGCTGGAGCGGCCTGCGACTCGGCGACGTGCGCTACGTGCTCGGCGCCCCGGAGCTCTTCCCGCTCGGCGAGCTGCAGCACGAGGTGCTCGGCCAGCAGGCCAACGGGAGGCGCGTGCTCGCATTCGGGACGGCGAACGGCGCCTTCCCCGCCGAGGCCGGCGGCGACCCGCCGCCGCTGAACCTGCTCGGGATCGCCGTGCTCGCAGAGGAGCTGCGGCCCTTCACGGTGGAGACCGTCGCCTACCTCGTCGACGAGGGCGTCGAGCTGAAGGTGCTCTCCGGCGACGATCCGCGCACCGTCGACTCGATCGCCCACGACGCAGGCGTGCCCCGCCACGGGCCGCCCGTCGACGGCCGCGAGCTCGACGGCGACGACGCGGCGCTGCGTGAGGCGCTCGGCGCCACCGTCATCGGGCGCATCTCGCCGGACGGCAAGCGGCGTGTCGTGGAGGCGCTCCGCGACCGCGGGCGGTACGTGGCGATGATCGGCGACGGGGTCAACGACGTCCCCGCGCTCAAGTCCGCCCGCCTCGCGATCGCGCAGGGCTCTGGCACCCAGATGGCCCGGGCGGTGGCGGACGTGGTGCTCGTCACCGGGGAGTTCGCGTCGGTGCCGCGGATGGTGGCGGAGGGGAGGCGCATCCTGCGCAACATCCAGCGCGTGACGAAGCTGTTCGTGACGAAGTCCGTCTTCGCCGCGTTCCTGATCCTCGCGATCGGGCTCACGCCGACCGAGTACCCGCTGCTGCCGCGCCACCTGACGGTGATCGGCGCGCTCACGGTGGGCGTCCCGGCCTTCTTCCTCGCGCTCGCCCCGAGCGAGGGCCCTTGGCGCACCGAGGGCTTCCTGCGCGAGGTGGGGAGGTTCGCCGTGCCCGCAGGCGTCGCCGCCGGGCTCGGCGTGATCGTCTCCTACCTCGTGACGCTCAACGTGTTCGACCAGGGACTGCTCGAGGCGCGGACGGCGGCCACGTCGACCGTGATCGTCGTGGGCCTCTACCTCGTGCTCGCGCTCGAGGCGACGGGGCCCCGTCGCGCACGATGGGTCGGATTGCTCTGCGCATCGCTCCTCGCCGTGTACGTCGTGATGCTGGCGCTGCCCGGCGTCCGCGACTTCTACGAGCTGGCGGCACCGGATCCGGCCACGCTGCTCATGATCGTGGTGGGCGCGGCGCTCGCGATCGGCTTTCTCTGGCTCACGGACGACCGCTTCATCCCGCTGCGCCGCGAGGCCGGGCAGAACCCCGCCGGTACGATGGAGACGTGGCAGTAGAGACCCTCCCGGCGCTCGACGCGCACCGGCTGCGTGCCGACTTCGCCTTCCTCGAGGAGCTCGTGAACGGGAAGCCGGTGGCGTACCTCGACTCGGCCGTCTCCACGCAGAAGCCGCGCCAGGTGCTCGACACCATGCGCGACTTCTACGAGCACTCGTACACGAACGTGCACCGCAGCGTCTACCGGCTCGCGGAGCGCGCGACCGAGGGCTTCGAGGGCGCCCGTCGCAAGGTGGCCGCCTTCGTCAACGCGCCGTCGGAGCGCGAGGTGATCTTCACCCGCAGCGCCACGGAGGCGCTGAACCTCGTCGCCTATGCCTGGGGGCTCGACAACCTCGGCCCCGGCGACGTCGTGGTCGTTACGGAGCTCGAGCACCACTCGAACTTCGTGCCCTGGCAGTACATCGCGAGTCGCACCGGGGCGTCGTTCCGCCACATCCCGATCGACGACGCCGGCGAGCTGCAGCTCGACGCTCTCGACCGCATCGCGGCGGACGGGAACGTCAAGGTCGTCGCCAACAATCTCGTGTCGAACTCCCTCGGCACCATCAACCCGATCGAGCAGCTCGCCGCCTGGGCGCACGAGCGCGGCGCGATCATGGTCGTCGACGCGGCCCAGGCTGCACCGCACCGCGTCGTCGACGTGCAGGCGCTCGGCTGCGACTTCCTCGCCTTCAGCTCGCACAAGCTCTGCGGCCCGAGCGGCGTGGGTGCCCTCTGGGGGCGCCGCGAGCTGCTCGAGGCGATGTCGCCGTTCAATCTCGGCGGCGAGATGATCCGCTCGGTCGCGCTCGACAAGACGACCTTCAACGAGCTGCCGTACAAGTTCGAGGCGGGCACGCCCGCCATCGCGGAGGCAGTCGGCTTCGGCGCCGCCATCGACTACATCTCGGCCATCGGCCTCGACGCGATCGAGCGCCACGAGCACGAGCTCACCTCGTACGCGATGTCGAGGCTGGCCGAGCTCGACTGGGTCACCGTCTACGGGCCGCCGGCCGACCGCCGGGCGGGCATCGTCTCGTTCAACGTGGAGGGCGTGCACCCACACGACGTCGCGCAGGTGCTCGACTTCGACGGCGTCGCCGTGCGGGGCGGCCATCACTGCACCCAGCCGCTCATGACGCGCCTCGGCGTGGCCGCGACGACGCGCGCGAGCTTCTACGTCTACTCGATCCCCGAGGAGGTCGACCGTCTCGTCGGCGGCCTGCACAAGGTCAAGGCGAGCCTGGGATGAGCGAGTTCGAGCAGCTCTACCGGGAGCTCATCCTCGACCACTACAAGAGCCCGCGGAACCACGGGCTGCTCGAGCCGCACGACGGGTTCGCGGAAGGCCAGAACCCGCTGTGCGGCGACGAGGTCGCGGTCTCGGTGCGCCTCGGCGACGGCGACGTGATCGAGGACGTCGGCTTCGAGGGCCGCGGCTGCGCGATCAGCCAGGCCGCCACGTCCATGCTCACGGAGATCGTGCGGGGGCGCACCGCGCAGGACGTCGCGGCGATGCCCAAGGAGACGCTGCTCGAGGAGATCGGCATTCCGCTCACGCCGGTGCGGCTGAAGTGCGCCATTCTCGGCCTCGGCGTGCTCAAGGTGGCGCTGCACAAGGCGCGCGGCACCCCGCTGCCGGAGGAATGGGGCACGTCTGCCGGCGACATCACCCTGAGCTGACGTGCCGGAGGTCGACGTCTGCCCGCTCGCGGAGCTCGCGCCAGGCACCGTCCGGGTCGTGCACGTGCGGCCGCTCCTCGCCGTCGGCGTCTACAACTGCTCCGGCTCGCTGTACGCGATCGAGGATCGTTGCACGCACGACGACGGACCCCTCTGCGAGGGTGAGTGGGAGCCCGACATGTGCCAGGTGATCTGCCCGCGACACGGCGCCCGCTTCGACGTCAGGAGCGGCGAGGCGCTGACGCTGCCGGCGTATCTGCCGGTCGAGACGTACCCGGTGCGCGTGCGGGACGATGGAGTCGTCGTGGTCGACGTCCCGGACGCAGACGGGCCCGCCTGAGCGGGCGCAGGTCGCTGCGCTAGGGTCGCGGGGTGCTCGACGACCGTGTCCGCACGGCGCTCGCGCGCCTCGAGGAGGAGGACGCGCGCGAGCGTGCGGAAGGGCTTCCCTCCGCGCTCCGCGCGCGCCAGATCGCGCCCACCACGGGGCGCTTCCTCTTCGCGCTCGTCGCCGCCAATCCCGCATGTGAGGTACTCGAGATCGGCGGCTCGCGCGGCTACTCGACGATCTGGCTCGCAGCCGCCGCCCGCCTGCTCGACGGGCGCGTGGTCTCGATCGAGCACGACCCGGTGCGGTGCGAGGCCTGGCGCCGGAACGTCGCGGACGCGGGCGTGGAGGACGTCGCCGACCTCGTCGAGAGCGACGCCTTCGCCGCGCTCGCGGCGCTCGACGAGTCGTTCGACGTCGTGTTCATCGACGCGGAGAAGGACGACTACGAGGCGCTCTTCGCCGCCGCGCGGCCGAAGCTCGATCCCGGAGGCGTGGTCGTGGCCGACAACGTCCTCTCGCACGCCGAGACGCTCGGCGCGTACTCGGCCGCGCGGCAGTCGGATCCGTCGCTCGTGTCCGTCACCGTGCCGCTCGACCGTGGGCTGGAGCTGACGACGGTGCTGCGCTGACGCCGTCCGGCCGGCGAGCGAGCTCGAGAGCCGGCCGCTGTCGGAGCAGCTTCGCGACGTCGGGTTTGATGACCGCCCGCATCCGCTGGTACGGTGCGCATACCGCGGAAAGGAGGTGGTCCGGACGTGACAGATTCCTGCAGTACCGGCAGCGGAGGTACCAGCGGGTAGAGGCGTGCCCCCGGGACCACCGGGAATCGCCTAGCCAGCGTAGGGGGCTCGCGATCCGCGCCGCGCGGTCGTCACGACGGACTGCCGTGCCGGAAGCGCCTCTACCACTCCAACGCTGGTATCGACTCGAGGGGCCGCGCTCGCGCGGCCCCTCGGCGTTCTCGGAGCGAGCTCGGGCCGCGCGTTCGCCCTGGTGCCCTGCGTTGTCGCGTTCGCGGGGCGGCGCAGGCGCACCGCCGGCGCTCGCTCGTGGCGAGCGCTTGTGTTCATTGAACACAAGCTCGCGTCTCGTCCTTCGTCACCGTCGTGGTGGAGAGTTGGTTCGAAGACATGCCGTCTCTGGCGCCAAGGTGTGGTGGTGGATTGCTCCCCACGCCTGGACGTCCGCCTGGAGGACGCGCTTCGATCGCTGCGCGATCTCGACCGGCCTGTTGCGGCGATCTGGCGCGAGCTCGGGACGCTGGCCGGCGCTCTCGGCCTTCCCCGACCGAGCTACGGTGCAGTCCGTGTGCGCGTCCTCCACGAGCGGGAGATCCGGGCGGAGCGGCGCGCAGCGCTCCTCGCCGCGGTCGACACGCTGGTGGACGTCGAGCTCCGTGCCGTGCCGTTGCTGCCCGACACTGTGCCCTCCGCATACCGCCGCAACCTCGAACGGCGACGTGGCGGACAGGGCCGCGGCAGTGCTTGTGATCAATGAACACGAGCACCGCGTCGCCTCGCGCGGCGGGCGGCGCTCGACGCCTGGCCCTCAGCGCTCGGCGGCTGCGCGGCGCAGCTGCTCGTCGAGCGTCAGGAGCTCGTCGAGGCGGAGGCCCAGCCGCTCCATGCCCCGGCCTTCGTCCGAGACGACGTTGTCGGGGCCGCCCAGCATCGTCAGCTGGTCCCGCGTGACGGGAGGGTTCGGCAGGCGCTCGAGCACGGCCGCCGGGGCGCGCATCAGCCAGGTCGGGAGATGGAGCGCCGGGCGCCGGGTCTCGAGCGACGCCTTGATGCGGCGCCAGAGCTCGTTCCAGTCGACGGCGTCGGGACCGCCGAGCTCGGCCACGAAGCCGGGCTCGACCGTTTGCCCGGCGAGGGCGATCGCGCGTGCGACGTCGTCCACCCAGATCGGCTGCACGCGCTGCGTCCCAGCGCCGACGACGGGGGTCACGGGCGCGAGCCTGGCGATGCGCATGAAGCGCGGCAGCGCGCCGCCGTCCGGCCCGAAGACGAAGGTCGGCCGCAGGATCACGTGCTCGAGGCCCGAGCCTGTGACCGCGTCCTCGGCGGCGCTCTTGGCACGGAAGTAGGGCACCTCCGGCGCCCCCGGATCGTTGGCGCCGAGCGCGCTCACGTAGACGAGCCGGCGTGCACCCGCCTCACGGGCTGCGGCGACGAGCGACCGTGTGCCCTCGGCGATGACCCGCTCGAAGTCGTCGCGGCGCCCGGCGATGATCGCCACCAGATGGACGACCGTCGTGCATCCCTGCGTCGCCCTCGCGAGCGACTCCGGATCGGTCACGTCGCCGGTCACGAGCTCACACTCGACCTCCTGCAGCGTCTTGGCGCCCGAGAGGTCGCGCACCATCGCCCGCACGCGGTCGCCTCCCGCCACCAGCGCACGGACGGCGTGCCGGCCGAGAAACCCGTTCGCGCCGGTGACGAGGATCATCCGTCCTCCTCGAAGTTCTTCCAGTAGCGGCTCGGCGTCGGTCCGCGCTGGCCTTGGTATTTCGAGCCGAGCCCGCCCGACCCGTACGGACGCTCGGCCGGCTCGGAGAGCTGCATGAAGGAGAGCTGGCCGATCTTCATGCCCGGGTAGATGGTGATCGGCAGGTTGGCGACGTTCGACAGCTCGAGCGTCACGTGCCCATCCCAGCCCGGGTCGATGAAACCGGCCGTGGAGTGGATCAGCAGGCCGAGCCTGCCAAGGCTCGACTTCCCCTCGAGCCGCGCGACGAGGTCGTCGGGCAGCCGGACGCGCTCGAGGGTCGAGCCGAGGACGAACTCGCCCGGGTGCAGGATGAACGGGTCGGAGCCGTTCGCCTCGACGAGCTCCGTCAGGTCCTCCTGCTCGGTCTTGACGTCGATGAACGGGTAGCGGCTGTTCCTGAAGACGCGGAAGAGGCGGTCGACGCGGACGTCGACGCTCGACGGCTGCATGAGCGCGGGCTCGAACGGGTCGATGCCGATGCGATCCGCCTCGATGAGGCGGCGAATGGCGGCGTCGGAGAGGACCACGCGGCCCTATCGTAGTCCGCTCCCGCCAGCGGGGCATACACGCGTGGCGCCGGTGCTGGCGAGCGGCTCCAGCCGGCGCCCCTCCATGGGGCGCCGATGTTCCCACGTGCCGCATTTGCGGGTATAAGGTCCCTCCTCCCGTGTCCATGCTCTACCCATCGATGGAGCCGAACGAGCGCTTCCGCGCTCGACGGGCGGAAGCGCGACGGCGGAAGCGGCGCCGGAGAGCGGCGCTGGCCGGGATCGTCCTGTGCGTCGTGCTCGTCGTCGCGGGGGGCATGACGCTCGCGGGGAAGGGCACGGGCTCCGCGAAGAAGACGCGCTCGAGCGATGCGTCCGTGCCGCTCGTCGTGCCGGCGGTGACGACCGGACCGCGGCCCCTCCCGCTCGAGATTCGCGGCGTGCACGTGACCGGGCCGCTCGCGTCGCTGCCCGGGAAGCTCCAGGAGTACGTCGGCTACAAGAAGTACGGCCTCAACACGATCGAGCTCGACGTCAAGGACGAGGGCGGCGTGGTGAACTTCGTGCCGTCGGCGGTGCCCATGGCGCAGCGGATCGGCGCGTCGCGCCCCTACGTCAGGATGCGCGAGGCTGCGCGGCTCGCACACAGTCACGGGGTCTACCTGATCTGCAGGCTCGTGGTGTTCCAGGATCCCGTGCTCGCACGGGCGCGGCCCGACCTCGCGGTGCGCACCACGGGCGGCGCCGTGTGGACGACCAACGGCGGGCTCGCGTGGGTGAACCCGTACGACCGGCGCGTGTGGGACTACAGCGTGTCGATCGCCGAGGCCGCCTCCCGGGCCGGGTGCGACGAGATCATGCTCGACTACGTGCGCTTCCCGTCCGACGGAGACGTGACCCGCGCGGTCTATCCAGGGAGCACGCGTCAGCCTCGGGGCCGTGTGATCGCCGACTTCGTCGCCTACGCGCACAAGCGGCTGGCGCCGCTCGGGGTGCGCGTGTCGACCGCCCTCTTCGGGCTCTCCGCCACGCGCGACCTCCGCATCGGCCAGGTGCCGAGGTGGATCTCCGCGCATGTGGAGAACGTCTCGCCCATGGCCTATCCCGCGCTCTACTCGGATGGCGAGCTCGGCATCGCGAAGCCGAGCTCCGAGCCCGGCGAGACCGTCTTCCGCACGCTGGCCGACTTCCGCAACGCCGTGCGCGGCTCGCAGGTCCAGCTCGTGCCGTGGATCCAGGATTGGAACTACACGCCGGCGGAGGTGCAGCAGCAGGTGGACGCGGTTCGCCTCCACGGCGCCAAGGGGTTCCTGCTCTGGAACGCGGCGGGACGCTACACGCGCGAGGCGCTGGCGCCTCCGCCGTAGCAGCCGGACACTCCGCTCCGGCCCCTCGGGACGACGATCATGCACCTGGCGCCGTCACGGCGCGAGGCGCTCGCGGCGCCAGGCTGCGCCCTCGCGGATGTAGCGGATGCGGTCGTGGAGCCGGTTGTCGCGGTGCTGCCAGAACTCCATCGTCTCCGGATGCACGCGGTAGCCGCCCCAGAAGGGCGGCAGCAGCTCGCTCTCGACGCCGAGTCGTGCTTCCACCTCCCGGTAGCGGCGCTCGAGCTCGTCGCGGCCCGAGATGGGGTGCGACTGCGGCGACGCCCATGCGGCGAGGCGGCTCTCCGGAGGGCGTGTACGGAAGTAGGCGAGCGACTCGGCGTCGCCCACCACGGTGACGCCGCCCTCGATCCGAACCTGGCGCTGCAGGGGCTGCCAGTGGAACAGCAGCGCGGCGGACGGATTGGCCCCGAGCTCGCTGCCCTTGCGGCTCTCCAGGTTGGTGAAGAAGACGAAGCCGCGCTCGTCGTGTCCCTTGAGCAGCACCATGCGGGCGGACGGCCGTCCGTCCCGCGTGGCGGTGGCGAGCGCCATGGCCTCCGCGTAGGCGAGCCCGGTCGCGCGCGCCTCGTCCAGCCAGAGCGCGAACTGGCGGTTCGGGTCGGGGTCGAGATCCCGCTCGTCCAGGGTGCCGAGCCTACCGCCGAAGGGCTCCGCTAGGCTCCGGCGCGTGGCGGCGACGAAGACGATCGAGATCCGCACCGAGATCCCGGGGCCTCGCTCGCGCGAGATCCTGGAGCGGGAGCAGCACGCAGTCGCGCATCCGCTGATCGTGCACCTGCCGATCGTGGCCGCCACCGCCGAAGGCGTGACGATCACGGACGTGGACGGGAACCGCTTCATCGACTTCGCGGGCGGGGTCGGCGTGGTGAACGTCGGGCACGGCCACCCGCGCGTCGTCGAGGCGGTGCAGGAGCAGGCGGCCAGGTTCCTGCACACCGACTACACGGTCGTGCCGTACGAGAGCTACGTGACGCTGGCCGAGCGGCTCGGACGTCTCGTGCCGATCACCGGCGAGACGCGCGCCGCGTTCTTCAACGCTGGCACGGAGGCGGTCGAGAACGCGGTCAAGCTCGCGCGCCTTTCCACCGGCCGGCCTGCCGTGATCGCCTTCGAGGGCGGGTTCCACGGGCGTACCCTGCTGGCGCTGACGATGACCTCGAAGGCGGACCCGTACAAGCTCCACATGGGTCCCTTCGCACCCGAGGTCTACCACGCCCCGTTCCCGGACTCCTATCGCGGGCCCACGGCCGAGGAGGCGCTCGCGCGCCTCGAGGAGATGCTCGTCACGGACGTCTCGACCGAGGACGTCGCCGCGATCGTCTTCGAGCCGCAGCTGGGTGAGGGCGGCTTCCTGCCCGCGCCGCCGGCGTTCGTCGAGGGACTGCGCAGGATCTGCGACGAGCACGGCATCGTGCTCGTGGCCGACGAGGTGCAGACGGGCTTCGGCCGCACGGGCCGCATGTTCGCGATGGAGCACTACGACGTCGAGGCCGACCTGATCACCGTGGCGAAGTCGATCGCGGGCGGGCTGCCCCTCTCCGGCGTCGTCGGTCGTGCTGCGATCATGGACGCGGGCCACAGGGGCGCGGTCGGTGGCACGTTCGTCGGCAACCCGGTCGCCCTCGCGGCGGCGCTCGCCGTGCTCGACGTGTTCGAGGAGGAGCAGCTCGTCGCGCGGGCGCAGGTGCTCGGCGAGGCCGTTCGCTCCCGCATGCTGGGCTGGCAGGCGCGTCATCCGCAGATCGGCGACGTTCGCGGTCTCGGCGCCATGCTCGCGCTCGAGCTCGTGCGCGACCCGGAGACCAAGGAGGCCGCACCCGAGCTCGCCGCCTCCGTGATCGAGAGCGCTCTCGCGCACGGCCTCGTGCTGCTCAAGGCAGGCGTGAGCTCGAACTGCATCCGCGTGCTCTGCCCGCTCACGATCGAGGACGCCGAGCTCGAGGAGGCGCTTCAGGTCTGGGAGGACGCGCTGGACGCCGTGCTCCCGGCCTGAGGCGAGGTCAGTAGACGAGCCCTCGGCGCCGCTCGTGGCGCTCGAGCGCGAGGGCGACGAGACGGTCGAGCAGCTCGGCGTAGGTGTATCCGGACGCTTCGAAGAGCCGTGTGTAGAAGCTCGTCGCGGTGAAGCCGGGCGTCGTGTTGAGCTCGTTCATGACGATCTCCCCGTCGCTCTCGCGCACGAAGAAGTCGGCGCGGGCCATGCCCTCGCAGCTCGTCGACACGAACGCCTGTACGGCGCGGCGCTGAGCCAGCTCGAGCCGCTCCTCGGACAGGCCCGGGGGCGGGACGACCAGCTCGGAGCCGCCCTCGTCGTACTTCGACGCGTAGTCGTACCAGTCGGCGAGGTGCGAGACGACCTGGCCCGGGAGCGACGCCTCCGGTGCCGGCAGATTGCCCAGCACGGCCACCTCGACCTCCATGCCCGGGACGAACTCCTCCACCAGCACCTTCTCGTCGTGGCGGCGGGCGAGCGCGACCGCGGGCTCGAGCTCCTCCGGCCGGCGCACCTTGGAGATGCCTACCGAGGACCCCAGGTTCGCCGGCTTGACGAACACCGGATAGCCGAACGGGTTCTCGACGGGGTCGCCGAGGCGGAGCGCCACGTGCTGGGCGACGGGAATGCCCTGTGCGCGCATCACCTGCTTGAAGACGTCCTTGTCCATGCAGAGGGCCGAGGCGAGCACGCCGGGGCCGACGTACGGCACCCCCGCGAGCTCGAGCAGGCCCTGCACCGTCCCGTCCTCGCCGTGCGGGCCGTGGAGGAGCGGGAAGACGACGTCGATCCGTCCGAGCTCCTCCACCACCGGGGCGCCGGGGACGGGAAGCGGGGAGGCGGCCGGCTCACCCGAGGCCAGCGCTGCCGCGCTGCCGGCGGGAAGCGCCCAGTGGCCGTTGCGGCCGATCTCGATCGGCACCACGTCGTAGCGCTCGGGGTCGAGCGTGGCGGCGACGGCGGCCGCGGACGCGAGCGAGATCGCGTGCTCGCTCGACCGCCCGCCGGCGAGCACCGCGACGCGGATGCGCCGGCTCACGGAGGCGGAATCGTCTCGACCGTGTCGGTCGGGACCGTGGCCTCGGGCGGCGCGACGTAGCGGGCCACCACCAGCGTCACGGTCGCGTCCGGCTCCGCCTGCGAGCCGCCGATCGGGTCCTGCGAGACGACGAGACCGTCGAACGACTGGTCGTCGGTGTCCTCGCGCGTCACCTTCACCTTGAACCCCTCAGACCGGAGGGTGGCCCGGGCCGTCTCCACGTCCGCGCCGGTGACGTCGGGCACGCCCACGGTCGTCGGGCCCTTGGAGACGGAGAGCGTGACGATGGAGCCCTTGCGCGCGGTCGAGTTCGCCGGCGGGTTCTGATCCACGACCTCGCCGGCGGGCTTGTCGTTGTCGACCTCCACCCGCCGCACGGCGAAGCCGGCGACCGAGAGCTGCGAGGCGGCCTGGTCGTAGGCCAGCCCGACCACTGCGGGGACCGCGACCGGCCTCGGTCCCTTGGAGACGTTGATGCGCACGCCCGAGCCCTCGACGAGCACGGTGCCCGCCTTCGGGTCCTGCGCGGTGACGATGCCCGCCTCCTTCTCCGAGTTGATCTGCACCGAGTTCGCGTCGAGCCCGGCGCGCGTGATCGTCGCCACGGCGTCGGCCTCCGTGAAGCCGACCACGCCCGGCACGCGCACCTTCGCCTTGCCGCTCGAGACGAGGATCGTGACGATGCTGTCCTTGGCCAGCCTGGTGCCCTCGCTCGGGTCCTGGTCGTAGACGTAGCCGGGGCGCTCGGTCGCGTTCGGCAGGCGCTTCACGTCCGGCTCGAAGCCGTCGTCGACGATCGCCTGCACCGCGAGCGACTCCTTGATGCCCTGGTAGTCGCCGACGGCCACGGGCTTGGACGAGTCGATCTGCTCCTGCACCCGGTCGTAGAGGAAGTAGCCGGCCACTGCGAGGGCGAGAATCGCGCCCAGGCCGAGCAGCCACGGCCACCAGGGGCGCCCGGTCGTGACCGGGCTCTCGTACGCCCGGTAGCGCTCGCCGCCGCCGTAGGTGGCCCCCGGCCCCGTCCGCTTGCCGACCGCCTGCGACGCCGCCGCCGGCTCGACGGCGCCGGCGCCGGCGAGCACCATGGTGGCTGCCTCTTCCGTCTCGCTGCCGACCGACTCGCCGCGCGCGACGAGCTCGAGGTCGCGGTCCATCTCCTGCGCCGAGCGGTAGCGGTCGCCGGGCTCCTTCGCGAGCGCGCGCAGCACGACGAGGTCGAGGTCGCGGTCGATCTCCGGCCGGTGCGCCGAGGGGGGAGCCGGCGGCTGGGAGAGGTGCTTCATGGCGATCTCCACCGGCGACTCGCCCGTGAACGGCACCGTGCCGGTGAGGAGCTCGTAGAGGACGATGCCCGTCGAGTAGAGGTCGGAGCTCTCGTCCACGGGCGCGCCGCGTGCCTGCTCCGGCGACAGGTACTGCGCGGTGCCGATGATCGAGCCGGCCTCCGTGATCTGGCTCGTTCCGGCGCGCGCGATGCCGAAGTCGGCCACCTTGACGCGCCCCTCGTGGTCGACGATCACGTTGTGCGGCTTGATGTCGCGGTGGATGATCCCGTTGCGGTGTGCGTAGCGGAGCGCGGCGAGCACCTGGCGCACGTACTGGATGGCGACGAAGACGGGGCAGGGGCCCCGCGTCACGATCAGCTCCTTCAGCGTGCGGCCCTCGACGTACTCCATGACGATGAAGTACGAGCCGTCGGCCTCGCCGCGGTCGAAGATGGAGACGACGTTCGGGTGCGAGAGAGCGGCGGCGTGGGTCGCCTCGCGGCGGAAGCGCTCCACGAACTGGTCGTCGTTCGCGTAGCGCTCGTGCAGCACCTTGATCGCCACGCGGCGCCCAAGCTCCTGGTCCTCGGCCAGCCAGACGTCGGCCATCCCTCCGGAGCCGAGCTTCCGATCGAGGCGGTAGCGGCCTGCGAAGAGCGTGCCGTGCATGTGGTCGGTCGTCGACATCCTCGTAACGTTAGGTATTCGCGCTGGGTTGCAGGAGAGCCTGCATGACGGCGCGGGCGATCGGCGCCGCCGTGGCGCCGCCCGTCAGGCTCTGGTTCTGCAGGACGACGGCGACGGCGACGTGCGGTCGCTCGCCCTCCGGGCCGGCGAAGGCGATGAACCACGTGATGTTGCGTCCGGAGATCCCCGTCTCCGCGGTTCCCGTCTTGCCACCGACGCGGACGCCGGAGATCTGTGCCGACGTGCCCGTGCCGCCCCGCACGGCGCTCACCATCATCTCGCCGACGTCACGCGCGGCCATCGGCGACGCCGCGCGCCCGAGTCGCTCCGGACGCGTCCGGTCGAGCGTCTTGCCGTTCGGCGAGACGATCTTCTCGACCGCATGCGTCTTCATGAGGATGCCCGCGTTCCCGATCGCGCCCGCCACCATCGCCATCTGTAGCGGCGTGACGAGCAGCCGCTCCTGGCCGAACGCCATGCGCCCGGCGTCGACGTCTGTGTTGCGCTTCGGGAACCACGGCGAGCCGCTCCGGTAGAGCCCGCTCGGCAGGCGCTCGTCGGCCGGCGTCTCGAGCGGCGGTCGCTCGTAGAAGCCGAAGCGCCGTGCGGTCTCCAGGATGCGCTTCGCGCCGAGCTTCTGGCCGATGTTGCAGAAGACGGAGTTGACGGAGTGCTGCAGGGCGGATGCGAGGGAGAGGTTGCCGAAGGGGCTGGACGTGTCGAAGTTGTTGACGCGCTTGCCGTAGGCGATGCAGTACCCGGGATCGTAGAAGCTCGACGTGGGCGTATACCGCCGCGAATCGAGCGCCGCCGTCGCCGTCACGACCTTGAACGTCGAGCCCGGCGGGTAGAGCCCTGCTGTCGCGCGGTTGAGCAGCGGCGAGGCCGGCACGCAGTCGGCGCGGATGCGGCCGATCGCGGAGAAGCGGTTCTCGACCAGGTTCGGGTTGAAGGTGGGGGCGGACGCGAGCACGAGGAGCTTGCCCGTCCGCGGGTCGATCGCGGCGACTGCGCCGCACCGCGAGCCGAGCTGCTCGTAGGCCACGCGCTGCGCCTGGAGATCGAGCGTCGTGACGACGGTGTCCCCGACGATCGGCTTCCCGCCGAGCTCGTCGAGCGACTGCTGGACGAGGGAGCCGAGGTCACGCTCGGAGCCCGTGAGCACGTCGTTCAGCGACCGCTCCAGGCCCGTCCGCGAGCGCCCGGCCGTGGCGTAGCCGACGAGATGCGCCGTGAGGCCGCCCTGCGGGTAGCGGCGGAAGTACAGCGTCTTGCCCCGGACGACCCGCGGGCGGTTGCGGGCGAGGATGCGGCCCCGGTCGAGGATCGGGCCCCGCTTGATCTCGAACTGCCGCACGCGCTGGATCGCGTTGTCCTGGCGATTGGCGAGCTCGGCGCGCGCCCACGTCTGCCAGTACGTCGTGGCCACGACGAGCACGACGAGCAGCCCCATGGCGACCCGGGCCACGCGTGTCAGCTGCGTGTTCATCGCGCCTGCGCCGCCACGGCGCGGTGGGACACGAGCATGAGCAGGGCGAGGCCGAGGAAGTTGGAGATGATCGAGGAGCCGCCGTAGGAGACGAAGGGCAGGGTGATGCCCGTCAGCGGCACGACGCGGAGGACCCCGCCCACGATGATGAAGGTCTGCAGCGCGAGGCCGAACATGAGGCCCGCGGCGAGGAGCTTGGAGAAGCCGTCCTGCGCCACGAGCGCGATGCGCATGCCGCGGGCGACGATCACGAGGTACACGAGCAGCAGGCCGGCGGCGCCGATCAGCCCCATCTCCTGCGCCACGGCGGAGTAGACGAAGTCGGTGTTGAGGTACGGGATGAGAGCCACGCCGTCGAGCGTCTCGAAGGTGCCCCGCCCGAGGCCCGTGCCGCCGTAGCCGCCGTTCGCGATCGAGTAGAGGCTCTTCACGAGCTGGTAGGAGTCGCAGTCCTGCCGGTACTCGAGCTTCCCGTTGAGCGCGCAGTAGACGCGTTCGTCGGTCCAGGGATGCAGCCAGACGGTGACGCGCTGCTCCACGCGCGAGAGCGTGTTGTAGAGCGCGGCGGCGCCGGCCACGAAGAGGGCCAGCCCTGCTCCGACGTAGAGCAGCCGTCCCGTGGCCACGTAGAGCATGGCGAGGAAGATCCCGAAGTTGAGCAGCGCCGAGCCGAGGTCGCTCGTCTGCACGAGCACCAGCATCGCCGCGCCCCAGATCGCGAGCAGCGGCCCCGCGTCCTTCAGGCGCCCCTGCGCCAGCGACTCGCGCTTGTCGCGCAGGTACGCGGCGAGGAAGACGATGAGGAAGATCTTCGCGAGCTCACCCGGCTGGAACTGGAGCGGGCCCGCCTGCACCCAGAGCCGCACTCCGTTGATGCGCTCCCCGAGCCCCGGCACCGACGGCAGCAGCAGGAGGACGATGGCGGAGACCCCGAAGAGGTACTTGTAGCGCTCGAGCACGCGATAGTCCCAGCGGAGCCAGAAGAGCACCACCGCGTACACGCCCACGCCCAGCGCGACCCAGACGAGCTGCTTGCGTGCGTCCACCGGGTCGAGCCGGTAGATGACGGTCAGCCCGACCGCGGTGAGCAGGGCTGCCAGCGGCAGCAGCGTGGGATCGGCGAGCGGCACCGTGACCCGCGTGACGACGTGCGCGGCGACGTAGAGGCCTCCGAGCCCGAGCGCCCACGCGACCCAGCCGAGCGAGACGTCCCCCTCGCGCGCGATCCAGACGCTCGCGAACGCGGTCGAGGCCACGAGGGCGGCGAGGAGCAGGTTGAGGAGCTCGCGGTTGCGCGCCGTCACTTCGTGATTCCCCACCACACGAGCAGCGCCGCCACGGCGAGCACCAGCAGGATGAGCAGGAGCGCGGGCCAGCGGCCGCCTCGCCCGGCGCCGGTGCGGCTGACCTCGGTCGCCGGAGAGGCCAGGGGGATCGCGGCCGTGGGAGCCGGCGTGTCTGCCTCCTCGTGCCTCGGCGCTCCGGGCTCGCCCTCGACGATCTCGAACAGCACGACCGTGACGTTGTCCTCTCCGCCGGCGGCGTTGGCGGCGCCCACGAGCGCGTCGGCGATACGCGCCGGGTCGCCGTCCCCCGCCGCCGCAACGGCGAGGATCTCGTCGTCCCGGAGCATCGTCGTCAGCCCGTCCGAGCAGATCAGGTAGAGGTCGCCGGGCGACGTCTCGACGGTGAGCGTGTCGACGTCCACCTCGGCCTCCGTGCCGAGGGCGCGCGTGATCGCCGAGCGGTACGGGTGCTGGAGCGCCTCCTCCTCCGTGAGGCGGCCCGCGCGCACCAGCTCGCCGACCACCGAGTGGTCCAGCGTGAGCTGCTCCAGCTGGCCGTCGCGCAGGCGGTAGGCGCGCGAGTCGCCCACGTGCGCGATGGCGAGCGTGCCACGCTCCTCGTCCTGCAACGCGACGGTGGCCGTCGTGCCCATGCCCGAGGCGGCGGGGTCCGTCACTGCGCGCTGGAAGATGCGCGCGTTGGCCTCGCGCACCAGCTCCGCGATCGCCTCCTCCCCCTGCAGCTCGCCGGCGCGCTCCTCCAGCGCAGCGGCTGCGAGCCGGGACGCGAGCTCGCCCGCCTGGGCGCCGCCCATGCCGTCCGCGACCGCGAAGAGCGGCGGGCGGCACACGAAGATGTCCTCGTTCTGGAGGCGCCGGCGCCCGGTGTCCGTGCTCGCGTGGGCGCGCCCGATCCTCATGCCTCGACCTGCATGTCGGTCTGCCCGATCCGCACGACGTCGCCGGGCCGCAGGAGCCGCGAGGTCGTCACCTTGGCGCCGTTCACGAAGGTGCCGTTGGTCGAGCCCGCGTCCTCGATCCAGAGGCCGTCAGTACGAGGCTCGATGAGGGCGTGCCGGCCGGAGACGAAGTCGTCACCGTCCAGCCGCACCGCGTTCTCCGCGCCGCGGCCGACCCGCGTGGCGGAGGCGAGCTCGATGGTGGTCCCCGCGTGGAGCACCGGGCTGGTGAGGACCTTGAGGCGCCGCGCACGCGACGTCGCGGCCGCGCGCAGCTCTGCCGCCTCCGCAGCGGGGATGACGATGCTCTCCTGCGGGGACGTGTGGAGGTCGCGGGTGGCACTGCGGACGACGAGCCATACGAAGAGGTAGAGGAGTACCAGGAAGGCGACCTTCAGCGCCAGCAACGCCTCGTCGGTGGCGATCTCCGCGGTCATGCCAGCGACCGGCCGAAGAGGACGTCGGTGCTCCCGAGCGTGATGCGGTCGCCGTCGGCCAGGCGCACCCGCTGCACGCGCCGTCCGTTCACCTCCGTCCCGTTCGTCGAGTCGAGGTCCACCAAGGCCCACGCGGTCGGGCTCTCCTGCACGATCTCGCAGTGCCGGCGGGAGACGTTGCCGTCCGCCACGCGGATGTCGCACTCGCGGGAGCGCCCCAGCACGACGCGGCTCGACGTCACGGGGTACAGGCGATCGCCGATCGTCAGCGTCACGGTCTCGCGCTGCGGCGGCGCCGTCGGCGGCTCCTCCGCGTCGGGCTCCGCGGCGGCCGGCCGGTAGACCATGGTGGCCGCGGGGACCGGGTCGGGGACGACCGGCGGCGGCGGCGCCGGTGGGGGGACGGCCACCGCGCCCTCGGAGGGCAGGTCGGGGAGCGCGGGGAGCTCCTGGTCGGCCGACACGACACGCGTCGCGATGCCGAACTCGCCGATCGCGAGGTCGCCGTCCGTCTGGATCAGCACCCGGGGCAGGGTCAGGAGCGCGTACCCCTCGCGGCGGGCGTGCTCGGAGAGGTACTCCTGCAGCTCGCCGACGAGCGAGCCCTCGTACGAGGCGAACTGCGCGCGGTCCTCCGGTGAGAGGTACAGGGTGAACTCGTTCGGGACGTAGACGCGCGAGACGGACACCGAGCGGTGCTCGTCCATCTCCTTCGCCAGCTTGCGTGCGAGCTCGACGGGCTGGACGTGCGTCCGGAAGGCACGGCCGAACACGCCTTCGAAGAGGCCCTCGATCTTGCTCTCGATCGCACGCAGGACGCTCATGCGGGGGAGCCTCCTCGGGGTGATGCTAGCTGTCGCCCCGCACGGCCAGCCGGAGCAAGGGCCGCGCGGCCACGAGAAGGCACAGTGCCCACGTGCCGAGCACGATCGGCGCCCAGGGGATCGACGGCGCCCACAGGAGGACGAGAGCGATCTGGAGGGCGCAGAGGCCGGCGAGGCCCCAGAGCCCTCGTGCGCGGGCGCGCGGGAGCAGCGCGGCGGTGATCGCGAGGGCAAGCGCCGTGGTCGTGATCGCGGAGTTGGCGTGCAGCACCGCGAGCACCGAGCTCAGCACGTCGACGGGGCTCTCGGCGCCTGCGATGCCGAGGGGCGCGACGTCGTCGCCGGTGAGAGGCAGGGGCGTGCCGGAGATCCCCGCGACGAGCGCGGCCAGGAGCACCGCCGCCGCGGCGTGCAGGGCGCGTCGTGCGGTGCCGCGCACAGGCTGGACGGCGAGCGGGACGAGAGCGATCAGCCCGAAGGCCGCGAGCAGCGGGCCCGCGACGACGGCGAGTCCCGCGAGTGGCCGCTTCCAGCTCAGGGCGAGCCATGCGACGGCGAGTGCGCTCCAGGCCACGGCGGCACCCTGGGCCACGTTCCCGAGCGGGAAGACGGGCGCGAACAGCGCCAGTGCGAGCGCGGCGCGCGGCTGCCGCAGCGTCAGGGCGCCGGCGGCGAGCGCGAGCAGCGCGACCATGCCCGGGGGCCAGAAGGGGAGCAGCGTGGCCGCGAACGCCGTGGCGCCCGCGAACAGGAGTGCCGTCGCGGCACGGAGGGCCGGCGGAGCGGTCGAGACGACGACGGTGCGGCGCGGCGTCGTGGACGTCCGTGCCGGAGACGGGCTACGGCGCTCGCGCGGCGCGATGTAGGCCTCGCGCAGGTCCCGTGCGAGCCGGGCCGAGCTGGGGCGCTTCGCGGGATCGGTGGCGAGCGCGCCGTCGACCGCGGAGAGCAGGGCGCGCGGCAGGTTCGCCCGCTGCGTCGCGAGGGACGGTGCGCCGACCTCGATCGCGGAGGCGACCTCGGGCAGGGGCACGCCCCAGAAGGGATGCTGGCCCGCGAGCGCCTCCCACAGCATCACCCCGACCGCCCACACGTCGCTCGAGGGGGACGCGTCCTCGCCCCGCAGCCGCTCCGGAGCGATGTACGCGAGCGTGCCGGGAACGTCGCCGACGGCGGTCAGCGTGTCCGCGTCGTCGAACTGGGCGAGGCCGAAGTCGAGCACGCGCACCGCCACGGCGGGAAGCTCCTCGACGAGCACGTTCGAGGGCTTGACGTCGCGGTGCACGATGCCCCGCTGGTGGGCGTGGGCCAGGCCCTCGAGCACCTGCGCGCAGATCTCCACCGCCTCGCGGTCGCCGATGCGGCCCTGCCGCAGCAGCTCGCGCAGCGTGCTGCCCGCGACGTACTCGTAGGCGATGTAGACGTGCCCGTCGTCCCCACCGAAGCCGTACGCGCGGACGCAGCGCTCGTGGCGCAGGCGGGAGGCGGCCTCCATCTCGCGCATCGCTCGTGCGGCACGCTTGCCCTCGCGAGGGACGATCTTGAGGGCGACTTCGAGCCCGCTCCGCTCGTCGCGCGCGAGCCAGACGGACCCCGAGCCGCCGCGCCCGATCGGGCGCAGAGGCCGGTAGCGGTCGAGGACGAGCTCCCTGTCGAGAGGTGCGTAGGCCGCGGTCGACACGTCCCGGCTCCTTCGCCGCGTCGCGGGAACGTCCTTCGCAACCGGGGGATCCCGTACACTGCTCCGATCCAGGCGGAGTCCCCACCTGTGAGTAGGCCTGCGGCAGCCGCCCCCCTCGTCCGAGCCCAGGGGTGAGATGCCCTGTGTCGACATTGCCGCTCGCGTGTGCTGTCGGCGCCGGCCGCGTCAGCGGCCGCTTTAGGGGTTGTCGCGACGTCGGGTCTGCATGCGCAGATCCGACATCTGCGGAGAAGCTGTGAGCATCCACGACGACGACATCCTGGACTTCGACTTCGTCGACGACGAGACGCAGGAGCGGACCGCGCCGACCCGCCCCAGCGGAGACGGCGTGCGGGGTGGCGGGCGGCCGCCGCGCGGCCCGCAGGGGCCTCGGCTCCGCGCGCCCCAGGGCATCACGCCGCTGCTGCGTCTGATCGGCCTGATCGCGTTCGCGATCGTCGTCGTCGTGCTGCTCGTCGTGTGGGTGCAGGGCTGCTCCAACGACAAGCAGCGAGACGACTACAACGCCTACATGACCGACATCGGCGCCGTGGGGAGCGACTCGGAGCAGATCGGCGAGGAGCTCGCGACGCTGCTCACGACACCCGGGCTGAAGCAGGCCGTGCTCGAGCAGAAGCTCGCCGGCTTCATCCAGCAGCAGGAGCTCGACGTACAGCGGGCGCAGGACGTCGACTCGCCCGGGCCGCTCACGCCCGCGCACGAGCAGGCGATCGAGGCGCTGCAGCTGCGCGTCAGCGGCATGCAGGGCCTGCTCACCACCTTCAAGACGACGGCGTCGGCGAAGGACGCCACGGCGGCCGGCCAGCGGCTGTCCACGCAGGGCTCGCGGCTGGAGGCGAGTGATGTCGTCTGGCAGGACCTGTTCCGCGCCCAGGCGACGCAGGTGACGCTGGACGAGGGGGTGGAAGGCGTCACCGCGCCTCCGTCCGTCTTCGTGCAGAACGCCGAGCTGTACAGCACCCGGTCGATGACGTCGATCTGGCAGCGCGTGCACGGCGCGTCGACGGGCGGCACCCCGACCGGAGCGCACGGCAGCGGGCTCGCCTACACCAAGGCCCTGCCGTCGGGGCAGCAGCTCTCGACTTCCACGGAGACGACGATCGAGACGTCCACCGAGCTCGGGTTCGAGGTCGGGGTCACCAACACGGGGGAGAACCAGGAGGTCGGCGTGGAGGTGACGCTCACGATCCCCAAGGCCACGAGCCCGATCGTGCGCAAGGGCACGATCGACGTGATCGACCCGGGAGAGACCAAGACGGTGCGCTTCTCGGAGCTGCCCGAGGTGGACTTCGGCGAGAGGACGACCGTGCAGGTGAGCGTGAAGCCGGTGGCTGGGGAGACCAACACCGGCAACAACTCCGCCGAGTATCCGGTCATCTTCTCGCTCGGCTAGAACGGCGGCATGGACACGGCGCTCGTGATCGCGATCGCAGCGGTGGTCGTCTCCAGCCTGGCGCTCCTGATGGTGCTCCTCCTGCTGCGTGGCCAGCGACGGATGCGCCGCACGCAGACGGCCATCGTCGGCGGCGCCAGCCACGACATGGTCGACTTCGCCGTCACGCTGCAGGGGCGGATCGACGACCTCTACCGGGCCGTGGACGAGGTTGCCGCGGGGCTCACCCGCGTCGATCGTCGCGTCGACGGCTCGGTGACGAACACGTCCGTCGTCCGCTACGACGCCTACGAGGACACGGGCGGGCAGCAGTCCGCGTCGTTCGCCTTCCTCGACTCGACGCGGACGGGCACCGTCGTGACCGCGATCCAGGGCCGCGACTACGCGCGCATCTACGTGAAGGAGCTCGAGCGTGGCCGGGCGTCGGTGGCGCTCTCGCCCGAGGAGCAGGAGGCGGTCGAGCGCGCGATGGCGCGGTAAGGAATGACGCCGCGCGAGGGTCCTCGCCACCGCTCGCTCGACCGAAGCAGAAAGGTTGGCGGCCGGAGGCCGGCTTGGCCGGCCGGGAGGCCCGCCGAGCTTTGCTGATTCGAGCGGTGAAGGAGGGGGCTCGTGGGGGAACCCTGGGTTCCCCCACGCTCAGGTACATTCACCGCGCGTGCAACAGGTACTCGTCCTGAATGCGAGCTTCGAGCCTCTCAACGTGTGCTCGGTCCGCCGAGCGCACGTCCTCGTGTGGAAGGGCAAGGCCGAGGTCGTCGAGCGCGGCGACGAGCCGCTCCGCTCGGCGGGCGCGTCGTTCGTGAGGCCGCTCGTGATCCGCCTCCTCCAGTACGTGCGCGTGCCCCGCGCGGTGAAGCGGCGGATCTCGCGGAGGGTGCTCTTCGCCCGCGACGGGCACCGCTGCGTCTACTGCGGCACCTCCGGCGGCAGGCTCACGCTCGACCACGTCGTGCCCCGGTCGCGGGGCGGCGACTCGACGTGGGAGAACGTGGTCACCGCCTGCGCCCCGTGCAACCTGGTGAAGGGCGACCGCCTGCCGGAGGAGGCCCGCATGAGCCTGTCGCGGCCTCCGCGCGCTCCGGCGCCGGTGCTGTTCATCCGGCTCGCGCTGCACGCGGTGCCCGACAGCTGGAAGCAGTACCTTCCCGGGCACGACGAGCCCGACGCCGTCGAAGCCGCGGCGTAGCGGCCGTCACGCCGCCGGCCACGGGCCCGCGCGCGACACGCGTCCCGCCAGCGGCCGCCCGAGCACGCCCTCGAGCCAGCGCACCGTCTCCACCAGCGCGTCGAGGTCGACGCCGGTGCGTACGCCCTCGCGCTCGAGCAGGTAGACGACGTCCTCGGTGGCCACGTTGCCCTGGGCGCCCGGGGCGAAGGGGCAGCCCCCGATGCCGCCGGCCGAGGCGTCGAGGACGGTGGCCCCGGCCTCGACCGCCGCCCACGCGCACGCCACGGCCGTGCCGCGCGTGTCGTGCAGGTGGACGCCGACCGGCTCGCGCAGCGTGCGCCTGCAGCGCGCGACGAGCCGTGCCACCTGCGACGGCACCGCGACGCCGATCGTGTCTGCGAGGATCACCTCGTCCGCTCCCGCGGCCGCGCTGCGCCCAGCCAGGTCGTACACGACGCCTTCGTCCACCTCGCCCTCGTAGGGGCAGCCGAAGGAGCAGCTGATCGTGACCGTGGCACGCCGTCCGTCTCCGCGCGCCGCCGCGAGCACCGCCCCGGCGCGCGCGAGGCCCTCCGCCAGCGACGAGCCGCCGTTTCGCTGCTGGAACGTCTCGGTTGCGCCGAGCGTCACGTGCACCTCGGCCAGCCCGGTCTCGCGCAGGCGCTCGTAGCCCTGCTCGTTGAGGACGAGACCGGCATAGACGGTGCCGTCGGTCGAAGGCAGGGCCGCGACGACCTCCTCCGCCCCGGCCATCTGCGGCACCACGTCGTCGCGGACGAAGCTCGCCACCTCGACCCGCGGCAGGCCAGCTGCTGCCAGCCGCGCCGCCAGCGCCGCCCGCGTGGCGGCGGGGAGCACCTCGGGCTCGTTCTGCAACCCGTCCCGCGGCGCCACATCGCAGATCTCGACGGTGCGCATGGCTCCATCGTGCCGTACGCGAGGCACGGGGGCCGGGCCCCGTCGTCGTCCTCGTCGCCGCTACGCGGCCACGGTCGCAGCGCCCTCGTCCTCGAGGTCGGCGCGGTAGGAGCCGAACACGCGCAGGAACGCCGTCTCGGCGTGCATCTCCCGCAGCGCCGCCGCGACGGCGTCGTCCAGCGGATGGCCTCCGAGCACCGCGTCGAAGCGGTAGCGCCAGGGCGCCGAGGGGATCGGGCGCGAGACCAGCTGCACCATGTCGATCGAGCGCTGCGCCAGCGGCTCGATCGCGCGCACGAGCGCGCCCGGGCGGTGGTCGGTGACGAACGAGAACGCGGTGCGCCACGTGCCGTGACGGCGGTCGAGCCGCGTGTAGGGGGCGAGCGCGGCGAAGCGCGTGTACGCCTCCGGGTGGTCGCCGACACCGTCGGCGAGGACGTGCAGCCCGTGGATGCGGATGGCGCGCTCGCTCGCGATCGCGGCCACCGCCGGATCGCCGAGCTCCGCCACGGCCGCCGCCGCATCGCCTGTCGTGGCGGCGAACGTCGCGGTGGCCCACGGCATCGACGCGAGCAGCTTCCGGCACTGGTCGAGCGCGACGGGGTGCGAGCGGATCTCGGTCACGCCCTCCAGGGGCACGGCCGCCGGTCCTGCGAGGCAGTGCCGGATGGGCAGGATCGCCTCGGCGACGATCGAGAGGGAGGAGTCGAAGAGAAGGTCGTGCGTCTCGTTCACCGGTCCCGTGAGCGAGCTCTCGATGGGCAGCACGCCGTACGTGCAGCTCCCGTCGGCGACGGCTGCGGCGACGTCCGCGAACGACGGCAGGGGGACGAGGCGCGCGGCGGGGAAGAGACGGTCGCAGGCCGTGGCGGAGTTCGCGCCTTCACGGCCCGGGTAGGCGACGGTGAGCTCGTTGGAGGTCATCGGAGCGCCTTCGGGGTGGTTGCCATGTCGGTGCCTTTCGGGGTCGATGCAGCGAGGATCCGCCGGGATCTCAGCTAGCCGGCGCGTGGCGGGGTGCAGGTGCGCCGGCTAGCGCCGAAAGGCGAAGGAGAACGCAAAGCCATCGGTGGGGCGGGCGGTCTCCATGGGGCTACACCGTAGGCGACCGCTCAAGCGCGCGCAAGACCGCGTCGCCCAGCTCGCGGGTGGAGGCAGAGCCTCCGAGGTCGGGCGTCGGCGCGGCGCGCAGGGCGGTGTCGACGGCCAGCTCGAGCTGCGCCGCCTCGTCGTCACGGCCGAGCCCGTGGCGCAGCATGAGCGCGACGGAGCGGAGCATCCCGGCCGGGTTGGCGATGCCCTGTCCCGCGATCTGCGGCGCCGACCCGTGCACCGGCTCGAAGAGGCCGGGGCCGTCGTCGCCGAGCGATGCGGAGCCTGCGAGGCCGAGCCCGCCGGTCACCGCGGCCGCGACGTCCGAGAGGATGTCGCCGAAGGTGTTCTCGGTGAGGACGACGTCGATCTCCTGCGGCTCGTCCACGATCCGCATGGCGAACGAGTCCACGAGGGCGTGGTCGAGCGGGACGTCCGGGTACTCCTGCGCCCCCAGCTCGGTGACGACGTCGCGCCACAGTCGCGACGTGTGCATCACGTTCACCTTGTCCACCGAGGTCAGGCGCCCGCCCCGCGCACGCGTGATGTCGAACGCGCGGCGGGCGATGCGCTCCACCTCGGGGCGCGTGTATTCGCAGGTGTCGAACCACGTTCCGTCCTCGCGCGTGCCCTTGGCGCCGAAGTAGAGACCTCCGGTGAGCTCGCGCACGATCAGCAGGTCGACGTCGTCGCTGCGCGCCGGCCGCAGGTTGGCGTAGACGCCGAGCGCCTTGCGGAGCCCGAGCAGCCCTTGCTCCGGCCGCACCGCCTGGCCCTCGAGCTCCGGCAGTCCGACGGCGCCGACGAGCACGGCCGCGGCCGCCCGGCACGCGGCAAGCGTCTCGTCGGGAAGCGGTGTGCCCTGCGTGAGGATGGCCTGGCCGCCGAAGGCGTGCTCGGCATGCTCGACGCCGAGGGCATCGAGCACCCTGACCGCCTCTGCCGTGACCTCGGGCCCGATGCCGTCGCCCGGCAGGACTGCGATGCTCATGCGCCCGATCGTCGCACACCGCCGAGCCACGCCGTCGTCGTGGTGCTAGACGACGGCGTGCGCCCGCTCGTAGGCCGCGATCTCGTCCTCGTGCTCGAGCGTCAACGCGATGTCGTCGAGCCCGTGCAGCATCCGGTGCCGGACGGCCTCGTCGAACTCGAAGGCCACCTCGCGGCCGTCCGGCGCAACGACCACCTTGCGCTCGAGGTCGACCGTCATCTCCGAGCCCGTGTCGAGGTTCACGCCCTCCATCAGGCGCTTCACCTCCCTCTCCGGGAGCTGGATCGCCACGAGCCCGATCTGCGCGGCGTTCGAGCGGAAGATGTCGCCGAACGACGGTGCGATGACGACGTCGAAGCCGGCGTCCTGCAGCGCCCAGGCGGCGTGCTCCCGCGACGAGCCGCAGCCGAAGTTGCGCCCGGCGAGCAGGACCGAGGCGCCGGCGTACTCGGGCCGGTCGAGCTCGAAGCCGGGACGCGGCTGCCCGTGCTCGTCGAAGCGCCAGTCGTAGAACAGGAACTCGCCGTACCCGGTTCGTTCGATCCGCTTGAGGAACTGCTTGGGGACGATCTGGTCGGTGTCGACGTCCGGGCGGTCGAGGATCGCCACCCGTCCCGTGCCGCTCCGAAAGGCCTTCACGCCGCGCCCACCGGCTCCAGTGCGCGGACGTCGACGAAGTGGCCGTGGATGGCGGCTGCTGCCGCCATCTGCGGGCTGACGAGGTGCGTGCGGCCGCCTCGTCCCTGCCGCCCTTCGAAGTTGCGGTTCGAGGTCGAGGCGCAGCGCTCGCCCGGCTGCAGGACGTCCGGGTTCATGCCGAGGCACATGGAGCAGCCCGCGCGGCGCCACTCGAACCCCGCCTCGACGAAGACGCGGTCGAGGCCCTCGGCCTCGGCCTGGGCGCGCACCTTGGCCGAGCCCGGGACGACGAGCGCCTGCACGGTGGGCGAGACGTGCTGCCCGGCGACGACGGACGCCGCCGCGCGGAGGTCCTCGATGCGGGAGTTCGTGCACGAGCCGAGGAAGACGCGGTCGACGGCGATGTCCTCGATCGCCGTGCCGGCCTGCAGGCCCATGTAGGAAAGGGCGCGCTCGGCGGCGGCGCGGTCGTCCGGGTCCTCGAAGTCGTCGGGGTCGGGCACGCGGCCGGTGACCGGCACCACCATGCCCGGGTTCGTGCCCCAGGTGACCTGCGGCGCGAGCGCCTCGACGTCGATCGTCACGTGCGTGTCGTAGGCGGCTCCCTCGTCCGAGGGCAGCTCGCGCCAGCGCTCGAGCGCGCGCTCCCAGTCGGCTCCCTGCGGCGCCCGCGGGCGCCCCTCCAGATAGGCGAACGTCGTCTCGTCCGGGGCGACGAGGCCGGCGCGGGCGCCCCACTCGATCGACATGTTGCAGACGGTCATGCGGCCCTCGACGGAGAAGCTGCGGATCGCCTCGCCCGCGTACTCGACCACGTGCCCGACCCCGGCCGCGACGCCCAGCTCGCCGATCGTCCCGAGGATGACGTCCTTCGGGGTGAGACCCGACGGCAGCCGCCCGGCGTACTCGACGAGCATCGTCCGCGGCCGCCGCTGCGGCAGCGTCTGCGTGGCGAGGACGTGCTCGACCTCGGAGGTGCCGACGCCGAAGGCGAGCGCTCCGAGGGCGCCGTGCGTGGAGGTGTGCGAGTCCCCGCACACGATCGTCATGCCGGGCTGTGTCAGTCCGAGCTCCGGGCCGATCACGTGGACGATGCCTTCGCTGCCGGAGCCGGTCGCGTGCAGCTCGACGCCGAACTCGGCGCAGTTGGCCCGCAGCGCGTCGAGCTGCGCCTTCGCCATCGGGTCGCGCACGGGGCCGTCCGTCGTGGGGACGTTGTGGTCCATCGTGGCGACGGTCAGCTCGGGACGGCGCACCGTGCGTCCGGAGAGGCGCAGGCCCTCGAAGGACTGCGGTGAGGTCACCTCGTGCACGAGGTGGAGGTCGACGTAGAGCAGCGCGGGCTCGCCCTCGGGCTCGCGCACGACGTGCTCGTCCCAGATCTTCTCGAAGAGCGTCTTCGGCACGGCCACCTCCGCGTGGGACTCGATTGTATGCAGCATACGAGCCGCGGAGAGGTCAGCGGCGCGGGAGGCCGCCGCGGACGCGAGGGCCCGCATCGCGCCGGGCGAGCGACGAGTCGGTGCCGCCCACCGATTATCCTTGGGCCATGGACCGCGGCGCGATCGCGCGGGAAGGGCGGCGGGGCCAGGCGCTCGACGCGCTCCAGTTCGAGCGCGACCGGGAGAGCGCCCTGCGCGAGCAGATCGCCGAGATCGTCCTCGAGCAGGAGGGCGCGGGCGTCGACGACGAGGCCTTCGCGCACCTGAGCCCGGAGGACGTGCGGCGCGTCCGCCAGGCGCTCGGGGAGGTGGCAGAGCCCGGTGACGACGCGCTCGACGAGGGATTCCCGGCGTTCGCGGAGGAGCCGGGCGGTGACGGCGTCGAGGAGGAGCTCGCCCGGCTCGTGCTGGAGATCGAGGAGAGCCAGGCGCGGCAGGCCGCCCTCGAGCGCTACGTGCTGGCGCTCGGGGAGGACGGCCCACGTCCGAAGCCGGCGGCGATGCCGCGATCACACGCCTCGGGCGGCTGATCGCCTCCCCGCGCTCGTGCGACTGTCGCTGCCGCCGTCTAGCCGCGCAGAGGCACCGCGTACGAGGGCATCGGCGCCCCCGTCGCTCCCCGCAGCTTGAGCGGCGTCCCGAGGAACGCGAACTCGTACTGCTTCTCGGCGGCGATCTCCTCCATGTCGACGACCTCGATGATCTGCGCGCCGGCCGTCGCGAACATGTACGCGTGCACCGGCAGGAAGACGCCGGGCTCTTCCGACGGAAGCACCTCGAGGCCGATGGTGTCGCCGGCGATGCACATGGCGCCCGCCTCCTCGCACAGCCACTTCGCCGCGGGCAGCCCGATCCCCGGCGTGTTCTTGAGGTAGCCGTCGAAGTCCGGCCACGCCCTCATGCGGCCCGTCCGGACGAGCACGACGTCGCCCTTGCGGATCTCGACGCCCTGCTTGGCGACGGTGTCCTGGAGGTCCTGCGGCGTGATCGCGTACGCGTCGGGGAGGCTGTCGACGCCGTGCGTGCCGGCGACGTCGAGCAGCACGCCGCGGGCGATCACCGGCGGGTACTTCTCCAGGCCGCCCTTCGTCCAGATGCGGCTGCCGAGATCGGCGTCGGCCGTCCAGCCGTTCCAGAAGCGGCCGTAGAAGCCGAGGTGGTTGAGCGTGTCGATGTGCGTGCCGCAGTGCGTGTACATGTGGATCGAGTCGCCGCAGTACGAGTACTTCTCGTGGACGTCGCTCCCCGCGCCCGAGAGGTTGTCGTGGATCGAGCCCTGGGGCGTATGGGTCATCCAGATGCCGTACGGCGGGTCGCCGGCGGCCACCCACGAGGGCATCCCGACGAAGTAGTCGACGTTGAGGTCGAAGAGGTGGCGGCCGTCGAGGTGCTCGAGGATCCCCGCGATCGACTCCTTCGTGACCCAGTTCAGCCGTCCGATCTCGTCGTCGTCGCCCCATGGGCTCTTCGAGACCTTCAGGCCGTCCTGCTCCAGGATCGCCTCGGGGACGAGCTCCGGATCTGCCATGGGATCGATCCTCCTTCGCGTCGGGTGGGGCGAGCCTACTCTCCCTCCCAGCCCCGCTCAATCAGGTGGTCGTGCCGCGGCTGCGCGTCCGGCCGGGAGGGCGGCGCCGATGCCGGGAAGCACGGATAATCCCCGCGATGGCGACGCTCGGGTCGGTGATCGAGGAGCTGCTGGCGGAGACGCGCGCCAGCCGGGTCACGCTCCGCAGGCACCGTGACCACGGGCCGGCGTTTCCCGTGGTGGAGGAGGCGCTCGCGCCGGGCGTGGGCTCGCTGCGGGACGAGCGAAGCGTCGACCTCGCGCGCCAGCCGGTTGTCCACGAGCTGCTCCAGGGGCGGCAGGTCGTCCAGGACGATGCGGCGGGGGCGTACGACGATCCAGCCTTTCAGCGGATGCTGGCCGCCTACGGCGGGCTCGCCGCCCAGATCGTGACGCCCGTGGAGGTCGCCGGCCGGCTCGAGGCGATCGTCTCCGTGCACCAGCTCGGCGCGGCCAGGAGCTGGACGCGGGGCGAGATCGACGCCGCCGCGCGGGCGGCCGAGCGGGTGCGGGAGCTCCTCTGAGGATCTCCGCCGAGCAGGCGCACAACCGCTGGCACCCCGACATCGAGCCGGTCGCCCCGGTGGCGCCCGGCGAGACGGTCACGCTCGCGACGCGCGACGGGCTGGATGGACAGCTCACCCGTGACAGCACGCACGCGGACTGCGCGCTGATCGACCTGGGGCTGCCGCACCCGCTCACGGGCCCCCTGTGGGTGGACGGCGCCGAGCCCGGGGACCTGCTCGAGGTCGAGCTCGTCGGCTACGAGACGCCCGACTTCGGCGTGAACGGCGTCGTGCCGGGGTTCGGCTTCCTCGCCGACGTGTTCACGGAGCCCTTCCTCGTCCCCTGGGAGCTCGACGGCCGTGTCGCTCGCTCGCCCGAGCTGCCCGGCATCGCCGTCCCCGCCGCTCCCCATGCCGGCGTCGTCGGCGTGGCGCCGTCGCACGAGCTGATGGCCGTGCAGCGGGAGCGGGAGGAGCGCATCCGTGCTGCCGGCGGCCCCGTCGCGGACGACGAGCCCGGCAAGGCCGTCCCGCCGGCGGCCGGCACGGGGCTGCGGACGATCCCCCCGCGCGAGACGGGCGGCAACCTCGACATCCGGCGTCTCGTGGCCGGCTCGACGCTGTTCCTGCCCGTCCACGTGCCGGGCGCGCTGCTCTCGCTGGGCGACGTGCACTTCGCCCAGGGGGACGGTGAGGTCTGCGGCATGGGGATCGAGATCGCCGCGTCCGTCACGGTGCGGGTGGGCGTGCGCCGCGGTGGCGGGTGGCAGCCGCGCTTCCCCGTGTACGTCACGCCGGGAGAGCCGGCACGGCCGAGCTTCGCCACGACCGGCGTCGCGGTCGAGGAGGGCATGGACCTGTCGGCGGCCGCGCGGGCTGCGCTCCTCGCGATGATCGACTGGCTCGAGACCGAGCACGGCCTCTCGCGGCCCGCCGCCTACTGCCTGTGCTCCGCGTGCGTCGACCTGCACCTCTCGCAGGTCGTGGACGTGCCCTATCCGCTCGTCTCCGCCCTGATCCCGCTGGACGTGCTCGGCGACGCCTGACCGCTCCGGCCCGGGGTCAGGTCGAGATCATCTTCTTCTCGATCCCGACCCCCGCCGCGATCGCGCGCTCCACCTCGAGCGGCACGGTGGCCGAGTCCTGCAGTGCGATCCCCGTCGAGTCGAAGACGGTGATCTGCTCGTCCGACTGCCTGCCCTCGAGCTCGCCGCAGATCACCTTGCCGATCTCGCCGGCGATGTCGTCCACGGTGATCAGCCCTTCGCGCAGCGGCACGTTGATCTCGCCGTCGGGGATGCACTGCCGGATGTCGTCGACGAAGACGCGGCCGCGCTGCAGGAGCGCGGGGTGGAGCTCCTGCTCCCCTTCCAGGTCCGCGCCCAGCGCGGCCAGGTGGGCCCCGGGCGCGATCCAGGCCTCGTCCACGATCCAGCCGCGTGCATGCGTCCCGGTGACGATCACGTCCGCCCCCCGCACCACCCGCTGCAGGTCGGTGGAGCCGTGGAGCTGCAGGTGCGGGTACTTCGGCGCCTCCGAGCCGAGGAAGCGGTCGAGGGACGCCTGCGTGCGGCTCCAGACGCGCACCTCCTCCCAGGCGAATACGGTGTCGCACGTCGCGAGCGTGCCCTCCGCCACGCTGCCGGTGCCAGCGATCGCGAGCACCCGCGCGTCCTTCCGCGCGAGCCACTTCGCCGAGACGGCAGCCGAGGCGCCCGTCCGCATGAGCGTGTGGTAGGAGCCGTCGCAGATCGCGAGCGGGAAGCCCGTCTCCGGATGCGTGTAGACGAGGATGGAGAAGACCGCGGGCAGGTCGTAGGCGGCGTTGTCCTCGCGGATGGAGACCCACTTGCACGCCGCCGCCTCCGGCTCCTCGATCCAGGAGGGCATCACCTCCCACTCGCCCTTGTAGCGGTCGAGCACGATGTGGCCCTTCGGCTCCATGTAGACGCGGCCCAGGCCGTGCATGCGAAAGGCGTGCTCGACGCAGTCGACGTACTCCGCGGGCGTGAGCAGCCCGATCATGTCCGAGCGGCCGAGGATCAGCGTTTTACGGTTGCGCCAGCTCTCCACCCGCCGATTCTACGTCCCGCTCCACGCGGTCGATCAACGGGGCGACGCCGGAGGAGCCGGCCAGGCGCCTGCGTGCGTGGTCGAGCTGGCGGCGCGCGCGGGCCACGTCGCCGGTCTGCGCCCTGTAGCCCGCCGCGGCGAGGTGATGGAGACCGCGAACGCGCTGCTCCTCGTCGCCGGCGAGGCCGAAGATCCGCTGCAGCGCCTGCGCGGCGGCGAAGTACTCGCCGCGCTCGAAACAGCCCTCGGCCTCCCAGAGCACGGCCCGCACCAGGTTCTCGCGCGGCGGCCAGTCGTCCACGGTCGGCGCATACTAGAGTCGCCTCGTGATCGACCGCGCCCGCAGCGCCGCGCGCATCGAGCGGGACATCGAGACGCTCGCCGGCTCCGACTACACGCTCTCGGCCGACGCGATCCGCCGCTACGCGTACACCCCGGTGTACCGGAACACGCTCGACTACGTCGGCCGCGAGCTCGCGTCGATCGGCTTCGAGGTGGGCGAGGACCCGCTGGGCACGCTCGTCGCCCGCAACCGGCCGCCGGGCGAGCAGGTCTTCGGCATCGGGTCGCACTGCGACTCCAACCGGAACGGCGGCAAGTACGACGGCACGATGGGCGTCGTCACGGCGCTCGAGGTGTGCCGGCTCGACGCCGAGCACGGACTCGGCCTGCCGCTGCAGCTGATCTCGTTCCTCGAGGAGGAGGGATCGGGCTTCGGCCAGATGCTCCTCGGGAGCAGGATCATGCTGCAACGGGTGACGGAGGAGGAGCTGCGGGAGACGTTCCGGGCGATCGACGACGGCCGCAGCTTCTGGGAGCACGCCGAGGAGGCCGGCTACGAGCCTGCGCGCTGGCGCGAGTCGATCCACGTGCTGGACGACCTGAGCGGCTGGATCGAGATGCACATCGAGCAGGCGCGCGTGCTCCAGGACACGGGTAACCGCATCGGCCTGGTGCACGCGATCGCGGGCTACGTCCACGCCGACGTCGTCGTCACGGGGCGCGGCGACCACGCGGGGGCCACGCCCATGGGGCTCCGCCTCGACCCGACGACGGTGCTCGCCGAGACGGTGCTCGAGCTGGAGCAGCTCGCGACGGACGCGGGCCGCGGCACCGTGGGGACGGTCGGCGAGATCGAGGTCGATCCGGGGCTGATCAACGCCATCGCCAGCCGCGTCCGCTTCTCGCTCGACATCCGCGGGCCGGAGGACGAGGCCTACCGCGGCGTCGCGCGGGCGATCGCGGCCTTCGCAGAGGAGTCGGCGGCTGCACGGAGCATGACCGCCGAGGTGCGCGAGCGGCAGACGCTGGCCGCGACCCCGCTCGACGAGCGGATCGTGGATGCCCTCGAGCAGGCTGCGGCGGCGACGGGCGAGCCCTTCGTGCGCATGCACTCGGGAGCCGCGCACGACACGATGTGCGTGGCCGAGCGGGTGCCGAGCGCCATGGTCTTCGTGCCCTGCCGCGACGGGATCAGCCACCATCCCGCCGAGGAGGCCGACCCCGCCGACGCCGCGCTCGCGGCGGAGATCATCCTCGACGCGATCGCGAGACTGACCGCCTAGGGGGCCGCTCCCCCGGCGGTCCTTGCCCTGTGGACGCGGTGCTGCTCGGCCTCCTGGCGGGCGCGCTCTTCGGTGCGCTCAGCGTCGCTGTGCGCTTCGGCCTCGGACGGGGGGCCGACCCCGCGCTCGGCGCTGCGGTGATCACCTCGACCGCGTTCGTCGTCGCCGCGCTCGCCGCCGTCCCCTCCCTCGCGGACGGCCTGCCGCTCGGCGACCTGTGGCCGTTCGCGCTCGTCGGGCTGCTCGTGCCGGGGCTCTCGCAGGTGCTGTTCGTCCTCGCCGTGCGGCATGCGGGCGCCTCGCGCTCGGCGATCCTCATCGGCACGGCGCCGCTCCTCTCGGTGGCGCTCGCGCTCGTGCTACTCGACGAGCCGCTCCAGCCCGTCCTCCTCGCCGGCACGGTGCTGGTCGTCGCGGGGGGAGCCGTGCTCGCGCGGGAACGGGCCCGCCCCGCCACCTTCCGGGCGCTGGGCGTCGTCCTGGCGCTGACGTGCGCGGGGCTGTTCGCGGTGCGGGACAACGCCGTGCGCTACGTCGCGCGGGACGTCGACCCGAACGTGCTCCAGGCGACCGCAGCCTCGCTGCTCGCCGCCGCTGCCACCGCGACCCTCGGGTACGCCCTGCGGCGACGGACCGGGTCGACCCGCACGGAGCTCCGGACGGCCGTCACGGCCTTCGTCCCCGCAGGCGTCGTCCTCGCCCTCGCCTACGCGGCCCTCGTGGGCGGCTTCTCGCGAGGGCGGGTGGCCCTGGTGGCGCCGCTCAACGCGACCCAGTCGCTGTGGGCCGTGGTGTTCGCCTCGCTGCTCTACGCGCGGAGCGAGGCGATCGGGCGCCGCACCGTGCTCGCCGGCGTGCTCGTCGTCGCCGGAGGGGCGCTCATCGGCGCCTTCCGCTGAGCGCCGTCTCTAAGCGAGCCGGGAGGCGACCGCGGCGCCGACCTCGCGGGTCGTCGCCGTCCCGCCGACGTCCCGTGTGCGCGGGCCGTCACGACACACTCCCTCGACAGCGTCCATCAGCGCGGAGGCCGCGTCCGCCTCGCCGAGGTGCTCGAGCATGAGCGCGGCGCTCCAGATCGCACCGACCGGGTTGGCCACGTCCTGGCCGGCGATGTCGGGCGCCGACCCGTGGACGGGCTCGAACACTCCCGGCGCCGCGCCGTCCGGCTGCAGATTGGCGCTCGCCGCCATCCCCATCCCGCCCTGGATCGCCGCGGCGAGGTCGGTGAGCACGTCGGCGAACAGGTTCGAGGCGACGACCACGTCGAGGCTGCCGGGGTCGCGCACCATGCGGGCCGCGAGGGCGTCGACCAGGACCCGTTCCACGCGCACGTCCGGGTAGCCGGCGTGGACCTCCTCCACGATCTCGTCCCAGAGCACGTAGCCGAACCGGGACGCGTTCGACTTGGTGGCGCTCGTCAGCGTCCCCCGGCGCGACGCCGCGAGCGCGAACGCGTGGCGCACGACCCGCTCCACGCCGACCCGGGTGAAGACGCTCGTCTCGATCCCGACCTCGAGCGGCAGCCCTCGGTGCGACCTGCCGCCGACGCCGGCGTACTCGCCCTCCGTGTTCTCCCTCACGAACAGCATGTCCACATCGCCGGGGCCACGTCCTGCCAGCGGGCACGGGATGCCCGGCAGCAGGCGGGCCGGGCGCTCGTTGGCCCACAGGTCGAGTCGCTGGCGGATGAGGAGGATCGATCCCCAGAGGGACTCGTGGTCGGGCACCGTCGGATCGCCGATCGCGCCGAGGAGCACCGCGTCGTATGCGCGCAGGGTCTCGACGGCGTCGGGCGGCATCATCGCGCCGTGGGCGTGGTACCAGCTGCTGCCCCAGGGCAGCTCCGTCCACGTGAGCGAGAGGCCCAGCGCGTCGACCGCGCGCCGGGCTTCCGCCGTCACCTCCGGGCCCACCCCGTCGCCGGGGAGCAGGGCGACCCTGTACGTCACACGGCTGCGCCCACGGGCTCGCCCACCGACTCCACGTACGCGAGCGCATCCTCGAGCGACACCACGTCGGCGTACTTCGCCTGGATGTCGAAGAGGTTCGCCTCGTGCGGAGCCTGCGCCCGGTCCCCGACGCACTCGCGCGGCACGATCGTCGGCCACCCGTACTGGAGCAGGTCGATCGCCGTCGCCCTGACGCACCCGCTCGTCGTCGCGCCGCAGAGGATCACCGAGTCGACCCCTTGCGAGACGAGGACGCTTGCGAGGTTGGTGCCGAAGAAGCCGGAGGCCCCCTTCTTCACGATCACGGTCTCGTCCTCACGCGCTCCGAGCCGTGGATCGACGTCGACCCACTTGCCGCCCATCTGCAGCGCGGCGAGCGTCGGCACCTTCTGCAGCCAGAGCCCGCCGTCCTTGAGGCTCGGGTCGAACCCGATCGTGGTGAACACGATCGGGAGGCCCTTCGCCCGCGCGGCGTCGAGCAGGCGGCGCGTCGCCTCCACCTCCGGGCCGAGGTCCGAGCCGAGCGGGCACTCGGGATCGGTGAAGCCGCACGAGAAGTCGATCACCAGCACCGCCGGACGGCGACCGAGCGTGACCCTCTCGCCGAGCCCTGCCTTCGCATAGACCTCGCGAGCCGCCTCGTCGGACATCAGGCGACCGCCCTCTGCGCCGGCTTCAGCTCCTCCCCGAACCGCGCCCGCTTGACGAACTGCCCCGCCCCGGGCTGTGCCACCAGCTCGTCGTTCTCGACGATCACCTGGCCGCGGACCAGCACGACCTCGGGGGCGCCCGTCACCTCGGTGCCCTCGAAGAGGTTGTAGTTGACGTTGGTGTGGTGGGTCGCGGCCGAGATCGTCAGCTTCTTGTTCGGATCCCAGACCACGATGTCCGCGTCCGAGCCGGGCGCGATCGTCCCCTTGCGCGGATAGAGGCCGAAGAGCTTGGCGATGTTCGTCGACACGAGCTCGACGAACCGATTGGGCGTGATTCGCCCCTCGCCGACGCCGAACGTCCACAACATGTGCAGCCGGTTCTCGATCCCCGGGCCGCCGTTCGGCACGACCTGGAACTCCCGGCCGTTGATCCCCTTCTGCTCCGGCCAGTTGAACGGGCAGTGGTCGGTCGAGACCGCCGACAGCGCGTCGGTCACGATTGCCTTCCACAGGTGCTCCTGGTGCTCCTTCGGCCGCGGCGGCGGCGTGTAGATGTACTTGGC
>DATBIN010000075.1:0-14611 GCA_036556925.1 Gaiella sp.
CGACGTCGGCGATGAGCCCGTCGAGGTCTTCCGGGCGCACGTCGCCGGAACGCAGGCGCCGTGCGGCGGACGCGTCCCGCGCCGCCGGCGCGGGGGCCTCGCGCTCGACGATCGTGAGCGCGTTCATGGCCACCAACGTGCGGAACCTCAGGCGCCGGTCCTCGAGCGTCGGCAGGATCTCCTCTTCGAGGAACCCGTGCACCGCGGCCGCGAGCTCGCCGGCCGAGGGGCGATCGTGCGCGAGGGACGAGCGCTTGTGTTCAATGGACACAAGCGGCGGCGCGCTCCGTCCCTCGCGGCGGCGGATGAGGTCGAGCAGCTCCCACTCCATCTCCGCGGCGAGGCGCCCGAGGATCGCGAGCTCGACGCTTCGCTCCTCGCCGCGCAGATGGCGGCGTGCCTGGCGGAGCGCCCCGAGCGCCCACTTGACGTTGCCGAGCACCTCCCAGACGCCGAGCTCCTCGCGCGGCACCTCGAGACCTGTCAGCTCCTCGTAGCGGGCGAGGTAGGGCCCGGCGTCGTCGATGCCGCCCAGGTGCCGGTCGTCCGCGCCGAAGCGCCACGAGCGCACCAGGGGCCACGCGAGGTCCTCGAGCGGATCGGCCACACGGGCGAACTCCCAGTCGAGCACGGCCACGATCCCGCCCTCGTCGACGGCGAGGTTGCCGATGCGGAAGTCTCCGTGCGAGACGACCCGCGGCCGCTCCAGCGGCAGGCGCTCGCGGCACCAGGCGATCCCGTACTCGATCGCAGGGTGCGGCTCCTCGATCGCGTCGAGCTCCTCGAGCAGGCGCTCCCAGATCGCGGGCCGCGGCAGGAAGGGGAGGCGCTCGGGCGCGATGCCGTGCACCTTCGCGAGCTCGTCCGCCATCTGCAGCGCGAGCCCGGGCGGGGGATTCCTGACGATGCGGCGCCCGATCGTCTCCCCGCCCACCCGGCGCATGGCGAAGGCCTCGCGTCCTTCGACGTCGCCGAGGTAGGCGACGGGCTCGGGTACGCGGACGCCGGCCTCCCGCGCGGCCACGAGCACCTCGAACTCGTCCCGCAGCGGAAGCGTGTCGAGATGGATCACGCCGCCGCCGGCGCGGCGGACGAGCAGCTCGCCCCCGTCCGCGGTGTCGACCGCCCATGCCTCCTTGGACGCGCCGCCCGCGAGCTTCACGGCGCGCTCGACCCTCGTCCCGAGTGCCTCGCCGAGCGCCTCCTTCACAGCGCGAGCTCGGCGAGCGCGCGCAGAGCCTCGACCTGCGGGGTGGAGACGAGCAGTGTGGTGGCGCCCGACTCCCGCCAGGCCTCCAAGCGCTCGGCGAGCCGCTCCCTCGGGCCAACGAGCGCGACCGAGTCGACGAAGGCGTCGGGGACGAGTGCCGCGGCCTCGCGCTTCTTCCCCTCCAGGTAGAGCTCCTGGATCGCCTCGGCCTCCGCCTCGTAGCCGTAGCGCCGGCAGAGGTCGTTGTAGAAGTTCTTCCCGCGCGCGCCCATGCCGCCGATGTAGAGCCCGTAGTACGGCTTCAGCGCGTCGCGCCCGGCCTGCACGTCGTCGATCAGCAGCGCGGGCGCGCACGCGGCGACGTCGAATCCCGGGCGCGCCTTGGCGAGGGCGCCGGCGAACACCCGCGGCGCCTGCTCGGGCGACCAGAAGATGGGCAGCCAGCCGTCCGCGATCTCACAGGCCTGGTCGACCGCCTTCGGGGAGATGGCGGCGAGGTAGATCGGGATCTCGGCGCGCAGCGGCCGCATCATCAGCTTGAGGGGCTTGCCGAGCCCGGTGCCGTTCCCGCGCGGGATGTCGTAGTGCTCGCCGTGGTGCTCGACCACCTCCCGCCGCAGCGCGGCGCGCACGATCTCGATGTACTCGCGCGTCTTCAGGAGCGGCTTGCCCCAGTCCTGGCCGTGCCAGCCCTCGACGACCTGCGGCCCCGAGGTGCCGAGCCCGAGCAGGAAGCGGCCGCCGGAGAGCAGGTCGAGCGTGGCGGCCGTCATCGCCGTGTTCGCCGGCGTGCGGCCGGGGATCTGCATGATCGCGGAGCCGAGCTTGATCGTCGTGGTGGTGGCACCGAGCCACGAGAGCACGGTGATGCAGTCCGTGCCCCACGCCTCGGCGGCCCACGCGGAGTCGTAGCCGAGGCGCTCTGCCTCCTGCGCCAGCGCGATCGGCTCCAGCGGGCTCGTTCCCGGCGGCGCGTAGCCCATGTAGAAGCCGAGGCGCACGGATGCGATGCTAACCGGCGTGACGATCGCCCGACCCTCGACCGACGAGGCGCTGGAGCTGCGCGCACGGGTGCGCGCCTTCATGGAGGAGCACGTCTATCCGAACGAGGCGGCGCTCGCCCGCGAGGACGAGGCGGCCGACGCCCTCGTCGAGGAGCTGCGGGAGCGCGTCAAGGAGCAGGGGCTCTGGGCGCCGCACTTGCCCCCGGAGGCCGGCGGCTCGAGCGGCAGCTTCCTCGTCTACGCGCTTCTCAACGAGGAGATCGGGCGCTCGGTCTGGGCGCAGCTCGTCTTCGGGTGCCAGGCGCCCGACGCCGGCAACGCGGAGATCCTGTGGCGGTTCGGCACGGACGAGCAGCGGGAGCGCTGGCTGCGCCCGCTGGCCGCGGGCCAGGTCCGCTCGTTCTTCTCCATGACGGAGCCGGAGGTGGCCGGCTCGGATCCCACCACGCTGCGTACGCGTGCCGTGCTCGAGGGGGACGAGTGGGTGATCGACGGGCACAAGTGGTTCTCCTCGGGCGCCGACGGCGCCGCCTTCGGCATCGTGTTCGCGATCACCGATCCCGACGCCGAGACACACCGCCGCGGCACGATGATCGTCGTCCCGGCCGACACGCCCGGCGTCGCGGTCGAGCCCGTCGCCGTCCTCGGACACCGCGGCCGGGGCTGGAGCACCCACTGCGAAGTGCGATACACGGGCGTGCGCGTCCCCGTCGCGAACACGCTCGGCGAGCGCGGCGCGGCCTTTCGCATCGCGCAGGAGCGGCTCGGGCCCGGTCGCATCCACCACGTGATGCGCTGGCTGGGGCAGATGCAGCGCGCCTTCGAGCTCATGTGCGGCTACGCCCTCGAGCGCGAGGCGTTCGGCGGTCCCCTCGCGGAGAAGCAGACCGTGCAGAACTGGATCGCCGACTCGGCGGCCGAGATCCAGGCCTGCCGCCTGATGACGCTGGACGCTGCGCGCAAGATCGACGAGGGCGCGGACTCCCGTGTCGAGATCTCGCTGCTGAAGTTCTACGCCGCGCGCTGCCTCGTGGACGTGATCGACCGTGCGGTGCAGGTGCACGGCGCCCGCGGACTGACGGACGAGACGCCGCTCGCCGCCATGGCGCTCATGGCACGCGGCGCCCGGATCTACGACGGTCCCGACGAGGTGCACCGCATGGTCGTCGCGCGGCGGATCCTCGGGTCGTTCGCCGCAGGCGAGACCTGGCGCTTCGCCTGATCGCGCGCCCGGGCGTTCGTCCCTCAGAGCGCCAGCGGCGGCGGCAGCCCGACCGCCGCGTCGCCTGATCTCCGCGGGCCCGGGACGTTCGGGAAGCGGAAGTCGAGCGGCGGCCGGCCCGGTTGCACGACCCACGCATGCCCCGTGACGCCGGACTGCAGCGCGGCCCAGATCGCCTCGGCCACGTCCTCGGCGGGGAGGAGCGGGAAGCGCGCCTCGGCGAGCCGTTCCCGCAGCGCCTCTGCCAGCATCGGCGTGTCGGCGATCCCCGGGCAGACGGCGTTGATCGTGATCCCGTGCCTCGCGAGCGCCGGGGCCACGCTGCGCACGAACCCGACCACGGCGTGCTTCGTCAACGCATACACCGGGTCGTCGGGCATCGCGGTGAGGCCGGCCAGCGACGCCGTGACGACGATCCGGCCGCCGACGTCCATGGTGCGCGCGAGCCGCCGCACTCCGAGCACGACCCCGTCCACGTTGACCGCCGTCGCCCGGCGATAGGCCTCCAGGGGGAGCTCGCCAGGGTCTGCAGGCCCGCCGAGCACGCCCGCGTTCAGGCAGGCGACGTCCACCTCGCCGATCCGCTCCCAGTGCTCCGGCTCGGAGACGTCGAAGCCCGTGACGAGGTCGAGCACGTCGACGGACATGCCCTCCGCCTCCAGCCGGCGCACGACGGCGGCTCCGATGCCCGAGGCCCCGCCGGTGACGAGCGCCCTCACGGCACGAGCACCACCTTGCCGGTGGAGCGGCGCTCCTCGATCAGCCGGTGCGCCTCGGCGGCCTGGTCGAGCGGGAAGGAGGCGCCCACGACCGGCCGGACGTAGCCGTGGCGCCACAGGCGCAGGACGTCACCGGCCGCGTCCTTCACGACGTCCGGCCGGTGCCGCATCAGCCGGCCGAGGTAGAAGCCGTGGACGCCGACGTTGCGACCGACCAGCAGCGCCGGGTCGAGGTCGCTCCACCAGCCTCCTGCGAACCCGACGCCGATCGTGACCCCGAGCGGCCGCAGCCTCCCGATCGAGGAGGCGAAGAGATCGCCGCCGACGAGGTCGTAGACGACGTCGACGGCCTCGATCTCGTCGAGCGCGTCGTACGTGACGGCCTCGCGTGCACCGAGCTCGCGCGCGAGCGCCAGCTTCTCCTCGGACCCGGCGGCCGCGATCACGTCGGCGCCGAGGAGCCGGCCGACCTGCACGGCTGCGCAGCCGGTCCCGCCCGCGGCCGCAGTCACGAGCAGCCGCGTCCCGGGCCGCACCGCGGCGAGGCGTGTGAGCGGGATCCACGCGGTGAGGAAGGCCATCAGGAACGAAGCTCCCTCCTCGAAGGTGGCCTCTGCAGGAAGCTCGAACAGCCAGTCGTCGTCGACCGCCACCTGCTCCGCGTAGCCGCCGCCCGACTGGCGCACGAGACCGATCACGCGTCGCGCGTCGACCTCTCCGGCGACCTCGACGCCGGGCACCCAGGGCAGCTCGGGGGCCTGCGGATAACGGCCCTGGCGCACGAGCACCTCGAGGAAGTTCACGCCCGCCGCGCGGACCTCGACGATCGACTGCCCGGCTCCAGGGGCCGGCTCGGGCACGTCCCGGACGAGGAGCGCCTCCGGCCCGCCCGTCGTCTCGAGCACGACGGCCTTCACGTGGCGCTCGCCGTCGCCTTCATGCCGCGGTCACCTGCCGGTGAACTGCGGCTCGCGCTTCTCGATGAACGCCGCCACGCCCTCCGCGCCGTCCTCGCTCGCGAGGCAGCGTCGGAAGCCCTCCGCCTCGCGGCGGAGCCCCTCCTCGAGCGGCAGGTCGCGCGTGGTGCGCGCGAGCTCGCGCAGCACCGCCACCGCGTGGGGGGAGCGCGCGGCGATGGCGCGTGCGATCTCGAGCGCGGCGTCCAGCAGCTGCTCTGCCGGCACGACGCGCTCGACGAGGCCCCAGGCGTCCGCCGTGCGCGCGTCGACGAAGTCGCCGGTCAGGTTGAGAAGGAGGGCGCGGCCGAGCCCGACGAGCCGCGGCAGCCGCTGGGTGCCGCCGCCGCCGGGGATCAGCCCCAGCTTGATCTCCGGCTGCCCGAGCTGGGCATCCTCGGCGCAGACGCGCACGTCGCAGCACATCGCGAGCTCGAGCCCGCCGCCGAGGCAGTACCCCTGGATCGCCGCCACGAACGGCGTTCGCGCCGCATCCATGCGCGCCCCGACCTTCTGGACGCCGCGGGCAGAGCCGCCCTCTGCCGTCGCCGCCTCGCGCAGCGCAGGGAACTCCTTGATGTCGGCGCCGGCGACGAAGGCTCGCTCGCCTCCGCCGCGTAGCACGACGGCGCGAGTCGCCTCGTCCGCGTCGAGGCGGTCGATCTCCACCTCGAGCTCCTCGAGGAGGGCGGCGGAGAGCGCGTTCAGCGGTGGGTTGTCGATGGTGACGAGCGCGACGGCGCCGTCGTGCTCCGTGCTGATGAACGTTCCCATGGCCTCCTCCGTCAGGCGGGCGTGTCCACAGGCTGCACGAACCGCTCGCGGAGCGCGGTCTTGCGGAACTTGCCCACCGCCGTCTTCGGGATCTCGTCGACGAACTCGAACCGTTCGGGCAGCCAGAACTTCGCGAACTTCGGGGCGAGGAAGTCCCGCAGCTCGTCCGGGCCGGCCGCCGTCCCTTCGCGGAGCACCACCACGGCCAGGGGGCGCTCCGACCAGCGCGGGTCCGGCACCGCGATCACCGCCGCCTCCGCCACGGCCGGATGCCCCATGAGCGCGTTCTCGAGGGCGACCGAGGAGATCCACTCGCCGCCCGACTTGACGAGGTCCTTGGCGCGGTCCTGCACTTCGACGTAGCCGTCGGGGCCGATCGTGACGATGTCGCCCGTCCTGAACCAGCCGTCGTCGGTCCAGCGGTCGTCGGCCTCGGGCGCGTTGTAGTAGGAGGACGCGATGGACGGGCCGCGCACCTCGAGCTCGCCCATGGATTGCCCGTCCCACGCCACCAGGCCCTCGGCGCCGCGGGCGCGGATCTCCACGAAGGGGATGGGAGGGCCTTGCTGCGCCCGCTTGTCGTAGCGCGCCGCTCCCTCCAGGCCGAGCTCCTGGCCGGGTGCGCCCGAGATCGTCCCGATGGGGCACATCTCGGTCATGCCCCAGCCGTGCGTGATGTGGAGCCCGTGGCGTTCGCCGAACGCCTCGATCAGCGCCCGTGGCGGCGCGGCGCCGCCGACGGTCATCGTCCGCATGGCGGAGAGGTCCCAGCCGTCAGGATCGGCGTCGAGCGCCTGCAGGATCCCCAGCCAGATCGTCGGCACGCCGGCCGAGACGGTGACCCGCTCCTCGACGAAGTCGTCGAGCAGGCTCTGCGGATCGAGATGCGGCCCGGGTAGCACCTGCTTCGCGCCGACGAGGGCGCAGCTGAACGGGAAGCACCACGCATTCGCGTGGAACATGGGCACGACAGGGAGGCACGTGTCCGCCGTGGTCATGCCCAGGAGGCTCGCGGCGGTGAGCGCGTGGATCGCGATCGCGCGGTGCGAGTACACGACGCCCTTGGGCAGGCCTGTGGTGCCGCTCGTGAAGCACATCGCCGCCGCGAGCCGCTCGTCGATGTCGCGGTACGAGAACGCGCTCTCGTCGGCAGAGGCGATGAGCTCCTCGAAGTCGATCGCCCCGTCGGGGGTCGGCCCGCTGCCGACCGCGATCACGTGCTCGAACGCGCAGCGCTGCACGAACGGCTCGGCGAGCGACCAGAGCACCTTGTCGACGACGAGCGCTCTGTCGCCGGCGTGCGTCGCGATGTACGTGTTGTCGTCCGGGTGCAGGCGGAGGTTCAGCGTGTGCGTGACGAAGCCGCCCACCGGCGCACCGATGTAGGTCTCGAGGTGCTCGTGGTGGTTCCACATGAACGTGCCCACGCGGTCCCCGTCCTCGAGGCCGAGCGAGCGCAGCGCGACGGCGAGGCGCTTCGTCCGCGAGGCGAAGCCCGCGTAGGTGGTGCGGTGCCAGCTCTTGTCCGGGAGCCGCGACACGACCTCCCGGTCGCCGTACAGCTCCTCCGCCCGGCGCAGGATGGCCGGCACGTTGAGCTGGTAGTCCATCATCAGGCCCTGCATCTCACGCTCCTTCCCCGCCGAAGAGGGATGCGGCGACCTCTGCGCGGAGCTCGGCGCCGGACGCCTCCCACGACTGGATCCATAGTGCGCGCTTGTAGTAGCGATGGAGAGGGTGCTCCCAGGTGAAGCCGATGCCGCCGTGCGCCTGGATCGAGCGCTCACAGGCGAACACCGCTGCCTCGGCGGCCTGGGCCTTTGCCGCGGCCGCCGCCACGGGTGCTTGCTCGTCCCCGGCAGCGATGCACCAGGCGGCCCACAGCGCGAGCGAGCGTGCCAGCTCGAGCCCCATGTACGCGTCGGCCAGGGGATGCGCGACCGCCTGGTAGGAGCCGATGCGGCGGCCGAACTGCTCGCGCTCGGAGACGAACGCGATCGCGAGCTCGAGCGCGTGATGGCCGACGCCGCACGCCTCGAGCGCGAGCGAGGCGAGCGAGCGCATGCGGACGGCCGGCAGCACGTCCGTGCCGGCCAGGAGAGCGCCGGTCTCCCCGCCGACGATCCGCCCGAGGGGCCGTGTGCCGTCGGTCGTCTCGAGGAGCTCCCGCTCGAAACCGACCAGCTCGTGAACGCCGTCCCCGCGCACCACGGCGACGTTCGTCACCGTGTCGAGATCGGGCACGAGGTCGCCGAGCGCGAGCGCCCAGCTCGCCTCGCCGGACGCCACCCTCGCCTGCTCGGCGGGCGGGAGGGCGACGAGGGCGACGCCGAGCGTCGACCAGAATGGCGTGTGGACGAGCGCCCTGCCGGTCTCCTCGTGCAGGATCCCCTGCTCGACGAAGCCAAGCCCCGCGCCGCCGAGCTCCTCCGGCACCGAGACGCCCGTCCACCCGAGCTCGGACAGCTGTGCCCACGTCGGCTCGGGCGTCTCGGACAGGAAGGAGCGGGCCTGCGCGCGCAGCTCCTCCTGCTCGGGAGTGAAGGAGAGATCCACTAGCGGCTCCTCGGCAACCCGAGCACCCGCTCGGCGACGATGTTGCGCAGGATCTCCGACGTCCCGGCCTCGATCGTGTTCCCCCGGCTGCGGAGCTGCTGGTGCTGCCAGTAGCCGTCGTGCGGGGCGCTGCCCGCGGCGAGCGCCGCCCGCGGTCCCAGCAGCTCCAGCGCGAGCGCGGTCAGCCGCTGGTTCGCCTCCGACCAGCGCAGCTTGAGGATCGAGCCCTCCGGGCCGGGGATGCCGGTTTTCATGAGGGCGGAGAGCGACCGGTAAGCCGTCACGCGCAGCCCCTGCAGCTCGATCCACTCGCGTGCGAGGGCGTCGCGCTGGATCGGGTCGGCGCCGCGCTCGCGCGCCAGCTCGAGGAGCTTGCGCACCGCCACCTCCAGCTGGGCCGTCAGCGCGAAGCCGAGCGTGCCCCGCTCGTGCAGCAGCGTCGTCATCGCCACCTGCCAGCCGCCCCCGATCTCGCCCAGCACGTTCTCGACCGGGACCTCGGCGCCGTCGAGGAAGATCTCGTTGAACTCGGCCTCGCCGGTGATCTGTCGCAACGGACGCACCTCGACGCCCGGCGCGTGCATGTCGACGATCAGGTACGTCAGGCCGGCGTGACGCTCCGACGCCGGGTCGGAGCGGGCGAGCAGGATGCAGAAGTCGGCGAGGTGCGCGAACGACGACCACACCTTCTGCCCGTCGACGACGAAGCGGTCGCCGTCGAGCCGTGCGCTCGTGCGCACGCCGGCGAGATCGGAGCCGGCCGCCGGCTCGGAGAAGCCCTGGCACCAGATCTCCTCGGCGGAGAGGATGCGGTGCAGGTGCCGGGCCTTCTGCTCGGGCGTGCCGTGGGCCATGATCGTCGGCCCGGCCATCCCCAACCCGATCACGCCGACGTGGGGCGGCGCCTCGGCACGGCCGGCTTCCTCGAAGAAGATCGCCTGGTACGTGTACGGCTTGCCGCCACCGCCGTACTCCTCCGGCCACGTCAGCCCCGCGTAGCCCGCCTCGCCGAGCAGCCGGCTCCATTCGCGCAGCGCGTCGCCGTCGAACCGCGCTGCGCCGCCGACGTGGCCGCGGAGCTCGCCCGGGAGGTTCGACCGGAGCCAGGCGCGGAGCTCGGTGCGGAACGCCGCCTCGTCGGGCGTATCGCGGAAGTCCACGCGGCGAATGTAACGCTCCCCGTGACGAGACGGGAAGCGCGGCCGTTCAGCCGGCCGTCGCGACGAGCGCCGCCGGCACGTCGCTCGCGCTGCGCACGCCGCACAGGGCCATCGTCAGGTCGACCTCCGCGGCGAGCTGGCGCACCACCGCCTCGATCCCCGCCTGCCCGGCGACGCCGAGCCCGTAGACGTAGGGGCGCCCGAGCAGGACGGCGTCGGCGCCGAGCGCCAGCGCCTTCAGGACGTCCGGGCCACGGCGGATGCCGCCGTCGAGCAGCACCGGGTAGTCGTCGCCGATGACGCCGCGTACCTCGGCCAGCGCGTCGAGCGAGGCGATGCAGCCGTCGACCTGGCGGCCGCCGTGGTTGGAGACGACGATCCCGGCGGCCCCGTGCGCGATCGCCAGCTCGGCGTCGGCCGCGGCGAGGACGCCCTTCAGGAGGATCGGCAGGCTCGTCTGCTCGCGCAGCCAGGCGAGGTCCTCCCAGGCGAGCGCGAGGTTCGGGAACAGGAGCATGGCGCGGAGCGCCGCCGCGTGCGGATCGTCCTCCGGGGTGCTGTCGAGCTGGGAGCAGAACACCGGGTCGGTGTAGAAGTGCGCGAACCCGTGGCCGTGGAGGAAGGGAAGGTAGCCGTGCCGGAGGTCGCGGTCCCTCCACCCGAGCGTGAGTGTGTCGACCGTGACCACGATGGCGCCGTAGCCCGCCCTCTCGGCGCGCTGGACGATGCTCGCCGTGACCTCGCGGTCCGAGAACCAGTAGAGCTGGAACCAGCGCTGGCCCGCTCCCGCGGCAGCGGCGACGTCCTCGAGCGATGCCGAGGCCGCGCCCGAGAGGACGAACGGCACGCCGGTCGCCGCGGATGCGCGCGCCAGCGCGAGCTCGCCGTCGGGCTGCACGATCGAGAGCACGCCGACCGGCGCGAGCAGGAACGGCACCGGTGAGCGAAGTCCGAGCACCTCGACGGCGAGGTCGCGCTCCGCGGTGCCGGCGAGCATCCGTGGCCTCAGCGGTCGGCGGGCGAACGCCTCGAGGTTCGCACGCACCGTCTCCTCCGACCCGGCGCCGCCTGCGACGTAGTCGTACACCGGCGCGTCGAGCAGCTCGCGGGCACGTGCCTCCCACTCGTCGGGGGACACGGGCCACTCCGTGCCGCCGGCGAGGTAGATGGCGTTCTGGAACGCGGGGCCCGGATCGAGCGCCTCGCGCGGAATCCTCGAAGGAGCGTCGTGGTCGGTCAACGCCTGACGGGAACCGCCCGTACGAGGTCCGCGACCGGCACCTCGAAGACCGCGCTCGGCGTGCCCGCCGCGCACCAGACGCGCTCGTAGCGGTGCAGGGACTCGTCCACGATCGTCGCCAGCGCGCGATCGTGCCCGAGCGGGGGGACGCCGCCGACGGCGAACCCCGTCGCCTCGCGCACCTCGTCCGCGCTCGCGCGCCGCAGGCCGAGGTCCTCGGCCGGCACCTGGCGGTCACCCGCCCACAGGCACATCACGACCTCGCCGGTTGCCTCCTCCACGAACACGAGCGACTTGACGATCTGGCCGAGCTCGCAGCCGCAGGCGGCTGCCGCGTCGGCCGCGGTGCGCGTCGAGCCGGGGAGCTCGCGCGCGGTGACGTCGAGCCCGTGCTCGCGGAGGCGCTGCTGCACGCGCGCGGCCGTCGGGTGCAGGTCTCCCACGGCGCCTAGCCTCGCACAGCAGCCACCGGTCGGCAGCGTAAACCGCTCCTTAACCCGGGTGTTCGCCTCTGCGGTCTACGATCGGCTGGTGCTCCGAGGGCCCGATCCCATCCGTGCGCCCAGACGGCACCGCCTGCCGAGAGGCACAACGTAGCGCCCGGCGCGCGCCGGGCCCGAGCGAGGAGGTCGCATGGGCGACAGGGAATCGGTGCGGGAGACGGGCGACGACGCCGGGCCCACGCCCGGGAGCACGAAGAACAGCGTCCTCGAGCAGGCCCTCGTCGAGATCAAGCGGGTCATCGCCGGCCAGGACGCGATGCTGGAGCGCGTCCTCGTGTGCCTCGTCGCGAGCGGGCATCTGCTCATCGAGGGCGTTCCCGGGCTCGCCAAGACGCTGACCATCAAGACGACGGCCTCCGTGCTCGGGGGCACGTTCAAGCGGATCCAGTTCACGCCCGATCTCGTGCCCTCCGACCTCGTCGGCACGCGGATCCTCCGCGCCGACGCCGGCGGCTTCGACACCGAGCTGGGGCCGGTCTTCTGCAACTTCCTGCTCGCCGACGAGATCAACCGCGCGCCGGCGAAGGTGCAGTCCGCCCTGCTCGAGGTCATGCAGGAGCGGCAGGTGACCATCGGGCACGACACCTTCCGTGTGCCCGATCCCTTCCTCGTCATGGCGACGCAGAATCCGATCGAGTCCGAGGGCACGTATCCGCTTCCGGAGGCCCAGGTCGACCGCTTCATGCTCAAGATCCTCGTCTCGTACCCCGAGCGCGACGAGGAGCTCACGGTCGTCAACCGCTCCCTCAGCCTGCCGGAGGAGGTTCGCTCGGTGCTGACGCTCGACGCCCTCCGCGAGCTGCAGGCGGCGGCGCTGAAGGTGTACGTCGACCCCGGGCTGGTGAGCTACGCGGTCAGCCTCGCCGAGGCCACCCGCACCCCGTCGGGCTTCGGCCTCGACGACGTGGAGGGGCTGATCGCCTACGGCGCCAGCCCGCGCGGGCCGATCGCCCTCGTGCAGGCTGCGCGCGCGCTCGCGCTCGTCCACGGGCGGGACTACGTGACGCCGCCGGACATCCGGGCGCTCGCCAAGGATGCGCTGCGCCATCGGCTCGTGCTCACCTATCGCGCGCTGGCCGAGGAGCGGTCCGCGGACGACCTGCTCGACCTCGTGCTCGCCGCCGTGCCGCGGCCGCGACTCGAGATCGGGAGGCCCGCCGCGGCGTGAACCGGGCGCTCAGGGCATTCGGTGTCGCACCGACGCCGGAACGTCCCGGCCCCGGCCCCATGCCCGACGCGCTCCTGCGCGCCGTCGAGCTGACCATCGGGAGAAGGGTCGCGGGGCTGCTGGCGGGCGACCACCGCTCGGCCGTGTACGGCCGCGGCAGCGAGCTGGCGCAGGTCCGGCCGTACGTCGTCGGCGACGACGTGCGCCTCGTCGACTGGAACGTGACGGCGCGGACACGGACGCCGCACGTCCGCGTCCACCTCGCCGAGCGGATCCTCGTCACCTGGGTCGTCCTCGACCAGACGGCATCGATGCGCTTCGGCACCGCCGAGCGGCGCAAGGACGACGTCGCGCTGGGCGTCACGATCGCACTCGGCCACGCCGCCAGCGTGCGCGGCAACCGGGTGGGGCTGATCCCGTTCGGGGCGGGCCCCGAGACGCCGCTGCCGCCGCGGCAGGGCCGGCCGGGGCTCGTGGGCGTGCTGAGCGCGCTCGAGGACGACTCCGGAGGCGGCGTGGCGCCCTCGCTCGTCTCCGCCCTCGGCGTCGCGTCCTCCATCGCCCGCCAGCGCGCGCTCGTCGCCGTCGTGTCGGACTTTCGCGGCCCGCTCGACTGGTCGGCCGCGCTCGTCGACCTCGCCGGGCGGCACGACGTGCTCGCGGTGGAGGTGCGGGACCCGCGCGAGCAGGAGCTCGTCGACGTGGGGGAGGTGTGGTTCGCGGATCCCGAGACCGGGCGGCGCTTCCGCGTCGATACGCGGGACACCCGCCTCCGCAGGCGCTTCGCGGAGGCGGCGGCCGCAGAGCGGCGGCGAGTCGCCATGACGCTCGCCAACTGCGGGGCCAACCACGTCGTCCTCTCCACCGAGGGGGACTGGCTGCGCCTGCTCGCCGCGGCAATGAAGAAGGGCCGGCGATGAGCTTCACGTGGCCGCTGGCGCTCGTCGGTCTCCTCGCCGTCCCGCTGGTCGGCCTCGTCTACCTGCTCTCGGACCGGCGCCGGCGCCGTCAGGCCGCCCGCTTCGGCACGCCCGCGCTCGTGGCGGGGTTCGTCTCCCAGCGCCCGGGAGGGCGGCGCCACCTGCCGTTCCTCCTCGCGCTCGTGGCGCTCGCCGCGCTCGTCGTGGGCCTGGCCCGCCCGACCGCCGTCTTCTCCGAGCCCCGCGAGGAGGCGACGGTCGTCCTCACGATGGACACGTCGCGCTCGATGGCCGCCACGGACGTCACGCCCAGCAGGCTGGCGGCCGCCCGCGCGGCTGCGAACACCTTCCTCGAGGAGCTGCCCGAGAAGTACCGAGTCGCGATCGTCTCGTTTGCGACCGGCGCCCAGGTGGTGCTGACGCCCACGGACGACCGCGACGCGGCCCGCGGGGCGCTCGCACAGCTGCGACTCGGCGCCGGCACGGCGATGGGCGACGGCATCGTGCGCTCCGTGGCCGTCGTCCGGCGCGGCGTCGACCTCACCAGCAACCGCCCCAACCTCAACGCCAGGCCGTCTCCCGACGATCCTCCGGCGACGATCGTGCTGCTGTCCGACGGCGCGCAGACGTCCGGCGACCGCACTCCCGCGCAGGCTGCGCAGCTGGCGCGGAGTCTCGAGGTTCCGGTGACGACGATCGCGTTCGGCACGTCGCCCTCGGTCGTGCAGGTGCCGCTGCCGGGAGGCCTGAGGCAGCAGGTCACCGTCACGCCCGATCCCGCCACGCTGCGCACGGTCGCGCAGCGCACCGGCGGGAAGTACTACGAGGCGCTCGACGCGCGCCGGCTGGAGGAGATCTACGGCGAGCTCGGGTCGCGGCTCGGCGAGGAGCCCAAGCGGCGCGAGGTCACGTACGCCTTCGCGGCGGCCGGGGGCCTGCTCATGCTGGTCGGCGCGGCGCTCTCCAGCATCTGGTTCAGGCGGCCGCTGTGAAGCTGCTGGCCCTCCTCGCCGCGACCGTTGCCCTCGCGGCGGCGCTCGGCGCGGCCGCGGCGCGAGCGGCGGCGTCCGCCGACGAGTGCCGCGGCCTGCTCGTCTGCCTGCCCGTGCCCGGGCCCTGGGTGGCCGTTCCCGCCCGCACCGAGGCGTCGCCGGGGCAGGCGCTGTACGAGCTGCGGTG
>DATBIN010000076.1:0-40824 GCA_036556925.1 Gaiella sp.
GCGATGACGTCGGCGTCGACTCCGACGAGGGAGGCGAACGCCGGGCCCAGCTCCTCGAGGACCTCCGGCCGGACGTGCGTCCGCAGCTCGGTCTCCACCCGCCCCGGCTCGATCAGGATCACGCGCACGCCGGTTCCGACCGTCTCCTTGCGAAGCACCTCGGCGAAGGCGCCGATCCCCCATTTCGTCAGGCAGTAGACGCCGGAGAGGGGCGGGGTGACGCGCCCCCCGACCGAGCTGACCATGACGATGTCGCCGGAGCCCTGCCGGAGCATCAGCGGAAGCGCCGTGTGAGTGCAGTAGAGGACGCCCAGCACGTTGACGTCGATCATGCGGCGCCACTCCTCGAGCGGCGCTCCCTCGATCCTGCCGAGGTGCATCACGCCGGCGTTGTTGACGAGCACGTCGAGCCGGCCGTGCCGGGCGTGGGCCTCCTCCACGAAACCGCGCGCCTGCCCCTCGTCGGCGACGTCCGTGACGCGCGTCTCGACACGCCCTCCCTCGCCTCGGATCCGCTCCGCGACGGCCTCGAGCCGGTCGGCGCGGCGCGCGGCCAGCGCGACGGTCGCCCCGGCGCGAGCGCACGCCAGCGCGGTCGCCTCGCCGATGCCCGACGACGCGCCGGTGATCGCGACCACGCGGCCGCTGAGATCGCTCATTGCTCGTCCTCCCGTGCTCTGGTGAAGGCATGGACGGCCTCGCCGCCCGGCCATCGCTCGACGACGGTCTCGACAGGCATGCCGACGTAGGGGTCGCGGTCCGGGCCGTCGCCGGCGAGCCGTCCGAAGATGCGCGGGCCGTGGTCGAGGGCCACGCAGACGACGACGTACGGCATCAGCGGCTCGAACTGCGGCAGGTACGAGCGCCGGTAGCGGATCCAGCTGTGCACGACGCCGTCGCCAGCGTGCTCCCGCCAGGTGGCGGTCTCGCCGCCGCAGTAGGGGCAGACCGGCGCGGCGGGGCTGCGCATGCGTTCGCACGCCGAGCACGACTGGAGCACGAGCCGGCCCTCGGCGAGCGCCGCGAAGAACGGCGCAGACTCCGCAGCTGCGGGCGGCAGGAGCGCCGCCAGCTCGCCCGTGCCCGGGAAGTCGCGCACCTGCAGCCCGCCCTCAGATCGCGTCGGCATAGAGGATCGAGTCGCCGAGCGTCGTCGCCCACTGCGCGACGTGGAGGTCGGGGATCTGGCGCGAGCCCGCCTGGCGGCGAAGCTGGAGCACCAGCTCCACGGTCTGGCCCCAGCCGTTCGAGTGGCCCTCGGAGAGGTGGCCGCCGCTCGTGTTGACCGGCAGGTCGCCGTCGAGCTCGATGCGGCCGCCCTGGACGAAGTCGGCCGCCTCGCCCGGCGCGCAGAAGCCGAAGCGCTCGAGCGTCCACAGCACCTGCGGCGAGAAGCCGTCGTAGCAGGCGAGCGTGCCCACGTCGGACGGTTGCACGCCCGCCCGCCGGTAGACGGGCTCGTCCGCGCCCTTGGGGGCGAAGTCGAACACGTCCGCCTGGTTGATGCCCAGTCCGGGCTGGCCGAAGATGAACTCGTTCGGGCCAGCGTGGATCCCCTGAAAGCCGATCACCCAGACGGGCGGCTGCGCGAGGGAGCGTGCGCGATCCTCGCGCGTCAGCAGGACCGCGACGGCGGTGTCCGTGGGGACCGAGCAGTCGAACAGGCGCAGCGGCTCCACCACCCATCGCGACCGCTCGTAGTCCTCCTGCGTCATCGGCTGGCGCATGACGGCGAGCGGGTTGCGGGCCGCGGCGGCGCGCTGGGCGACCGCGACCGCGCCGAGCCGCTCGCGGTCGATCCCGTAGGTGTCGAGGTAGCGCCGGGTCGACATCGCCGCTCCCGCCGCAGGGGCGGCCATCCCGACGTACGGCGTCTCGGCGTGGGGCCCCGCGCCCTCGCGCATGCCCTCGTAGAAGCCGACGGACGCGGTCGTGCCGATGCGGCTGAAGGCGCTCGACTTGAAGGCGCCGACGCAGAGCGCGACGTCGACGAGCCCGCACTGCAGCGCCATGCACGCGGTCCCGATCACGGTCGCGCCGAAACGACCGTGGCTCCACGTCTGGAGCGCGAGCTCGACCTCCAGCGCGAGGAGGAGCGCGATCTCGTCGTAGTCGAGACCGCGTGGCGAGCCGATGTGCACGAACAGCCCGTCGACGTCCCCGCGGCGGAGACCGCTGTCCGCGAGCGCCGCCGACACGGCGCGGTTCGTCATCGACGCGAGGCTCTCGTCCGCGAACGTGCCGCAGCCGATGGTGCCGATCCCGACGACGGCGACGTGGGGGAGGGCGCTCATGCCCCCGGGCGCGGGCCGGTGCCGGAGTCGGCGCCGGCGGTGAGGCGCCCGAGCACCGGCTCGTTGTCCTCGCCGACCGCGGGCGGCGGGCGCCGGATGGCCCCGGGCGTGCGGGCCAGCTTGACGGGGATGCCGGCCGACCGCACCGACCCGATGCCGATGTCGGCGATCATCTGGCGCGCTGCGGCGTGCTCCTGCTCCGCCACCTCCGCGACCGTGCAAACCTCGGTGGCCGGGACGTCGAGCGCCCGGCAGAGCTCGACCCAGTGGGCCGCGTCCTCGCGCCGGAAGATCTCGGCCAGCTCCGCGTCCAGCTCGGCGCGGTGCTCCACGCGGCCGTCGTTGGTGGCGTAGCGCGGGTCCTCGAGGAGGTCGTCCCGCCCGAGCGCCGGGCAGAGGCGCCGGAACATGCGGTCCGTGCCGACGCCCATGAAGAACTCACGGTCGCGAGCCCGGTACATGCCGTACGGCGAGAGGAACGGGAAGCTTCCGCCGGACTTCGGCTGCAACGTGCCCGAGCCCGTGTAGTCGGCGACGAAGTGGCTGATCAGGTGCAGGGAAGAGTCGTACAGCGACGTCTCCAGCCGTTGCCCCTCGCCCGACCGGTCGCGCTCGTGCAGGGCGACGAGGATGCCGAAGGCCGCGTGCGCACCAGTGAGCAGATCGATCGCGGACGGGCCGATGCGCACCGACGGCCGCTCCGCCTCGCCGGTGACGCTCATGTGCCCGGCGTAGGCCTGGAGCAGCTGGTCGTAGCCCGGCCGCTCGCGCAGCGGGCCGGTCTGCCCGAAGCCGGAGATGCTGCAGTAGACGACGTCAGGCCTCAGCTCGGCGACCTGCTCGTAGCCGATGCCGAGGCGATCTGCGACGCCCGGCTTGAAGCCCTCGACGACGACGTCGCAGCCGGGGACGAGGGCGCGCACGGCGGCCTGCCCCTCCTCCGACTTGAGGTCGAGCGCGACGCTCGCCTTGTTGCGGTTGAACGCGAGGTAGAGGGCGCTGAACTGGCCCTCCGGACCGAAGCGCGCAGTTCCCCAGGTGCGCGACGACTCGCCGCCCGGCGGCTCGACCTTGATCACCTCGGCGCCGAAGTCGGCCAGGAGCATCGTGCAGTCCGGCCCGGCCATCGCCTGCGTGAAGTCGAGCACGCGGATGCCGTCGAGCGGCAGGGCTCCTCCGCGGGCCTCCCGAGGCCCCTGCTCGGGGTCGGTCATGTGGCGGCCGGCGCGGGGGCGGAGAGGCGCGACTCGTCGAGGATCGCCTCGTCCGTCCGCTGCACGTCGACGGCGAGCGAGGTCGCGCAACCCGGGCAGTAGTACTCGCGCAGCACGAACTCGCCCAGCGTGAGGTCGTTCTGGGGGCTCGTGGTCGTGAGCGGCAGCTCGCGCATCGCCGCCGCGCGCTTGTGATCGTCCTCGTACGCGCCGAAGCGGTAGTGGCACACCGTGCAGCGGAGCGACCGCGCCCCGCCCGCCTCGACGGCCTCGACCGTGTCGGAGACGGGGTGCAGCACCGTCCCCTCCTCAACGGTGCCGCCGCCGGTGGCGGCCTCCGGCGCGCGGGCCTCGGCGAGACGGGCTCGTCTGATGCTCTCGCGCTGCGCGGAGGTCGCCTCCTCGTCGAGCCGGCCGTCCGCCACCACCACGCCGTAGACGGAGCGCGCCACGTCCGCGGAGACGAGCCCCTGCGCCACGTCCGCAGCCACGCGCTCGGGGTCGCGGCGCAGCGGGTCGCCGTAGCCGCCGCCTCCCTGCAGGACGCCCACCAGCACGTCGCCGTCGGCGATCATCGTGAACGACTTCGCCGCCAGGACGTCCACCGCCTCGGCCTCGAGCTCCCCGCTCGAGAGCGGCACCCGCCCCTCGGCGAACAGCTCGCGGATGTTGGATCCGCGGTAGATCACGTTGCGGGAGACCGCCCCCGGATGCCCGCCCGAGAGACCGCGGCCGGTGGGGACGCTGATACCCGAGCCGATCGTGTTGAGGCCCGCGGGCTCGATCGGCATCTTGTGCGGCACCGTCGCGAACTCGACCGCGACGCCGCCGCGGAAGCGCCCCGGGCCGCCCGAGTCGGCGAGCTCGCGGCGGTAGACGTGCAGCACGGGGACCCTGCTCTCGACGGTCTCGGCGTTCGCGATCTGCGAGGCCATGGAGTGGAAGATGCCGCCCGAGTCGACGCCGTCGGTGAACGTGCGCGCGCCGCCGCCGCCGCTGAAGAAGTCGGTGACGGCGCCGACCGACGGCTCCTCGGTCGGGTTGGGCGCGATGAGGAGGCTGCCGTTGCAGCCGGGCGTCCAGTTGGCCTGGGCCTCCTCCCGGTACTTCTCCGACGAGAGCATCATCTTCGCGAACGCCTGTGCGACGACGTCGTGCGTGGAGATCGTCCCCATGGTGGAGCCGAAGCTCACCGCGGCGGGGCTCACCGCGTTGTTCCAGGTGCCCTCCTCGGACACGATCGTGACGACGTTCCGGAGGCCCGCGATCGCCCACGGCAGGTCGTAGCAGAGGAAGGTGAGGATCACGCCCATGACGGCGCCCTCCATCGCCGGACGGGCGCAGTTGATCGAGCCCGGCGACTGCGGCGCCGTGCCGGTCAGGTCGACCACGAGCCGCTCGCCCTCCTTGATCACGCGGCAGCAGATCGGGTACATCGCGTTCGTCGTGCCGTCGTGGTCGTGGTAGTGCATCGCGTACCAGTCGCCGTCCGGCAGCTCGCGCAGGCGGCCGCGCACGACCCGCTCCACGTACGCGATGATCCCTTCCTGCGCGGCGAGGAGGGTGTCCACGCCGTACTGCGCGCAGATCTCCTGGATCCGCTGGTGGGTCGTCCGCAGCGCCGCCACCCGCGCGCGCATGTTGAGGGCGTTGAGCTCGGGCGTGCGGCTGTTCCGCAGGTAGGCGCGCTCGACGTCCCGGATCGGCTCGAAGCCCTCGACCATCCTGATGGCGGGGAAGAGCGGAGCCTCGCCGAAGCGCTCGTGGGCGCCTGCCACGAAGCTGCCGGGCACCGGGCTGCCGACGTCGTCGTCGTGCATGACGATGCCCGACCAGGCGACGAGCCGGCCCTGCCAGAAGATCGGCATCGCGAGGATGCCGTCGTTGGCGTGCAGCGCGCCCCACCACGGGTCGTTCGTGAAGAACATGTCGCCCTCGTGGATCTCGTCCGCGGGCCACTCGGCCAGGATCTTGCGCACGAACTCGTCGATCGTCGCCCCGTGGTGGAAGATGTAGACGCCGCAGTACAGCCCGCGGCCGTCGGCGGTGACCAGCGCGGCGTTGAAGTCGTAGCCCTCGTAGACGATGAACGAGCCCGAGAGCCGTGCGGCCATCCGCGCCTGGTCGTCGTTGATCGCCCAGAGCCGATGGCGGATGACCTCGAAGGTGACGGGATCGAGCGTCGTGGACTGCGGCTCGCTCACACCAGCCCCGCTTCCGTCTGCGCCGCGGCGGCGAGGGCGACCGGCTCGGCGAAGCTCAGCCGCAGCGTCAGGTAGGGGTCGACGACGGCGGTGTAGTCGGGCGGGACGACGACCGTGTCGCCCATCCGCTCGATCACCGCCGGGCCGGGCACGACGTTGCCGGCGCGCAGCAGGTCGCCGTCGTAGACCTGGATCGTGGTGTAGCCGATCTCCTCGAAGTGGGCGCTGCGCTCTCCCTTGAGGGCGGCGGAGGCGTCGTCGCCGGCGTCCTCGTGCGCGGGGAACGCGACCGGCTCGATCGGGCGCGTGCCCACGACGCGGTAGAGCTCAACGTCGATGCCGCCGCCCGGGAGCAGCGCTCCCTGGCCGTGCACCTGCGCGTAGCGCTCGACGAACGCCTCCAGCAGCCGCTCGCCCGCGTCGCCGGTGAACGGCCCCGGAGCGACCTGCACGTCGATCGTCGTCACCTGGCGCCGGAAGCGCATGCCCACCGAGCGCGCGAGCGAGAGCTCGTCGCGCGCGGCGCCCTCGCGGTCGAACTGCTCCAGGATCCGCGACTCGAGCTCGGCGAAGCGGTCGTCGATCGCGCGCACGTCGTCGTCCGTGAACGGCGTGCTCGTGCGCCGGGACGTCTCCGCGGTGTGCGTGACGTCGCAGGTGAGCATGCCCTCGGCCGAGAAGACGGTCGAGTCCCGCGGCACGAGAATCGCCTTGGCGCCGATCTCGTGGCCGTAGAAGACGGCGTGCGTCGGCCCGGCGCCGCCGTATGCGACGAGCACGCAGCTGCGCGGATCGTGCCCCTGCTCGATGGTCGACTTCCTGATCAGGTCGGCCATCTGCGAGTTGATGATGCGGAAGACCCCGACGGCGACCTCCTCGGCCTCCATACCGAGACCGTCGCCGAGTCGTGCCAAGGCGGCGAGCGCGAGGTCGCGGTCGAGCTTCATGCGGCCGCCGAGGAACGAGTCGGGATCGAGGTAGCCGAGCACGAGGTCGGCGTCGGTGACGGTGGCGTCGGTGCCGCCGCGGCCGTAGCAGGCCGGTCCGGGCCTGGCGCCGGCGCTCTGAGGGCCGACCCGCAGCAGCCCGCCTTCGTCGATCCAGCCGATGCTCCCGCCTCCCGAGCCGATCGAGTGCACGAGCACCTTCGGCAGCTTCAGCGTGTACTGGGCCACGACCGGCTCCGAGTCGAGCGGCACCTGCCCGTCGAGGATCAGGCCGACGTCGAACGACGTGCCGCCGACGTCGGTGCAGATCACGTCGTCCTCGCCGTAGAGGCGGCCCAGGTGCTGGCAGCCGAGGATCCCGCCGGTGGGGCCCGAGTCGAGGGTGACGATCGGGCGCTGCGCCGCGTCGCCGACGGTGGTCAGCCCGCCGCTCGCCTGCATGACGAGGAGCGGGCGCGCGAGGCCCTCGTCGCGCAGCAGCTGCTCGAGACGCTCGAGGTAGGCGACCACCTTCGGCCCGACGTAGGCGGTGATCGCGGTCGTCGCCGTGCGCTCGTACTCGCCCAGCACCGGCGCGACCTCGTGCGAGAAGGCGCTGAACACGCCGGGGGCGCGCTCCTCGAGGAGCGCCTTGATGCGCCGCTCGTGCGCCTCGTTCGCGAACGACCAGAGCAGCGACACGGCGATCGCCTCGACCCCCTCCGCGAGGAGCCCGTCGACGGCGGCGACCACCTCGTGCTCCGAGAGCTCGACGATCACGTCGCCGTAGCGGTCGACCCGCTCCGAGACGCCCCGGATCAGGTGGCGCGGGACGATCGGCTGGGGCTTCTGGAGGCGCGACGAGTGCACGAGGTCGCGCTCGGGCAGGCCCGCCACCTTGGCGTAGACCTTGCCGATGATGATCGCGTCCTCGTGGCCCTTCGTCGTGATGAGGCCCGTGCGGGCGCCGGTGCGTGTGAGGATCGCGTTCGTCGCCTGCGTCGTCCCGTGCACGAAGAGATCCGTCGCGTCGAGGAGCGAGGCCCTGTCGAGGCCGCGTTGCTCGGCGTTGCCGGCGAGAGCGTCGAGCACGCCGTCCTCCAGCGAGCCCGGCGTGGTGAGCGCCTTGGAGACCGTGCGCGACCCCTCCTCGTCCGCGACCACGCAGTCCGTGAACGTCCCTCCGATGTCCACGCCGATGCGAAATCTCACTGGCTCGCTCCCTCGTCAGCCCCGTTCCACCCGGCCACGGGGGGCCGGTGAGGCAACCGTCGTTCCCGTGGGTCGTAGTCTCTCACGCGGTCGGTTCGGCCAGAAATCAGACCACGCCGGCATCGCCCCAGACGGCGGCTGCCGTGTCGACGACGAGGCGGAGCTTGGCCGCCTGCTCCTCCTGGCTCAAGTCGTTGCCCTCGAGCGTCGACGCGAAGCCGCACTGGGGGGAGAGGCAGAGCTGGTCGATGTCGACGTACTGCGCCGCCTGCTCGATGCGGCGCTTCAGGTCGTCGGAGGACTCCAGGTCGCCGGTCTTCGTGGTGACGAGCCCGAGCACGACCATCTTCCCCTTCGGCACGAAGCGGAGCGGCTCGAAGCCGCCCGACCGCTCGTCGTCGTACTCCACGAAGAAGCCGTCGACGTTCAGCTCGCTGAAGAGCGCCTCGCCGACGAAGTCGTAGCTTCCCTCGGCGGCCCACGCCGAGCGGTAGTTGCCGCGGCACATGTGCGTGGTGACGGTCATGCCGGCCGGCTTGTGGGCGAGCACCTCGTTGAGCCTGGAGATGAAGAGGAGGTGCAGGTGTTCGGCGTCGTCGCCGCGGCGTGCGAGGGCGTCTCGCTGTGCCGGGTCGTTGAGGACGGCGAGGCTCGTGTCGTCGAGCTGCAGGTACGTGCAGCCGAGCGCGTGCAGCGCCTGGATCTCCGCCACGTACGCGGCCTTGACGTCGTCCCAGAACTCCTCGAGGTCCGGATACACGCTCTCGTCGATCGACTCGCGCCCCCCGCGCGCGTAGATCATGTTGAGCGACGGGATCGTCAGCTTGGGCGTCGCCGTCGTGACCATCGACTGCAGCGCGAGGAAGTCGTCGCCGAAGATCGTGTGCTCGAGCGCGACCTTGCCGTCGACGAAGAGCGAGCCCTGCGCCGAGGTGATCGTCCTGCCGTCCGCGGTGTGGAACGCGACCGCCTGCCCGGAGGGTGGCCGTCGACCGATGCCTCCGAGCTGGAAGATGAAGTCCATGTGCCACGACTGCCGGCGGAACTCGCCGTCGGTGGCGGACCGGAGGCCCACGCTCTCCTGAAGCCTGACGGCGTCGGCGATGGCCGCGTCCTCGACCGCGCGGAGGTCGTCGGCCGAGAGCTCCCCCGCGGCGTGCTGCTCGCGGGCGCGCAGCACCTCGGGCGGGCGCAGCAGGCTGCCGACGTGATCGGCTCGGAAGGGCGGGACGGTACGGGTCACTGCGTCTCCTCTCGCATCGCGGTGCGTCGGGCCACGGCGCAGCGCGGCCCGGCATGCCGGAGATCCCGGCGGCTCCGGGTCAGCGGAGCTCCAGCAGCATGAATCCGTCGCGCTCGGACCGGGAGAAGCGCGTGGCGAAGCCGCTCTCCCGCGTGACGCGCTCCAGGTAGCCCGCCACGTCGGCCGCCCGCGGGTCGGAAGGCGCGAGCGGCTCGGTGCTGCCGTCGGCCAGCATCATGGCGGGGACGAAGCCGACCGCCGCCGAGCCGTCCGGTGCAACGTCGATGCTCGCGAGGCCGGTCTTCCAGGCATCGGCGCGGAACGGGAAGAGAGGCAGCTCCTCACCCGCGACGAGCGAGGAGCGCCCGCCGAACCGCTGCTCCCGAGCCGCGCGCTCCTCGGTCGAGGGCGTGTGCGAGGCGAAGTGGTGCATCAGCGCGCCGAGTCCGTAGAAGATGGGCTTGCCGTCACGGAGCTCGACCGCGCGCAGGCTGTGATGGTGGTGGCAGACGACGGCGTCCGCGCCGTGGTCGACGGCGTCGCGGGCCAGCTCGAGCTCGTAGTCCTGCAGCACCTCGACCCAGCTCGAGTAGCCCCAGTGGCAGGCGACGACGAGGAAATCCGCCGCCGCGCGCGCCGCCCGGATCGCCGAGCGGAAGCGTTCGACGTCGGCGGGCAGCGGCGACGTGACGATCACCGGGTCGATGCCAGGCTCCCAGAAGTTGGGATCCGGATCGGCATAGAACGTGCGCACGCGCAGCGGCGCGAGTCCCGGTCGTGACGGGCGCGCCTCGTACCCCACGGGATACACGGAGCAGAACCCGAGGAACGCGATCCGAAGCCCCTTGCGCTCCACGACCGCCGGACGGGTCGCCTCCTCGATGTCCGTGCCGGCGCCCGTCACGGCGATCCCCTGCGAGCGCAGCAGGTCGAGCGTGTCCTCCAGCCCCGCATAGCCGCCGTCGATCATGTGGTTGTTCGCGCACGTCATCACGTCGAACCCCACCTCGCCGAGCATGGCGCCGCGCTCGCGCGGCGCGACCATGAAGTGCTTGTGGCTCGGAGACGGCGCCGGGCGGTCCGAGTAGACGCCCTCGCAGTTCCCGAAGACGACGTCCGCGGCGTGGAGGAGGGGCTCCAGGGGCCGGAAGGCGGCCCGGCCGTCGGGCACGTCGGGGAAGACGTCCCCTGCGGCGAGGATCGAGACGGTGCTGGAGGATGCCATGGCGTCGGCTCGGGTCGCTGGCGTACGGGCTCGCTCAGGAGGCGAAGAAGACGGTTTCCCGGTCGCCTTGCAGGTGGACGTCGAAGCGGAGCACGTCGCCGTCGCGTACGGCGACGAGCGTGTGGCGCCGCTCCGCGGGCACGAGCTGCAGCACCGGGTCGGCCGCGTTGGCTGCCTCCTCGTCCGGGAAGTAGAGGCGCGTCTCCACCGCGCGCAGCAGGCCACGCGCGAAGACGCTCACGTTGAGGTACGGGGCCTCCACGCCGACGCCCTCGAGCGTCGCCGGCTGCGGCTTGGTGAGGACGACCCGGTAGGCGCCGTCCTCGTCGGTGCGGCTCCTCGTCCACTCGTCTCCGCGCCACACCTCGACGAGGCAGTCGGGGTACCCGACAGGGGCGCCGTCGCCGTCGAGGATGCGCCCTGCGACGACCACCGCGCCGGGAGCGTCCGGCTCGACGGCGCGTTCGCTGCCGTCGAACACGAGCGCGTAGCCGAACATCGGCCCCGGGGTCTGCGACGGGCTGAGGACGACCTCCTCCTCCACCGCCTACTGCTCCATGGGCGTGGCGTCGCGGCCGCGGACGACGATGTCCCAGTCGTACGCGACCGTCGCCTCCTCGCCGGTCGTGTCGCACTTCGCCAGGTTCACCTTGGCCGTGAGCCGCTCGATGCCGCGCGGGTCGGGGATCGACTGGACGATCGGATCCGTGCGGATGAAGGGGTCGCCCTCGAAGTAGCACTGCGTGATCAGCCGCAGGCCGAGGCCCGGGTTGAAGAGGGAGACGTGGATGTGGGCCGGCCTGAACCACGAGCCGCGCGCGCCGAGGTACGGCGCCGGCTTGACCGTCTTGAACCAGTAGCGGCCGAGCGAGTCGGTGATCGTGCGTCCCGCGCCCGTGAAGTTCGGGTCGAGCGGGACGAAGCCGGGATCGGCCGGATCGACGTACCTCCCGCTGGCGTTGGTCTGCCAGATCTCGAGCAGCGTGTCCGGCACCCCCCGTCCGTTGCTGTCGAGCACGCGTCCGGAGAAGAGCACGCGGAGGCCGATGGGATCTCCCGTGTGCTGGTGGAGGAGGTCGTTGTCCGTGGGGCCGACAGGGATGCGGCCGAAGACGGGCCCGGGCATGGTGTGGAACCAGTCCTTCGGCAGCTCCACGAGGCGCTTCTCCGGCGCGCGCCGTATCGTCGCCTGGTAGTCCGGGAAGAGGAACGGCGGCGTGACGTCGATGGCGGTGTGCGGGGACATGTCGCTACGCGGCCGGCATGACGACGATCGCTCGCCCGACGATCTCGCGGCGGTCGAGCGCCGCGTATGCCTCGTCGGCCTCCTGCAGGGAGAAACGGCGGGTGATGCTCTCGTGCGGCCGGAGCACCCCGTGCTCGACGAGCGAGAGGAGCCTGGGCATGTCCGCGCGCGGGCGTCCTCCGTAGGAGCCGGCGACCGTGAGGCTGCGGCGGACGAGCCGGGTGATCTCGACCGGGGCGCGCTCGCCCACGGGCGCGATGCCGACCGCGACCATCCGCCCGCCGTCGCGCAGCATCTCCACCGCCTGCACGAAGGTCTCCGGCCTGCCCAGAGCCTCGAACGCCACGTCGGCGCCGCCGCCCGTCACCTCGTGGACGTGGGCCACCGGGTCGTCGGTGGAGGCGTTCACGAGATCCGTCGCCCCGAGCTCGCCCACGGCGTGCAGCTTCTCCTCGCTGATGTCGACGGCCACGACCTGCACCGCTCCCTGGGCGCGCGCGAACTGGACGATCAGCGACCCCACGCCGCCCGTGCCGACGACGACGACGCGCTCGCCGAGGCAGAGGGAGGCGCCGTGGAGCACCGCGCCGTGCGCCGTGAGGGCTGCGCACCCGAGCACGGCCGACTCCTCGAGCGGGAGGCCCGCGGGTAGCTCGAAGACGCCGGAAGCGGGGAGGACGGCGTACTCGGCGAGACCGGCCATGGAGTACATCGCGAGCGGGCTGCCGTCCGCGCGCGACAGCCGCGTCTCGCCGTCGTAGAGCACCCCCCGCAGCCGGTTGAACGTGAAGAACGGCTCGCAGATGTCGTCGCGGCCGCGCCGGCAGGCGGGGCAGGTGCCGCAGGGCATGATGAACGTGCCGACGACGCGGCTGCCGACCTCCGGGCCGTCCACGCCCTCGCCGAGCTCGACGACCGTGCCGGAGATCTCGTGGCCGAGCACGGCGGGCGTGGGAAAGGCGACCTCGCCCTTCATCACGTGGAGGTCGGTGTGGCAGACGCCGCACGCGGCGACGCGGACGAGCAGCTCACCGCGCCGCGGCTGCGGGATGGGAATGGTCTCCACGTGGAGCGGCTCCCCGGCTGCCGGGAGCACGGCCGCCAGCATCGTCCCGGTCATCAGAGGGCCAGCTTACTGCGTGCGCTCGGCCGTCGTTCGTTGTAGTTGAACACGTCCCGCCGATGCGCTATTGATCCCCACCATGGAAACCAGCGCTCAGGAAGCACCGAAAGGCGCGCCGCGGCTCTTCGGCGGCTTCGGCGTCGACACGCTGCTCGCGGGGGTCTTGCTGCTCGCGGGGACGATCCTGTTCCTCGCGGTGGCGGTCGAGCCGCACGCCTACAACATCTACCTCACGGTCCACATCGTCTCGGCGTTGGTCTGGGTCGGCGGGGACGTCACGTTGACCACCCTGGGCATCGTGTTCGAGCGGCGCGGGGAGGGCGAGACCCTGGGTGCACTGGGGCGCATGGGGACCTGGATCGGCACCCGCGTGTACACGCCGACGCTGTTCGTCGTGATCGGCTTCGGCATCGCGATGATGCTCGAAGCCGACATCGACTGGGGCCAGTTCTGGGTCATCTTCGGGCTCATCGGCTGGGCGATCGCGACGGTGGTCGGCATCGGGTTCGTGGGGCCCGAGCTCGGCCGCATCGACGAGGCGGCGCGGACGCAGGGGCCGGACTCCCCGGAGGTGGCGCAACGTGTGAAGCGGCTCTTCATGATCTTCCGCTTCGACACGGCGCTGCTGGTCCTCATCGTCATCGACATGACCGCGAAGCCGTTCGCCTGAGGCGCGGCGCGCGAGACGACACGGGGCTCACGGGCACGCGGTGCGGGGTCGCCACGGCCCCGCCGCGCGGGCGCCCGCGAGCAGCCGCTATCCGCGCGCGAGCCGTGCGAGCAGATCGGCGACGAGCTCCGGCCGCTCGAGCTGCGGGCGGTGGCCGGTCGGGAGCTCGACCAGCTCGCTCGCCCTCCCGGCCAGCTGCCGCTGGAAGTCGGGCGGGATCGAGAGGTCGTTCGTGCAGAGCGCGTAGGTCGAGGGGATCGTGCGCCAGGCGATGCCGCTCGGCGGCGTCGTGTACGCGGTCAGCCCCTGGGCCACGAGCCCGTTCGCCATGAGCTCCTGCGCCGCGGGGTCGAGCTCGCTCTCCTCGGCCTCGTCCCGCTTCGGCTCGACCCTGAGGTCGTCCCGGATCCGCCAGAAGGAGGGCACCGCTCCGCCGAACATGCCGAGCAGCGACTCGCCCTCCGCCGGCATGAACGCGCAGAGATAGAGGAGACGCCGGACGCGTGGATGTCCGTCGGCGGCGCCGGTGACGACCATGCCGCCGTAGGAGTGGCCGCAGAGCACGATGTCGTCCTCGACCTCGTCCAGCGCTGCGCGCACGGTGCGCTCGTCCTCGTCGAGGCCGACGAGCGGTCCCTCGCCGCCGTCGCAGCTCGGGAGGTCGACGGTCCGCGCCGCCACGCCTCGCTCGGCGAGGAGCGGCAGCAGCCGCTGCCAGATCCAGCCGCCGGCCCACGCGCCGTGCACGAGCACGACCGTGGCCGTGCCGGGCTCGTGCCCGCCGCTCACGAGGTTCGCCCGAGGACGCGGCCGAGGACGCCGGCGAGCGTGGCCTCCGGATCCTCCTGCGACCCCGCGGAGCGCCAGGCGACGAAGCCGTCGGGCCGCACCAGCGAGGCGCCGCCGGCGCCCACGCCGTACAGCTCCGCGAAGCGGCCGTCGCCGGCGCCGAGCTCGCCTCCCGCGCCGACCCGGAAGGCGTCGAGCCCGACGCCGAGCTCCGCGGCGGCGCGCCGGGCGGCCGCGCACCACTGCTCCGCGTCGGCGCCTGCGAGCAGCACGAAGCCGCGGCCGAACAGGTCGATCGTCGACGTGGGCGCGCCGTCTCGCTCCACGATCACGTGCGGGGCGCGCGCTCCCGGACGACCGGAGGGCTCGTGCGGGTTCTCGCACGCGGCCCCGTCGTCGTCCGGCTCGAGGACGATCGCCGGCGAGCGGTAGCGGTAGCCGAGCTCGACGGACGCCTCGGGCACGATCGACTGCAGGTCGTCCTTGCCGAGCTCGGGCGCCAGGCGCAGCACGTACCGCGTGTAGGCCTGCTCGACGCTGAGCTCGCTCGCGGGCCGGCGCTCGGTGTCGTAGGTCCCGAGCAGCTCGGGGCCCGCCAGGCCGTCGAGCACGAGCGCGAGCTTCCAGGCCAGGTTGTGCGCGTCCTGCACCCCGACGTTGCCGCCGAAGCCGCCCGTCGGCGGCATGTTGTGCGCGGCGTCGCCCGCGAGGAAGACGCGGCCCTGCTGGAAGCGCTCCGCCCACTCGGCGCAGGCGTTCCAGCGCTGCACGTTCTCGATCTCGACCTCGAGCTCCGGGTCGCCGAGCGCCTCGCGGACGAACTCGACGTGGCGGCTCTCCATCGCGTCCTGCCAGAGATCCGCCGACAGCTCGCCGTCCGCGCCAACCGCCTTGTTCACGACGAGGAAGCCGGCATCCGCCGCCTTCGAGAAGCGGAAGAAGCCCTGCAGCCGAGGGCCGAAGACGTAGATCACGCTGAGGTTGCGGTCGCGGAGGAGCGGGCGGATGTCGGCGCGGAAGTAGATCGTGATGCTGTTGGAGAAGGACCCGTGCCCGAGCAGAGGAATGCCGAGCCGCGACCGCACCGGGCTGTGGCTCCCGTCCGCCGCCACGAGGTATCTCGCACGTACCGCGCGCTCGGTGCCGTCGTCGCGCGTGCGGACGATGGCCGTGACGCCGTCGCCGTCCTCCTCGAAGGAGACGAGCTCGGTGCCGTACTCGAGACGGGCGCCGAGCTCCTGCGCCCGGCGCAGCAGGATCGGCTCGAGACCGATCTGGGTGACGAAGAGCCGGGGCGAGGGGCTCAGGTCCTCGACGCCCTCGTTGATGAAGCGGAAGTAGTAGTCGAGCTCGCGCCCGCCGAGCGACTCCACGGACACGATGGCGCCGTTCTGCTCGAACTCGAGCCCCGACGCCACCTCGATCTCGGGCTCCAGCCCGACGCCGCGGTAGAGCTCGATCGAGCGCTGGTTGACGAGCGCCGCCCGTGGGTGGATGGCGGTGCCGCGGTGCCGCTCCACCGCGAGCGACGGCACGCCGTGCCAGCCGAGGAAGAGCGCCGTCGACAGCCCGACGAGGCTGCCGCCGGCGATGAGGACGGGGACGTCGTCGTCCACGTGCATGCGACCGGGCGAGGCCTCGCGCTAGGCCGCGACCCCGGCGCCGACGAAGTCCGCGATCGCGTCGACGGCCTCCCTCGTCTCGACGACGGGGATGTGGCCCACGCCGGGGAAGGTCCTCACCTCTGCGTTCGGGATCAGCTCCGCCCAGTGCTCCGCGAGCTCGACGGGGTGCAGCCTGTCGGCCTCGCCCCACAGGAGCAGCGTCGGCGCGGAGATGCGGTGCAGCCACTTCGTGAGCTTGCGGTCGTAAGGGCTCTTCCAGGCCACGCGGGCGAACGAGGTCGCCTCGCGGTAGCGGTCGGCGAGGAACTCGGGCGGCGGCGGCACCGGCGCGCCGGCGAAGAGCGACATGTCGGCCACGAGGTGGGCCGGCACCTCTTCGTCGGGGATGCTGAAGAAGTCGGTGGCCGGGTGCTCGCGCACGCGGAGGCCGAAGGGAGACAGGAGCACGAGCCTCCGCACGCGGCTCTGCTGCTCGATCGCGAACCAGGCGGCCAGGCAGCCGCCCAGCGACTCGCCGGCGAGCGCGAGCTCGTCCACGCCGAGCTGGTCGAAGAGGTCGAGGTAGTGCAGGAGGTAGTCGTGCAGGCTGTCCACGCTCGGATCGTCGGCCGAGGCGCCGAACCCGGGGTGGTAGGGGACGATCAGTCGGAACCGCCCCGCGAGGGGGAGCAGCTGGTCGAAGCCGAAGGCCGTGCCGGCGCCGTGGAAGTACACGAGCGGCTCGCCCTCACCGGCGGTCAGCACGGCCGTGTCGATGCCGTTGACGTCGTGGCGGGTCTCCGTGAACCCCGCCATCTCACTTCACCCCCGCTGCGGCGAGCTCGCGCTGGTCCTTGCCGCCGCCGGCGAGCCGCTTGCGGATCCTGGGGATCACCTCGTCCGCGAAGAGCGCGATGTTCTTGGCGATCTTCCACTCCGGCATGTCGCCGTTCTCGAGGACGACGTTGACCCGGCTGCACCCCGCCTCCTCGCACCAGGACACGATGGTCTCCGCGACCGTGTCCGGCGAGCCGCACGCGATGCGGCCGATCGACACCATGTCGTCCCAGGTCGCCTCGGTGCTCTTGGCCATCGCCGCCTCCGAGACGCGGCGCAGGAACTCCGCCGTCGTGACGTATCCGGGCGGAACGAGGAACCGCGGCGTGACACGGTGGAACCAGCTGAAGAAGTTCTCCATGTGCGGACGTGCCTCGCGCACCGCCTCCTCGTCCGTGTCGGCGACGTAGGCCATGACGACGATGACGAGGTCGTCGGGCTGGATCGTGCGGCCGCGCTCGTCGGCCAGCGCGCGCAGCCGGTCGAAGGCGCGCAGCTGGTTCTTGATCGGGACGAACACGATCGAGTAGCCCATGTCGTAGTCGATCGCGAGCTGCACCGTCTCCTCGCTCCCCGTGCCCACGATGAAGCACTTGGGCCGCGGCTTCTGATACGGCTTGGGCCATACGTTCAGGTAGCGGTAGGTGTAGAAGTCGCCGTCGTAGCGGAAGGGCCCGTCCTCGGTCCAGGCCCGCGTGACGATGTCGAGCGACTCGCGGAAGCGCGCGCGGGCGGTGGCGGGGTTCACCGTCCCCTCGTTGGCCCAGTACTCCATCCCCGTCCCCAGCGGGAAGGCGTACTCCATGCGGCCGCCGGACATCACGTCGAGCAACGCGTACTCCTCGGCCACGCGGTTCGGGTACTGCAGGTTGATCGGCGTGCCCGCGACCATGATCGGGATGTCGCGCGTGGCGGTCAGGTAGCGGGCGGCCATCAGCCCGACCGTGGGGGACATGCTGTACGCCATGCTGTGGTGCTCGTTCAGGCAGATGCCGTCGAAGCCCACGTCCGCCGCTCGGGTGATCGTGCGCAAGTGGCGCTCGTAGAGGGCGTGCCCGAGCTCCGGGTCGTAGAGCGAGTTCGGGTAGTCGACCATCGAGGTCCTGTAGCGCTCGTGGTCCTCGGGGATCGGGATGTAGTGGTGGTGGTGGAAGAAGTAGAGCTTGATGTCGTCGACCGCGCTCACACCGAGACCTCCTGGAGCCGTTGCACGTGTCGTGCGCGCAGCGCACAGCCGTACGCCCGAACAACGTAATGCCGCCTGTTCAGTCGTGTCAAACGCCTCGACCGACCGTCGATCGCCGGCCGCGAAAGACGCCGCAGCGCCGTCACGAGCCCTCTGCCTCCCGCCGTAGCGCCGTCGCGATCCAGTGCGCCTCGCCGGTGAGCGCACGCAGACGGAGCGTCGCCTCGCGGGCTTCCTCCTCCGAGGACGCCTCGTGGTCGGCCGGATCGAACGTGACGTCGCCGAGGCTCCCCATGCCGCCGAACGCCTCGAGGAGATGGGTGACGCCGTAGAGGTCGCCGGCGCGGATGCGCTCCGCGTCGCGGGAGAGCCATGCGCCCCAGTGGACGTCGCCGTGCCGCTCGAGCAGCGCCGCCGCCTCGTCGAGGAGCTCGAGGAGCCTGGCCACCTCGTCCCGCCCGGACGACGCCACGCTCACCTCAGGAGGAGCGAGCCTCGCTCGCCGGGGAGATGGGCCGGCGCGGGGTGCTCGGCCACGCCCTCGCTCAGCTCGACGGCAGCCGCACGACTGCCTTCATGACCTCGGCGGGATGCTCCATGGCGTAGGCCATCGCCTCCGGAGCCCGCTCGAGCTCGAACTCGTGCGTGACCAGCCCCGCGGCGGCATCGCGCCTCCTCGAGACGAGGTCGACCGCGCGCCCGAACTCGTCCGCCGCGCAGCAGCTGACCCCGAGGAGGTCGAGCTCTCTGAACGGCAGGTCGCCGACGCGGACCGGCGTCTCGTGGCTCGAGAGCCCGACGACCACCACGCGGCCCGCCGGCGCGACGAGCTCGACGGCCGTGCGCACGAGGGCCGGGACGCCGGTCGCCTCGACGACCACCTCCGGCCCGTCGCCGCCGGCCCACTCGCGGGCGGCCGCGACGGGGCTCTCGTCCGCGCCGAGCGCGAGAAGATCGGCGCCGAAGGCGCGCCCGCGTTCGAGCCGGCTCGGGACCGTGTCCACGAGCAGGACCGAGGCGCCCAGGTCGGTCCCTGCGAGGGCGACCGCCTGGCCGATGGGGCCGGCGCCGAAGACGACCATGTGCTCCCCGCTCGCCACGCGTCCCCGCGTCACGGCGCGCACCGCGATGGAGACGGGCTCGATCAGGGCGGCGAGCGCGGGATCCTGGTCTCCCACGGGGAACACCTGCGCGGCGGGGAGGACGAGCTGCTCCTGCAGCGCCCCGTCCCGGTGGATGCCGATCAGGCTGATGTTCACGCACGCGTTGCCGCGGCCGATGCGGCACGGGTAGCAGCGGCCGCAGGAGTGGACCGGCCAGAGCGCGACCCGCTGACCCGCGTGCAGCCCCTCCGGGCAGTCCGGCCCCACGTCCTCGACGACGGCGGCCACCTCGTGCCCCTGGATGCGCGGGTAGAGCACCGAGGGGTCCTCGAACGTCCCGATGTCTCCGAGGAAGTAGTGGAAGTCCGAGCCGCACAGGCCGACCGCCTGCGGCCGCACGAGCACCTCGCCCGGCCCGGGCTTCCCCGGCGCGGGCACGTCGACGAGCTCCATCCGCCTCTGGGCTCGCGTGACCGCTGCGCGCACGCCGCGATCGAATCACGCGGCGGGCATGGTCCGCAACGGCAGGTCGGCCCCGAAGGGGTCCGACCCCTGGGCTCGGCGGCCCACGCGCCGCATAGGATTGCCGCACGCGCGAGCCCGTCTTCACCGAGACGCTCCAGGTCGCGATGGTCGTCCGCGACCTCGACGCGGCGGTCCGCACGTACGTGCACGAGTACGGCATCGGCCCCTGGGAGATCTACGAGTTCAACCCGGACACGGTCGCGGACATGCAGGAGGACGGGCAGCCCGTGGCCCGTTCCTGGAGGCTGGCGCTGACACGGGTGGGCCAGGTGCAGTGGGAGCTGATCCAGCCCCTCGACGAGGAGAGCATCTACGGGCGCTTCCTGGCGGAGAAGGGCGAGGGCGTGCACCACGTCGGTGTCGGCGTGCAGAGCTTCGAGGGCGCGATCGAGACGCTGGCGGACAAGGGCCACGGCGTGGCCTTCGGCGGCGAGTACAACGGCGTCACGTTCGCCTATCTCCCCACCGACCGCGATCTCGGCGTGATCACCGAGATCTTCGACGCGCCGCCCGGCCTCGAGCAGACGCCGGACGCGGTATACCCCCCGGCGCCTGGGGTCTGACCCCGGAGGGGTCAGACCCTCGCCGTCAGTCACGCGTACGAAGCGCTGCTACCGTGAGCGCGCGCGATGGACAGAGAGATCGCCCTCTCGGACCCACCGCTCGGGGCGCTCCCGTTCTCGCGGCGCGCGCACGAGTTCGTCGCGCACGAGCTGCTCGTCCTCATCCTCAGCGGGCAGTTCGCCGCGGGTGACCGGCTGCCGCCGGAGCGCACGCTGGCCGCCGAGTTCGGCGTCAGCCGCCCCACCGTGCGGCAGGCGGTGAGCGTGCTCGCCGCACGCGGCCTCGTCGAGTCGCGCGTCGGCAGCGGCACCTTCGTGGTGGGCGTGCCGGACGTCGCCGCCGCGGAGGCCGGAGCGAGCCTCGCCGAGATCATGGAGGCACGGCTCGTGTTCGAGGTCGGCGCGGTGCGGCTCGCCGCCCGCCGCGCCCAGCGGAGCCGCGAGGACATCGACTTCCTGAGCGCGGTCGTCGAGGCCCTGGAGCGGGCGGACGACCGCGACGCGTTCCCGGTCGAGACCGACATCGCCTTCCATCGGGCGGTGGTCGACCTGACCGGGAACGACCACCTGCGGGAGCTCGTGGCGCCCTGCTGGCAGGCGACGGCCGCCACCGTGGCGGCGAGCGCGCGCGACACGTGGACGGCGGAGGACACGGCGCGCATGGCCGCGCAGCACCGCGCCGTCTTCGAGGCGCTGCGCGTCGGCGACGCGGAGCTGGCGGGCTTCGAGATGGAGCGCCACCTGCGGAGCGAGCTCGCGCGACTGATCAACGCCGGGAGCAGCGAAGGGCCGCCGTCGCGGTTCTTCGCCTAGACGACGATGTTCACCGCCACCGCAGCGCGCGTCATGCCCACCACGGTCACCGGCTCGTGGCCGCGGCCGACCTGGTACACGGCAGGCCTCTGGGGCCGGCCGGTGTCCGACGCCCTCCTCGACATCTCCTACCGCGAGGAGTTCCTGGACGCGGTGGACGTCGTCATCGGCGAGCAGGAGCGCGCGGGGCTCGACATCGTCACGAACGGCGACTACCACCTCGACCCCGACCTCGCGGGGCTGTCGTGGATGCGCTATCCGCTCGAGCGCATCGAAGGGCTCGACGTCCGCCAGACCGTGCCCGCCATCGAGGTGCAGGAGCAGCCGCCGGGGACGCTGCTCGCGGAGGTCACGGGCGCCTGGCGCGTGCCGGCCGTGGCCGGGCGCATCGGCAGCGGCGCGCGGCTCGAGTTCGACAAGCTCTGGCGCATCGCGCAGTCGCGCTCGGAGCGCCCCGTGAAGTTCGGGACGGTCTCGAGCCAGCTCGTCGCGAGCATGCTCGACCTCCGCACCGACGCCTACGCCGACGACAAGCGGGAGCTCATGTGGGACCTCGCGTCCGCGATGAACGCGGAGCTGCGGCGGCTCGTGGCCGCGGGCTGCAAGGTCGTCCAGATCGAGGAGCCGCTCTTCCACTTCGTCGCCGCGACGTCGCGTGACCGGCAGTACCTCGACTTCCTGATCGACTGCTTCAACCACGAGATCAGCGGCCTCGACGAGGCGGAGGTGTGGGTCCACACGTGCTGGGGAAACGCGAACATGCAGCGGGTGCTGGAGCGGACGTCGTACGCGGAGATGATCGAGACGTACATGGACCGCGTCGCCGGCGACGTGTGGACGGTGGAGATGAAGGACCGCGCGTTCGCCGACCTCGAGCTGTTCCAGTCCTACCGCAGCCGCATGCGCAAGAAGATCGCCGTCGGCATCGTCAGCCACCGCACGCTGCAGGTGGAGTCGCCGGAGGAGGTGGCGGGCGACATCCGCTACGCCTTGAACCACATCGATCCCGAGCATCTCGTGCTCTCGTCGGACTGCGGCTTCGGGCGGCAGGGGTCGAACCGGCTGGTGGCGTTCTACAAGTCCGCCGCGATCGTGCAGGGGACGAACATCGTGCGGCGCGAGCTGGGCCTGGAGGAGGAGCCGGTGCGCGCGGCCGACCCCCTGCTGCAGATCGACGCGCCCACCCCGAGGCGGATGTGAACGCGCTGTCCAGTAGTACTTGACGGCCCCGCACCGGGTCTGAAAGGATTGGCCCGCAGGATTCGCCAATCCGCTGACCAAAACTGGAGCCATGGCAGAAGACGTCTTCCTCACTTCCGAGTCCGTCACGGAGGGCCATCCCGACAAGATGGCCGACCAGATCTCGGACGCCGTCCTCGACGCCGTCCTGGCCGAGGACCCGCAGGGCCGGGTCGCCTGCGAGACCTTCCTCACGACGGGGCTCATCCTCGTCGGCGGGGAGATCACGACTTCCACCGTGATCGACGTGCCGCGCATCGCGCGGGAGCGCGTGGCCGCGATCGGCTACACGCGGGCGGAGTACGGCTTCGACGCCGACACCTGCAGCGTCATCGTGGCCATCGACGGGCAGTCGCCCGACATCGCGCAGGGCGTGGACGCCTCGTTCGAGTCGCAGCACGACCCCAACGACAGCGACCCCCTCGACCGGGTCGGGGCCGGCGACCAGGGGATGATGTTCGGCTACGCCTGTCGCGAGACCGAGGAGCTGATGCCGCTCCCCATCACGCTCGCGCACAAGATCGTCAAGCGCATGTCCGAGGTGCGCAAGGCGGACGAGCTGCACTACCTGCGGCCCGACGGGAAGGCGCAGGTGTGCGTGCGCTACGAGGTCGACGAGCACGGGCACATGAAGCCCGCGGAGATCGAGCGCGTGCTCATCTCCACCCAGCACGCGGACAACATCGACCCCCAGTCGCTGATCAAGCCCGACCTGATCGAGCGCGTCCTGTACCCGACGCTGCCGCGCCACCTGTACGACGAGGCGCGCCTGGAGCACAAGGACTTCCTCTACGTCAACCCGACCGGCCGCTTCGTCGTGGGCGGGCCGATGGGCGATACGGGCCTGACGGGACGGAAGATCATCGTCGACACCTATGGCGGCGCGGCCCGTCACGGCGGCGGCGCCTTCTCCGGGAAGGACCCCACCAAGGTCGACCGCTCCGCCGCGTACGCGGCGCGGTACGTGGCGAAGAACGTCGTCGCCGCCGGCCTCGCCGACCGCTGCGAGCTCCAGGTCGCCTACGCGATCGGGATCGCGCAGCCGTTCTCCGTGCACGTCGACTGCTTCGGCACCAACAACGTCCCGCTCGCGCGCATCGAGGAGCTCATCCGGGAGCACTTCGACCTGCGCCCGGCGGCGATCATCCGCGACCTCGACCTGCGCCGCCCGATCTACACCAAGACAGCGGCCTACGGCCACTTCGGGCGGGACGAGCACGACTTCACCTGGGAGCGCACCGACAAGGCGGATGCGCTGCGGCAGGCTGCCGGCCTCGCCGTCGCACAGCCGGAACCGGTCTGAGCGATGGCCGTCACCGTCGTCGGCTCGGTCGCGTTCGACGCTCTGGAGACGCCCTTCGGCAAGCGTGAGCGGATCCTCGGCGGCGCGGCGACGCACTTCTCGCTCGCCGCGAGGTTCTTCACCGACGTCCGCGTCGTGGGCGTGGTGGGTGAGGACTTCGGGGAGGAGGAGCTGTCCGTCTTCGAGAGCCGGGGCATCAACACGGACGACCTGGACCGCGTCAAGGGCTCGCGCTCGTTCTTCTGGTCGGGCCGCTACGACGAGGACATGCAGGTCGCGCACACGCTCGACACGCAGTTGAACGTCTTCGCCGAGTTCGACCCGCAGCTGTCGCCGAGCGCGCGCAGCTCGTCCGTGGTCTTCCTCGCCAACATCCAGCCCGACCTCCAGCGACAGGTGCGTCAGCAGTGCACGGCTGCGCTGCTGACCGGGCTCGACTCGATGAACTACTGGATCCACTCGGCCAAGGACTCGCTGCTCGAGACGATCGCGCTCGTGGACGTCGTCGTGCTCAACGACGCGGAGATCCGCATGCTGACCGGCGAGGCGAACCTCGCCAAGGGCGCGCGCCAGATCCGGGAGCGCGGCCCGCGCACGATCGTCGTCAAGCAGGGGAGCTACGGCGCCTGTCTCTTCACCGACGCCGGCTTCTTCTCCATCCCCGGCTACCCGCTCGAGACGGTGGTCGATCCCACCGGCGCGGGCGACGCGTTCGCCGGGGGCTTCTTCGGCTTCCTCGACCACCACTCCGAGCAGGGCTTCGACGAGCACCTCCTGCGCTGCGCGGCGGTGTACGGCTCGGTGCTCGCCTCGTTCACGATCGAGGCGTTCGGCAGCGAGCGGCTGCAGGGCCTCACGCTGCCGGAGATCGAGGCCCGCTTCGGCGAGTTCAGGCAGATGACCCACTTCGAGCCGCGGCCCCTCCTGGCACGCGCTCGCGGATGACGACCCCGAGGGAAGGAATCGAGTGAGCACGATCTCGCAGCACGACGTCAAGGACCTCTCGCTGGCGCCGGACGGCGTGCGGAGGATCCTCTGGGCCGACCGCCAGATGCCCGTCCTGGCGGCCATCCGCGACCGGTTCGAGCAGGAGCAGCCGCTGGCCGGCTACCGCGTCGCCGCCTGCCTCCACGTCACGACCGAGACCGCGAACCTGATGCGCACGCTCAAGGCGGGCGGCGCCGACGTCGTCGTCTGCGCGTCCAACCCGCTGTCGACCCAGGACGAGGTTGCCGCCGCGCTCGTGGCCGAGTACGAGATCCCGACGTTCGCGATCAAGGGCGAGGACAACGACACGTACTACTCCCACATCCAGGCGGCCGTCGACCACCGGCCGCAGCTGACGATGGACGACGGCGCCGACGTGATCGGCGTCCTCCACTCCTCGCGCCGTGAGCAGCTCGGCGACGTGATCGCCGGCACCGAGGAGACGACCACCGGTGTCATCCGGCTGAAGGCGCTCGAGGCCGAGGGCAAGCTCGGGTTCCCGGTGATCGCCGTCAACGAGGCGCAGACGAAGCACCTCTTCGACAACCGCTACGGCACCGGGCAGTCCACCATCGACGGCCTCATCCGGGCGACCAACGTGCTCCTCGCCGGGCGCCGGCTCGTGGTGGCCGGCTACGGCTGGTGCGGACGCGGCGTCGCCATGCGCGCGAAGGGCATGGGCGCACACGTGATCGTGACCGAGGTCGAGCCCATGCGTGCCCTGGAGGCGGTCATGGACGGGTACGAGGTGCTGACGATGGAGGCCGCGGCGGCCGTCGGCGACATCTTCATCACGGCCACGGGCGACAAGCACGTGCTGCGGCGCGAGCACTACGAGCGCATGAAGGACGGCGCCATCCTCGCCAACACCGGCCACTTCAACGTCGAGATCGACATCCCCGCGCTCGTGGAGATGGCCACGTCGGTGTACGAGTCGCGCCCCTTCGTCGCGAGTCACGAGCTCTCTGACGGACGCACGCTGCATCTCCTCGCCGACGGCCGGCTCCTCAACCTCTCGGCGGCCGAGGGGCATCCCGCGGCGGTGATGGACATGAGCTTCGCCAACCAGGCGCTCTCCGCCGAGTACGCGGTCAAGAACGCGGACTCCCTGGAGCCGAAGGTGTACGTCGTGCCGGAGGCGATCGACCGCGAGATCGCGCGTCTCAAGCTCGCCACGATGGGGGTCGACATCGACCAGCTGACCGAGGAGCAGGCGCGCTACCTCGCGTCGTGGGACGAGGGGACGTAATGGCGGGCCGGGCTGCCGAGGGCCGAGGAGCGCGGCGATGACGGCCGCGCCCGAAGTCCCCGTGCACTCGCCCGCCTACCGCAGGATCGAGGAGCTGATCGCCGCCGAGCGCTGCGTCGTGCTCGACGGCGGCGTCGCCACCGAGCTGCAGCGGGACCATCCGCGGAGCTCGGCGCCCGGAGAGGAGCTCTGGGGGACATGGGCCCTCTACCGCACCCCGCAGGCGGTCCGCGACGTGCATCGCCAGTACGTCGCCGTCGGCTGCGACGTGATCTCGACCAACACCTGGTCGATCCTCTCGACCCCCGACGCCGAGCTCCGGCACGGCCCCGGCAACCGCGAGTCGGCGCACTGGCTGGACGTCGCGCGGCTCGGCGTGCAGCTCGCCCGGCAGGCGGTGGACGACGAGGGCCGCACGGGCGAGTGCGCCGTCGCGTTCGCCATCTCCGAGGACGTGACGTCCGACCGTCAACGCGAGACCGTCGCGCTGCTCGCGCGTGCGTTCCAGGAAGACCCGCCGGACCTGATCCTGCTCGAGACGCTCACGCTGATCCGCGACCCGAGCACGTTCGAGGCCGTGGACGTCCTGCTGGAGACGGGACTGCCCGTGTGGCTCTCCTTCCGCCGGTGCCGGCACGGCGTCTGCGGCGTCTACGGCCAGCACTGGGGGCCGCCGGAGGGCGACCTGTTCGGTCGCGCCGCGCGGCGCTTCGAGCAGATGGGCGTCGGGGCGCTGCTGATCAACTGCCTGCCCGTCGAGCACGTGCCGGGGATCATCCCGTGGCTGCGCGACTTCACGAGCCTCCCGCTGGGCGTGTACCCGAACCTCGGTCACCTCGCCGGCCGCGAGTGGCGCTTCGACGAGCGCATCGGCCCGGCGGAATACGCACAGCTGGCGCTCGAGTGGCGCGAGGAGGGCGCGCAGATCATCGGCGGCTGCTGCGGCACCTCGCCGGAGCACATCGGGGCGATGGCGGCCGCGGTGGCCGACACGAAGCCCGGCCGCAAGAAGCCGGTGCTCCCGGACTTCCTGCTCGGGGTCGAGAGGCCGCCAGAGGCGCCGCCGCCCGAGCCGTGGCTGGACGAGCGGGGGCGGGTCGTCAACCCGCTGCCCTTCCCCAACCTCACCGTCGACGAGGGCGTCTTCGTCCCGACGCACGGAAGCTACCTCTGCTGGAAGTACCTCTTCAGCGAGGACATCGGCCGGGACAAGCGCTGCCTCGACGTCGGCTGCGGGTGCGGCATCCTGGCCGTGCAGCTCGCCCTGAACGGCGCCACGCACGTCCATGCGATGGACATCGACCGCAACGCCGTGGCGAACACGCTGGCGAACGCCTTCCGCAACGGCGTCTCGGACCGCGTCACCGGCGAGGACGTCGACCTCTACGAGTGGCAGCCCGACGCACGCTACGACGTCGTCGTGGCGAGCCTCTACCAGATGCCGGTCGACCCGTTCGAGGAGCCCACCGGCCACCGCCCGCTCGACTACTGGGGACGCACGCTCCTCGACCATTTCCTGCGCACGCTCCCCGAGGTCCTGGCCGACGGGGGGCGCGCCTTCCTGATGCAGCTCTCGATCGTGGGCCAGCAGGAGACGTCGCGTCAGCTGGAGGCGCTCGGCCTGCGCGCGCGCGTCGTCGATTTCAGCTTCTTCCCCTTTGGCCCGCTGTTCGAGCGCAACAAGGAGCAGATCAAGCGGGTCGAGGAGCTCTCGGACGCCTACCACATCACGCTCGGTGGACAGGACGTGATGGTCTCGTACCTGCTCGAGATCGAGCAGGAGCGTCCCACGGACGCGCGGGCGGGGTCGGCATGATGGCCCTCCGCATGCCGGCCCTGCGCCGCGCACCTCGCTTCAGGGGTGTGCGCGTCCGGGATCCGCGCGAGCGGATGCCGGGCTGCGCCGGCTAACAGGCCGTCGATGCCGCTCGCCCTAGAGCCGGCCTTCCCGAACGTCGTCGAAGCGCGCCAGGAACTCGTCGCGCGCGCGGTCCGGCAGCCACGGCTCGATGGCCAGGTCCAGCGGCTGCACGCCGTCGAGCTCCGGCCAGTCCCAGGCCTCGTGCGCGACCGAGCGCCGCTCGGTCGCCAGGAGGGCGCGGTCGACCTGCTTCAGGAGCGGGGGCGGCTCGGAAGGAAGGCCGAACCGCTCGCAGATCGCCTGCTGGAGGCGATCCTCGACCTCGGCATACATGCGCCCGAGCTCGCTGCGATGCTTGAGCGGATGGGGCAGGTCGACGAGGTAGGCCTCGGACGCGTCGTGCAGGAGCGCCCAGAGCACGGCGTCGTCGTCGCCGCCCCGCTCGGCCACCAGGTCCGCGGCGAGGCACGAATGCTGGGCCACGGAGTAGTAGACACGGCAGTTGCCTCCGAACCGGCACTGGTGCGAGAGGGCGCGGGCGATGTCTCCGATGTCGACGTCGGCGGGATCGGGGTCGAGCGGGTTGAACCTCCGGCCGCTGACCGTCTGGATGTAGGGCCCCGGCTCCATGCGCCGAGCGTACCCGCTCGTCACCTCCGGGCCGCCGCGAGAGGCGTGCGGTGACGCGCCCCTCCGTCGGCTGGGTGGGCATTGGCACGATGGGCGCGCCGATGGCAGGGCACCTTGCCGCGGCCGGCTTCACGGTGAGGGTGCACGACGTGGACGAGGACGCCGTGACGTCGTTCCTCGCCGCACACCCCGGCGCCGCCGCCGGATCGCTCCCCGAGCTCGCCCGCGAGAGCGAGATCGTCGTGACGATGCTCCCGAACGGCGCCGTGGTGCGCGAGGTCGCCGTCGGGGACGCCGGGCTGCTCGCGCACGCCCCACCCGGGGGTCTGCTCGTGGACATGAGCTCGTCGTCGCCCTACGACACCGTCGAGCTGGCCCGGCTCGCCGGCGAGCGTGAGGTCGCCGTCGTCGACGCACCGGTCTCGGGCGGTGCCGTGCGCGCGCGCGAGGGCACCCTGGCGATCATGGTCTCGGGGGACGACGCCGCGGTCGCCCGCGCCGAGCCGCTCTTCGCGAGCCTCGGCTCGACCGTCCTGCGCTGCGGCACGAGCCCCGGATCGGCGCACGCCGTCAAGGCGCTGAACAACGTGCTCTCCTGCACGGGCCTGCTCGTGGCGGCGGAGGCCCTGGCCGTCGGCCGCCGCTTCGGGCTCGACCCCGAGGTGATGATCGACGTCTTCAACGCCGGCACGGGGAGGAACTACGCGACGGAGACGAAGTTCCGGCAGTTCGTCTTCTCGGGGACCCACGCCGCGGGCTTCACGCTCGACCTCATGCTCAAGGACCTCGAGACTGCGGCGGAGCTGACGCGGCGCGCCGGCGTGGACGCGCCGCTCGCGGAGTCCTGCCGCCGCTCCGTGCGCGAGGCGCTCGCGGCGCTCGGGCCCGTCGACCACACGTTCCTCGCGGACTGGGTCGAGGAGCGCGCGCCGGGCGGCGGCGAGACCGGGAGCTGATCCCGCGGCGTACCACAGGAGGGAGGAAGGCAGGCATGGCGAGCACGAGCGAGGACCGGCAGAGCATCCGCGAGCTGGTCGAGAACTGGGTCGTCTGGCGGGACGCGGGCGACTGGGAGCGCTTCCGCACGGTCTGGCACGACGACGGCCGCATGATGGCGACCTGGTTTCAGGGCCCCGCGGAGGAGTTCATCCGCGTGAGCCGGGAGGGCTTCGACCGGGGCGTGTCCATCCTGCACTTCCTCGGGGGCTGCTCGGTCGAGGTGGAGGGCACGCGTGCGGTGGCGCAGACGAAGATGACGATCTCGCAGCGCGCGCTCGTCCACGACGTCCTCTGCGACGTCGTGTGCACGGGCCGCTTCCACGACTTCCTCGAGAACCGCGAGGGGAGGTGGGGGATCGTGCTGCGCCAGCCCATCTACGAGAAGGACCGCCTCGACCCGGTCGATCCTGCTGCCACGCTGACGCTCGACCCGCAGTTGCTGGAGCGCTTTCCCGCCGGCTACCGCCATCTCGCCTATCTCCAGACGCAGATCGGGTTCGCGGTCAAGCCCGACATGCCCGGGCTGACGGGGCCGGAGGTCGAGGCGCTCTACGCGCGCGGCCGGGCCTGGCTCGAGGGCGGTCCGCACGGCGGCTGAGGGTCGGCCGGTGCGCATCGAGCTGGACGGGTTCGACGCGTACGTCGAGGAGAGCGGCGACGGCACGCCGCTCGTCCTCGTGCACGGGCTCGGCGGGTGCACGGCGACTTGGCAGAAGGTGGCGGGACCGCTGTCGGCGAGCCATCGCGTCGTCGCCTACGACCTGCGCGGGCTGGGGCGGAGCGCCACGCCCCCGCCTCCGTACTCGCTCGGCGGGCTCGTGGCCGACCTGCGCCGGCTGCTCGACGTGCTCGCCCTGGAGCGGGTCGCGGTCGTGGGCCACTCGCTCGGCGGCGCCGTCGCTCTCTCGTTCGCCGCCCAGCACCCGGATCGCGTCGGCGCCGTGGTCGGGCTGGCAGCGCCCAGCGTCACGCCTGCGACCGAGCGGCGCGCGCTCGCCGAGCGTGCCGACCGTGCCCGTCGCGAGGGCATGGCGACGGTGGCGTCGCTCCACGTGTCGGCCCTGGCCGAGTCGTTCAGGACGGCACACCCGGCCGATACCGACGCCTACGAGGCGATCGTCGCCGCCAGCGATCCCGTGGGCTACGCCGCCCACTGCGGCGTCATCGCCGAGCTCGATCTCGCGCACGAGCTGCCGGCCGTCCGTGCGCTGGCGCTCCTCGTGGCAGGGGAGCTCGACCACGTCGTCCCGGTCGACCGCGTGCGGGCGACGGCCGCGGCGATCCCGGACGCCGAGGTCGTCGTGCTCGAGGGTTGCGGGCACGTGCTCCCGTTCGAGCGGGCGCGGGAGGTCGTCTCGCTCGTCCTCGGTCGGGTCGGTCGGCCGGCGCCCTGACGGCGTGCGCCGGGCCGAGGCCTCGCTGGACGCCGCTGGGCGTGGTCTACGTTCCCGGCGGCGTCGTGCCCTCGACGGGCGGGGTGCCGTAGACGTGGAAGCTCTCCACGGTGGCGACGCCCCAGGCCTGGCCGCGCGCACGCTCGGCCTGCGACCAGACGACCGGCTCCGGGTCGGGGTCGTAGACGAGGTAGCCGCCGTGGGTGACCTCGATGCGGTTGCCGCCCGGCTCGATGCCGTAGAGGAAGAACCCCTGCGCGATGGCGTGCTTGGACGGGGCGGCCTCGATGTGGACGCCGTGCTCGAGGAAGAGGTCGGCCGCGCGGAGGCACTCCTCTCGCGTGTCGACCCAGAAGGCCAGGTGATGGAGGCGGCCGCGGGCGCCCGCGGCGTCGGCGACGTAGATGAGCTCGTGGGCGGCGATGGACACGCTCATCCAGGCGCCCGCCTCGGTGCCGTCGTCGAGGACCACCTGCTCGTAGAGGCGGTAGCCGAGCACCTCCTGCGCGAACACGCGGCTTGCCCGCACGTCTGCGGCGAGCAGGTTGACGTGGTCGAGGCGCTTGACCGCCGCGCCGCGGCCCACGTAGCGCTGAGGCTGGTTCTTGAGCGCGGGCCGTAGGTGGTCGGGCGGCCTATACCGCTCTGACTCGTGGTAGAGCTCGAAGACGTGGCCGTCCGGGTCCGTGAAGCGGTATGCCGGGCCGAGACCGAGGTCGCCGTCGCACCAGCCGAGGCCGAGACCGGTCTGCTCGACGGCGTGGACACGGCGCTCCAGCGCCTCCGGGCTCCACGTCCGCAGGCCCAGCCGTGCGAGACCACTCTCCCGCGCCGCGGTCAGCTTGAGGTCGTACCGCTGGTAGGTGCCCCAGCCGCGGAGGTAGACGGAGTCGCCTTCCCGGGCCTCGATCTCCATGCCGAGCACGTCGACGAAGAAGGCGAGGCTGCGCTCGGGCTCCGGCGTACGGAGCTCCGCCGGTCCGAGGTGGGCGATGTCCCGGACGGGGTCGGTCACGCCGTCGGGCCCTCGACTCGCTCGCGCAGCCCGTCGAGGTCGTAGGAGAGCGCGCCCGCCCGGAGCCGCGCCCGCTTGAGGCTCTCCCGCGCCGCGCGCTCGTGCGCCGCCTCGCGGACGTCCTCCACTCGGGCCTGCGCGACCACCACCGCGCCGTCGGCGTCGAGCACGACGACGTCGCCTGGGCGAATGGTTGCGCCGCCGACCGCGACCGGCTCGTCCAGGGTGCCCACGGCCGTCTTGCCCGCCCCGCGCACCCGGATGTAGCGGGCCCAGATCGGCAGCCCCAGCTCCCGCAGCTCGTCGAGGTCCCGGACTGCGGCGTCCACGAGCAGCGCCGCCACGCCGCGCGCATGGGCCTGGGTCGCGAGCAGGTCGCCGACGAGCGCCACGGGCTCCGGCTCGGGCAGCGTGAGCACGAGCACGTCGCCCGGGCGCGCGTGCGCGACGGCCGCGTGCACCATCAGGTTGTCGCCCGCGCCGCAGCGCACCGTGCGCGCCGGGCCTGCCACGCGCGACCCGGGCACGACCTGGACGAGCGGGGTGTCGACGAGCCCTTCGCGGCCCGACGCCTCGTAGACGGTGGCGGTGCCGAGCTCCGCGAGCTCCGCCAGCAGCGCCTTCACAGCGACGACACCACCTGGGGGAGCACGCGCTGGAAGGCCTCCGCGTACCGGACGGACGTGTCTCCGGACGCGCGGCGCGCATGGTTGCCGCGCTGCTCGGCCCGCTGCGCGTAGTACGTCTGGAGGTACGTCTGCGAGGCGAACGCCGCCATGGCCGCCTGCTTGCGCTCGACCACGGGCGTGATGTCCACGAAGGTCGTCGGGGTGAAGTTGCAGAGCTCCGGCTGGTGGGGCTCGAAGAGCAGGAGGTCGGGCGGGGCGATCGTCGCGAACGCGCTCGCGACGCCGGCGCCGCTGGCGAGGGCCCGTGCCCGCTCGACGGCTGTGAACGCAGCCGCGTGGTCCGGGTTGAACGGATCGCGGTCGGTGTGGGTCAGCACCACGTCCGGCGCGAAGTCGCGGATCTCGTCGGCGAGCCGCTCGAGCGAGGCCCCTGCAACCTCGAGCGGGTAGTCGCCGAGGTCGAGGCAGCGGAACTCCGCGCCGAGCTCGGCCGCCGCGCGCTCCGCCTCCTCGTGCCGCACGCGCTTCACGGCCTCGACCGTCTGGCCGGGCTCCTTCCACAGCTCGCCCGACTCGCCGCGCTCGCCGTACGAGAGCGCGATCACCCGCGCGGCGCCGCCCGACGCGGTGGTGACGGCGATCGCCCCGCCGGCGCGCCAGACGAAGTCCGCGGCGTGCGCGCCGACCACGAGCATGCGCCGGCCGCTCATGCCGGGACCGCTCCCGCCAGCCTCCGCGTGTTCGCGACCGCCATCGTGCGCACCTCGTCGTCGTCGAAGCCGTTGTCGAGCAGGCGGTCGGCGAGAAGCGCGAGGCCGTCCTCGACGGGAGGCGTCTCCACCTGGCCGAGGTCGGTGGCGAGGACGGAGTGCTCGGCCCCCGCGGCGCGGGTGTTCGCCAGCCAGCGCTCCCACGGCACCTTGCCGGTGTGCGGCGTCGTCAGCGTGCGCTCGAGCAGCGCGCCCTTCCGTGCCAGCGCGATCTGGTCGTCGGCCGAGAGGTTCTGCGAGGGGAACTCCGGGTGCGTCACGACGATCTCGGTCACGCCCTCCTCGACCGCGGCGTCGACGACGGCGAAGATCTCGTCCCGCCCGAGGTGGCCCGTGGCGAGCACCATCCCGTGGGCGGCGATCGTGGCGAGGACGTCGCGTGTCTCCGGGAGCACCCGCCCCGACTCGTCCAGGACCGGCACGGGCTCCACCGCGATCCCGCGCTCGCGCAGGCCGTACTGCACGCTCGCCCACACCGGCAGCTTCTGGCCCGGCTTCGGCTCGGCGCGTCCGGCCGTCTCGTTGACCGCGTCGACCGTGGGCAGCCACACCACGCGGGCTCCCTCGATCGCGGCGATCTCGACCGCGAGCGCGTTCATCCCGCCCACTGCCCGGTTGAGCGTGATCGAGCCCATCACGAGCGTCTCCGGCACGACGCCGCGCACGACCGCGGCGCGCTCCGCAGTCGACGTGTAGTGCGACTTGAGCACGAACCCGGCCAGGCCCGCCTCCGCGAAGCGCCGCGCGAGCGTGACGTCGTCGATGCGCCGCTCCACCACGTCCGGCGCGACGTGGACGTGCATGTCGAACCCGCCGCGGACGAGCTCGCGGGCGTGCTCCGAGGGCGGCGTCGTGCCGTGCTCCGCGCTCACGAGATGCGGGCCTCCTCCTCGAGCGCCTCCAGCACGGCGGCCGTGGCGCCCGCCACTCGCGGCTCCACCCCGAGCTCGCGCAGGACGTCGCAAGCCGCCTCCATCTCCAGCACGCGTCGCGCGGCGTGGCGCCGGCTGCCGTCCTCGAGCCGCGCGACGAGGGACGCGTCGGCGGCGGCCAGGGTCGCGGCGATCTCCTCGCGAAGCCATTCCTCGCAGCCTGCTGCCCGGCCGGCCCGCAGGCTCTCGAGCACGGCCGCCGCGAGGCCCTTCATGACGACGCTGCGGAGCAGCTTGCGCACCGCGGCATCACCCGGCTCCGTCCCGACGACCTCCACCGGCATGCCGAGCGGGCCGAGTCGCTCCGCGAAGGCCTTCGCCCCGGGGCCGGACGCGAGTGCCGGCGTGCCGATCCCGCGCCGCGGCACCGGCGCCAGGAGCGCCACATCCGTGGCGAGCGCGCCGGCGCGACCGACCACCTCGGCCACCGCGACCTTGACGCGCGGGTGCGCGGAGTTCAGGTCGGCGAACACGGCACCCGCGGCGAGGCCGTCGACGCAGTCGCGCGCGGCCGCCTCGGCCGCATCCGGCGCGTTGAGGCTGAGGACGACGCCGGCTCCGCGCACCGCGTCGGCGGCGCTCCGGGCGGCCTCGACTCCGGTCACCGCCCGCCCCGGGTCGATGTCCCAGCCGCTGACGCCCACGTCCAGGGCGACGAGGTCGGACGCGATCCTGCCACCCGCTTCGCCCAGGCCGAGGACGGCGACGCGAAGCTCGTCTCCAGTCCGGCGAGCCACCCTGGCGGGCACTCTAGCGGCGCCGGCCCGCGCGACGGGGGACGTAGGCTGCCGGCGTGGGGGAGCGGTCGAACCTCGAGCTCAAGGTGGCCGATCACGACCCGGCGGCGAGCGCCCGAGCCTGCCTCCTTCTCGGAGCCAGCGACGAGGGAGTGCTGCGGCAACGCGACACCTACTTCGCCGTCCGGTCCGGCCGCCTGAAGCTGCGCGAGGACGTCGACACGTCGGCCGCGGAGCTCGTCTTCTACGAGCGGGCCGATCTCGCGGGGGTGCGGCCGAGCCGCTACCTCCGGGTGCCGGTCGCGGACGCCACCGAGGTGGGTGAGGTCCTGTGCACGGCCGTCGGCGTCCTCGGCGTCGTCGAGAAGGAGCGTCGCCTCTTCCTCTTCCGCAACGTCAGGATCCATCTCGACGACGTCTCGGGGCTGGGGACGTTCCTCGAGCTCGAGGCCGTGCTCTCCTCTCCATCGGGCGTGGCCACGCGCGGGGAGCTCGACGCGCTGGCGCTCGTCCGCGAGGCGCTTCGCCTCGACGGCCGCGAGGCGATCCCGGTCGGCTACCTCGACCTCCTCGGGACGGCGACGGCGGCGGGCGCGGCTCCTGCCTGCGGTGACTGATCCGTAGGAGTACACACCGACGGGTCTGTTGTTGACCACCACTTCACAGATGGGATAGCGTCTTCCTGCCCGACCGCCGCCGTTGCCGGCCGGTCGCCGGCACCTGTCAGGCATGTGCGACGAAGGGACGTCCCCCTGAGCGTCGATCCGCCGCAAACGATTTCAGTCCTGCCGGTGCGCGCCCGCGTACGAGGCGGCGCGCCCTCAGGCCTGGCCGCCCGCCCGCGCCTGCTCGAGCGCCAGCACCGCCCAGTCGCGCTCCGCGTCGCCGTGGGCGATCGCCCCCAGCAGCCGGTCGCGGAGGACGTTGGCGCTCGGCAGCGGCAGGCGCGCCGATCCGGCCGCGGCGAGCGTCAGGTGGACGTCCTTCAGCGCCAGGGTGGAGGTGAAGCCCACCCGGTCGTAGTCCTCGTCGACGATGATCTGGCCGTACACCTTGTAGGCGGGAGCGGCGAAGAGGCCCTCGGAGAGCACCTCGTGCATCACCTGCGGGACGACGTCGTAGGCGCGCGCCAGCGAGAACGCCTCCGCCATGGCCTCGATCGCGCAGCCGAGCACGAAGTTGTTGGCGAGCTTGATCGCGGTGGCCGACTCGGGCCGCGGGCCTGCGTCGAAGGTGTGCCGGCCGATCACCTCGAACAGCGGCCGGCAGCGCTCCACCGCTTCGCCCGGCCCGGCGGCCACGATACCGAGCTGACCGGCGGCGGCCATGTCCGGCCGGCCGAGCACGGGCGCCGCGACGAGCGTCTGGCCCGCGTCGGCGTGAGCCGCGGCCAGCTCCTGGATCGCGGCGACTCCGTGGGTGCCCATCGTCACGTGGAGCGCTCCCTGCGCGAGCGAGTCGCGCAGCCCGCCCTCGCCGAGCGCCACCTCGAGCAGCGCGTCGTCGTCGGCGACCATCGTCAGCACCGCCTCGGCGCCGGAGCAGGCCTCGGCGATGCTGGAGGCGACCGTGGCGCCGGCGGCGGCCAGCTCCGTCGTCTTCTCGCGCGTGCGGTTGAAGACCGTGAGGTCGTGCCCCCCGCTCAAGACCCTGCCCGCGATTCCCTGCCCCATGCGACCCAGGCCGACGAAGCCGACGTTCACGCGCACCCTCCTTGGTCGATGCAGATCGGTCCCACCGCAATCGCATTCTCCACTAAGGTCGGCCGGTCAGGCCCGACAGCGTCCGTAGCGCTCGAGCAGCGAGGAGGTAGCTGTGCTTAAGGCGTCCGCAGGCGTGGTGCTCCCGACGGCGATCATCGGGTCGCTGCCGCGCCCGAGCTGGTACACGGAGAATCTCGGCACGCGCACCTTCTTGGACGCGATGGTCGACATCGAGTTCCGCGACCAGTACACCGACGCGCTGTCCGTCTACCTGCGGCAGCAGGAGCTGGCCGGCCTCGACATCGTCACGGACGGCGACTGCCGCTTCGACCACGACGTCGGCGGGCAGAGCTGGACGCGCTACCCGGCGCAGCACCTGGACGGGTTCGACCGTGGCCATCCGGAGCTCGCACGAGCCGGAGCCGGCGGCCTCGCGTTCCCGCGAGGGCACATCCTCCACGACTACCTCGAGGCCCGGGTGCTGCCCAAGATCGTCGGCCCCGTCGGGCGGGGCGATCTCCAGTACACGGAGCTCTGGCGGGCGGCCCAGCGGCTGACCACGCGGCCGGTGAAGTTCGGGACGGTGACCGCCGAGCTGATCGCGTTCGCCGTCCAGGACGAGTACTACGACGACCTCCGCGCCCGGGTCATGGCGATCAGCGACGCCCTGAACGCCGAGCTCCACGACCTCGCGGACGCGGGCTGTCCCGTGATCCAGATCGAGGAGCCGCAGATCCACCTCGCGGCGGTCCGCGGCATCGTCGACGAGGTGATCACGCTCGACTTCCTCGTCGACGTCTTCAACAACACCGTCAAGGGCCTGCGCGACAAGACCGAGGTCTGGTGCCACACGTGCTGGGGCAACCCCTCGCAGCAGCGGATGTTCGCCGAGGTGCAGTCCTACGCGCCGTCGCTCGAGCACTTGAACCGCGTCGACGCGGACGTGATCACCTTCGAGATGTGCAGCTCGGGGCCCGGCGACCTCGAGGCGATCGGGAGGGAGATCACCGGCAAGCGGATCGGCATCGGCGTGATCGACCACCATACGCTGCAGGTCGAGTCCCCCCAGCAGGTGGCCGATCTCGTGCGGCTCGCGACCGAGCACATCCCGGTCGAGCAGCTGCTGCTCTGCACCGACTGCGGCATGGGCCGCGAGGGCATGAGCCGCCGTCACGCGTTCTACAAGATGGTGTCGCTCGTCCTCGGCACGAACGTCGTCCGCAAGGAGCTCGGGCTGCCCGAGGCCGAGTGCCTCGCCGCCGATCCGCGCTACTCGCTGATCAGAACGGCCTGAGCTGGAGACCTCGTGATCAGGGCAGCGATCGTCGGCCTCGGTTGGTGGGGGAGGACGCTCGTCGAGTCGGTCCAGGGCGAGAGCGACGCGTTCCGCTTCGACGCCGTCGCCACGAGGACCGTCTCGCCGGAGGTGGAGGAGTTCGCGGGGCTCCACGGCCTGCGACTCTCGCCCTCGCTCGACGACGTCCTCGCCGACGAGAGCGTCGACGCGGTCGTGCTCGCCACGCCGCACTCGCTCCACGCCCGGCAGGTGGTCGCGACGGCGCAGGCCGGCAAGCATGTGTACTGCGAGAAGCCGTTCACGCTGACGAAGGCGGACGCCGAGGCGGCGGTGCAGGCCTGCGTGGAGGCGGGGGTGACGCTGGGCCTGGGCTACAACAGGCGCTTCCATCCCGAGATGGGCAAGCTGCGCGAGCGGATCCGCTCGGGCGAGCTCGGCACCATCCTCCACGCCGAGGCCACGATGACCTTCCCGAACGCGCTGTTCCTCTCGCCGACGCAGTGGCGCGCGAACCGGGCGGAGACGCCGTGCGGCGGGCTCACACCCATGGGCGTGCACGCCGTCGACGGCATGATCGATCTCTGCGGCCCCGTCGACCAGGTCTACTGTCAGAGCTTCCGCCGTGTGGTCGAGATCGACAGCGACGACACCACCTCCGTGCTCTTCCGCATGCGGGAAGGCATGTCCGGCTATCTCGGGACGATGACCGCGACCGGGCCCGGGTTCAGCTTCCAGGTGTTCGGCTCCGCAGGCTGGGTGCGGCTCGAGGGCATGACGCACGTCGCGGGCGCGTCGTCGGAGGAGCGCCGGACGCGGCTCTTCGGCACGTGCAAGTTCCAGCCGGCCAAAGGCCCGGCCGAGGTCTGGCAGGCCGAGACGTACGACGTCGTGCGGGCCGCGCTCGAGGCCTTCGCCGCGGCGGCGGAGGGCGGCCCGGCGTACCCGATCGCCCTCGACGAGATGGTGCACGGCGCCGCGGTGACCGAGGCGATCGTGCAATCCGCCGCCTCCGGCGTTCCGGAGCGGGTGTCGTGAGGAGGTATCTGTGAATCTCGGCAACGGCCTCGGCCACCTGACCTACTCGACGCTGGTGCACCCCGGCGACACCTGGGACGAGATGTGGTCGAGCCTGACCACGTACGTGCCGCAGGTGAAGGCCCGGGTGGCGCCCGACGAGCCCTTCGGCGTGTCCTTGCGCCTCTCGGCGGCGTCGGCGCGGACGCTCGCCGGTGATGCGGCGCGCCGCGACGAGCTGCGGTCGTTCCTCGCAGCCAACGACATGTACCTCTACACGGTCAACGCCTTCCCGTATGGGCCCTTCAAGGGGCGCATCGTCAAGGAGCAGGTGTACGAGCCCGACTGGCGCTCGGAGGAGCGGACGCAGTACACGATCGACGTCGCCGACGTCCTCGCCGACGTCGCGCCGGAAGGGACGTCTCCCTCCATCCAGACTGCGCCGCTCGGCTTCAAGCCGAACGTCACCGGGCCGGACGTCGTGGCCGAGTACACGGCGCACGTGCTCCGCGTCGTCGCGCACCTCGTGGAGCTCGAGGCTCGCACCGCCCGCACGGTCACGCTCGCGATCGAGCCGGAGCCGTTCTGCTTCCTCGAGACGACCGACGAGACGGTCGACTACTTCCGCGATCACCTCTATTCGGGCGCGGCCGCGCACAGCCTCGCCGAGCTCGCCGGCATCCCGGTCTCGGAGGCCCACGGCGCGCTCCGCCGTCACCTCGGCATCGTCTTCGACATCTGCCACCAGGCCGTGGAGTACGAGGACATCTCCGCCTCGCTCGAGCTCCTCGTCGACGCCGGCATCCCGATCCTCAAGCTCCAGGAGGCGGCGGCGGTCGACGTCCCGGAGGTGACGCAGGAGATCGTCGACGAGCTGCGGCGCTTCGCGGAGACCGTCTACCTGACGCAGACGATCGAGCGGCGGAACGGCACGACGACCCGCTTCCTCAACCTCGAGGACGCCTTCGCGGCCTGGGAGGCCGACCCGGGCCCGCGCGCGTGGCGGATCCACTTCCACGTCCCGGTCTTCCTCGACGACCTGGGCGTCTTCCGCTCGACCCGCTTCGCGATCGAGGAGGCGCTGCGCGTGCACAGGCAGACGCCGCTCTCGCGGCAGCTCGAGATCGAGACCTACACCTGGGACGTGCTGCCGGACGACCTCAAGACCGGCGACATCGTCGACTACGTCTGCCGGGAGATCGAATGGGTGCGGGGACAGCTGAGCTGACGTCGCACGGGCGACCGGGAGCCCCGTCGTGAGCACCGCCGGGCACGAGGCGGTCGAGCGCTGGCTCGCCGCGTACGGCGAGGCGTGGGAGACGCGCGACCCCGCGGCCGCCGCGCGATTGTTCACCGAGGACGCGACGTACGCGTGGGGGCCGTTCGAGGAGCCGCTACGAGGGTCGGAGGCGATTCGCGAGCGCTGGGCCGACGTGACGTCCGGGCAGAGCGACGTCGCGTTCGGGTCCGAGGTCCTGGGGGTCGTGGCCGCAGGCGGCGTGGCCCGCTGGTGGTGCTCCTTCGTCGTCGGCGAGATCCGCGTCGAGCTCGAAGGCATCTTCCTGATCGCGCTCGCGGAGGACGGACGCTGCCGGGAGTTCCAGGAGTGGTGGAACGAGCGCACCCGCCCGGCGTGATCGCACGATGCCCCGCGGTACGCGCGTCTGGCACGATCGGGCAGCGCGGTGCCGCAGGGGCGCGGCGCCGCCGGAGCGGTACGAGCGGCCGAGCGATGCCTCGTCCTTGACGGAAGGGACCGATGTCGTTTATCAGTAGCGGACAGTTGGGCGGGCCACACCGCGGGCCGTGCCCCGGATGGCTTCGGACGGCGGTGGCGAGGGAGGCATGAGCACCAGGGCGGGACGGGACACCGCGGCGACCACCGTCCTCGACGGCGAGCGGGATCCCGTCGATCCGCCGTACGTCTACGAGGACTACGTCGGCACGAGATTGCGTGGCCCCAAGGAGCCGCTCGTCCTCCTGCCGCACACGCTGAGCGAGCTGACGGGGCCGGTGCTCGGCGACCGCGAGATCGGGCCGCTCGACCACGATCTCACCCGGCAGTTCGACGGCGAGCCGCTCGGCGAGCGCATCGTCGTCAGCGGACGCGTGCTCGGCAGCGACGGCAAGCCGTTGCGGGGCCAGCTCGTGGAGATCTGGCAGGCGAACGCCGCCGGTCGCTACCGCCACGAGGTCGACGGGCACGACGCGCCTCTCGATCCGAACTTCGCCGGGGCCGGCCGCTGCCTGACGGATCGCGACGGGTGGTATCGCTTCGTCACGGTGAA
>DATBIN010000077.1:0-17501 GCA_036556925.1 Gaiella sp.
GGTCAGACGATCGAGTGCAGAGTCATCGAGCTCAACCGCTCGCGCAACAACGTCGTCCTGTCGCGTCGCGCGGTGCTGGAGGAGCAGCGTAGGGAAGATCGCGAGCGGATCCTGGACCGCTTGCAGCCGGGCATGATCGTCGAGGGCACGATCTCGAACATCGTCGACTTCGGCGCGTTCGTGGACCTCGACGGCATCGACGGCCTGATCCACATCTCCGAGCTGTCGTGGTCGCACGTCAACCACCCGAGCGAGATGCGCTGGCGGTCGCGGTCGATGTCCAGCACCTTGACCTTCACCGTCTGGCCGATCTCGAGCACCTCCGAGGGGTGGTTGACGTGCGACCACGACAGCTCGGAGATGTGGATCAGGCCGTCCATGCCGTCGAGGTCGACGAAGGCGCCGAAGTCGACGATGTTGGAGATCGTGCCCTCGACGACGTCGCCGGGGTTGAGGCGGTCGAGGATCGCCTGCCGCATCTCCTTCCGCTCGTCCTCGAGGACGGCGCGGCGGGAGAGGACGACGTTGTTGCGCGAGCGGTTGAGCTCGATCACCTTGCAGCGGAGCTCCTTGCCCAGGAACTCGTCGAGGTCCTGCACGCGGCGGATGTCGACGAGCGACGCCGGCAGGAACCCGCGCACGCCGAGGTCGAGGATGAGACCGCCCTTGACGACCTCGATCACGCGGCCGTTGACGGCCTCGCCGCTCTCGGAGGCGCCCTCGATCGCCTTCCAGGCGAGCTCGAAGCGCGCACGCTTCTTGGAGAGGATGAGACGCCCCTCGGCGTCCTCCTTCGTCATCACGAGCGCGTCGATCTCGTCTCCGACCGACACCTCGTCCGCCGGGTTGACGTTGCGCCGGATGGAGAGCTCGGCGACCGGGATCACGCCCTCGCTCTTGTAGCCGATGTCGACCAGCACCTCGTCCTTGTCCACGCGCACCACGACCCCGTGCACGACCTCGCCCTCGTTGATCGTGGGGAAGGTCGAGTCGTAGTCGGGGACGAGCTGGCCGTCGGGGCCGGTCGTCCAGACCCCCTCCTCGGCGGCCGTCGGCTGCTCCGTGCGCAGCGCGGCGCCTTCGGCAATCGACTCAGCAGGTTTTTCCACGGTCTCGTTCGCCATGAGGAGTTGGGGAGTATAGCGACGGTTCGCCGCCGGAATCGCTCCCGATGCAGGGATCTTGCGATCCGCCGCCGGGGCCGGCGGGGACGGGGTCAGAGCGAGGTGCGAGGCGGCGCGGGCCCCACACGGCAGCGCTGGAAGCTCTGCATCACGTTCGAGCCGACGGCGGTCGCCGTCAGCATCGCCCGCAGCACCAGCCGGTTGGGTGCCTCGATGAGGCGCAGCTCCCAGCGTACGCCCGCGCCCGCGATCTTCCGCAGCTGCACGAGCGTGTGCCCCCGCGTCCGGCACGTGATCGCCGCCGGCTGCGTCGTGGCGCGCGCGGGAAGCACCTGCAGGGCGGTGTGATCGCGGGTGCGCGAACAGCCGGTTACGAGCCTGCCGCCGCCGCCTCCCGCCGCCGAGGCGACGATGAACGCCTTCTGGAACGTCCCGGCGCCGGCATACGTGAGGACCACGAGCTGCGGGGACGCCGCCCGCGGGAGCCCGAGCTGCGGAATCGCGACATGGCCGCGGGGCCAGAAGACGACGACGAGCGTGTCGGTGCCGCAGACACCCTCGACGGTCCCGGCAGCGCCTGCTCCGCCGGCGGGAAGCGTCGTGGCGGCGAGCGCCGCGAGCGCCACTGCGAGCACGGCGACCACGCGCCCGACGGGCCGCGGCCCGGGCGTCCGCACCACGTCTTCCCCGCTCACGGGACTCAGCCGCAGATGAGCCACACACCCCCTCCCCCGGAATCTGCGACGAATGTAACGACCCCGGCCGCCGAGGGTCAACCGGGCGGTCCCGCGCGGGCGTCAGTCCTTCGCCTCGGCCCAGTTGTCGCCCACGCCGACGTCGACCGCGAGCGGTGGGTCGAGCGGGTATGCACCCACCATCTCGGCGCGCACGAGGTCACGCACACCCGACACCTCGGTCTCGGGCACCTCGAGGAGGAGCTCGTCGTGCACCTGCAGCACGAGCCTGGCCTGCCGCCCCTCGGCACGCAGGCGGTCGTGGATGCGCACCATCGCGACCTTGATGACATCCGCCGCGGTCCCCTGCATGACCGTGTTCACCGCGAGCCGCTCGCCCAGCGAGCGGGTCTGGTAGCTCGACGCGCGAAGCTCCGGGATCGGCCGGCGCCGGCCGAGCAGCGTGGTCACGTACCCGTCCGCGGCCGCCTGGGCGACTGTTTGCTGGATGAGCTCCTGCACGCGGGGGAAGCGCGCCAGGTAGGCGTCGATGTACGCCTGGGCCTCTTCCCGCGGGATCTCGAGGTTCTCGGACAGCCCGAACGACGAGATGCCGTAGATGATCCCGAAGTTCACCATCTTCGCGACGTTCCGCTCGTCCTTCGTCAGCGTCGCGCGCTCCTTGCCGAGCACCTCGGCGGCCGTCGCCGCGTGGATGTCCTCGCCCCGCTCGAACGCCTCTCGCAGGACGGGCTCGCCCGAGATGTGCGCGAGGATCCGCAGCTCGACCTGGCTGTAGTCGGCGGAGAGCAGACGGCACCCCTCCTCGGCGATGAACGCCGACCGGATCTCGCGGCCGAGCTCGGTGCGGATGGGGATCGATTGCAGGTTGGGGTTGGAGGTGGACAGGCGGCCCGTGGCCGCGACGGCCTGGTTGAACGTCGTGTGCAGCCGTCCGTCCCGGGGATCGATCAGTCCCGGCAGCGGGCCGAGGTACGTGTTGAGGAGCTTGGTCAGCTCCCGCCACTCCTCGAGCACCGGCACGATCGCGTGCTCGCCGCGGATCGCACGGAGCACTCTCGTGTCGGTCGAGTACCCCGTCTTCCCCTTGCGGCCCGGGGTAAGGCCCAGCACCTCGAACAGGATGCGCGCCACCTGCTGGGTGGAGCCGAGCTGGAACGGCTCGCCCGCCAGCTCCACCGCGAGCGCCTCGAGCTCCTCCACGCGGTCGCCGAGCCGCGCCGTGATCTCACCCATGCGGTACGTGTCGATCCGGACGCCCGCGTCCTCCATGGCCGCGAGGACCGCCGTCAGGGGCAGCTCGATCTCGTCGTAGAGCGACTCCGACCCGCGCTCCCGCACCTTCTCGCGGAGCGGCTGCGCCAGGCGCCGCGCCGCCTCCGCCCGGCGGACGAGCGCGGACGTCGTCTCCTCGGCGGCCGGCTCGGGCTCGAGCTCGAACCCGTACTCGGCTGCAAGGTCGTCGACGAGGTACTCGGACCGCCCGGGATCGACGAGGTACGCCGCGATCAGGGTGTCGTCCGCCGGCGGCCGGCCCAGCCGGAGCGACTTCGCGTCGTGCGCCACCACGTCCGCGTCGCGGAGCAGCGTCGCGAGCCCCTCGCGCGTCGTGGACGAGACGAGCACCGCGCCTTCACCCGTCGCGAATGCGGCCCGCTCGCCGTCCCACGCGACCGACACGCGTCCCGCCAGACGCGCAGGAGCCTCTTCCCGCCACGCGACGGCCTCCTCCTCGGCGGCGACCCGCTCGGCCGCCGGCAGCGCCTCGTCCAGCGTGTCCACGCGCCCGAGCAGGGCGCGGAACTCGAAGCGGCGGAAGATCTCCTTCAGGAGCGAGCGGTCGGGAGGCGCCGAGACGAGCGCGGACGGCTCGACACCGAGGTCGAGGTCGCGGCGCATCGTCGCGAGCAGCTTCGACGCCCGTGCCTGCTCGGCGTGCTCGACGATCGCCTTCGAGCGCCCCGGCGAGAGCTCCGCGGCGTGCTCGATCACCGCCTCGAGCGACCCGTACTGTGCGACGAGCTGGCCCGCCGTCTTGTCCCCGATGCCCGGAATGCCCGGGATGTTGTCGCTCGTGTCCCCCTTGAGGCCGATGAAGTCCGGCACCTGGTCGGGACGGACCCCGTAGCGCGCCTCCACACGGTCGGGCGTGTACACGTGGACGTCCGCCACCCCGCGCGGCGTCATCATCAGGCTCACGTTCTCCGAGCAGAGCTGAAAGGCGTCCCGGTCGGTGGAGACGACGCAGGTCCTGATCCCGGCCTCGTCGGCCTGCGTGGCGAGGGTCGCGATCACGTCGTCGGCCTCCCAGCCCTCGAACTCGAGGTTGCGGTAGCCGAACGCCTCCACGATCGGCCGGAAGTGCGGGAACTGCTCGCGCAGCAGGTCCGGCATCGGCCGCCGCTCGGACTTGTACTCGGCCGAGATCTCGGTGCGGTGCACGGGGCGCGTGTCCCAGGCGACGGCGACGCCGCGCGGGCGGTAGTCCGAGAGCAGCTTGAAGAGCATGTTCGTGAAGCCGAGGAGCGCGTTGGTGGGCTGCCCCTCGGTCGTCTGCAGCTCCTCGGGCAGCGCGAAGAAGGCGCGGTAGGCGAGGTTGTTGCCGTCGACGAGGAACAGCTCCGCCTCGCGGGCCGGGCCGTCGTCGAGCTGCAGCTCTGCGCCGGTCAGCGTCTTCGGCGACACGGCCTCAACGCTATCGTCCGCGGGCCATGCTCGCGATCGAGCCGCTCTCCGACGCGCATCTCGACGATGCCGGCATCCTCCTCGCGCGGCGCCACGCCGCCCAGCGGCTGGTCGAGCCGGCCCTCGCCGCGCGGTTCGAGGACCCTGCGGAGGTGCGGGCGGAGATCGAGCAGCTGCTCGCGGTGGACGGCGCGAGCGGCGTGGCCGCGGTCCGCGACGGACGCCTCGTCGGGTACCTGCTCGGAGTCCCGCGTGCGGAGTCCTGGGGCCCGAACGTCTGGATCGAGTCCGCCGGGCATGCGGTGGAGGAGGCTGAGACCGTGCGCGACCTCTACGCCGTCGCCGCCGCGGAGTGGGTGGCCGCGGGCCTCACCTCACACTACGTGCTCGTCCCCGCGAGCGATGCCGACCTCGTCGACACGTGGTTCCGGCTGAGCTTCGGCCAGCAGCACGTGCACGGGCTGCGCGAGGCGCCGGAGGAGCCGCTCCTGGCTGCCGGCCCCGGCCTCACCGTCCGGCGGGCGCAGCGTGGGGACATCCCCGCCCTCGCGGAGCTCGATCTCGCGCTTGTCGCGCACCAGGCCCTCTCCCCGGTCTTCTCGGGCATGCCGCAGGCGACCCTGGAGGAGACGGTCGCGGAGTACGAGGAGGGCTTCGACGATCCGGCGTACGCGCTGTTCGTCGCCGAGCGGGACGGCCGTGTGATCGGCTCCTCCGTCGGTTGCTCGATCGAGCAGTCGAGCGCCCACGCCGGCCTCGCCCGGCCCGACGACGCGGGCTTCCTCGCGTTCGCGGCCGTGTTTCCGGACGCGCGCGGCCGCGGAGCGGGACGCGCGCTCGGCGAGGCCGTGATCGACTGGTCACGCGAGGCGGGCTACGCGAACGTCGTCACCGACTGGCGCGCGACGAACCTCCTCTCGTCGCGCACGTGGCCGCGCCTCGGCTTCCGGCCGACCTTTCTGCGGCTCTTTCGCGCAATTCCGTAGAGAGCCCACGGCAGGGCCGCTCGGTATCGCCCCGGGATGCGCGGGGCGGCTGGTTGGATGTGCCGGTGCGCCGCGTGCCGCTCTTCGTGGGCTCCAGCATCAACGCCGTCGACCTTCCCGACGACGCCGTCCTGCTCGCCGCACCGCCGCCGCTCGACCCGATCGCGAACATCGCCGAGGCCGTCGCGGACGCGCTTCGCTACCCGCTCTCCGGCCCGACCCTCGAGAAGGTGGCACGCCGCGGAGGCCGCGCGACGCTCGTCGTCGAGCATGCGGCGCTGCCGTTCCCCGGAGCGCCGGCCGACCCGCGGCAGGAGGCGCTCGCTGCGGTGAGCGCCGAGCTCGCACGAGCCGGGATACCCACCGAGCGGCAGACGCTCCTCGTCGCCGGAGGGCTCGAGCGGCGCGCCGGGCGACGCGAGCTCGAGTCGCTGCTCCGCCCGCCGCAGGCTCGCGCGTTCCACGGCACCGTCGCCGTCCACGACTGCGAGGCCGAGGACCTCGTCGAGCTCGAGACCGCACCGGCATCCTTTCGCGTGCACCCCGCGCTCGTCGAGACCGACCTGGTGATCACCGTCACGGCCGCGGAGACCGCGGTCAGCGGAGGGCCGGCAGCGCTCCTCGCCGCCTGCGGCGCCGAGACGCCGCGGGCCGCCACGGCCGAGTCGCTGCTCGAGCCGGCGCGCGCGGCCGGCTGGCGAGCGGCCGGCGCGCTCGAGCGCGCGCTCGAGGCCCGGACCCCGCTGCTGGGCGTGTCGCTCGTCCTCGACCACCCCCGTCCCACGGGACGGTGGCGCGGTTGGCCCTCGGACCCGGAGACCGTGCACGACCTGGCGCGCTCCAGGTTGCGGCGGCTGCGGAACACGCTCCCCGGAGCGATCCGCGAGTACCGCCTGCAGCATGCCGGCAGGTACGTGCATGCGGTCGCGGCGTTCGCGGGCCGTCCGTCGGTGGCGCATGCCGAGGCGCTGCTGCGGAGCGTGGCGGTTCGCGCAGTGCCGCTGCCACAGCCCGTGCAGACGATCGTGATACCCGTGCCGTGGCGGTCCGTGCACCAGCCGACCACGCCGGTGGATCCGGTGGCGGCCACCTACGCCGCCCTCGGCCACGCGCTGCGGCTGTGGCGCAACGCCCATCCGCTCGCGCGAGGCGGCACGGTCGTCCTGCTGCATCCGTTCCGTCCCGCCTACGGGCGTCCGGCGTCCGCGCCCTACCGCGCCCTCTTCGAGGCGCTCCGCGAAGGCGGCGGCGAGGCGGTCGCGGCCGCCGAGACGGCCGCCGCCGCCGACCACGCCGGGCTCGCTGCGTACAGGGCGGGCCAGGCGCCGCATCCGCTCCTGCCGTTCGCCGACTGGGCCGGCTGCGCCCCGTCGCGCGCACAGGCGGAGCGCATCGTGGTGGGCGGATGCCGGGACGCCGCCGCTGCCCGCGCCCTCGGCTTCGTGCCGAGCCACAGCCCGCAGGCGGCGCTCGAGATGGCCCAGGGCGTCGCGGGCTCGGACGGCACGGTCGCGGTGCTCCTGGCACCTCCGTACGTGCCGGTCGCGGTGGGGTAGGCGAGGACGCCGGTGGAGGACCCGCTGCGTCTGACCGCGGCTCGACGCTAGTCCAGGCCCAGGTAGGCCTTCTGCACGCGCTCGTTCGCCTTGAGCTCCGAGGCGGAGCCGGCGAGCGCGATGCGGCCCGTCTCCATCACGTACCCGCGATGTGCCGTGTCGAGCGCCATGAGCGCGTTCTGCTCGACGAGCAGCACCGGCGTCCCCTGCGTGTTGATCTCCCGCACGATCTCGAAGATCTTCTCGACGAAGATCGGAGCGAGGCCCATCGACGGCTCGTCCAGGAGGAGCAGCTTCGGCCGCGCCATCAGGGCGCGCCCGATGGCGCACATCTGCTGCTCGCCGCCGGACATCGTCCCGGCCTTCTGCGTGCGGCGCTCGTAGAGACGCGGGAAGAGCTCGAACACCCGGTCCATGTCGCCCTTGAAGTTCTCGCGGTCGGTGCGCTGGAAGGCCCCCATCTCGAGGTTCTCCGTCACGGACATGCGCGCGAAGAGGCGCCGGCCTTCCGGGCTCTGGGCGATCCCGCCCTTGACGATCGCGTGCGGGGAGGCGTTCGTGATGTCGCGCCCCTGGAACCTGATCGACCCTTGCCGCGGACGGTTCAGCCCGTTGACCGCGCGCAGCGTGGTCGACTTGCCGGCGCCGTTCGCACCGATCAGCGTCACGATCTCGCCCTCGCCCACCGTGAGCGAGACGCCCTTGAGCGCGTGGATAGCCCCGTAGTAGACGTGCACGTCCTGCACCTCGAGCACGTTGCCCGCGGCCGCCCCGCGGCCGATCGCAGCGCTCACGCCGCGGCTCCGCGGCCCAGGTAGGCCTCGATCACGCGCTCGTTCGTCTGGATCTCCTCGCGCGTGCCCTCGGCGATCTTGGCGCCGTACTCGAGCACGGTGATCCGCTCCGAGACGCCCATCACGACCTTCATGTCGTGCTCGATGAGGAGCACGGTGAGCTCCTTCTCGTCCCGCACCCGACGCACGAAGTCGATGAAGCTGGCCGTCTCCTGCGGGTTCATGCCCGCCGTGGGCTCGTCGAGGAGGAGCAGCTTCGGGTCCGTGGCGAGCGCACGCGCCACCTCGAGCCGCCGCTGATCTCCGTAGGGCAGGGCCCCCGCGTACTCGCCGTGGCGGCGGGGGAGCCCGCAGTACACGAGCAGCTCGCGCGCGCGCTCCCGTGCCTCCCGCTCCTCGCGCTTGACGCGCGGGATGCGCACGATCGAGCCGAGGATGCCGCTGCGGAGGCGGCAATGCATTCCCACGAGCACGTTCTCGAGGGAGGTCATCTGTGCGAAGAGGCGGATGTTCTGGAACGTGCGCCCGACGCCGAGCTCGACGATCGCGTGAGGCGGCTTCCCCACGACCTCGGTGCCGTCGAACACGATCGAGCCCGAGGTCGGCACGTAGACGCCGGTGATCTGGTTGAAGAACGTCGTCTTCCCCGCGCCGTTGGGGCCGATCAGGGCGACGATCGACCCGCGCGGGATGACGAAGTCGATGTCGTCGGTGGCCACGAGGCCGCCGAACTCCTTGCGCACCTTCGTCGCGACGAGGAGATCGTCGACGGCCATCAGCCGTCGTCTCCGCCACGGTCCGTGAGGGTGCCCTCGTGCTGCACGTCGTACAGCGGCGTGTCGTGCACACCCTCCGCGAGCTCGACCTTGTGCCTGCGCTCGGGAATGAGCCCGGTGGGCCGGAAGAGCATCATCGCGACGATGATCACGCCGTAGATGCCGAACTGGTACTTCGTCGGGTCGAAGTCGAGCCCGGCGTCCTGGATCTTCGCGCCGATCGTGGACAGGCCCTCGATGTTGAGGTAGCCGAGCACCAGGCCGCCGACGATCACCCCCCAGATGGAGCCCATGCCGCCGAGGATGACCATGCAGAGCAGGAAGATGGAGAAGTTGAAGTAGAAGTCCGCCGGGAACGCCCCCGCCTTGAAGCTCGCGTAGAACGCCCCCGCCACGCCGCCGAAGAAGGCGCCCATCGCGTACGCCCACGTTTTCGTGCGCATCAGCGGCACGCCCATCGCCGCGGCCGCCGTCTCGTCCTCGCGGATCGCGATCCACGCCCGTCCGAGCCGCGAGTCGCGCAGCCGCACGCAGCAGAACACCGTGATCAGCAGCAGCCCCACGGCAGCCCAGTAGTAGAGGTCGGCGCGGTTCGACTGCGCGCGGAAGACGAAGCCGCCCACTCCCAGCGAGTCGATCGGGCTGATCCCGAACGTCCCGTTCGTGAGGTCGAAGCCGAGGCCATCCTCGTCGGCGTTGCGGACGACCTGCGGGATGATCTCTCCGAAGCCCAGCGTGACGATGGCGAGGTAATCGCCGCGCAGCCGGAGCGTGGGCAGGCCGATGAGGATGCCCACGAGCGTCGTGAACAGCCCTGCCACGATGAGCACGAGCCACACCGAGATGTGGATGCCGGGCAACTCGTTCGACACGGTCGAGCCGAGGTGGAAGGTCACGCCCTCGAACTGCAGCGATGCGAGCCACCCGGCGACGTAGGCGCCGGCGGCGTAGAAGGCGACGTAGCCGAGGTCGAGGAGACCCGCGTAGCCGACGACGATGTTGAGGCCGAGGGCCATGATCGTGACGACGAGGGTGACCACCATCGAACCCGTGCGGGGGACGAAGTCCCCGATCACCGGCAGGTCCTGCAGGCCCTCGACGATGAACGGGTACACGATCGCGAGCACGACCAGCGCCGCGATGAGGACGATCCGCCGGTCCGACTGGAGCCGGCCCAGTCCAGCCTGCGCCCGTTCGCTCACGCGCGCCCCTTCCTTCCGCAGGGAAGGGATCCGCAGAAGCGTATCCCTGCCGCGGGAATCCGCCGTTCCGGCGGCACGAGGGTGCCAGCCGCCACGACGGTCACGCGCCCTCCGGAGTGCGTTCGCCGAGAATGCCCTGCGGGCGGAAGACGAGGATCGCGATGAGGATCCCGAACACGATCGAGCGCGTCCAGTCGCTGCCGGGTGTCCCGTCGAGCCCTTCGTTGAACGCCTGCACGAGGCCGATCACCATGGCGCCGAGCACGGCTCCCGTGAGGTTGCCGATGCCGCCGAGCACGGCCGCGGTGAAGGCGATCAGTCCCAGCTCGAAGCCGGTGTCGTAGCGCATGTTGAACTGGAGCAGGTACACGAGCCCGGCGACGGCCGCCAGCGCGCCGGCGAGGAAGAACGTGACCGAGATCGTCCGGTTCACGTCGATGCCCATCATCGCCGACGCCTCGGTGTCCTGCGACACCGCCCGCATCGCCTTGCCCTGTCTCGTCGAGCGCACGAACCAGGTAAGCGTGGCGAGCACGGGGATCACGACGAGGAACACGGCGAGCTTGTTCCACTGGATGACGACGTCGCCGATCGTGATCGCCGCCGTACGGGGGATGAAGGGCGGCACCGACTCGAAGTCGACGCCGTAGATCGCCAGCGAGACGTTCTGGACGATGAACGACATGCCGACCGCGGTGATCAGCGGAGCGAGCCGCGGTGCGTGGCGGAGCGGCTTGTAGGCGACGCGCTCGATCGACCCGTTGATGATCGCGAAGAGCGGAATGGTGATCGCCAGCGTGACGAGCATGCCGACGATGACCATGAGCACGCCCGTGTCCGCGTCCATCCCGAGCACCGAGACGAGCACCGTGCTGGACACGAGGCCCGATAGCGCGAACACGTCGCCGTGGGCGAAGTTGATCAGCTGCAGGATCCCGTAGACGAGCGTGTAGCCGAGCGCGACGAGGCCGTAGATGGCGCCGTTCGTGAGGCCGATGATGCCGACGTTGATGAACCGGGTGGGATCCTGGAAGAACTCGACCACGAGCCAGAGCAGGATCCCGGCGAGCAGCAGGAGACCGACCGCGTCGACCAGACTCGAGCTCCGGACCCGCTTGAGGGTCGCTGCGGCGGCGGTCGCCATGGTGATGCGCGACTCTAAACGCGAGACGGCGGGAGGGCAACGCCTCCCGCCGTCTCGTCGATCGGGCCGATGCTAGGCGGCGCCTGCCGCCTCGACCGTCTCCGGCTTGGGCGAGAACGAGTCAGCGGTCTTGAGCTCAGTCGTCGCCTCGTACATCGTGAAGCCCACGACCGCGCCGCTGGCGTTGGTCGGGTCCCCGTTCTCGTTGAACGAGTACGTGCCGAGCAGGCCGTCCTGGACCTCGGTCGCGAACATCTTCGCGATCACGTCCGTGCGGGAGCCGTCGGAGTCCGCGATCGCGTCGAGCAGGATCTTCGCCGACTCGCCGCCGTAGACGGCGTACGGGTCGATCGCCTTGCCGGACAGCGGTCCCGCAAGGAGCTCGTCCACGAAGTCCTTCGCGGTGCCGGTGAACTCGTCGATCGGCACACCGGCGACGGACATGTACATCCCGGCCGCCGCGCCGCCCGACTCGTCGATCGTGGCCTGCGTGGTGAACCCGTCCGGGGCGAACAGCTTCACGTCGCCGTCGTTCGGGCCGAGCACGGCCACCTTGTCCTTGATCACCTGCGCACCGTTCTCGTCGATGAGGCCGCCGAGGAAGACCGCGTCCGCCCCGGTGCCCTGGATCTTCTTGAACAGCGCCTCGTAGCTGGACGCCTTGGGATCCCAGGCGTCGAAGCCCGTCACCTCGATACCGAGGTGCTCGGCGGCCTTGCGGAACGTTGTCGCGACGCCGAGGCCGTACGCTTCCTTGTCGTTGAGGATGTAGACCTTCTTGACGCCCTGCTTCTGGGCGAACTCCGCCACGAACGCGCCCTGGTAGTCGTCCGCCGGCGCGACGCGCGCGTAGTTGCGGCTCCCGGACGGGTAGTACTTGTCCGGCTCGGTCTTGTCGCAGCCGCCGGGCAGGTTCACCGTCAGGCACGGATACGTGTTGGCCGGCGAGATCATCGGGATGCCGCCGTCCGCCGCCTGGTTGAGCACCGGGATCTCGATCGCCGCACAGCCCGAGTTGAACGTCCCGATGACGCCGATCACCTTGTCGTTCGCGGCGTAGGCGTTCGCGTTCTGCGAGCACTTGCCGGAATCCCACTTGCCGGCTTGCGCGGTCGCATCGTCGCAGACCTGGAGGCCGATGTTGTGGTCGCCGGCCTTCCACTCGCGGTTCTGCAGCTCGAGCCGGACCGCGGCCACGATCTGCTCCGTCTGCGTGCGCGACGAGCCCTGCATCGGGAAGTCCGTCGCGATGATGTAGTCGGGATTGCCTTCGCCCTCGTACTCGATCGCCGTGCACGACGACGAGGGCAGCGCCTCGGGTGCCTCGCCGCCACCGCCGCCACCGCAGCCGGCCGCCACCAGGGCGAACAGCGCGACGATCAGGCCGATGAGGAGCAACCCAGTCCTCTTGACCTTCAACATCTCCTCCTCGTTCGGATTACCGACCGTGCGCCCAGGCCGGGCACAGGCCCCTCCGTTTGCGTGCGCGCAAGTCTACAAACGCTGCCGCCGAGATGGGATCCGCCGGGCCGCACCGGTCGACCGCCAGGGCCACGGCTACGATCCCTGCAGCCGGCCGAAGTGGCGGAACTGGTAGACGCGCCGGACTCAAAATCCGGTTCCCCTCGGGGAGTGTGGGTTCGATTCCCACCTTCGGCATCGAGCGGTGTGCGGCCGGTGACCGGGTGGTGCACAGCCACCCGAGCAAGGCGCTCGGGGCGTTAGGCTGGCGACAATGCGGTCGGGCATCCTCACCGGCGGCGGCGACTGTCCCGGGCTGAACGCCGTGATCCGGGCCGTCGTCCGGCGGCTGGCCGACGCGGGCTGGGAGTGCACGGCGGTCGAGCAGGGCTGGCGCGGCCTGGTCGAAGGCCGGTTCCGGCCGCTGGGGTCCCGCGAAGTCTCGGGCATCCTGCCGCGAGGCGGCACCATCATCGGCACGTCGCGCACCAACCCGTACAAGGTGGACGACGGCGTCGACCAGGTGCTCGAGCACTTCCGTGCGCAGGGGCTCGACGCCCTCGTCGCCGTCGGAGGCGAGGACACGCTCGGCGTCGCGGCGCGGCTGTACCGGGAGCACGACTTCCCGGTCGTGGGCGTGCCGAAGACGATCGACAACGACCTCAACGCGACGGACTACACCTTCGGCTTCGACACCGCCGTCTGGGTGGCGACGGAGGCGATCGACCGTCTCCATACGACGGCCGAGTCCCACAACCGCGTCATGGTCGTGGAGGTGATGGGCCGGCACACCGGCTGGATCGCCGTCCACGCCGGGATCGCGGGCGGGGCCGACGTGATCCTGATCCCCGAGCAGCCGATCACGGTCGAGGACTCCTGCGCCGTGATCGAGAAGCGCCACGCCGGCGGCAAGGACTTCTCGATCGTCGTCGTGAGCGAAGGCTACGAGCTGACGTACGAGAGCGGCGAGCGCCGGCTGGTGGCGGGCGAGCCGCTCGCGACCGACCAGTTCGGCCATGCCCGGCTGGGCGGCGTGGGCGACGCGCTGGCGCGCGAGATCGAGGAGCGGACGGGGTTCGAGACGCGCGTCACCGTGCTCGGCCACGTCCAGCGGGGCGGGACGCCGACGCCGCGCGACCGCGTGCTCGCCACGCGGTACGGCCTGAAGGCCGCCGATCTCGTCACGGCGGGCAACTTCGGGCGCATGGCAGCGCTGCGGGGCGACGAGATCGTCGACGTCTCGCTCGAGGAGGCGACAGCCGAGCTGAAGACCGTGCCTCCCGCGTGGTACGACGTCGCGCGTGCCTTCTTCGGGTAGTCGCGAGCGCGAGATCTGCCGGCGCAGCCCGGAATCCGCTCGCGCGGATCCCGGACGCGCAAACCCCTGAAGCCGTCCGCTGCGCGGCCGGACGCCCACGGATCTCACAGCACGCGCCTGGTAGCCGGCGCAGCCCTAGTTGAGGAGCAGCGCGTCCGTGGGCGCGTAGTCGTCCGTGAGGAGGGGCACGTCGTCGAGCGGCAGCGCGCGCTCCCAGCGACGCGTGATCGCCCCCCGCAGGTCGGGCGCCCCGCGCGAGCGCGCACGCACCTGCTGCCAGCGCTCGGCGAGGAAGGCACGGTCCGGCGCGGGCCGGTCGGTCGCGACGAGGATGATGTTGCGCACGTCCTCGAAGAACGTGTCGTCGGGGCCGTCGTAGACGGGGTGCAGCGCCACGGTCGAGAAGACGGAGCGGTACGTCTTCGCGATCGAGCGCAGGAGCCGGGAGTTGCGCCCCTGGAGGGCGCCGATGACGTTGACCACGATCACGCCGCCGGGCGCGAGCCGGGAGCGTGCGAGCTCGACGAACTCGGCCGTGGCGAGGTGGAACGGGATCGCGTCGGCGTAGAAGGCGTCGATCACGATCAGGTCCCACTGCTCCGGGGTGCGGCGCAGGTAGCGGCGTCCGTCCTCGACGGCGACCTTCAGGCGGGGGTCGCGCGGAAGCGCGAACCACCGGTACGCGGCGGCGACGACGTCGGGGTCGAGCTCGACCACCTGCAGCTGCAGGTCGGGAAAGTCGCGCCACATGCGCTTCGGCGCCGACCCGCCGCCGAGACCGATGAACAGCGCCCGTGATGCCTGCGGCTCGTACGCGACGCCGAGCTGGAGGTAGTCCGTGTAGCTGAAGCGCGTCCGAAACGGGTTGCCGAGGTACATGCCGCTCTGGAAGGAGTTGTCGAACCGGAGGTAGCGCGAGTCACCGTCGTCGACGACGAGGAGGCGGTGGTAGCGCGTGTCCTTCGCCTCCCGCACCGTGAAGCCGCTCGCGAGCAGCGCGACGTCGGCCGGATCGAGCTTGCCGGGCGTTCGCTCCTCGCGCACCCGGTAGAGGGGCGAGTAGTTCCGCACCTCCGAGGCGGCGATGCGCCCGCCTTCCTCCGGCGCGAGGGCGACGACCGCGAGCACCGCGGCGCCTGCGCCGGCTGCGAGACCGAGCGCCGGCAGGAGCTGCCGCTCGGCGACGGCGACGATGGTGGCGGCGGTGAGGAGCGCGACGCTCCCGGCGGCGATGACCTGGTCCGTGCCGAGCTCGGGGACGAGCCAGAAGGCGGTCACGAACGTGCCCGCGATGCTCCCGGCCGTGGAGAGGGCGAACAGCCTCCCCGCCGTGGTGCCGAGCCTGTCGATGGTGCGCGCGGCCAGGCGCACGGCGATGGGCGTGACCGCCGCGAGCACGACGCTGGCGGGCCCGAAGAGGATCGTGGCGGCGACCAGCGGGTCGAGCCGCGCGCCGAGGTCCCAGCCGACGACCCGATCGATGACCCAGCCGTCCAGGATCGGGACGGCGAGCACGAGCAGGGCTCCGAGCGCGATCGTGCCCACGAGCAGGAGCGGGCTCGGCAGACGGTCTGCGAGGGTCCCGCCGGCCCAGTACCCGATCGCCAGCCCGGTCAGCACCACGCCGATGAGGGAGCCCCAGACGTAGAGCGAGCTGCCGAACGACGGCGCGAGGACCCTGCTGGCCGCGATCTCGAGCCCGAGCAGCGCGGCTCCGGACAGGAAGACTGCGATGCCGAGGGCGACTGCGCGGCGCGACCCCTGCCTCATCGCCATTCAGGCTACAGGCGAAAGACGGCCACCCAGGGCCCTGGGTTGCGGTCCCAGCCGTCCCCGCCCGGACGGCGTGCGAACGCCATCGTCGCGTCTCGCTCGAGCGCGTCGTAGAAGGCGACCTCGCGCGGGTAGCGTCGACCGGCGCGGCGCACGCGGTCGGTGACGGCACCGGAGACCACGACCCACTCGACGCCGTCCCGCCGGAGCGCGGCGAGATCGCGCCGGGCGTCGAACGCCCGGCCGGGGCCGGGGAGCTCGAGGCGGATCACGTCGCGTCCCGCGAGCGGAAGCGTGGACGGGTCGGCGGCGATGCGATCGCCGGGCGGGACGTTGTCCGCGATCCATGCGTCCGCCGCGAGGCGTGGGTCGGTGTTCGTGCCGTGCTGCCAGGCGTCGTGCGCCGACCAGCCGAGGGGCACGAGGAGCAGGGCGGCGGCGACGGGAGCGAGCCACCGTCTGCTCCCGGCGAGGACACCCACGACCGGCACGAGCGGCAGGACGTAGCGGTCGAAGTGCGCGGCCAGCGGCATCAGGTAGAGGCCGTACGCGAGCGCGAACGAGAGCAGCACGATGTCCGCACGCGACCGGCGCGCCACCGCGACCGCGACGCCGGCCAGCCCCACGAGCAGCGCCGGGCCGAGAGCCTCCCAGAGGCGGTCGAGGTAGGCGAGCGGGGCGATGGGATCGTCCTCGAAGCCGAGCCACCCGTCCCGGGCGAGCCGCTGCACGCGCGAGACGTCCTCCCAGGCGGCCCCGCCCCGGATGAGCACGAAGGGGCTCGTCAGGGCGAAGCAGGCGAGCGCCAGACCTCCGGCGACGAGGAGCCGCCGCCACTGGCCCCAGCCCGCCACGAGGACGGGCACCGCGACGAGCGCGCCCGGATACTTGGCAGAGGCGGCGAGGCCGGCGGCGACGCCCGCCCACTCGAGCCTGCCGGCGACGGCGAGAGCGAGCGCGACCGTCACGCAGAGCGTGAGCAGCACGTCGGTCACCGCCACCCGCGAGTAGGCGACGTGGGTCGTCGCCACCGCGACGGCGAACGCTCCGACCAGGCCTGCGCTCGTGCCGTAGGCCCTGCGGCCGAGCCACCACGCGGCTCCGACGCCGGCCAGCCCCACGAGCACGGCCAGCGCGCGGGCGGCCTCGTACGAGGGATCGTGGAACGGCGCCTGGAGGGGCGCCAGCAGGTAGAGGAGGAGCGAGGGATAGTCGAACCAGCCCGGGTCCGGCCCGCCGCCATGCGTCATGCGCCACGCGCGCGGCACGATGTTTCCCTCGTCCGGGTTCAGCAGCGGCAGAGGCAGCCCGTAGCGGCTGCCGACGGCGCGCAGCGCTGCGGCGACGAGCACGATCGCCGCCAGCGCGATCCAGGCCGGGTCAGACCTCCGGAGGGACGTCACCGACGAGCGGGCCGATCTCCCCGGCAGAGACGAGGACGGCGTCGACCCCCGCGCGCTCGAGCTCCTCGACGTCGAGGCGGTCGGCGGCGGCCAGCTCTGCAATGGCGAGCTTCCCGGCAGGTACGTCCGGGAGGAGCTCGAGCAGCCTCGCGAGGGGCGACTCCTCGTCGTCGGCGTCCTCGGCGGAGAGGAGGAAGATCTCCGGGTCGAGATGCTCGAGCACCCGCTCGAAGTCCTCCTCGTCGCGGACCTTCAACACGACCTCGAGCCCCAGCGCCGAGGCCTGCTCGGCGAGCTCGACGAGCCGATCGTCCTCCACGTCGGCGGCGAGCACCACCGCGTCCGCCGCCGAGTCGGCGGCGTCCCGGAGCGAGGGGCCGTAGACCAGCACCGGCAGCTGGGACACCTCCCTGACCCCGTCCACCAGCCCGCGGAGCACGAGGCCTTCGGCGCCCTGATCCTCCGCCGCGCGGGCCGACGACCCGTCGCGCACCTCGGCGAGCACGGAGATGCCGTCGCCCTCGGAGATCGCCTGGCTGAGGCGTCGCGCGTCGCTCACGTGAGCGGATGGTACTCACGCGGCG
>DATBIN010000078.1:0-25258 GCA_036556925.1 Gaiella sp.
CTTGTGGCGCCCGAGGATCGCCTGCGCCTCCTCGAGCGTCGTGCCGACGGGGGCCGTCACGAGATCGCGGCTCGTCATCGCGGACGACACGGGCTGCAGGGGATCGACGCCGAAACGCAGGTCCCGGTTGGTGAGGATGCCGACGAGCACGTTGTCCGCGTCGGTGATCGGGATCCCGGAGACGCGGTAGCGCGCCATCAGCTCGAGCGCGTCGCCGACCAGGGCCTCGGGCGGCAGGGTCACCGGCTCGACGATCATTCCGGCCTCGGAGCGCTTGACCTTGTCCACCTCGGCCACCTGATCGGCGATCGAGAGGTTGCGGTGGATGACGCCGAGGCCGCCCTCGCGTGCGAGCGCGATCGCGAGGCGCGCCTCCGAGACGGTGTCCATGGCGGCGGAGACCATCGGGATCTCGAGCACGATCGTCCGCGAGAAGCGGGTGACGGTCGACACGTCGTTCGGCAGGACGGCGGACTCGCCCGGGACGAGCAGCACGTCGTCGAACGTCAGGCCCTCCTTGGCGAACTTCTCGCCGAGCTGCTCCAGTCGCCGCAGGCGCTCGCGGCCGGCGCCGACGCTCATCGCCGGCCCGTCCACTCAGCACACGGCCCAGGCGCGACCTCGCTGCCCGGGCCGGAAGGACGTCCTGTGCTCGGCACCACCAAGTGTGGCGATCCTAGCACCGCCCTCCGATGACGGCGCCGCCGCAGCGTTACGAGGGGGCGAGCGCCAGCTCGTGCACGTCGACCGCGCCGGAGAGCTTCCGGGCCTCGACGAGGTCGAAGCGCCCGGCGCCGATCTCGAGCACCGATGCCGCGCCGGCTCCGACGGCGAGCCGCAGGACGTCCTCCACCGGCAGCCCCTCCACGCGGGCCGCGAGCCACTGCGCGAGCAGTGCGTCGCCGGAGCCGACCACCGAGACGGGCTCGAGCTGCGGCCCCACCGCGCGGTAGCGGCGCGCGCGGCGCTCCTCGCGCACGAGCGCGAAGCACCCGCTCTCCAGCGTGACGAGGACGTTGCGCGCCCCCATCTCGGCGATGGTGTCGAGCGCCATGAGGAAGTCCTCGTCGTCGGAGAGCTCCTGGCCGACGAGCTGCTCCACCTCGCGCTGGTTCGGCGAGACGAGCCACGGCTCCGCCTCCAGCCCGCGCCGCAGCGACTCGCCCTCGGCGTCCAGCACGACCTGGACGCCGCGGCGCGAGACGTCGCGCACCGCCTCGGCGTAGAAGCCGTCGTCGACCCCTCGCGGCAGCGACCCGGCGAAGACGACCACGTCGGCCCCGCGCGTGAGGTAGCGGAGCTTGTCCATCAGCATGTCGAGCTCCGACTGGGCGACCTTCGGGCCCCACTCGTAGATCTCCGTGTGCGTGCCCGACATCGGGTCGACCACGAGCGTGGAGGTGCGGGACTCCTCGCGGATCCGCACGAAGTCGTTGAGGATCGCCTCGGCCGTGAGCTCCTCGACGATGCGCGTCCCCGTGCGTCCGCCGGCGAGCCCGGTGGCGACGACGGGGACGTCGAGGCGCTTGAGCGCCCGCGCGACGTTGATCCCCTTGCCGCCGGCGAGGGTGACGACGTCGCTCGAACGGTGCCGGTGGCCGACCTGGAAGATCGGCACGGTCAGCGACCGATCGAGCGCAGCATTCAGGGTGACGGTCACGATCACGCCGACGACGACCTCCTCCGACCCACTCCAACTCTCCTCGGTCTCACTCTAGGTCACCAGGCCCGCCAGATGGTGCACGGCGCGTCGGATCACGAACGCGGTCTTCCCCGGCAGCCCTGGCTCCGAAACGGCGCGATCGGCCACCAGCTCGGCACGAGCCACCAGCCGGCGCCCGTCGTAGACCCGCACCTCCCCGAGCCGCTGCCCCCGGACCACGGGGAGCGCAACCACGACGGGAGCGACGACCCGCTCGACCAGCGGCCGGCCGACCGGCGCGGGCCGCACGACGAGCCGCCGCGCCACGAGGCGCACGTCGGGACGGCCCCAACCGGTGCGCGCGACCGCGTACGTGCGAGACGGGTCGATCACGCGTGAGCGGCGGTACTGCGCCAGCGCCCAGCGCAGGAGCGACTCGAGGTCGTCGTTGCGCGCCTCCCGCGTCGGTGCGCCCAGCACGGACGCGTAGACGGTGACGCCGCCGGCGCGGGCCACCGCCACCTGCGACCAGCCGGCGTCGGCGGTGTGACCGGTCTTGCCTGCGACGAGCTGCGGCAGACGCCGGAGGAGATCGTCCGTCGTCTCGACCGTCCGACCCGTCGACAGGGTGGCGACCCGCCGGCTCGCCCACGTCCTGACGAACGGCCGCCGGAGCGCCGCGCGGAGCAGAGCGACCGTGTCCTGCGCCGACGAGCGGTGTCCGGGCTGGTCGAGGCCGTGCGGGTTGGCGAAGTGCGTGTCGCGCAGTCGCAGCGCGCGGGCCTTGTCGTTCATCAGCGCCACGAACCGCGCGATCGAGCCGTCGCCGACGTGCAACGCGAGCGCGGTCGCCGCGTCGTTGCCGCTCGGCACGAGCGTCCCGACGACGAGGTCGCGGACGGTGACCCGCTCTCCGGGCCTGAGCCCCGCCGTCGCCTCGCCGATCCCGGTCGCCTGCCGGGGGACGACGACCGTCTCGTCCAGCCGGGCGTGCTCGAGCGCGACGAGCACCGTCATCAGCTTGGTGATGCTGGCGATCGCGCGCGGCTGGGCGGGAGCGCGGGCTGCGAGCGTGGAGCCGTCGACGGCGCTCTCGACGACGTAGGAGGGAGCGCTCACGCGCGGCGGCGGCGAGGCCGTCGCCTGCGCTGCGAGCACTGCCGCGAGGACGGCGACGACGAGCGGACCCCAGCGCATCAGCGGCCCGGAATCGTACTCGTGCCGGTCAGCGGACGCGGATCCGCTGCCCCGGCCGCAGCTGCACGGGGTCGACGCCCGGGTTCAAGCGCCGCAGCGCGGCCACCGTCGTCCCGGTGCGCACGGCGATCCGCTCCAGGGTGTCGCCCCGGCGGACGACGACGCGCGCCACCGCCCCGGTCGTCACCGCGACGGGACCGGATGGCGCGTCGCCTTCCCGCAGGCCTGCACGCACGAGCACCACCGCGATCGTGACGAGGAGCAGGAACGCGAGCGGCGCCGCGATCCGGGCTGCGACGCGCGTGTCCACCTACCACCCTGAGGCAGACCAGACGGAGGCCGCCAGCCGGGCCGCTTCCGCCCCCGCGGCGGACCGCCAGTCGTCCGTCGCGTCCCGGTAGGCGTAGATGACGGAGCGGGATGCGGCCACCAGCCCGCTCGCAGGGCCCGACGTGAACGCGCGAGCGACGTCGGCGGGGCTCGCCCCCTGCTCGCCGACGCCCGGCAGGAGGATCACGGCCTGCGGCATGGCCCGGCGCGCCTCCCCGACCACCCTCGGATAGGTCGCGCCCACGACCGCGCCGACGCTCGAGAGGCCGCGCTCGCCGACGAGGTCCGCGCCCCACTCCGCCACGAGGTCCGCGACGTGCCGCCACAGCGGCCGGCCGTCGGAGAGCATGGCCTCCTGGATGTCGCCAGCACCCGCGTTCGAGGTGTGGACGAGGAGAAAGATGCCCGCGCCGTGACGCCGGCACGCGGCGAGGAAGGGATCGAGCGAGTCACGGCCGAGGTACGCGTTGACCGTGAGCGCGTCGGCGAGCGGAGCCCTCGTCCCTCGCGGCTCGAGGAACGCGGCCGCGTACGCCCGTGCCGTCGAGCCGATGTCGCCCCGCTTGCCGTCGGCGAGGACGAGGAGCCCGGCCTCGCGCGCGTACGCGCAGACGCCTTCCAGAGCCGCCCAGCCCTCGGCGCCGAGCGCCTCGAAGAAGGCGACCTGCGGCTTGACCCCGACCACGTACGGCGCCACGGCGTCCACGATGCCGCGGCAGAACCGCTCCACCGCACCCGCGGCGGCGGCCCCTCCCTGCGCCGCCTCGCCGCGCAGCTCGACCGGGAGCAGGTCGACGCGAGGATCCAGGCCGACGAGCAGCTGGCTGCGCTTCCGCTCCACCGCTCCCGCAAGTCGGTCCGAGAAGGGAATCGTGGTCGATACGGCGAGCCCCTCGGTCACGCCGCCAAGGCTACGGAAGCGATCGCCTCCGCGTCGAGTGGCAGCACGCGCGCCTCGGGCGGCGGCCGCCGCAGGAACGACGCGACGACCGCGAGCTCGTCGGCGTCCGCGGCCTCGAGGGAGAGGCGTGCGCGGCGAGCCGCTTCCACGCCAGCCCGCGCCTCGAGCCAGGCCCCCGCACCCGGCGGCAGCACGCGCTCGTCGGCGACCCGCCCACCCGCGACGAAGATGGCGCGTCTGAAGCCCGGCTCGCGCGCGGGCACGACGACGCACACGACGAGCGCGCGGAGGCGCTTCAGCTCGGCCAGCCGGACGACGACCTCCTCCAGCGCCGCCAGCCGGTCGCGCAGCCGCGCAGCATCCTCGAAGCGCTGCGCGGAGGCCAGCTTGGAGAGCCGGAACCGAAGCTCGGGGAGCGCCTCGGCCGGGTCGGCGGCCTGACACCCGGCGAGCGCCTGCGCCGCACGCCTGGCGAGCCCGAGGCTGCCGAGAGGGCCGAGCGCCCCGTCGCGGGGCTCGTGGCAGACCACCCAGCGGCCGCGTTTCGGCATCAGGTAGGCGCGGCGCCCACGGCCCGTCCCGCGCGCGTTCGCCGGCGGCCGCAGCTCGCGCAGGAGACGAAGCTCTGCGAGCGCGGCCTCGAGCTCGGAGCCCGTCTCGCGCCACTCCACCCGCTCGAGCGCGGCGAGCGCCGCCTCGACGGCCGGCCGCTTCCTGTCGCCGGAGAAGTACGAGCGGAGGCGCGCGCGCAGCTCTCTCGCCCGCCCCACGTAGAGCGCCTGCCCGTGGCGGTCGCGGAAGAGGTAGACGCCGGGGCAGGTGGGCGCGCCCGCCACCAGGCCGCGCTTCGCGTGGAGGCGGCGCGCGCGCGGAGCGGACAGCTCGATCAGGTCGGCGACGGTCCGAGCGCCACGCTCCTGGGCCAGCCCGATCAGATGCAGGAGCACCTCGGCGGTGGCGCATGCGTCCGGCAGCGCCCGATGGCACGGCTCGGCGGAGACGCCGAAGAAGTGCGCCAGCGCGGCCAAGCCCACGCGCCGCGTGCGGTCGCCGAGGAGGCGGCGTGCCAGCCACACGGTGTCCACCACGGGCGCCGCCACCCGGCAGCCGGTCAGACGCTCGACCTCGCGGTCGAGGAAGGCGAGGTCGAAGCGAGCGTTGTGCGCGACGAGGACATCGTCGCCGGCGAACGCGAGGAAGCGGCGCACGGCGAACCCGGCACGCGGAGCGCCGCGAAGCGCGCGCGGCTGGATGCCGGTCAGCGAGGACACGGCAGGCGGCAGCGGGACACCGGGATCGACGAGCGTCTCGAACGTCTCCGCCGGCTCGAGCTGCCGCACACGCTGCGCCCCGATCTCGCAGATCCGCGCCGTCGCGGGCCGCAGCCCCGTCGTCTCGAGGTCGAAGACGACGAATGCCGCGTCCTCGAGCGCCGCCTCGGCCCCCGGCGGATCGGCGAGCCCCACCCGGGAGCCGCCGCGCCAGGCCAGCCGCGCGTCCGCGGCGACGACGTCGTCGAGGAGGGAACGAGCGATGGCCGCGGGCGCGTTCGTGAGGGCGAACAGCACCCGCGCCGCATCCTCGGCCGGGACCGGCCCGCGCCTCGCGAGAACGAGCTCGACGAGACGGTCGGCGGCGTCGAAGGAGAGCTGCACCCTGTTGAGCGTAGACGAACATACGTTCGTGTACCAGGGCTGCCGGTCGTCCTGCTCGCCGACGCCGGGGGACGCGGCTCGTCCCCGCGGCAATGCGGAACGGCGAGGGCCGCCCTACGGCGGCCCTCGGAGTCCTCGGAGGAGTGGTGCGGGTTCGCGGGAGGCTGGAAAAGCGGCTCTCGGCCGCGCGGACGCCGTTGGCGATGCGGCCGCGTCCCCGCGAGCGGATCCCGGACGTGCGGTGGCTCCTAGTCGCCGGCGGAGCCCGGAATCCGCTCGCGCGCATTCCGGACGCGCAAACCCCTGGAGCCGTCCGCCTCGCGGCCGGACGCCACGGATGTCACATCGAGCCTCTAGTTGACCGCCTTCTTGAGCTGGGATCCCGCCGAGAACTTCGGCACGGTCGCCGCAGCGATGTGCACCGGCGCGCCAGTGCGGGGATTGACGCCCATGCGGGCGGCACGGTTCGTGGTGTGGAACTTGCCGAAACCGGTGAACGTCACGGAGTCGCCCGACGAGAGCGTGTCCGTTACAACATCGAGGAAGGCGTCCACGGCGGCGCCCGCGTCGCGCTTCGTGAGATTCGCCTTTCCGGCGACTGCGTCCACGAAATCCTGCTTGGTCACTACCTCTCCTCCTGTGTCGGAGTGTCCCTGTCGACCGACGGCACCCTAACAGGCCGACGGTTTTGGCTCAACCATGCGGTTTTGCAGGATCATTTGCCCCTACGGCGAGATCGCTACCTGTTGTCAGCGACGTCGCGCACCGCGAGGAGGTCGCCCGCACGATAGAGGGACCGCAGACGGACGCCGAGACGGGCGAGCGCGTCGGTCCCTCCTTCCTCGCGATCGACGACGCAGAGCGCGGTACGGACGACGAGACCCGCCTCGCGAAGGGCGGCCACCGCCTCCGCGAGGGCGCCACCAGAAGTGACGACGTCCTCGACCAGGCACACGACGTCCCCGGGCGCAAACGGCCCCTCGATCCTGTTGCCCGTCCCGTAGTCCTTGGTCTCACCGCGCACGATGATGAAGGGCAGCCCGGACGCCATCGCCGCCGACGCCGCCAGCGCGACGGCTCCGAGCGCCGGCCCCGCGAGGCGCACGGCGTCCGGCTCCACCTCGTGCGCGAGCGCGGCGAGGCGCTCTCCGAGCGTCCGCAGCAGCGCAGGATCGGTCTCGAAGCGATACTTGTCCAGGTAGTAGCGCGAGCGGCGCCCGGAGCGAAGCAGGAAGTCGCCCTCGAGGAGCGCCGCCTCGACGAGGCGGCGGCCCAGCTCGTCGACGGCCGGGCCCTGGGCCGGGGCCGTCACCGTCCCAGCGCCTCGCGTGCAACCGCGACGACGCGTTCGTGCTCCGGCGTACCGGGGTCGAGGACGAGAGACGAACCGTCCTCGTAGCCGACGATCGCGCGCTCGAGCTCTCCGGCGTCGCGAGAGCGGCGCCAGAGCCGCCACGCGAGGGTGGCGAGCGCAGTGAGGAGGAGCAGCTTACGCATCGCCCCCCGCCGTCTCCGCAGTGTCCGGCCTCGAGCGCGTGCGGCGCCGCCGCGCGGGAGCCTCGGCCGAGCGACGGAGTGCCGTCCGCAGGTCGTAGAGCACGAGGCCCGGCGTCGCGTCGGCGACCGTCGTCGCAACCAGCGTCCGGCCGGCATCGCGGACGAGGAAGAGGCTGCCCTCGTCGAGCGCCACCTCGACCCGCTCCACCGCGGGACCTCCCGCGCGAACGCCGGCCGCGACCGAGAGCAGCTCCTGCCCCGCTCGGGCGAGCGCATCGGCGCGCCCCTCGTCCGCCACCGTCGAGGCGGCCACCCGCCCGTCCGCCGCGAGCAGCACGGCTTCGACGACCTGCCGCGAGAGGATGGTCAGCTCGTCGAGGGCGGCCTGCGCGTCCATCCGGGCGGCGAAGCTAGCAAAGGCGGCGCGCTCAGGCGACGGCGTGCGCCCGCAGGGCCTCCCGGGCGGTGGGCGAGGCGACCGCCTCGCGGACGAGCAGCCGGGTCACCGCCTCGGCGGCCTCGAGCGGCGACGGGTCGCCGTCCGCGAAGAGCTCGACGAGCCATGCGTTCCCGCCGTCCTCCGCCGCCGCGGCGAGCACGGCGGTCATGCCGAACTCCTCGAGGATGGCGCGCTCGGCGGGATCGGCGTCGGCGTCGGCGGCGCGGACCACGAAGCTGCCTCCGGCGAGGATGCGCGCCGTCGAGGGGTAGTCGTCGATGCGCCAGGTCTCGTGCTGCACGCCGAGCCCGGAGCGCCAGACACGACCGCGCCGCGCGTCGAGCGTGAAGACGGCGTCGAGCGTCCCCGACCCCACGGGCGCCACGCACACGGCGCCGCGGGCCGCGTCCAGGCCGGCGACGAGACGCGAGACGAGATCCTCGAGGCGCAGGTGCACGTCGGCGCGGCCGAGCGGGCCATCGAGGGCGGCCAGAGTCTCCTCCATCAGCTCGAGCACGTCGGTGGGAGCGCGGTCCCGGAAGCGCCGGCGCCGCGAGCCGGCGGCAGGCGCTTGCCGGCGCCATTCCACCGTCGGGTGGGGGTCCGCGAGGCAGATCCGCCCCCGGCCGCTCCGCTTCGCCGTGTACTGGGCCGCGTCCGCCGCCCGCAGGAGGTCGACCGCACGAACGACGCCCATCGTCAGCGACGCCACGCCGCACGAGACGGTCAGCGCCTCCGGGTCGCCCGCGAGCCGGTGCAGCACGCGCTCGCCGAGAGCGACCGCCTCGTTCGGCCCGACGTCGTCGAGCACGAGGCAGAGCTCGTCGCCGCCGATGCGGTAGACGAGCGGCGCCTCACCGCCCGCCTCGGCGACGAGCGCAGCCGCAACGCGCCTGAGCGCCTCGTCCCCGGCATGGTGGCCCATGACGTCGTTCAGCTCCTTCAGGTTGTCGAGATCGCAGAGGAGCACCGCCAGGTCCTTCCCGGCCGCGAGCGCCTCGCTCACGGCGAGCTCGAGCCGCTCTTCGAGCGCGCGCCGGTTGCCGACGCCGGTCAGCGGATCGCGGAACGCGAGATCGGCCATGCGCGCGAACAGCTCCGTCCGGCCGACCGCGGCGGCGATCTGCCCTGCGATCGTCTGCAGGAAGTGGACGTCGCGGTCGCCGAACAGCGGCTGGTCGATGCGGCGCGCGCCCCAGATCTCACCCCAGGGCTGGCCGCCGAGGAGGATCGGCACCACCACGGCGCAGTGCTTCCCGGCGGAGCGCAGGACCTCGTGCTCGCGCACGAGCCCGTCGTCCGAGTCGACGGACGTGACGTAGGAGACGCCGTCGAGCAGCCTCTGCAGGACGTCGTAGTCCTCGAGCCGGTAGACCTCGTCGACCGGGCGCCGCTCCTCCCAGTCCGCCAGGTCGCCGACGTTGACGATCGTCCGCAGCACCCTGCGCTCGGCTTCCCAGCGGGAGATGGAGAGCGATGCGGCGTCGATGGCCGCGCGCGCCTCCTCGGCGGCGACCTCCACCAGGTCGTCGAGCGTCTCCACGGCGGCGACGGCCGAGGCGACCGTGATGAGCGCACCGACCTCCCGCTCGAGACGCCGCGCCTCGGCGGCCTCTGGCATGGAACCGCCGCTGCTGATCGCGCCGGGATCGCGGGCCACCGCACCGTCCGGGCCGAGGGAGCGAAGCAGCGCCGAGACGACGGCAGGATCGAACTGCGTGCCGGCGCAGCGCTCGAGCTCCGCTCTCGCCTCGTCGACGGTCAGCGCCCTGCGGTACGGGCGGTCGGAGACGAGCGCGCTGAAGGCGTCGCACGCGAGGACGATCCGCGAGGCGAGCGGTATCGCCTCGCCGCGCAGCCCGTCGGGGTATCCCTTCCCGTCCCAGCGCTCGTGCTCGTGGCGCACGGCGACCGCCACCGAGGCGAGGCCGGGCAGGTGCCGCAGGATCTGATCGCCGATCACCGGGTGCTCGCGCATGAGCGCCCATTCGCTGTCGTCAAGCGGGCCGTGCTTGTGCAGCACGTGGTCGGGGACGCCGATCTTGCCGATGTCGTGCAGGAGGGCAACCGCCGCGACGTCGGCCAGCTCCTGCCCGTCCAGGCCGAGCTCGCGCGCCACCGCCATGGAGAGGTCGTGGACGACGTCGGAGTGCGCTCCCGTGTACCCGTCCCGTGCGGCGAGCGCGGTCGTCAGCGAGCGGACGACCGCGCGGTACGCCTCGGTGGCCCGCTCCGACTCCTCCCTCACGGCCTGGAGCGCCGCGGCCAGGGCCTGCTCTCCCTGCACCATGCCGCGCGCCGCGTCGAGCGTCTCGCTCCGCAGGGCGTCGGTGGTGCGAGAGTCCCCCACGCTCGCGTGTATCGGCACAAGCGGGCGGTCTTTCAAGCCGCGCCGAGGCCGGCGCGGCGGAGCTCCTCCGCCAGCGCGGCGGCCGCACGCGCACGGTGCGAGTGCCCGCTCTTCCAGGCGTCGCCGAGCTCGGCGACGGTGCGTCCTTCGCCCGCCGGCACGAAGATCGGGTCGTAGCCGAACCCGCCGCTCCCGCGCGGCGGCCCGTCGGCGACGCTGCCCTCGAGCGTGCCCGAGGCAGTGACCTCCCGACCGTCCGGAGCGACCGCGACGAGGACGCAGACGTAGCGGGCGCCGCGGTCCGTCGCTCCCGCGAGCGCGTCGAGCAGCTGTGTCACGCCGTCTGCCGCCCAGCGGGCGGAGGCCACGCCCGGTCCGCCCTCGAGGGCGACGGCCTCGATGCCCGAGTCCTCGCCGATCACCAGGGCGCCTTCGGGCGCATGGCGGCGGCCGAAGCGCGCCTTGACGCGCGCGTTCTCCAGGTAGCTCGCGCCGATCTCGGGCGGGAAGTCGTCCCGGTCGAGGAGCGACAGGTCCCAGCCCGGCAGGGCGGAGCGGAGCTCGCGCAGCTTGTGCGGGTTCGCCGACGCGAGCACGGCGCGCGGAGCCGGGCCAGGCACGATCGTCGAGCCTAGACGGCGGGCGCCTCGGCGGCTTCGCGCTGCGTCACGGCCAGGTCGGCGATGCCGCCCGCGGCAAGATCGAGCAGCCGGTCGAGCAGCTCCCGCGGGAAGGCCTCCCGCTCCGCCGTCGCCTGCACCTCGACGAGCCGGCCGTCGCCGGTCATGACGACGTTCATGTCGGTGTCGGCGCGCGCGTCCTCGGCGTAGTCGAGGTCGAGCAGCGCCTCACCGTCGACGATCCCCACGGAGACGGCGGCGACGGAGCCGCGCAGCGCCTTCCCGAGGCCGAACCGGTCGAGCGCGCGGTGGGCGGCGATGTAGGCGCCGGTGATGGCGGCGCAACGCGTGCCGCCGTCGGCCTGGAGGACGTCGCAGTCCAGCCAGAGCGTGCGCTCGCCGAGCGCCTCGAAGTCGCACACCGAGCGCAGCGCGCGGCCGATCAGGCGCTGGATCTCCACCGTGCGGCCGTCCGGACGGCCACGGCTGACGCCGCGCTGGGTGCGCTCGCCCGTCGAGGCCGGCAGCAACGAGTACTCGGCCGTCATCCAGCCCTTCCCCTTGCCACGCAGCCAGCGCGGGATCTCCTCCTCCACCGTCGCCGTGCAGAGGACGACGGTGCGACCCTGCGCATAGAGCACCGACCCGTGCGGCTGCTCGAGGAAGTCGGGCTGCACGTCGAGCGCCCGCAACTCGTCGAAGCGGCGTCCGTCGGCCCTCACTGTTGCTCTCCGCAAGGCAGGAATCCGCAGAAGCGGATCCCTGCAGCGGGAATCCGCCCTCCGGGCGGCACACCCCTGAAGCGTGGGGGAACCAAAGGTTCCCCCACGAACCCCCTCCTGCTCCTTCCTTCTGCCGCCTCCGACGGCACGGCCGCGCTTCGAGCGGCCGCCTCGGTACGGGTCGTCACGCTCACGCCGCCGCGTGCTCCAGCTGCGCGAGGGTGACATGCTCGACGTGCTCGATCGGCAGCTGGAGGAAGCGGCTGCCGGTGGCACGGAATGCCGAGGGGTCACCCGTGGTCAGGAAGCGATAGCCGCCCTCGCGGTCGGGGTCGTTTCCGAGGCGCTTGCGGACGAGCGTCTCCGCCACCTCGCGTGCCGTCTCGTCGGCCGAGAAGACGAGCGTCACGTCACGGCCGAACACGCGCTGGAAGATGGGCCTCACGAGCGGGTAGTGGGTGCAGCCGAGGATGACGGTGTCCACGCCTGCCGCCTTGAGCGGCGCGGCCACTTCGCGGACGGCCTCGATCGTCTCCGCAGAGAACGGGTCGTCGGCCTCGATCAGGGGCACGAGCCGCGGCCCGGCGACCGCTACCACCGTCGCGCCCGCGTCGACCATCGCGATGAGCGCCTCGTAGCGGCCGCTCGCGACGGTCGCCTCGGTCGCCAGGAGCCCGATCCGCCGGTTCCTCGTCGCGAGCGCGGCGGCGTGCGCCTCGGGCTGGAGCACCCCGACGACGGGCACGACGAGCTCGCGCTGCAGGTCGGGCAGCGCCGCCGCCGTGGCCGAGTTGCACGCCACGACGACCAGTTTCACGTCCAGGGCCTCGAGAAAGCGGCCGACCTCGAGGCCGAAGCGCCGGATCTCCTCCAGCGGGCGTGGGCCGTAGGGCAGCCGGGCGTTGTCGCCGAGGTAGACGAAGTCCTCGTGCGGAAGCGTGACGAGACACTCGTGCAGCACCGTCAGGCCGCCGACGCCGGAGTCGAAGACACCGATCGGGCGCCCGTCCATCCGGGGGATTCTACGAGGGCGGGCCCACGGCCCGGGTTCGGCTACCGTTTCGCCCCGTGGTGAAGCTCTCGTTGGCGGTCGTCGCCGCGGCGATCGGCCTCTTCCTCGCCGGCCCGGCGTCCGCGTTCAACCGGCAGGACGTGACCGTCGTCTCCGGCGACGGGACGCCGCTCGCCGCCACGCTGTTCGTGCCCGACGCGACGCCGCCGCCCGGTGGATGGCCTGCCGTCGTCTTCATGCACGGCCTGGCGGGCGAGCGGACGAGCATGAACGCACTGGCACAGTCGATGGGCGTCGTCGGCGAGCAGTACGCGGTCCTCACCTTCGACGCCCGCGGCCACGGCCAGTCGGGCGGCCTGATCGGGATCGACGGGCCCAACGAGGTCGCCGACGTGCGCGCCGTGTTCTCGTGGCTGCGGGACCGCCCGGAGGTCGCAGACGGCCGCATCGGCGCCTGGGGGATCTCCTACGGCGGCGGCGCGGCGCTGAACTCGCTCGTGGCCGGCGTGCCCTGGGCGGCGATCGAGGTGGCGGAGACGTGGAGCGACCTCTACACGGCGCTCGCGCCGCAGGGGCTGGCGAAGTCAGGCGTGATCGGCGGCTTCCTCACGGCGCTGCCCCCGGCGAAGGTCGATCCCGTCGTGCTCGCCGTGCGCGACGCGGCGTTCGCGGGGCGCGCCGAGGAGGTCGCCGCCTTCGCGGCGCAGCGGTCGTCGCTCACGAAGCTGAAGGGCGTGCGCACGCCCGTCTTCCTCATGCAGGGGCGGCGGGACTTCGCCTTCGGCATCGACCAGGCCACGCGCGCCTACGGCCTTCTGGCGGGGCCGAAGCGGCTCTGGATCGGCAACCACGGGCACGCGCCCTCGAGCTTCCCCGCCGCCGACACGGCGAGGATGCTCGCCGCCGGGCGCGCGTGGTTCGACCGCTTCCTGCGCGGCGCCGCGAACGGCGCCGAGCGGCCCGCGATCGTGATCGCCCGGGAGGGCTCGGCGCAGACGCAGGCCTTGGCGCGCCTGCCGAGCACGGTCGCGCTCTCGAATGCCGCAGGCGGCTCGCGCACGATCGCCCGTGCGGGGAAGGTGGTGCGCACCTTCGCGCGCCTCTCCCGCAACGTCGAGGTGTTCGGCTCGCCGCGCGTGCGCGTGGACGCCACGTCGGCCACCGGAGGGTGGTCGCGCCTCGTGGCCGTGCTCAGCGCGCGGACGCCTGCGGGGAAGGAGATCGTCGTCGCCGGAGGCGGCGTGCCCACGAGGCCGGGGACGCGCAGCTACACGATCTCGCTCTCGAGCCAGGCGACGTTCGTGCCGAGGGGCTCGCGCCTGACGCTCACGCTCGGCGCCTCGTCTCTCGCGCAGAGCCCGGGGAACCTCCTCTACCTCGACCTGCCCATGCCCGCGACCGCCCGGCTGCGCGTCGGCGCCGCCCGCCTCACGGTCCCGGTGCTCGCGGTGCCCCTCACCCGATGAGGACCGCGCTCGGCGCGCTGGCGGCCGCCGTGCTCGCCGCCGCCGCCACCGTCGGTGCCGGCGCGGCCGCGGAACCGGGCGTGTCGCCAACCGAGATCGTCGTCGGCGGCACCGTGCCGCTCTCCGGGGAAGCGGCCTCGTTCGGCGCAGTCGGCCCGGGCGCGAAGGCGTACTTCGACTACGTCAACTCGCGCGGCGGCGTCTTCGGCCGGAAGATCCGGTACGTCTTCTACGACGACGCGTACAACCCGGCGCAGACGGTCCAGCTCACGCGCCGCCTCGTGGAGCAGGACGGGGTCTTCGCGATCTTCAACTCGGTCGGCACTGCGAACAACCTCGCCGTGCGCGAGTACCTGAACGCCGCCCGCGTGCCCCAGCTCTTCGTCGGGGACGGATCCGAGGCGCTCGGCGGCAGCCCGCTCGCCCACCCGTGGACGATCGGCTTCCTGCAGAGCTACCGCGGCGAGGGAACCGTCTACGGCCGCGACCTCGTGCGACGGCGGCCGAGCGCGCGCGTCGCCGTGCTGCTCGAGAACACGGAGCTCGGCAAGGACATGGCGCGTGGGCTGTCACGCGCCATCGCAGGCAAGGGGCCGCGGGTCGTCGCCTCCGAGGCCTACGAGTACACGACCCCGGACGTGGCAGGGCAGGTCGCCAGGCTGAAGGCCTCGGGCGCGGACACGCTGATGCTCTTCACGACCCCGAAGTTCATGATCCAGGCCGTCGTGGCGGCGAACAAGCTCGGCTGGAAGCCGCAGCTCTACATCGCGTCGGTCTCGATCGAGCCCACGATCATGGCGATCGCGAAGACGAACGCGCCGGCGCTGACGAAGGGCGCGCTCTCGGTCGCGTTCCTGAAGAACCCCAACGACCCCGTCTGGGCCAAGGATCCCGCGGTCGCCCTCTACCGCTCGGTGATGAAGCGCTTCCACCCGGGCGGGCGCGCGACCGACGTCTACAACTGGTACGGCATGACCGTCGCCTGGACGATGGTCGAGACGCTCAAGCGCGCCGGACGCAGCCCCACACGGGCCGCTCTGCTCCGCGCGGCGCAGACGCTCGACACCCGCGCCAACCCCTTCCTGCTCCCAGGCATCCGCCTGAAGACGTCCGTCCGCGACCACTTCCCGCTCGACACCGTGTATCTGTACCGCTTCGACAACCGGCAGTGGGTCAAGGCGAGCGGGCTGCTCGCCGCACGCTGAGGCCTGCAACCATGCCGAGACGCCTTTCATCCCAGACCGGCACCACACCCGAGCCCAGGAGGGACATTCGCATGAGGAACCCGCTCCGCATCGCCCTCGCCGCCCTGGCGGCGGCGGTCGCGCTGCCGGCCGTCGTGGGCGCCGCGACGAACGCCTACACGACGCCCACCCTGAGGATCACGCAGACGGGGGCGACGACGGTCATCTCCGCGTCGTCGGCGGTCGGCGACGACGCCACCGCGCGCGCGGCGATCTATGCCCCCACGGGGATCACCGTGACGACGAGCCAGGCGCCGGGGACCACCGTCGGCACCGTCAAGGCGCAGGTGAGCGCGCTCGCGCTCGGCGGCGCGCTGCTGCCGCTCGAGGGGAACATCGTCGTCGCGCCGCCCGGCGCCGTGCCGGCCGCCTCCCAGGCCGCGTGCACGCAGGGGCAGACGCCGACGACGACCTGGCTGCTCGTCCTCGCGGCCGCCGGCCAGACGATCAACCTGCCCGCATACGTGATTCCCACGGCGGGCGCGGAGACGGCGATCGGCCCGGTGAAGGTCGTCTTCTGCCTCGCGGCGCCGGACATCCCGCAGACCTCGGGCGGCGCCACCTTCGGCGCGAAGTTCCTGAGCGCCGAGCTGACGCTCAACGGCGTCTTCAGCGTCGTCCCGACCGGCGCGTGGATCGCGTTCTGGACGCCGTGGCAGGCCGGCAACGGCCAGGTCAACGCAGCGGGCACCGTGGTCTCGCCGGCGGCCGTGGCCCCGGGCGCGGTGAGCGCCATCGCCCGCCGGGCGGGCAGGACGGGCGCCGTCGTCTCCGGCCGCGTCACGCAGGCGGGCCAGCCGCGGTCGAACGCCACCGTCACCGTCTTCGGCGGCGCCGGCACGCTCAGGCGGCTCGGCGCGGTGAAGGCGAAGGCGAACGGGACGTACACGTTCCGGGCGAGGGCGGGCACGCGCTTCCAGGCGCGTGTGGTCGCCGCGCCGGGCACGGCGGCGCCGCTCTGTCCGTCGCTCGCGACACTCCTCCAGGCGATCGGCGGCGCGCCGTGCGTCAACCCGACCGTGAACGGGTTCAGCGCGCGCAGCGCGACGGTGAGGAAGCGGTAGCTCGAGTGTCGGGGTGTCACCCCGCGCGGGGTGACACCCCTGCCTCGCTCCATGGCAGCGGTCCGCATCGGCACGTGCAGCTGGGCGGACGAGGGCCTGCTCAAGACGTGGTACCCGCGTGGTGTCTCGACCGCCGAGGCGCGACTGCGCTACTACGCCGAGCGCTTCGACACGGTGGAGGTCGACTCGCCCTTCTACGCCCTTCCCGACCCGGCCGTCACCGGACGCTGGGCGCAGCGCACGCCCGACGGCTTCGTCTTCCACGTGAAGGCGAGCGCCGCCATGACCTGGCACCAGGGCGAGCCCGACGACCAGGCGTTCCGGGACTTTCGTGCGGCCCTGGAGCCGCTCGAGCTCTCCGGCAAGCTGCGCGGCGTCCTGCTCCAGTACCACCCGCGGTTCACGAAGACCAGGCAGTCGCTCGACGAGCTCGCCCGGGCCCGCGACCGGCTCGACCCGCTCGTGCCGCTCGTCGAGTTCCGCCACCGCTCCTGGCTCGAGGAGGACGAGCGCGCGGACACGCTCGGCTTCCTCGAGCGCCACGGGCTGGCCTACGTCTCCGTCGACGCGCCTCGCACGCGCGCGTCCAACGTCGTGCCGCCCATCGCCGCGGTGACGCACCGGGTCGCGTATGTCCGCTTCCACGGCCGGAACGCCCGCACCTGGAACATCAAGAGCGAGAAGAGCTGGGAGCGCTTCGACTGGATGTATGCGCCCGAGGAGCTCGAGGACTGGGTCGAGCGGGTGCGCGACCTCGCGTCGGCGGCGGAGGAGGTCTACGCCCTCTTCAACAACAACCGGGACGACTTCGCCCCGCGGAGCGCCGCCATCTTCCGCGGCCTGCTCGACGAGGCGGGGGTTGCCGCCTCGGGCGGCATCGAGCCGCCCCCGCTCGCGCCGACGTTGTTCTGAGCCGGGGCGCGACTCGGTGTCAGACGCCCTTGCGAGGCCCGGTCGCCGAGCTCTCGGACAACACCTCGTCGGCCAGCTCGCGCAGGGCGTGCCTCGCCTGCTCGAGCGCGCGGCGCCCAGCCGGCGTCGCGGTGTAGAGCCGGCGCGTGCGCCCCTCGACGACGTCCCGGCGGGAGCGCAGCAGCCCCTCCGCCTCCATGCGGTGGAGCGTCGGGTACAGCGTGCCCGGACTGATGCGGTGGCCGTGGCGCGCCAGCTCCTCGCTCATCCACGCCCCGTGCACCTCGCCCTGCGCCGCGTGCAGGAGGATGTGCAGCTCGACGGCGCCGCGCAGGAAGCGCCTCAGCGCCGCCGGCCGGCCGGGCCCACCCTGGCTCACACGTCTTCGTCTCATCGGACGCTGATATCGTAACTCGATGTCGGATTCCGATATCGATCGCGACGGCCCTCCTCCGTCGCTCGCGACGATCGCGCGCGAATGGGGGCGCATCGGCTCGGTCGGGTTCGGCGGGCCCCCGGCGCACATCTCGCTGCTGCGCGAGCTCTGCGTCGAGCGCAGGCGGTGGATCGCCCCGCGCCGGTTCGAGGACGCGATCGCGGCGACGAACCTGCTTCCCGGCCCGGCCTCGACACAGCTCGCCATCTTCTCGGCCTGGCGGCTGCGCGGAGCGGCGGGGGCGATCGTCGGCGGCCTCGGCTTCATCCTCCCGGGGTTGGTGCTCATCCTCGCGCTGGCTGCGCTGTTCCTCGGCTCGCCGCCCGACTGGGTGCGCGGCGCGGGAGCGGGCGCCGGCGCCGCGGTGGCGGCGGTCGCGCTCCATGCGGGTCTCGCGCTGATCGGGCCGGCGTGGCGCCGCGCGCAGCCGACGGCCCGCCGGAGACTGCTGGCGTACGCCCTGCTCGGCGGTGTCGCGGCGGCGACGCTGGGCCCGTGGCTCGTGCTCGTGCTGCTGGGCTGCGGCCTCGTGGAAGCCGCGTGGCGGCGAGCCGGGGGCCACGCGCAGGGACTCCTCACGCTCCAGCCGGCCGCCGTGCTTCCGCTCGCAGCGGCGAGCGGCGGCCTCGCCGCGCTCGGCTGGGTCGCCTTCAAGGTCGGTGCGCTCTCGTATGGCGGGGGCTTCGTGATCATCCCGCTCATGCAGGCGGACGCCGTCGACCGCTACGGGTGGATGACGAACGGCGAGTTCCTCAACGCCGTCGCCCTCGGCCAGGTCACGCCGGGGCCCGTCGTGCACACCGTCGCAGTGGTCGGATATGCGGCGGCCGGGATGCCCGGCGCGTTGCTCGCCTCGCTCGTGGCCTTCGCGCCGTCGTTCGCGTTCGTGCTGTTCGGCGCGGAGCGCTTCGACCGGCTGCTCGCCAATCGCGACGTGCGGGCCTTCCTCGACGGTGCGGCGCCGGCGGCGATCGGCGCCATCCTCGGCTCGGCGATCCCCCTCGCCCTCGCGATCGACGAGACCTGGCAGGTCACCGTGCTCGCCGGCGCAGCGGTGGCGCTCTTCCTCGTCCGTCGCGGGGTCGTGCTCACGCTCCTCGCTGCAGGCACGGTGGGCGCGGCCGCCGTCGTGCTCGGCGCGCCCCTGAGCGGGTGAGGTCCCCCGGCCTGCTGCCTCCGAACCCACCGGCGGGTACGTTTCGGCCACGGTGCGCGTGCTCTCCGTCGTCCACGATCCCACCGAGACCGGCGGAGGCGGGCTCTTCGAGACGGTCGCCGTCGAGGCGGGCCACGTCCACGAGCGCTGGCTGGCGCCGGACGGGCCGCACGAGGCGGACCCGGCCGCCTACGACGCGATCATGGTCTTCGGCGGCGCCATGCACCCCGATCAGGACGCCGAGCATCCCTGGCTCCCCGGCGAGACCGAGTGGATCGGGGCTGCGCTCGACGAGGGCGTGCCGCTCCTCGGCGTCTGTCTCGGCTCCCAGCTGATCGCCCGTGCGGTCGGAGGCGAGGTGGGGCCTTCACCGCTCGCCGAGGTCGGCTGGCACGAGATCGAGCTGACGGACGACGGGCGCGCGGACCCCGTGGTCGGGACGCTCCCCTCGCCGGTCGTCGCCTTCCAGTGGCACTACTACACCTGGGAGCTGCCGCAGGGCGGCGTCCTGCTCGCCGCCAACGGCGCCGCACCGCAGGCGTACCGGATCGGCGACCGTACCTGGGGCCTTCAGTTCCACCCCGAGGTGACGAGGCAGATGCTGGACACGTGGTTCGCGCACGGCGCCGCCGAGCTGCCGAAGCCGGCCGGGGAGCTCCGCCGGGAGACGGACGAGCACCTCGGTGCATGGAACACCTGCGGCAGGATGCTCTGCGAGGCGTTCCTCGGGTCGGCCGCCGCCCTGTAGGGCCGATGCCCCCTCTACGCGGCGGGCAGCGTCGGATCGCGTGACCACTCGTGCCACGAGCCGACGTAGTTGCGCGCCCGGTACCCGGCCTGGCGCAGCGCCTGCACGGCGTACGACGACCGGCTGCCCGAGTGGCAATAGGCGACCACCTCCGCCCCCTCCGGCGCGCCGATGCGCGCGCGAAGCTCCTCCGCGCTGAGCGAGAGGAGCTCCATCAGCTCGAGGTGCCGGGCGCCGGGGATGTGACCCTGGCGAGGGTCGCAAGGCGCCCCTCGCTCGCCCGTGAACTCGACGGCGCTCCGCACGTCGACGAGGACGAGCGTCTCGTCCTCGAGCCTCGCGGCGAGCTCGTCGAGCGTGACGTCGCTCCCGTCGGAGGTGCTCACCGTGCAGCAGCCAGCCCGGCCACGATCTCGAGCTCGGCGGCGACCGACGGCCGCTCGCCCACCCGCCCGAGCCAGGCCTGCAGCGCCGGGGTCGCGTCCAGGTCGATGCCGAGCAGGTCGCGCGCGCGGATCACCCAGGGCAGGTAGGCGACGTCGGCGAGGCCGAACGCGCGGCCGCTCAGGTAGGGCATCGCCGCGAGAAAGGCGTCCAGCCACCCGAAGGCGGCGGCGAGCGCCGGGCGCGCCTCGTCCTGTCCCCGCCGAACGGCGTAGTACGGACGCTCGAGGTCGGAGAAGCGGAAGACGAGCAGCCGCACGGCGGCGCGCTCGCCAGGGTCGAGCGGCAGCAGCGGCGGCGCGGGGTGCCGATCCTCGAGGTACTCGCAGATCACGGCGGACTCCGGCAGCACCCAGCCGTCGTCGTCGAGGACGGGGACCCGCCCGGAGGGCGGGTTGAGCTCGACGATGAACGCCGGCCGGTCGTCCAGGTCGATCGCGACCGTCTCGTAGGGAATGCCCTTCTCCGCGAGGACGATCCGCACGCGTGCGCAGAAGGGACACCGGGCGGCGTCGTAGAGCGTCAGCATCAGGGCCCCTCGTATCCGTAGTCGACGCCCTCGAGCCCGAGGAGCGATCCGAGCTCCCGCAGAAGCTCCCGCGGCGGGGGGAGCTCGGCCGGCGTCGCGGCCGTGCGGGCCACTGCGCGCACCCGCGCCGGGTCGGCGCCCGTCAGCCTCGAGAGGACGGTCGGGTTGGCCGCCAGCCCGATCACGTCGCCGGGCGGCAGCTGTCCGTAGAACTCGGGCACGGAGAGATACTCGTCGACGATGCCGCCGCGGTCGAGGGCGATCATGCGCACCACCTGGTCGACCTCGAACGCGAGCGCGATGACGATGGCGCCCATGCGGTCGGAGATCTCCCGCGAGAACCGCAGGAGCGCTCCCGGGTCGGTGTCCGCCACCTCGTCGTACACCGTCGTCCACCCGTTGCGGGGCCCCTCCACCCGGCTCCGCTTCGAGCCGATGCGCGGAGCGAACTGCGCCACCGTGCGCTCGACCCAGCCGCGGTCGTCGGTCTGCACGTGGATGGAGGCGAACGAGAGCGCATGCCGGCCCGGTGCGAGCCGTTCGCGCAGCTGCTCGACGGGGGCGTTGAGAGTCAGCAGGTGCTCGACGAAGCCCCAGCGCTGGTAGACCACGCGGGCCCCCGCGTTGGCGGCCTGCACCTCGAGCTCGAGATGGTCGATGCCCTGCTCCGCGAGCGTCTCCGCGACCTCGCGGACGAGCGCCGTCGCCAGTCCCCCACGCCGGGCCGAGGGCACGACGTAGAGGTCGGACAGGTAGGCGACGCCCGGGCCGCGGCGGCGGCACAGCACGAAGCCGCTCGGCGCCCCGTCGTTCTCCGCCAGGAACGCCAGCTCGCCCTCGACGATGTCGCGGATCTCGCGTAGCTCCCGGTCGTGGTCCACCTGCACGTGCGACGCTGCGGGGACCTCGCGCTCGAACGCGCGCCAGAGCTCCATCAGGGCCGGGAGGTCGTCCGTCGTCGCGCGCCGCACGCTCATGCCGCGGCCCTCGCCCCGGCGAGCAGCACCTGCGCCGCGACGGTGCGACGGCCCGCGAACCGGTCTCCGAGCGCACGCACGTCCGCCTCCGTCATGGGACCCTCACCATAGAGCCGCTCGACCGCCCGGCGCAGCCCGAGGTCGCCCGCCGGCCAGGCGTCCGGCCGCCCGAGCGAGCGCGCGAGGAACCACTCCGCCGTCCAGCGTCCCAGGCCGCGGATGCCGGTGAGCCGCTCGATCACCTCCTCGTCCGGCAGCGAGCCGAGCGCATCGAGGTCGAGCCCACATCTGGCGAGCCCGAGCACGTACTCCGCCTTGCGGCGCGAGAAGCCGAGCTCGACGAGGTCCCGCTCGGCGAGGGCCGCGACGCGATCGCGACCGGGGAAGGCCCACACCGTGCCGTACGGGTCGCCGTGGCGCTCGACCAGGCGGGCGCGGATCGCGAATGCGGCGTGCAGCGAGACCTGCTGCGCGCAGATCGAGGTGACGAGCGCCTCCCAGGGATCGGGGGCGAGCGGCGGCCGGAATCCCCGCAGGGCAGGCTGCAGCCCGGCGACGACCGGGTCGCGCCGCGATGCCGTCCAGAAGCCGTCCGTGTCGAGGACGAGGCCGAGGAGATGACGGACGACCGGCTCGGTCTCGGCGTCGAGCGGCTCCACGTCGACGCCGCCCGGGGCGGCGGCGATCCGCACCACGGCTCCGGAGACGACCCGGTGCAGCGCGCCCTCGTGCCACGCCGTGGCGCGGTCGGAGCCGTAGACCTGGAAGCGATAGGTCGACAACGCGAAGTCGTACGGCTGCGGAACGGCGAGGAACGCCACGTGCAAGCGACGCTACCCGACGCGCTCCGGCACGCGCCGAGGCGAAGCCGGCGGCAGCCGAGGGGGTAGACCACCGCCGGCACGGTCAGCCTACGCTGACGATCCACGGGCTGCGCCGGTGCTCTGCGGAGGCCCGACGGGCGGCTACAGCCGCGCGGCCACGTCGACGAAGTCGTCGAACGGCTCGTACGGCACGCCTTGCTCGTCGAGCCAGGTGGCCAGGCCGTCACGGGCGAACACGCGCGCTGCCGCGAGCGCCACGCACCGGTCGGAGACGCCGTCCCCGACGAACGCGAAGCCGCCGAGCTCCCGGACGGCCGCCCGCTTGCAGGGCTCGCCGCAGACCTCGCAGGGGAGGCCGTTGGTGAAGCTCGCCTCCCAGCCCTCCGGGCGAGGATCGATGCGGTTGGCCACGACCCGGACCTCGATCCCCTCGCGGGCGAGGACGGGCTCGATCAGCTCGTGGAAGCCGGCGGAGACGACGACGGTGTCGTGCCCGGCGACGAGCGCGGCGAAGCCGGGCCGCACGCGCACCTCGGCGAGCAGCCACTCGAGCACCTCGTCGTACGGCGCGCGCACCGTGCGCATCTCGACCGCGATCACCTCGTTGAGGGTCAGCCGGTGCCCGAGCTCCTCCTCGGCGGCGCGGTAGACCTCGAGGTCGCCGAAGCGCTCGAGCAGCATGTGCAGCGAGTCGCGCTCGGTGACCGTCCCGTCCCAGTCGACGACGAGCTGGCCGCGCCTCACGTCGCCTCCGCGACCGGGCAGACGAGCGTTCCGATCTCCTCGACGTCGACCTCGAGGCCGTCCGAGACGTCCTCGGCCGCTCCCAGCGGCGGCCCCGCGAGCACGTCGCCCGCTCGCAGGAACGTTCCCCGCTCGGCGAACGCCCGTGCCGCCTCCCAGTCGAACGCCGTGGCCGCCGCCGCGGTCGTCCCGTCGCCGTCACCGGCCCGCCGGATGACGGTCGCGAAAGCACCCGGATCGGCCACGTCCAGGGTCACGACCGTCGGGCCGAGCACGAGCCCGAAGTCCGCGCGCTTCGCCTCCGGCAGCTCCGGCGCCACCCATTCGAGCAGGGCGGTGAAGCCGGCGATCGCGCCCTCGGCGCCGACGACTGCCGCCAGGCGCGCGATCCCGTCGAGGCGGCGCGCGGGCGGGTGGACCGGCGTCCCGGGACCGACGACCGCGCTGGCGTTGGCGAAGCGGAACCGCTCCGCGGCGTCGAAGATCCGCACCGTCGGCGGATACTGCACCGGCGCCAGCAGCGTGACCGCGTCGAGCGTGTACTCCGCGTGCTCGCGGGCACGTCCGCCGCCGAGGAAGAAGGACTGCAGCGTCTGTGCCGCGAGCTGGATCACGCGATCGCCGTCCACGCGCCCGACCCAGCCCCGCTCGAGCGGATGGTCCTCGGGATGGAACATGCAGAGCTTCACACGTCCATTCAACCGAACGGCAAGGGCCGCGGTTCCCCCACGTCAGGGCTCGGTGTGGACGATCACGTCGGCCACGTCCGGGAGCGCGCGACGCACGCGAGCCTCGACGGCCGTCGCGCGGGCATGCGCCTCGGCGAGCGACACGGCCGAGTCGAGCCCCAGGGTGAGGAAGACGACCCTGCCGTCCGGGGTGGTCAGGACGCGCGCCTCCCTGGGCCCCTGGCCGGTCTCCTCGCGGACGATGCGGTCGATCTCCGCCGGATCCTCGAGCGTCTCGATGCCCGGGGCCGCTTCCGCGAGCGGCTCGATGTGCGTCTGCACGCGTACCACCTCGGGCACCGCCGCCACGATCGCGCGCTCGACCTCCTCCGCCGCGGCATGCGCGACGTCGAGCGACGTCTCGCCCGGCAGCTTCAGGTGCAGCGACACCTCCGTGCCGGCATCGAGCTCGAGCATGGTCAGGTTGTGGATCTCGCGCACCCGCGGCACCGTCATCGCCGCCGCCCGCACCCGCTCTCGCAGCGCGAACTCCGCGGCCCCGGGCTCGACGTGCACGACGACGTCGATCCCCGGGAGCGCGGCGCGCAGCGCCGCCTCGACGCCGTCGGCGGCCGCATGCCCCTGGCCGACGGCCGCCGCGGACGAGACGGCGATGACGACGTCCGCGAAGTCGCGGCCGCCGGCCTGGCGCAACCGCAGCCGCCGCAGCTCGACCGGCGGCTCGAGCGCCGCGATGGCCCGGCGTGCGGTGCGCACCGCGTCGGCGGGCGCACGGTCCATGAGGACGTCGACGTTCCGGCGCATGAGCCGGCCCGCGGCGACGACGACGAGCCCGGCGACGAAGAGCGCGGCCACCGAGTCGCCCGCCGGCCAACCGGCGCGCGCGGCGATCAGGCCGCCGAGCACGGCGAGGGTGCCCACGAAGTCGCTTCCGAAGTGGAGCGCGTTCGAGAGCAGGGCCGCGCTCGTGTAGCGCCGCGCCGAGCGGTAGGAGACGACGGTCCGGACGAGGTCGATCGTGAGCACGAGGAAGACGGCGAGGAACGCCCACCAGGCGGCGTCGACCTCCGTCGAGATCACGCCCGCGAGCCGCAGCACGGCGAGGACCGCGACCCCGAGGCTGACGAGCACGAGGAAGGCGGCCTCGGCGAGCGCGGCCAGGTGCTCGGCCTTGAGGTGGCCGTAGAGATGGCCCGCGTCGGCCGGCTTCTTGGCGTAGCCCACGGCGTAGAAGGTGAGCAGCGCGGCGACGAGGTCCGTGCCGCTGTGGGCCGCCTCGGCCACGAACGCGAGGCTCCCGCTCGCGAGGCCCGAGACGAGCTTGATCCCGATCAGCACGGCCGCGGCCGCGACCGAGGCGAGAGCGGTGCGGCGCTCCGGGGTCATCCGCGGCGAAGGCTACGCCTACTGGACGCTCTGGACCGCCGCCGTCCGCCGCCGCCGTGCGGCGAGGATGCCGACCCCGATCAACAGGCCGCCGAGCACCTGGAGCACGTCGAGCGGCTCGGAGAGGAGCACCACCGCAACGAGCGCCGCCACGAACGGCTGGAGGTTGGCTGCCAGCGTCGCGCGCGCGGGGCCGATGCGGTCGAGCGCGCGGAACCAGAACACGTTCGTGAGCACGAGCGGGCCGAGCGTCGCGAAGACGAGCAGGGCCCAG
>DATBIN010000079.1:0-23292 GCA_036556925.1 Gaiella sp.
CTACCTGACGGCGCCGAACTCCGCCGACAACCTGCGCGGGCTCGGCTGGGCCGACGACGACCGGGCGGACGGCGGCTCGGACGCGCTCGTCGACGCGCTCGTCGCCTGGGGCGACGAGGCCGCGATCCGCGGGCGGATCGAGGAGCACCTGGCCGCGGGCGCCGACCACGTGTGCATCCAGCCGCTGGCCGGTCGCGGGCAGATCGACCTCGCGCCGCTGCGTGCGCTCGCGCCCGCGCTCCGCGAGCTCTAGGGATCCCGGGGAGTCCACCAGGCCGAGCTGGCCCGCCCGCGCGAACCGCGTAGGGGCGGGATAGCTCCCGCCCCTACGAACGCCAGAATGTTGTCCGCGAGACCTGCGCCGTGCCAGGTCACACCTCCGGGTTGCCGTTCGCCGACGTCGGGGAGATCGCCGCGAGCACGTCCCAGTGCTCGACGATCTTCCCGCGCCGGTCGACGCGGAAGATGTCGACCACCTTGCTCCCGAGGGCGCCGAACGGTGTGCCGGTCAGGAGGCCGTGCGTGACGACGAGGTCGCATTCCGCGACGACGCGTCGGATGTCGATGTGGATGTCCGGGAACTGGCCCGTGAACGTGTTCACGAACTCGATGAACGCCTGGAAGCCGTTGGCCGCGAGCGGGTTGTGCTGGATGTATCGGTCTCCGCCGTAGAGCCGGACCGCCTTCTCGGGGTCCTTGTCGTTGAACGCGGTCTCGTAGTAGGCGACGACGTTGCGCTTGTTGCGCTCGAGCTGCCCGCCGTGTGCGCAGGCCTTCGACTGCCTCGAGCCCGACCGGTCTCCGTCGTCGTCGTCGGCGAGGGCGAAGCTCACTCCGAGCGTGAGCATGAGGCAGACGACTGCCAATCCGGCGAGGAGCCGCGATACCGTGCGAACCTTCATTCCCGTCTCCTTTCCTTCGTCCCGGCGACCGACGGCGGCGCAGGGTCGTCCGTCGCCCCGTTTTCGCGTCCCGGCTCAGCTCCGGGGAGCCGGCACGTTCACGCGCTCCCAGTCGCGGGGCAGGCCGAGCCTCCAGCGCGCGAGCTCGCGGAAGGCCCAGTCGCGAAGCACCGTGTTGCGATGGCTGTTGACCATCGACATGTCGCGATAGAGCCGCTCGATGCGCTGGCCCCTGCCCGCGGCGCTCGAGCCCGCGGTACGGAAGATGTCGCTCTGCATCGTCTCCCAGGTCTGGAGCATCACCTCCCGTGCGATGCAGCCGAGCTGCTGGTCGTCGCCGTACCCGTACGGGACGCCCTTCTCCACGAAGCGCCGGCACAGCGCCATGTGCTGGTCGGCCGCGTTCAGCAGCGCCGCCTCCGCGGTCGCGATCTTCGCGAGCGCCCGACCGAAGTGCCGCTGGTAGTCGAGGTCGAGCCTGCGCGGCACGAACGGCGGCAGCGGCGCCGTCTTCGTGCTCATCATCGTCTCGTACTCGTCGAGGGCGTTGTACGCGGCGCCCACCATGATCGCGGCGAGCGTCATCGTGAAGCACGAGATCGCGCGCCCGCCGTACATCGGGTTGCCGTGCAGCCGCAGGCCCGGCGTCCCGTCGCTCGGGTCCACGTCGATCATGAACGTGTCCTCGAGCGCCCAGTGGGCGGGGATCCGTCCGCCTTCGAAGACGATGCTCTGCGAGCCGCTGCCCTTGAGCCCGAGGAGGTCGCCCCAGTCGTCGAGCATCGTCCACTCGCTCCTCGGGGCGACGAAGAGCAGCATGCGCGGCAGGCCCTGGGCGTCCTCGCCCATCACCGCCTGGCCCATGTAGTGGGTCGAGTACGGGATCCCCGAGGCATACGCCGTCCGTCCGTTGAGCTCCCACCCGCCGTCGGTCCGCGTGGCGGGGCCGATCGGCGTCGCCACGGACGCCGCCCGGAAGTCGCCGTCGCCGAAGATCTCCGCCTGCGCCTGCTCCTCCCACCAGGAGGCGACCTGCAGCGCGTGCGCGGCGGCGAGCGCCATGCACCACGCGGCCGACGAGCACCCTCGCGCGAGCTCGAGCACGACGCGCACGTACGTCGGCACGTCGAACTCGTAGCCGCCGTAGCGGCGCGGCACGTAGAGGCGGTAGAACCCCGCCGCGAGGAACTCCTCGTGCAGCTCCTGCGAGTAGTAGGTCCGCTCCTCGCACTCCGCCTGCTGGGCGACGAGCGCCGGCCGCAAGGCAACCGCGCGAGCGATCATCTCCTCCGGCGTGAGATCGGGCTCCGGTGGCGAAGCGACGGCTGTCGTCGTGTCGGCGGCACCGGCCACCGTGTCGCACCTCCTAGTCGCTTGCGAACTCCAGCACCGCAGCCACTGCTTCGGGGTCCTCGTGGAAGAGCAGGTGCCCGCGCCCGGGGAAGACGCGCGTCTCGATCTCCGGGATGCGTTCCGCCCAGGCAGGCGCGTGGCCGACCGGGACGATCTGGTCGTCCTCGCCCCAGAGCAGGAGCGTCGGTGCCCGCACCGAGCCGAGCCGTTCCTCGAGCACCGGATCGAACGGCCCCGGGACGACCCGGCCCACCGACTGCGCCTCGCGCATGCGGGCGCCGACGAACGCGTCGTCCAGCGGCTGCGGGATCCGTCCTGCGAAGACGGCGGGGTCCTTCGTCAGCGCCGCGTAGATCTGCTCCGGCGACATCTCCCCGAGGTTGGCGGGCGGATGCTCCGGGACGTTCATCATGGCGGGGCTCGCGAGCACGAGACGCCGCACGCGCTCGGGGTGCGCGATCGTGAAGCGGGCGGCGAGCCAGCCGCCGAGGGAATGGCCGAAGAGCACGACCCGCTCCAGCCCCAGCTGGTCGAACAGCTCGACGTAGCGGGCCACCCAGTCATCGATGCCGGCGACGGCCGGGTCGTCGTCCGACGCGCCGAACCCCGGGTGGAACGGCACGACGAAGCGGAAGCGCTCCGCAAGCGGCAGGAAGCAGTCGAAGCCCTCGATCACGCCGCCCCCGTGGAAGAACACGAGTGGGTCTCCGTCGCCGGCCATGAGGACGGCCGTGTCGACGTCCCTGACAGCGAGATGTCGCTCGTCGAAGGAAGGCATGCCGGATCGGCGGTGAGTCTAGGTGACCACTCGCGCCTGTGCAGCAAAGCTACACGATGAGATCGGCCTCGTTGTGCAGTCTCGCTTGACAGCTTTCGCCGCCCGCGGGATAGTCCGCGCTATCCGCACGTCCGTCCGCAGCGCGAACGCGGGCCCGTGGTAGGGGACGCGTTCCGGTCGGCGCCGATGCCGGCCCCCGGCGAGCAGGCCCACGCCGGCTGCGTGCGGGTCGCGGATCGAGGACGTCCAGCTCAACGGCTCTTCCCAACGAGAGGAGGAGAGGAATGCGCTCAGCAATGACGTCGGGCGCCGTGGCGGGGCGGCGCGTGCGCGTGCTCGTCGCAGCTCTCATGCTGGCACTGGCGGCCGCGGTGGCCGCGACGGCGGCAACCCCGAGGTCGGCGGTCCTGGACTACCAGGCGTACGTCGGCGGCAAGGGCAAGGCGAGGTCCAACCTGTCCCCCGTCGTCCTCGGCTGGATCAACGGCCAGGGCGGCCCGCCCAACTTCAACTTCCCGCAGGTGACGGACGTCGCGAGAGCCGCTGTGAGGATGGTGAACGCGGAGCTCGGCGGCGTCCATGGCCACCCGATCCGGCTGAACGAGTGCTTCATCGCCGAGGCGGAAGAGGAAGGCGTGCGGTGCGGCCAGCAGATGGCGAACGACAGGAACATGAAGGCCATTCTCTTCGGCGCCGTCGTCGTCGGGAACCAGTCGATCTACGCGACGGTGAAGGGCACCAAGCCCATCATCGGCGGGGTCGCGGTCTCCGGAGCCGACCCCACGGCGAGGAACGCCTTCTTCCTGAACGGGAGCCAGACGAGCGTGCTTGGGCCCTTCGGCACGTACACGCGGCGGTTCCTGCCGAACGTGCGGACCGTTGCCATCGTCTATCCGAACCAGCCCGGAGCCGACACGGCTGCCTTCGCCCTGCGTCGGGCGATGCAGCAGGTCGGGAAGCAGGTGACGATGATCGCCACGCCGCAGCTCGCGACCGACCTCCTCGGGCCGGCGACGCAGGCCAGCTCGGCCGACATGATCATCCCGGCGCTCGGCTTCACCGACTGCGTGCCGTTCGCGCGAGCCCTGGACCAGATCCGCTACACGAAGCCGGTGCTCTCGACGCCGCTCTGCCTCTTCATCCCACGTGCGGCCTACGCAAACGGCGACCTGCCGTTGTGGACGTACGGCATCGCCCAGACGCTCGTCAACCTGTCGAGCCCGCAGTCGAAGCTCTACCTCAAGAAGGGCCTCCAGTACAAGACGACCGTGGCGAACATGCTCAACGTCTTCGCGGAGCTCGCCTGGGAAGAGCTGCTCGCGACCGTGAAGGTCATGAACACGATCCCGTTCTCCAAGCTCACTCCCGCGACGGTGAGCGCCGGGCTCAAGGCCTTCAAGGGCCCCCTGATCCTGGCGGCGCCGGAGATCGGCTGCGGGAAGGTGTCCCCGGGGGAGCCGGCGGTCTGCGGCAACCAGACGCAGTTCTACAACTACACCGGCAAGGGCAAGTGGAAGGTCTCCTCGGGGTGGCTGAAGCCGCCCGGGAGGTAGACACGCCGACCGACGGATGCGGGCCCGGCAAAGGGCCGGGCCCGCATGCCTGTGGGAGACTGACCGCGGATGCAGAACGTCATCCTCTTCGCGGCCCTGGGGCTGGGCGCCGGCGCACTCATCGCGAGCATCGCGATCGGCGTCGTCCTCATCTACCGGGGCTCGGGGGTCATCAACCTGGCCACCGGCGCGATCGCGATGCTCGCCGCGTACTTCTTCTGGGCGTTCAAGACCGGCTACTTCGGCTTCCATCTCTCGTCCGCGCCCGCCTTCGCCCTGACGCTCGCATGCATGGCCTGTTTCGGCGTCCTGATCGAGCTGGCCATCTTCCGCCCGCTCCGGAACACGGCGCCGCTCGCCAAGCTGGCCGCCTCGCTCGGCCTTCTGCTGGTCCTGGAGGCCGGCGTGATCGTGGTGTTCGGCTCGAGCTCGAAGTCCGCGCCCTCGGTCCTTTCCTCCGATACGTTCACCGTCTTCGACCGCGTCGTCCCGAAGGACAGATTCTGGCTGGCGGGGATCGTGATCGTCGTGGCGGTCGTGCTGGCCGCCGTCTACCGCTGGACGCGGTTCGGCCTGTCGACGAGGGCGGCGTCCGAGAACGAGGTCTCGGCGATGCTCGCGGGCCTGTCTCCCAGCCGGCTCGCGGTCGTCAACACCGTGCTCGCGAGCGTCGTCGCGGGAGGGCTCGGAGTGCTGGTGGCGCCGCTGATCGCGCTCGACTCGCGGACGCTGGCGTTCCAGGTCGTCCCTGCGCTGGGCGCGGCCCTGCTCGCCGGCTTCACGTCGTTCTTCATCGCCTGCTTCGCCGGCCTCGCAATCGGCATGGGGCAGTCGCTCCTCGTCTACTGGTCGACGCAGAGCTGGTTCCCGACGGACTCCGGCGGCGCCCCCCTCCGAGGGCTGTCGGAGCTGTTCGTCTTCCTCGTCATCGTCCTGGCGCTGTTCCTGCGGGGGGCGAGCCTGCCGGGCCGCGGCGAGCTGGTCGAGAAGCGGCTTCCCGCCGTCCCCCGGCCCGAGCGGCTGCTGCGGCCGGCCGTGATCGCGGCGCTCGTCGGAGCGATCTGCCTCGTCGTGTTCCCGTACGACTTCAGGCAGGCGCTGATCAACTCCCTGCTCGGCATCGTCATCTGCCTCTCGCTCGTCGTCATCGTCGGCTTCGTCGGCCAGATCTCCGTCGTGCAGCTCGCGCTCGCCGGCGTCGCCGGCTTCACGATGTCCCACCTCACGACCGACGCCGGCGGCATCTGGGCACGGTTCCCGATCTCGCTCCTGATCGGGGCCGCCGTGGCCACGATCGTCGGGATGCTCGTGGCGGTCTCCGCGCTGCGCGTGCGCGGGGTGAGCCTCGTGGTCGTCACGCTCGCAGCTGCGGTCGCCCTCGAGCAGTTCGGCTTCCTCAACTCACGCTGGGGCGGTGGGCCCAGAGGGTCGCCCGTCGCGCAGCCGGAGCTCGGCGGGCTCAACCTGTCGCCGGATGCGCCGTTCAGAGGCCTGGACGACAAGCTTCCCAGCCCCGTGTTCGGCTTCCTCGTGCTCGCTGCCACGATTCTCCTCGCGTTGCTCGTCGCCAACGTCCGGCGCTCGAGCCTGGGGCAGCGGATGCTGGCCGTGCGCTCGAACGAGCGCGCGGCGGCCGCGGCGGGCATCAACGTGCGCAACACGAAGCTCGCCGGCTTCGGCATCGCCGCGTTCATCGCCGGGATGGCCGGCGGCCTCTACGCGTACAACTTCGGCTCGGTCAGCGCCGGGCGGTTCGGGGCACTCGCCGCGCTCGGGCTCATCGCCTTTGCCTACTTCGGCGGCATCACGATGGTCGCGGGCGCGGTCGTCGCGGGCGTCGGCGCGACCGAGGGACTGCTCCCGCACGCCTTCGACGAGGGGCTCGGTCTCTCCGGTACCTGGGCGCTCCTGATCGGCGGCATCGCCCTCATCGTGACGCTCCTCGTCAACCCCGAGGGGATCGCCGGCACCGCCCACCGGAAGAAGGAGGAGAAGAAGAGGCGCGCGGCGGCCAGGGCCATGCCCGCCGGCCGTCTCGCGACCGTCCGCCAGCGTGGGGGGGCGACCGCCCCCGGAGGCCGCGAGCGATGAGCGCGGTGCTCGACGCGACCGGGATCGGCGTGAGCTTCGGCGGCGTCCGGGCGGTCGACGGCGTCGACCTCGCCGTCGGCGAGGGGCAGCTCGTCGGGCTGATCGGGCCGAACGGGGCCGGCAAGACGACGTTCATCGACGCCGTCACCGGCTTCGTCCCCTATCGCGGCCACGTCGCGCTCGACGGGCGCGACATCTCCGGTCTCAGGCCCCACGTCCGTGCCAGGCTCGGCCTGGCGCGCACCTGGCAGTCGATCGAGCTCTTCGACGACCTCACCGTGCGCGAGAACCTCGTCGTCGCCTCGCATCGGCCCAGCATCCGGACGACGCTCAAAGAGGTGGTGTCGCGGGCGGTCGTGAGCACGGACGCGGCCGACCGCGCGCTGGAGCTGCTCGGCCTGGAGGACCACGTCGAGGCGATGCCGAGCGAGCTCTCGCAGGGCCAGCGCAAGCTCGTCGGCATCGCGCGCACGCTCGCGGCCGAGCCGCGGATCGTCTGCCTCGACGAGCCGGCGGCGGGGCTGGACGTGGGCGAGAGCGCGGAGCTCGCCCGCCGCCTGCGCCAGGTGGTCGAGGCGGGAACCGCGATGCTGCTCGTCGACCACGACATGGGACTCGTGCTCGGCATCTCCGACCATGTCGTCGTGCTCGAGTTCGGCAAGGTCATCGCCCGGGGCGCGCCCGACACCGTGCGCCGCGACGAGAAGGTCGTGGCCGCCTACCTCGGCAGCGCGGCCGCCGAGACGAAGCAGGCGGTGGAGCAGGCAGCCCGCGCGACAACGGAGACGGCGTGAGCGAGCCGCTGCTCGCCCTGGAGGGCGTCACTGCCGGCTACGACCAGGCCGCCGTGATCCGCAACCTCGACCTCACCGTCGCGCCGGGCGAGGTCGTCTCGCTGCTCGGGGCGAACGGGGCCGGGAAGACGACGACGCTGCGCGTGGTCTCCGGGATCGTGAAGCCGATGAGCGGCCGCGTCGTCCTCGGCGGCGACGATCTCGCCTCCGTCTCGCCGAGCGCCCGCGCCCGGCTCGGCATCGCCCACGTGCCGGAGGGCCGCGGGATCTTCTTCGGCCTCACGGTGGCGGAGCACTTCCGCCTCGGCCATCGCGGCGAGCGGCTCGACGAGGATCTGGCCTACGAGTACTTCCCGCTGCTGCGCGAGATCCGCACGCGCCGCAGCGGGCTCCTCTCCGGCGGCGAGCAGCAGATGCTCGCCGTCGCCCGGGCGCTCGCGCGCCGCCCGCGGCTGCTCCTCCTCGACGAGCTCAGCCTCGGCCTCGCGCCGCTGATCGTCGAGCGGCTGCTCCCGGTCGTGCGGCAGTACGCGCTCGACTCGGGCTGTGCCGTGCTCCTCGTCGAGCAGCACGTCCATCTCGCGCTCGAGATCGCCGATCGGGGCTACGTGCTCTCGCACGGCGAGGTCGTCGTGCACGCGAGCGCCGAGACGCTGCGCGCCGACCAGCAGCTGCTGATCGCGAGCTACCTCGGCGAGCGCGCCTCCGCAGGCGCTGCGCAGGGGACCCCGGGCCAGTGAGCTCCGTCGCCGCCGGCGTCGACGCGGCCGAGGGGGTCGTCCAGCGCACCGCGGCGCTCGTGCCGCTCCTGCGCGAGCACGCCCTCACGACGGAGCACGAGCGGCGGGTGGCGCCGGAGTGCATCGCCGCCCTGGCCGAGGCGGGCGTCTTCCGGATCACGCTGCCCCGCCGCTATGGCGGCTACGAGTGCACGCTGACGACGCAGGTCGAGGTGCTGACGGAGGTCGCCCGGGGCTGTGGCTCGAGCTCGTGGGTGGCGGCCGTCTACAGCATCGGCACCTGGCTCGTCGCCCTGTTCGCGGACGAGGCGCAGGACGAGGTGTTCGCGACGCCCGACACGCGCGTCAGCGCCGTCGCGACGCCGTCGAGCAGCGCGCGGCCTGTGGCCGGCGGATACCGCGTGACCGGCCGCTGGGCCTTCAACACCGGCTGCCTGGATGCGCACTGGGCGGTGCTCGGCACCCTCCGCGAAGGGAGCGCGCCCGAGAGCGGGCACATGCTGGTCGCCATCCCCTACTCCGAGCTCGCCATCCACGACGACTGGTTCGTCAGCGGACTCAGGGGCACCGGCAGCTGCAGCGTCTCGGCAGACGACGTCCTCGTCCCCGAGCACCGCGTGCTGGCGATGCCGGAGGCGACCGCCGGCCGCTACCGCAGCCAGCGCAACGCGGAGGTTCCGCTCTACCGTGCGCCGCTCGGGCCCGTGATCGTCGCCAACAGCGCCGGCACCCCGCTCGGGCTGGGCCAAGCGGCGCTGGAGGCGTTCCGGGAGCGGCTGCCCGGCAGGGCGATCACGTTCACGGACTACGGCGACCAGAGCGCCGCCCCGCTCACGCACCTGCAGGTCGCGGAGGCGGCCATGAAGCTCGACTCGGCCGCCCACCACGCGCGGCGCGCGGCGGAGCTGGTCGACGCCAAGGCGCTCGCGGACGACGCCTACACCACCGAGGAGCGGGCCCGGGTGCGCATGGACCTCGGCTGGGTGGTCGAGCTCGCACGCTCGGCGACGCAGATCCTGCAGGACGCGAGCGGGGCCACGTCGATCCACGACCACGTGCCCATCCAGCGCATCCTGCGCGACATCGAGGCGCTGTCCCTGCACGCCGTGCTCAACCCGAAGATCAACCTCGAGCTGTACGGCCGCGTGCTGCTCGGGCTGGAGCCGAACACGAAGCTCCTGTAGGAGGACGATGAAGTTCCACTGGTTCCACCTCATGCCCTACCCGTACCTGCCGGACGGGTTCCGCGAGAAGTACCCGAGCGTCTGGGTCGACCTCCCGGTGAAGGAGCTCTACGACCCGGAGCTCGGCCACCACGTCTACCACGAGTACCTCGACGAGCTGGAGTTCGCCGACCAGGTCGGGTTCGACGGGATCTGCGTCAACGAGCACCACTCGAACGGGTACGGGTTGATGCCGTCGCCGAACCTGATGGCCGCGGCGCTGGCGCGCCGCACGCGCAACGCGAAGCTCGTCGTGATGGGCAACTCGGTCGCCCTCTACAACCCGCCCATCCGGGTCGCCGAGGAGATGGCGATGCTCGACGTCATCTCCGGCGGGCGGGTCGTCACGGGCTTCCCGGTGGGCACGCCCATGGACACGGCGTTCGCGTACAGCCAGAACCCGGCCACGCTGCGCGAGCGCTACCGCGAGGGCGTGGAGCTGATCCTGCGGGCCTGGCGCGAGGAGACACCGTTCGCCTTCAACGGCACGTACACGCAGATGCGCTACGTCAACCCGTGGCCGCGGCCGATCCAGCAGCCACACCCGCCCATTTGGATTCCGGGTGGCGGCAGTGTCGAGACGTGGGACTGGTGCGCGCAGCAGGGCTTCCTCTACGCCTACCTCTCCTTCCTCGGCTACGAGTTCGCGCGGCAGACGATGGACGGCTTCTGGGAGGCGGTGGAGCGGAACGGGCTCGAGCCGAACCCCTACCGCGCCGGCTTCAACCAGTTCGTGGGCGTCGCCGACTCGGACGCCGAGGCCGAGGACCTCTACTCGGAGGCGGCGCTCTACTTCTTCAACCGCTGCCTGCACATCCCGCCCGTGTACCTCAACCCGCCGGGGTACACGTCGATCGCGACGATCCGCAAGAGCATCCCGAGCATGATGAAGGCCGGCGCGCTGATGTCGGCCTCGAGCCTGACGTGGAAGGACATCGTCGAGCGCGGCTACGTGATCGCCGGCAGCGTCGACACCGTCGTCGACCGCCTCACCGAGCTCTCGGACACGCTGCGGATCGGGCACCTCATGGTGCAGCTCCACTTCGGCAACCTCCCCAAGGACAGCGTCCTCTACAACACGCAGAGGTTCGCCGCCGAGGTCATCCCGCGCCTGCGTCCACGCTTTGCCGAATGGGAGGACCACTGGTGGCCGAAGGACACGCTGGCCGAGCCGGCCAATCCGGCTCCGCTGCCCGACACCGCTCCCGTGCCGTGACCGTGCTGACGCGGGACACCGTCGAGCTGCGTGGCGGCCGCGCGCAGGTCGTGTTTCGCACCGGCGAGGGGCCGCCGCTCGTCTGGCTGCACGCCGCCGACGGCGTCGACGAGGGCCATCCGCTCGTGCGCGAGCTGGCGCAACGTCATGCGGTCGTGGCGCCACTGGCGCCGGGGTTCGCCGACCTCGAGGAGCTGGACGACGTGCGCGACATCCACGAGCTCGCCATGCACTACGAGGACGTCATCCACGCGCTCGGCCTCGAGGGGGCGACGGTGGTCGGCCACTCGTTCGGCGCCATGATCGCCGCCGAGCTCGCCGCGCACTACCCCGGCCGCGTGCGCGAGCTCGTGCTCATCGCGCCCGTCGGGTTGTGGCGCGACGACGAGCCCGTGACCGACATCTTCGCCGTTCCGCTGCCGGAGCTGCCCCGCGTCCTCTACGCGGACCCGGCCTTCTTCCCACCGGCTCCCGGCGACGGCGAGGTGGCCCCGCCGGACATCGAGGTGCTCGTCTCGCTCGCGCGCGGCATGACCTCCGTGGCGAAGTTCATGTGGCCGATTCCCGACCGCGGGCTCGGGCGGCGGCTGCACCGCATCGAGGCGCGTACGCTCGTCGTGTTCGGCGCCGAGGACGCGGTCGTCCCGTCGAGCTACGCGGAGGACTTCGTGGCGCGCATCGCGGACGCCACCGCCGTCGTCGTCCCGGGGGCGGGTCACATGGTGCCGGTGGAGCGTCCGCACGAGGTGCTCGCGGCCATCGACGCCTTCCTCGCCGCCTCCCCGGTGTGAACGTGCGCCGAGGGTGCAGCGTTGCTTGACAAGGCTCGGAGCATGACGAGATAGTTGTCGAGTTCCGCATACCTGTTCGCATAGCGCACACACGAGGAGGGTCACTCGATCGATCCAGCGCTCGCACCTGCCCGTGGCGTTGCGACGTCCGGCCGGCCACGGGTGACCGCCACGTACGTCGCGCCATGTACAGCACTGGTGGACGGCTCCCGGCGACGGGTGCCGATCCAGCCACACCAGCCGGCGGCTGCTCCGCTTCGCGGCCGCCGCTCGAGAGGAGGAGTCCAGTGAGGCTCAGCTCTGGTCGTACGCCCGGAAAGAGGTCTCTGGCCGCCGGTGCCGTCCTCGCGCTCGCCGCGCTCGCGGCGGCCGCCCTGGGCGGCGGGGCCGGCGCGGCCTCGCACGCCACGAAGAAGCCCGTGACGATCGCGCTCTTCGTGGCCATCCAGTCCAACCCCGTCGAGCAGTCGATCATCAACAACTTCAAGGCCGTGGCGAAGAGCGACGGGGCCGCGAAGTTCGTCGTCTTCGACTCGAACAACAGCGTCCAGAAGGAGATCGCGAACTGCAAGGACGCGATCGCCTCCGGCAAGTACGACGGCTTCGCGCTCAAGGCCGTGGCCGGCCCGCCGCTGATGAACTGCGCGCGCGACGCGCTCAAGGCGGGGATCCCGACCGTGGTCTTTGGCAACGCGCTCGGGCCGAACCCGAACACGGCCAGGCGTCAGATTCCGGGCCTCTCGGCCTCGGTGATCGAGCTGGCGCGGACGAACGGGATCGCCGTCGCCGACCTCACCAACCGGGCGTGCAGGGCAGCCAAGGCGAGCCCGTGCAACGTGATCTACACGTACGGCCCGCTCGCGTTCGACTGGGCGTCGCTGTCCCGCAAGTTCTTCACGCAGACGGTGAAGGCGAAGTACCCGAACATCAAGGTCGTCGCCACGGGTCTCAACAACTTCGATCCGGACACGGCCCGCACGCTGACGAAGAGCCTGCTGCAGACGCACTCCGACGTCCACGTGATCGCGAGCGACGGCGACCTCGGCGCCTTCGGCGTGATCAGCGCCCTCAAGGACCTGGGACAGCAGCCCGGGAGGGATGTCCTCGTCACCGGCGGCGCGGTCAGCAAGCAGGGAGCCGCGCTGATCAGGAACGGGCAGATGTTCGGGAGCACGTGCCTCATGCCCGCCACCGAGGCGCGCGTGTCGGCCCAGCTCGCGATCCGGGCCGCGCGCGGGCTCTCGATCGCCAAGCCCGACATCGAGGTCTGCGCGATCTACTCGCCGGTCGGCATCGTCCTCACGAAGCAGAACATCGGCAAGTTCAAGCCCGAGTGGTGAGAGCCGCTCGCGGTTCGCATCGAGCCAGGGCTACCCGCGGGCCGGAGTGCCCGCGGGTAGCCCCATCGATCCGCCGGCGGTGACCGGCGACGTCACAGCCGGCGGCTCCAGCTCCACGGCCGCCGGCACAACCGGTCTGCGCGTCGATCTCCGCCACATCAGCAAGCGCTACGGCGGCGCGCACGCGCTCGAGGACGTCAGCGTGAGCGTCGCTCCCGGCGAGATCCACGCCCTCGTCGGCGAGAACGGCGCGGGCAAGTCGACGCTCGGGAAGATCGTCGCCGGGGCCGTCGCCCCGGACGAGGGCGAGATCGTCCTCGACGGGCGCACGGCCGGCTTCCGCTCGCCGCGCGACGCGATTCGCGAGGGCATCGCCCTGATCCACCAGGAGCTCGCCCTCGCGCCCGCGATGTCCGTGCTCGACAACGTCTTCCTCGGCGTCGAGCCGGGCCGCCACGGGCTCGTCGGCCGCGGCGGAGAGCGGCGCCTGTTCCGCGACATCGCCACCCGCATCGGCTTCGAGCAGAACCCCGCCGTCCGGGTGGAGACGCTCCGCACGGCGGACCAGCAGAAGGTCGAGATCCTGCGGGCGCTCGTCCGCGACGCACGCTTGATCGTGATGGACGAGCCCACCGCCGCACTGACGCGGGAGGAGGCGGCGCGCCTGCTCGAGATCACGCGCGACCTCCGCGCGCAGGGCGTGACGATCATCTACGTGTCCCACATCCTCCAGGACGTGCTCGCGCTCTGCGACACCGTCACGGTGCTGAAGGACGGCAGGCACGTGAAGACGGTGCCGGTGCAGACCGAGACGGCGGACACGCTGGTCACGGCGATGCTGGGCCGCTCGCTGGACCTCGTCTTCCCGACCCCGACACCCCCTCCCGCGGATGCCCCCGTGGTGCTGTCCGTCCGCAACCTCTCGCTGCCACCCGCCTTCGAGGGCGTCTCCTTCGACGTGCGGGCCGGCGAGATCGTCGGACTCGCGGGCCTCGTCGGGAGCGGCCGCACGGAGATCGCGCGGGCCGTCTTCGGCGCCGACGCGGCCTCGGGCGTCGTGGAGGTCGACGGACGCCGGCTGAGACGCCGCACGCCGCGGGCAGGCATCCGGCGCGGAATCGCGCTGCTCCCCGAGAGCCGCAAGGACGAGGGCCTCGTCATGATCCGGCCCGTCAACGAGAACGTCACCATGGCGCACCTCGGCGTCGTCACCCGCACGGGCGTCCTGCGGCGCCGTCGCGAGCGCGGGGTCGTGGACCGGGTCATGAAGAGCGTCGACGCCCGTGCCGCGAGCCAGACGATGCCGGTGTCTGCGCTCTCGGGCGGCAACCAGCAGAAGGTGGCGATCGCAAAGTGGCTCGTGAAGACCCCGCGGGTGCTCCTCGCCGACGAGCCCACGCGCGGCATCGACGTGGGGGCGAAGATGGCCATCTACGAGCTCATCCACGAGCTCGCCGCACAGGGGCTCGGGGTCCTCCTCATCTCGAGCGAGCTCGAGGAGGTGATCGGCCTCTCCCACCGGGTGCTCGTCGTTCGCGGCGGGCGCATCGAGGCCGAGTTCGCCGGGGGGAGCGTCGACGAGGAGACGGTGATGCGGGCCGCGTTCGACAGCGCGTCGGCCGACGTCGCGGCCGGTGGGAGCGCCGCGTGAACGGCCTCGTCGTCGCCCTGCGGTCGCGCACGTCAATGCACGGCACCCTCGAGCTCCTGCGCGAGTACGCGATCGTCGTCTGCGTCCTCGCGCTCTTCGTCACGCTAACGCTCACGAGCGACGTCTTCCTGACGGAAGTGAACATGAAGAACGTGCTCGAGGCGGTGTCGACGTACGGCATCGTCGCGTGCGCGCTGACGCTGCTCCTGATCGCCGGCGAGTTCGATCTCTCGGTCGGCGCCACGTTCATCCTCACGGGGATCATCGCGGCGAAGCTGCAGCCCGACATCGGCACGTGGCCGGCGCTCGCCGTCGGGGTGGCGGCGGCCACGGGGGTCGGTGTCTTCAACGGCATCGCGGTCGCGTACTTCCGCGTCAACTCGTTCATCGCCACGCTCGCCACGAGCCTCATGGTCGTCGGTCTCGGCACGAAGATCACCGACGGTTTCCAGCTCTACATCGAGGACCCCTCGTTCGCGGTGCTCGGCAACGAGGGGGTCTTCGGCGTGAAGTACGCGATCTGGATCCTCGCCGCCTTCGCCCTCGTGGCGGGGTTCGTCCTCGCGCGGACCAAGGCGGGCCGCTGGATCTACGCCACGGGCGGCAATCCCGAGGCGGCGCGGCTCTCGGGCATCAACACCCGGGCCGTCAAGGTCGCCGCGTTCGCCTTCAGCGGCTTCGCTGCGGGCGTCGCCGGGGCCGTGCTCATCTCGCGGACGAGCACCGCGATCGCGGGCAACGGCATCGACGTGGTCTTCATCGCCTTCGCAGCCGTCGTCGTCGGCGGCACGAGCGTGCTCGGCGGCCGCGGCGCCGTCTGGCGCACGGTGCTCGGCCTGCTCTTCCTCGAGTTCATCCGCAACGGCTTCAACCTGCTCGAGGTCGACCCCTACTACCAGGACATCATCCGCGGCGGCATCATCCTCGTCGCCGTCGCGATCGACTCGCTCTCGCGAAGGGTGTGAGCCGACGGAAGATTGTTGTGAGATCCGTGGCGTCCGGCCGCGAAGCGGACGGCTTCAGGGGTTTGCGCGTCCGGCCGCGTGAGCGGATTCCGGACTGCGCCGGCAACGACGAGAGGCTTGATGTGAGATCAGTGGCGTCCGGCCGCGAAGCGGACGGCTTCAGGGGTTTGCGCGTCCGGAATCCGCGTGAGCGGATTCCGGACTGCGCCGACAAGTATTAGCGCCAGTCGTCCACGGACACGATGCGGCCGCGTAGCGAGCCGCCGATCATCTTCCAGACCGGCTGCGTCCCCCCGCCGATGACGACGACGCTGATGTCCGCCGGCTGGAACATCTGCACGAGCTCCTCCGGCGCGGCGCGGAGGTGGCTCGCCCAGGGCTCCACGCCGGCGACCGCGAGCGGGCGCAGGATGGACTGCATCCACATGTTGTCCCAGTACTCCCGTGCGGGCAGCAGGCTGTGCTCCGCCAGCCACGCGGCGAGCTTCTGCTTCTCGTCGAAGCCGCGCTCGACGAAGGCGCGCGCCGAGAGCGGGTCGAGCACCACGAGGGGCGCCACGCCCGTGTTCGGGCTCGTGAACGGGTCGACGGCCGTGACGGCGCGGCGGAACTGATCCTCCCAGGAGTCGCGCGGGCCGTTGCCGAAGAGCGTCCACCAGCCGCCGTTGAAGAGGCTCACGGTGCTCGCCTCGGGCTCGAAGCCGTGCTCCACGTGGAGCGGCTCCCACGGGCTCTGCTCCTCGTTCTCGGGGTAGGCGGCGGTGTACGCGTAGACGTTGCCGATGGAGCCCATGTAGGACTCGCCGGGGACGGAGCCCCCCTGCAGGTTCTGCGAGAGGAGGCTGTAGGCGCGGCCGACGGTCGCGTTGGCGTGGTTGTACGGGCCCATGGCGCCGATGCCGGGGTTCATCGCGATCTCGTTCCGGATCGGGCCGTTGACGACGGAGATCGTCGCGAAGGAGGTGGTGGAGCTCTGCCGTCCGGTGAGCCCGCTCGCGGCCATGGCGAGGACGACCGGGAGGTACTCCGGCCGCGCACCGGCCATGACGGCGTTCACGGCCACCTTCTCGACGGTGAACTCCCAGAACTCGCGGTAGGCGGTCGGGCGCAGCCGGCCCACGACCTCGTCCGGGCTGTGGCTCGTACCCGCGAGCATCGCCTCCACCCGCTCCTCCGTCGGGAGCACGATGGGCAGGAAGTCGGTCCAGTTGCTCTCGAGGAAGAGCCGGTGCAGATTCTCCTCGGCGTCCGGCTCGAGCAGGCGCTCGGTCGACCGGTCGAACGAGAGCCCCGTCGTGTCCGCCTCGTCGAGCGGGCGCGTCAGACCCTCGATCACCTCCTGCATGAAGGGCCGCTCGTTGACCGGGTCGACGCCCTCGATGTAGGAGCGGAGCTCGGCGGGCGAGCGTCCGACGACCGGCTGCGGCACGAACGCCTGGCGGGTGGTGGGCATGCCGTTCACGCGGGCGACGGAGCGGGCGAGTCGTGCGAACACGTCGGTGTGCACGGCCACGGTCGGCACGCCGCCTTCCTCGATGGCCATCGCGAGCCCGACGACCGTCGGGCTACACGTGCTTCAGAGCCCGACCGCGAGGACGGCGGCGTCCCCGTCGGCCTCGATCTTGGCCCGCATGTCGGGGTCGTCGACCCAGCTCTCGCGCGGCTTGATCACCTGTGTGTCGACCGCGGGCAGGTGCTCGGAGAACCAGCCCTGCAGCTGCGTGACGAACGCCTCGGAGTTGTCGAACAGGCAGTCGACCAGGTAGACCCTGCGCCCGTCGAGGCTCTCGAGGCGCGGCGCGAGCGGCTTTCCCGTCACCTGCGGCGGGTACCCGCGGGGATCGTGCACCGTCAGCAGCTCAGCCATCGGCACCTCCGTTGCCGTGCGCGACCGCGATCGCGCCGCTGGTCGTGCCCTCCTGGGCCCAGAGCCCGTCCTCCAAGTATCGATGAGCCGCGACGGCTGCCGCGGCACCTTCTCCCGCCGACGCCGCCGCGCGCCCCGCGCTGCCGCGCCTGACGATCCCGGCGGCGAAGACGCCGGCAAGGCGCGCGCGCAGGCCGGCGTCGGTCGGGACGGAGCCGTCGCCGTCGAGCTCCAGGTGCCCGTCGAGGACCTGCGAGCTCGGCTGCAGGCCGACGAACGGGAAGACGGCGTCGACCGCGACGTCGTCGAGAGCGTCCGACGCGAGGTCGCGCACGCGGACACCCGCGACCCGCTCGTCGCCGAGCACCTCCTCCACGACGGAGCGGTAGCGAATCTCGATCCGCGGGTGCTCTGCGGCTGCGCGCCGGTAGGCCTCCTGCGCGGTGAGCGTGTCCTCGCGCTGCAGGACGATCACCTGCGCGACGGACTCCGCCAGTGTGAGCGCCTCCTGCAACGCAGAGTCTCCGCCGCCCACGACCGCCGCGACGCGGTCCCGCAGGAGCGGCGCGTCGCAGCTCGCGCAGTCGCTCACGCCGTGACCGCGGAGGCGGTCCTCGCCCGGCACGTCCAGCCGCTTGAATCGCGCCCCGGTGGCGACGATCAGCGCCCGCGCGACGAGATCGCCCTCGCTCGTCGCGAGCTGCCAGCCGTCGGCCGCTGCCTCCAGTCCTTCCAGCTCGCCCATGGAGAACGCCGCCCCGCTCGCGGCGGCCTGCTCCTGGGTGAGGGGGCACAGGTCGTACCCCGCCACGCCGTCGGGGTACCCCGGCACGCCGTCGATGCGGTCGATGCTGAGCAGCAGGCCGCCGGGGACGCCCCCGGTCAGCACCATCGTGCTCGAGCCGAGCCGCGCGGAGGTCAGCGCGGCCGTGAGACCGGCGATGCCGCCGCCCGCTACGACGACGTCGAACGAATCGGCCACCGTGAGGTCACCCCGCCGCCCGTGCGGCGTCTTGGAGGGCGCGCCAGACCCGCTCGCCGTTGGCGGGCATGTCCACGTGGCGCACCCCGAACGGCGCGAGCGCGTCCACGACGGCGTTCTGCACGGCGGGCGTGGCGCCGATCGTGCCCGACTCGCCGATGCCCTTCGCCCCGAGCGGGTTCATCGGCGTCGGCGTCTCCATCTCCACGACCTCGAACGACGGCAGCTCGGCGGCGGAGGGGAAGGCGTATCCCACGAATGTGGCAGTCAGCGGATTGCCGAACTCGTCGTAGAGGGCCTCCTCGAAGAGCGCCTGTGCGACCCCGGTGGCGACGCCGCCGTGCACCTGGCCCTCTGCGACGAGCGGATTGACGATGCGGCCCGCGTCGTCGACCGCGACGTGCCGCACGAGGCGGACGTCTCCCGTCTCCGTGTCGACCTCCACGACGGCCACGTGCGCCCCGAACGGGAAGGTCGGCGCCTCCGCCCCGAAGTCCTTCTCCGCGCGCAGCTCGTCCAGCAGCTGCACCTCCTGCAGGCGGCGAGCGAGCTCGGCCCAGGTCAGGGCGGGCTTCGGCGCGCCGACGACGTGGAAGGTGCCCGTCTCGAGGTCGAGGACGACGTCGTCGACGCTCGCCTCGAGCAGCTCGGCGGCCTGGCGGCGGCCCCGCTCCACGACCTCTTCGGCCGCGAGCCCGGCCGCGACACCGCCGATCTGGGTCGACTTGGAGCCGTACGTGCCGGTCCCCCGCGCGACCTCGTCGGTGTCGCCCTTGACCACGTGGATCCGCTCCAGCGGGATCCCGAGCCGCTCGGCGACGATCATCGCGAACGTCGTCTCGTGCCCCTGGCCGTGCGAGAAGGAGCCCGTGCGCAGGATCGCGTCCCCCTCGGGCGTGATCTCGACCGATCCGAACTCGACCTCCGGGAGGCCGTTCGTGATCTCGACGTACGTGCTGAGGCCGATGCCGAGCGCGGTGGGGTCGCCGGCTTCACGGCGCCGCGCCTGCTCGGCACGCAGCTCGTCGTACCCCGCCGCATCGAGCGCCAGGTCGAGGGCGCGCTCGTAGTCCCCGCAGTCGTAGCCCGCGCCCGAGCCGGTCGTCAGCGGGAAGTCCTCGCGGGCGAAGAAGTTGCGCCGGCGGACGTCGGCGGGCTCGAGCCCTGCCTCGGCCGCGAAGAGGTCGATGGCCCGCTCGATCGCCTGGGTCGCCTCCGGCCGCCCGGCCCCGCGGAACGGGCCGATCGGCGTCGTGTTGGTGACGACGCAGACGAACCTCGTCTCGATGCGGGGAATCCGGTAGACGCCGCTCGACATCAGCGAGGTGAACCCGGGGAGCAGAGGGCCGATGCCCGGGTAGGCACCGACGTCCTGCAGGATCTCGAGCCGGTAGGCGTGCAGGTCCCCGTCGCGGCTGCCTCCGAGCGTGACGTCGAGCACCGCCGCGCGGCCGTGGTTCATCGCCACCATGTTCTCGCTGCGCGACTCCGTCCAGCGCACGGGACGCCCGGTGTGGTGCGCCAGCCAGGCGACGAGCACGTCCTCCGCCGAACCCACCTTGGCGCCGAAGCCGCCGCCGACGTCCGGGGCGACGACGCGCACCGACGAGGGATCGAGCCCGAGCATTCTCGCGATGCCGTCCCGGTCCTGGTGCGGGGTCTGACTCGACACCCAGACGGTGAGCCGCCCGTCCTCGCCGACCACGGCCGCCGACGAGCGCGGCTCCAGCGGGCTGGGCACGAGGCGCTGGCTCACCGTGCGTGCCGAGACGACGACGTCGCAGCCGTCGAACAGGCTCTCGTCGCGCTCCGCGGGAGGGCTCTGGAAGCAGACGTTCGTCTCCGCCTCGGGGAAGAGGAGCAACTCGCCTTCGAGCGCGTCGCGAGGATCGACGACCGCGGGGAGCGGGTCGTACTCGACGACGACGAGCTCGGCTGCGTCCACGCTCGCAGAGCGGCTCGGGGCGAGCACGATCGCGACGATGTCTCCCGCGAAGCGCACGGTCTCACCGGCCACCGGCGGACGTGCCATGCGCTGGTCGAGGCCGGGCACCGGCGGCGGGTTGAACGTTCCCAGCGACACGTCGGCAGCGGTCAGCACCTGGACGTCCGGTAGCTCGCGGGCGGCCGACGCGTCGATCTCGAGGACGCGGGCATGCGGGTGGAGGGAGCGGACGAAGGTCACGTGCAGTGCGCCGGGCAGGTCGAGGTTCTCGACGTACTGCCCCTCGCCGCGCAGGAAGCGCCCGTCCTCGCGCCGCAGGACGCGTTGCCCGATGAAGCCGGTCACCACGCGGAGTCTCTCATAGTCGGGTGCCCGGCCGTGGTCGCTTCCGGTACCGCGCCGCGCCCTCTTTAGGGCGGGGTGGGTTGCGCCGATGATGATCTCGAGATGGTGCGGCAGGCCCTACGTGGGATCTTCTGGCTGCAGCTGGTCGCCCTGGTCGGCATCGCCGGCTTCGCCGTGCACACCGTGGTCGAAGAGGGCGCCGACATCGCGTGGTTCTTCGACTACCCCGTCTACTACACGCTCGTCGTCATGGCCGTGGTGCTCTGCGCCTCCCGCGCGCTTCTCGTGCGCGACCATCGCCTCGGCTGGGGCGTCATGGCCCTGGCGCTCGCCTTCTACGCGGCCGGCGAGTTCCTGTACCTCATCCTCTACTCGAGCGAGGCGGAGCCGCCCTACCCCAGCGTGGCGGACGCCGTCTGGCTCGCCTTCTACCCGCTCAGCTACCTGGCGCTCGTCCTGCTCTTCCGCTCGCGCTTCACAGGCCTCACCGCCGGCCTCTGGATCGACGGGATCGTGGCCGCCCTGGCCGCGGCGACGCTCGGCAGCGCCGTGCTCGTCGAGGCCGTGCTCGACATCACCGAGGGCTCATGGGCGGTCGCTGCGACCAACGTCGCGTACCCCCTCGGCGACGTCGTCCTGCTCTCGCTCGTGATCGCCGTCTTCGCCCTGACCGCCTGGCGTCCCGGACGAACGTGGTGGTACCTCGGCGTCGCGCTCGCCGTGTTCGCGGGCGGCGACAGCGTGTATCTCTACCGCACCTCGACCGATGCCTACGTCGAAGGCGGCCTCCTCGACCTGGTGTGGCCCGGCGGGCTCTTCCTGATCGCCATCGCCGCCTGGCACGACCCCGCCGGGAAACCGGTCGTCGACGTGCGCGGTCGGGCGCTGCTCGCCGTGCCGACCGTCTGTGCCGCGATCGCCGCCGGCGTCCTCGTGCTCGACCACTTCCGGCGCATCAACCTCTTCGCCATCTTCCTGTCCGTCCTCGTCCTCGTCGGCGTCCTCGTCCGCCTCGGGGTCGTCTTCCGCGAGAACCGCCGGCTCCTCGCCCTCACCAAGCGCGAGGCGGTCACGGACGCGCTCACGGGCCTCGGCAACCGGCGGCGCCTGATGACCGATCTGCACCGCGTCGTCGGCGCCGCGACGCCCCAGCGTCCATGGCTGCTCGTGATGTACGACCTGGACGGCTTCAAGGGGTACAACGACTCGTTCGGGCATCCGGCGGGCGACTCGCTGCTGTCGCGCCTCGGCGAGAAGCTGGCCACCGTGTCGCCGGCCAAGGGAGAGGCCTACCGGCTCGGCGGCGACGAGTTCTGCCTGCTCACGCCCGCCGACGACGGGGTCGTGGAGCGCATCGTCGAGGAATCGCTCGCGGCGCTCACCGAGCGAGGCGAGGGCTTCGACGTGACTGCGTCCTTCGGCGCCGCCGTCCTTCCCGACGACGCCGCCGACCCGGCGGAGGCGCTGCGCGTGGCCGACGGGCGGCTCTACGCGCAGAAGAACAGCCGCCGCACGCAACGGGACCGTCCCCACCAGCTGCTCCTCGCAGCCCTGCAGGAGCGCGAGCCGGGCCTTTTCGCCCACCTCGAGGACGTCGCTGCGCTCGCGCTCGAGATGGGCCGGCGGCTGAGGCTTCAGGGTGTCGAGCTGGACGAGCTCCACCGCGCGGCCCAGCTGCACGACCTCGGGAAGATCGCCATCCCCGACCAGATCCTGCACAAGCCCGGGCCGCTGGACGAGGCCGAGTGGCGCTTCGTCCGGCAGCACACGCTCGTCGGCGAGCGCATCCTCGGCGCCTCCCCGTCGCTGCGCTCGATCGGCCTGATCGTGCGCGCGACGCACGAGCGGTGGGACGGGAGCGGCTACCCGGACGGGCTGCGAGGCGAGGAGATCCCGCTCGCCTCGCGCATCATCTTCGCCTGCGACGCCTTCGCCGCCATGACGGGCGAGCGCGCCTACCGGGAGACCAAGACGCAGGAGGAGGCGCTGGAGGAGCTCCGCGCGTGCGCCGGCACGCAGTTCGACCCGGTCGTCGTCGAGGCGCTGGCCGAGTGCATCCGCGCCCGCACGTCTGCGGCCGCCGCCTGATCCCGGTTTTCGTCGAACGCCGCCGCGCAGCGCTTGGAGGGACCGGTCCGTCCGGCGGCGGTCCTACGGTGTCCCGCATGACGCTGGGCATCTTCGTGTTCGGCGCCGTCTTCCTCGCCGGCCTCGGGCTCGGCACGGTCACGCGACGACCCCTGATGACGGCCTGCCTCGTCGTCGGGGCGTTCGTCGCGCTGCTCGTCATGCAGGCGCACGATCCGTACGCCGCCTTCGCGGCGTTCGCGCTGATCGCGCTGTCGGGACTCGTCGTCGACTCGGTGCGGGAGACGGTCGGCCTCCTCCTCGGCCGCTAGGCCGGGAACCGCCGGACGCCGGCACAGGCGCGCCGACAGCGCGTCTGATTCTCTTCCCCGCGAAGCAGAAATCTGCAGATGCAGATTTCTGCCGCGGATCCCGCCTTCGGCGGGCACATCCCTGAAGCCGGGAACCTACGGTTCCCTGCGAACCCTCCCTTTTCCCGCGAAGCAGGAATCTGCAGGAGCGGATTCCTGCCGCGGATCCCGCCTTACGGCGGGCACATCCCTGAAGCCGGGAACCTACGGTTCCCTGCGAACCCTCCCTTCTCCGCCGAAGCAGAAATCTGCAGGAGCAGATTTCTGCCGCGGATCCCGCCTTACGGCGGGCAGATCCCTGAAGCCGGGAACCTACGG
>DATBIN010000080.1:0-3036 GCA_036556925.1 Gaiella sp.
CGCGCGCGGTCACCGACCGGCCGCCGCCGCCCGCAGCGCGGCGACCTCGCGCGTCGTGAGCGCGCGGTGGGCGCCACGCGGCAGGTCCCCGAGGGTGACGGGGCCGAACGCGACGCGGCGCAGCCGCACGACGGGGTGCCCGAGCGCCTCGCAGTAGCGCTTGACCTCGTGCTTTCGCCCTTCCGTGAAGGTGAGGCGCAGCCGCGTGGTCGCGCCGGGCGCCGCCACCAGCTCGACCGCCGCCGGCGCCGCCGGCCCGTCCTCGAGCATCGCGCCGCGCCGCCAGCGCGGGAGGTCGGCGGGCGTCACCCGCCCGCGCACGTCCGCCTCGTAGACGCGCGGCAGACCGTACCGCGGGTGCAGCAGATGGTGGGTCAGGTCGCCGTCGTTCGTCATCAGCAGCACGCCCTCGACGTCCCAGTCGAGCCGCCCGACTGGATAGAGGCGCGCCTCGACGTCGGCGACGAGATCGGCGACCGTGGGCCGCCCGCGCGGATCGCGGACGGTGGTGACGTAGCCGCTCGGCTTGTGGAGGAGGAGATACCGCTTCGTCTCCGCGCGCGGCAGCGGCGTTCCGCGCAGGGCGACGACGTCGACGTCCGGATCGGCCAGGGTCGCCAGGTCTCGCGTGACCACGCCGTTGACGCTGACGTGGCCGTCGGCGATCAGCCGGTCAGCTCCCCGCCGGCTGCTCAGCCCCGCCTGCGCCAGGATCTTGTTCAGCCTGAGCTTCGGCATGCTCGCCCTCGGCGCCCGCCATCACCGGGATCGCGAGCTCGCCCTCGACCTTCGGCAGGTCGCCGATGTCGCGGAGGCCGAAGGCGACGAGGAACTCGCGCGTCGTCTCGTAGACGAACGGACGCCCGGGCGCCTCCTTGCGCCCGGCGATGCGGACCAGCCGCCGCTCGAGGAGGTTGTCGAGCGTCGCCTCGGAGTTCACGCCGCGCACGGCGTCGATCTCCGGGCGCGACACGGGCTGCTTGTAGGCGACGATGGCGAGCGTCTCCAGCGCCGGCCGCGACAGCCGCACACGGGTCCGCACGCGGGCCAGCCGCACCAGCCACGGCGCGAGCTCCGCCCGCGTCACCATGCGGTAGCCGCCGGCGACCTCCATGATGCTCAGCCCCCGACCGTCGGCGTCGTAGCGCGCGCTCAGCGCGGCCACCAGGTCGTGGGCGGCATCCGCGGTCTCGAGGTCGAGGACCTCGCGGATACGATCGGCCTCGAGCGGCGCGTCCGACGCGAACAGCAGGGCCTCGACCACGTCAATCGGGTTGGGCACTGGGCGTCTCCCCTGTGGCGGCAGGCGCCGCCTGGCGTTCAATGACGATGTCGCCGAAGAGCTCCGTCTGCTGCGTCCGGATCCGTCCCTGGCGCACGAGCTCGAGCACGGCGAGGAGCGTGACGACGATCTCGGAGCGCTTGCGCTCTCCGCCGGTGAGCGACGAGAAGAGCAGCGACCACGTGTCGCGGAGCACGGACAGGATCTCCGTCATCCGCTCGAGCACCGAGGGCGGGTTCGCTTCCACCTGCCGCGGCCGCGCCCGCTTTTGCTCCTCGATCAGGCGCTTCATGGCGCGCTCCAGCCAGTCGACGCTCAGGTCCTCGAGCGGCAGCTCCTCGACGTCCGGCAGCGTGGCGCCCGGACGGCTCCACAGGAGCGCCATCTCCGCCTCGCGGGCCGCGAGCCACGCGCCCTGCGCCTTGACGCGCGCGTATTCCCGCAGCCGGTCCTCCAGCTCCTGCTTGAGGGCCAGCGCCTCGTCGTCGAGCTCCTCCGTCTCCTCGTCGGGCGGGACGAGGAGCTTCGACTTGAGGTAGATGAGCGTGGCCGCCATGACGAGATAGGCGCCCGCCGTCTCGAGATCACGGAACTCCATCGCCTCCAGATGCGCCAGGTACTGATCGGTGATGCTGCGGACGGGGAGCGCGGCCAGGTCGATCTCGTTGGTGCGGCAGAGATGGAGCAGCAGGTCGAAGGGCCCCTCGAAGGAGCCGACCCGCAGGGTCAGGTCGCCGTCGACGGTCATGGAACCAGATGCACCGCTTCACGCACCTCCGCCATCGTGCCCTCCGCGACGCTTCGGGCGCGCCGCGAGCCCTCGTAGAGGATCTCCTTGATCACCTGCGGCTTCTCCGCGAATGCCTCCCGCCGCTCGCGGATCTTCGCGAGCGGCGGCAGCATGTGCTTGAGCAGGATCTCCTTGCAGTCGAGGCAGCCGATGCCCGCCGTCCGGCAGCCGGTGGCCGCGTACTCGCGATCGTCGGGGGGCGTGAAGATCTTGTGCAGGTCGAACACCGGACACACCTCGGGGTTGCCGGGATCGGTGCGCCGCTTCCGGGCGGGGTCCGTCATCATCGGACGCACCTTCTGCCGGATCACCTCCGGCGGGTCCGCCAGCTCGATGACGTTGCTGTACGACTTCGACATCTTGCGGCCGTCGGTCCCCGGCACCTTCGGGATCTCGGTGAGCTTGGCCTCCGGCTCGGGGAAGACGCTCCCCCACGTGTTGTTGAAGCGCCGCGCGACCTCGCGCGTCAGCTCGACGTGGGGCACCTGGTCGACACCGACGGGCACCCACCTCGCCTTGTACATCAGGATGTCGGCGGCCTGGAGCAGCGGATAGCCGAGCAGCCCGTACGACGGCGAGACGATCTCCTGCTGCTCGATGCGCTCCTTGTACGTGGGCACCCGTTCGAGCCAGCCGACGGGCGTGATCATCGAGAAGAGCAGATGCAGCTCCGCGTGCTCGGGCACCAGCGACTGGATGAAGAGCGTCGAGCGCACGGGGTCGAGCCCGGCGCCGAGCCAGTCGGCCGCCATCTCGATGGTGTTCGCCGGCACCTCCGCGGTGTCGGTCCGATCGGTGAGGACGTGCCAGTCGGCCGCGAAGAAGAAGCAGTCGTACGCATCTTGCAGCGTCACCCAGTTCGCGAGCGCGCCCAGGTAGTTGCCCAGGTGCAGCCGCCCGCTCGGGCGCATCCCCGACAGCACGCGCTCCTTCGTCGCCATCACGCTCTCGTCCTCTCCCACAC
>DATBIN010000081.1:0-15219 GCA_036556925.1 Gaiella sp.
CCGACGACCCCGCTCGGCCGCGCCAACCCGGACGGCGCGCCGCTCGAGTACCACATCCGCCTCCTCGACGCGTACCGCGAGGCGCTGGCGCGCCACGGACTGCGGCCGCCGCCCGGCTACGGCGTCGCGGGCCCCGGCAACGCGGTCTTCTCCGTCAGCTCGTTCATGGACACGCTCGATCCCGACGTGGCCGCGGTCGGCGAGGCGGTACCCGCGTGAGCGTTCCTGTGCCGAACCGTCACACGTCCCCGGCGAGCGCCGGCCGCGCCAGCGGCCGCTTCAGGGGTCTGCGCGATCGGGGATCTGCTTCTGCGGATCCCCGATCTGCGGGGGAAACCGCGTGAGCCGCATCGCGGTCGAGGACGCCGCCCGCCTGTGGCGGGAGGCGAGCGACGCCGAGCTGTGCGAGCTCGCCGGCGCGGCGCGCGCGCGCTGGCACGACCCCGACCGCGCCACCTACATGGTGATGCGGATCATCAACTACACGAACGTCTGCGTCGCGCAGTGCGACTACTGCGCCTTCTACGTGCTGCCCAACCAGGCGGGCGGCTACGTGCTCGACCGGGAGGCGGTGTTCGCGAAGATCGACGAGCTCCTCGAGGTCGGCGGCGATCTCGTCGGCTTCAACGGCGGCTTCAACCCGAAGCTGCCCCTCGACTACTACTGCGACCTCTTCGCCGCCGTCCGCGAGCGCTACGGCGACCGCGTCGAGTTCTACGCGCTCACCGTGGCCGAGTTCGTCTTCCTCGCCGACCGCGCCGGGCTCTCCCACGCCGACGCCGCAGCGCGCCTGCGCGACGCCGGCGTGCACTGGGTGACCGGCGGCGGCAGCGAGATCCTCACGGAGGACTTCCGCAGCCGTCACGCCAAGTTCAAGTACACGGTCGCCGAGTACCTCGCCGCGCAGCGGGCGATCGTGGAGAGCGGCATGCGCACGACCGCGACGATGGTGATCGGCTTCGACGAGACGCTCGAGGAGCGGCTGGAGCACCTCCAGCGGACGCGCGACTTCCAGGATGCCTGCCTGCAGGACGGGCTGGACGGCCTGTTCTCGTTCCTCTGCTGGACGTACAAGCCGTACGGGACGGCCCTCGGCGGCCGCGAGATCGAGCCGCGCGAGTACTGGCGCCACATCGCGCTCTCGCGGATCTTCCTCGACAACGTCGCGCACATCCGCACGTCGGTGCTGACGCAGAACGAGGAGGCCTTCCGCGCGCTCGATTTCGGCGCCGACGACTTCGACCTGCCAATCGAGGACGAGGTCACGCAGAAGGCCGGCGCACGGATCGAGCTCGACCTCGAGCGGCTGCTCGAGATTCCGCGCCGGCTCGGGTACCGCGTCGAGTACCGTCGCGCCGAGCGCCCTGCGGCGCTGGGCGCCCGCTGATCACCGGTCGCGGTCGATCACCGCGTCGACGAGCGCCACGAGCTCCTCCCGACCGTCGACCTCGGCCAGGCTCTCCCGCGCCTTGCGGGCGTACTCGAGGGCGACGGCGCGCGACCGCTCGAGGGCATCCGTCGCTGCGACCCGGGCGAGCGCGCCTTCGAGCGGGCCTCCCGCGAGCGCACGGCGCACGACCTCGTCCTCGCGCGCGGCCAATAGCAGCGGCAGCGTCGGCGTCCCGTCCCGGAGGTCGGTGCCGGGCACCTTCCCGGTCTCGAGCGTCTCGCCGGTGCAGTCGAGGATGTCGTCGGCGATCTGGAACGCGACGCCGAGCAGGAGCCCGTAGTCGCCGCTGCCGCCACCCAGGAGGCAGGCCGCCTCGAACAGCTTCCCCGTCTTGAGCGCGCACCGCTCCAGGTACGACTCGACGGTGGTGTCGGGATCGTGCCGCTGCAGGCGCTGCAGGGCCTCGCCGCGCGCCAGGGCGAGGGACGCCTCGGCGAGCACGGTCACCGCGGCCGCGTCACCGGCGGCCGCGAGCTCGGCGAAGGCGCGCGCGAACAGGTAGTCGCCCGCTGCGCGGGCTGCCTCGACGCCGTGCTCCGTCCAGGCGGCGGCGCGGCCGCGCCGCAGGCGAGCGCCGTCGATGAGGTCGTCGTGCACGAGCGTGGCCATGTGGACGAGCTCGACCGCGACCCCCGCGACGACAGGCGGCTCGGCATCGGCAGGCGCGGACAGGAACGCGAGCACCGGGCGCAGGCGCTTGCCACCCGCCGCGAGCGCGTCCTCGCCGACCGCGGCGACGACGCCCGCATGGCTGGAGACGCTCTCCTGGAGCTGCTCGTCGACCGCCCGCAGGTAGCCGTCGAGGCCGGAGGCCTGCTGGACCGCCTCGAGCGCGCTCAGCGTGCGGTCTCCGCAGTCCCGACGTGGAGCGCCACGATCGTCCCGCCGAAGAGGCGGAAGCCGACGTCGCCGAATCCGGCCCGCTCGAGCGCCGCGGTGAGATCCTCGGCGCCGGGGAAGCGGCGCACGCTGGCGGGGAGGTAGGTGTAGGCGCTTCCGCCGGGGAGCACCTTGCCGAGCAGCGGCACGACGCGGTCGAACCAGAGCGAGAAGAACGGCTTCAGCACGCCGCGGGGCTGGGTGATCTCGAGGATCGCGAGCCGGCCCCCGGGCCGGAGGACGCGCCGCAGCTCGGCGAGCGCGCGGTCGAGGTCGACGACGTTCCGCACGCCGAAGCCGACCGTCGCAGCGTCGAAGGCGCCGTCGGCGAAGGGGAGCGCCAGGAGGTCGCCCTCGACCCACTCGATGGACGAGGACTTCCGCCTGGCGCGCTCGAGCATCCGGGGCGAGAAGTCGAGGCCCGTGACCACACCGCCCTCGCGCTCTGCCGCCAGCGCGAGGTCGCCCGTGCCGCAGCAGGCGTCGAGCACGGGGCTGCCGGGCCGCACGACGGCCTGCGCAGCCAACCGGCGCCAGCGCAGGTCGAGACCGGCCGTCATGACGCGGTTCATCGCGTCGTAGACCGGCGCGATGCGATCGAACATGCGCCGCACGCCGTCGGGCGCGAGCGTCCCCGTCTCGTGGGTCACTGTCCCCACCGGGCGATGAGCGCGTTGTCGATGCCGAGCTGGTCGAGGCAGCGGGCGGCGACGAAGTCGACGAGGTCCTGGACCGTCTCGGCGCCGTGGTAGAAGCCCGGCGCGGCGAACAGGATCACCGCCCCTGCCTCGTGGAGCGTCGTCAGCCCACGGAGATGGATCGCCGAGAGGGGCGTCTCCCGCGGGACCAGCACGAGCCTGCGACGCTCCTTCAGCGCCACCGAGGCGGCCCGGTGGATGAGGTTCGAGCCCGCTCCCGCCGCCAGCGCCCCCACCGTCGACATCGAGCAGGGACACACGACGTACGCGTCGATCTTGGCGGAGCCGCTCGCGAAGGGGCTCTTCCAGTCGCCGAGGCCGACCACGGCGACCTGGTCGCCCGCCTCCCCGACGAACCGCCCGAGCACGTCCTCGCGCGGCAGAGCCGCGTCGCCGTACAGCTCCGTCGCGAGCACCTCGATCCCCGCGTCCGAGGCGCACAAGCCGACCTCGCAGCCGGCGGCGACGAGGCCCCGTAGGAGCGCCTCCGCGTAGGGCGCTCCGGAGGCCCCGGTGATGCCGAGGAAGACGCGCACGGCGGGAGCGTATCGACGCCGGCGCGCCTGGATCCGGGTCAGGCTCCGGCCGGGCCGGGCCGCCGCGTCATCCGCCCCTGGAGGCGTCGAGGAAGGTGGCGATGTCCGTGAGGTTCTCGTCGCCGAGGTAGCTGTACGAGATCATCACGTCGTTGCCGTACTGCGCCGGGTTGGTGATGTAGCTCTTGAAGTAGCCGACGCCGCGGTTCGTCGCGCCCACCTCGGACAGGTCGGGCGCACCGAGGTTGCCGCTGCCCTCGCCCAGGTACGTGTGGCAGCTGAGGCAGCCCGACTGCGCGAACAGCGTCGCTCCTCGCACCGCAGCCTCGTTGTCCGTGAAGCCCTGGCGCTCGGCCCACTCCTGCGGCACGCCGGCGGCGATGAGCTCCGACCCGAGCGCCTCCTTGGCGGTGGCGCCCTTCCAGGTCAGCACGGCCATGGAGAGGATGGTGAGGATGCCGGCCACCATGGCCACGGGCCGTCGCAGCGGACGCCGCTCCGGGCGACGATCGAGGAACGGCAGCGCGATGAGCAGGATCAGGGCGATGGTCGGGATGCCGACGGTGCCGAGCACGACCGACTCCGGCCACTTGAAGATGCGGAGCAGGTAGAAGAGGAAGTAGAAGAACCAGTCCGGGCGGGGCACGAACTGCGTGGTGCCCGGATCGGCCTTCTCCTGGTACCACGGGCCGAGGATGCCGGCCTCGACGCCGTCGGCGGTGAAGTACCAGACGCAGGCGAGGCCGATGATCACCCCGACCACGACCACCGACATGAGCGTGTCGTGGTACATCGCGTAGGGGAAGAAGCTCTTCCCCTCGCGCTGGACGTCCTCCTTGTAGCGCTTGAACTCGGCGCGATTCGACCGCTGCAGCTTCGACGCCATGGCTAGGAAGGCTCCTCGGGGGCCGGCTCGCGGATCAGGCCCTCGCGGCCGCCCGTCGCCTCGCCCGGCCGCGGCCGCCCCGCGGCCGCGCTCGACCAGGGAGGCGAGGTGACGCCGAGTCGCACGACGAGGTACAGGTGCAGGCCGATCAGCGCCATGATCGCTCCCGGGATGAGCAGCATGTGCAGGGCGTAGAACTTCGACAGCGTGTCGGGGCCGATGTTCAGGCCGCCCTGCAGGAACTGCGCCAGGAAGGGACCCGCGAAGGGTGCGGTCGCGTTGAGGTTGATCCCCACCACCGTCGCCCAGTACGACGTCTGGTCCCAGGGCAGCAGGTAGCCCGTGAAGCCCTCCAGCATCCCCGTCACGAGCAGGAGCACGCCGATGATCCAGTTCAGCTCGCGCGGGTACTTGTACGCGCCGAACAGGAACGTCCGCCCCATGTGCAGGAACATGAGGATGATGAAGACGCTCGCGCCCCACTTGTGCATCCCGCGCACGAGCCAGCCGAGCGTGACGTCCTCGGTGATGTGCGTGATGGACTCGTAGGCCCGATCCGGATCCGGCCTGTAGTACATGGCCAGGACCACGCCCGTGACGAGCTGCACGATGAAGGCCGTCAGCGACGCCGAGCCCAGCGTCTGCATCCAGTTGACGTCGTGCGGCACCTTGCGGAAGAGGAACCACTTCGTGTACCCGACGAGACCGGACCGCTCCTCGAGCCAGTCGAGCGGCACGAGCACCGCCGACTCCATCTTCTGCCGCGCGACCGACTTGGGCATCAGCCCGTCGACCCCGGCGTCGGGATGGGATACAGCCACTTCTCGATGCCGTCGACGTGCACGCCCGGGTAGGCCTTGTAGTACTTCGTCATCCGCGCCTTGGCGCCCGTCCCCTCGACCGAGCCGACGGAGAAGAGGCGGCCGAGCACGAGGTTCCCGTCCACGATCGAGAACTCGTAGCGGTCGAGCGAACGGACCGGCGGGCCCGCCGTGCGGTTCCCCTCGCCGTCGTACAGGCCGCCGTGGCACGGGCAGCCGAAGCTCGCTGCGAGCACGGGCTGCAGCGTCACCTCCGGCGCGCCCTCCGCCGTATAGCTCGCCGGGTCGCCCTCGAAGGGGCCGTTCGGCTGCACGGGGCAGCCCAGATGGACGCAGCGGCTGAAGAGCGCGGAGAAGCTCGGCGTGCCGTCCTCGGTGCGGCCGTTGTTGCGGATGTAGGCCGTCCGGCGCGTGACCTCGCCGACCGCCGGGTTCTCGACGTACGTGGCGATCACGTACCTGCCCTCGGGGAAGTTGGAGATGGGCCCGAGGTCGACGTCGTGCGTCTCGACCTCGTCCCCCATGAACGAGGGCAGCACCGCGAAGCCGAGCACCGGCAGCGTCACGGCGGCGCCGATCAGGCCGCCCAGCCCGAGCGTCGCGGCGGAGAGGAACACCGAGCGGTCGAACGTCTCGATCTCGGGCTCCGACGAGGCACCGAACCGCTGGTCCTCCGCAGCCATGGCGGCGCCGGGCGTGGCCGCCTGGGGCGGTCCGTGCGTGCGGACGAGATCGCGGATCCAGAGCCAGCCGAAGACGACCGCGACGATCGCGCCGACGATCAGCGCAGGCACGCTGACGACGAGCCCCACGAGGATGCACGCCACGCCGATCGCGAATCCGATCGGCCACATGCTCGAGGAGGGGACGTGCGGCGTGTCGTCGTGGTTGTTCGTCACGTACGCATCCCCTCCGGATTCAATCGATCTCGCGCGGGGCCTGTCAACGACGTATCAGTCGCGCCAAGCTCCTGCGGGGCCCATTCTGCACGGCTACCCGGTCGAGCGCGCTGGCAAGCCCGTACTCGCTCCAGCGCGCGTCCACCAGCGCACGCACCTCGTCGCTCATCACGATCTCCGGCGGCCACTCGCGCGTGCCCTCGGCCGGGCTCTTGGCGGTCGCGTCGATCCCGAGCTTGCCGCCGTAGAACTGACGCGTCGGAGCGTGGTCGAGATGGTCCAGGGGCCCTTCGCTCTGGAGCACGTCCCGAGCGGGGTCGACGTTCGCGCAGACCCGGAAGAACACCTCCTCGTAGTCGTGCACGTCGACCTGCTCGTCCACGACGACGACCGACTTGGAGAGGGACAGGAGCCCGAGACCCCAGACGGCGTGCATCACCTTCTGCGCGTGCCCGGGGAAGCGCTTGCGGATCGAGACGATGACGCAGTTGTGGAAGGCGCCGGCGACCGGCAGGTCGTAGTCCACGATCTCCGGCACGCTCATGCGGATCGCGGGGAGGAAGATGCGTTCCGTCGCCTTCCCCAGCCACGCGTCCTCGGCGGGCGGCTTGCCGACCACGATCGAGGGGTAGATCGCGTCCCGGCGCATGGTCATGGCCGAGATGCGGAAGACGGGGAACTCCTCCGCCGCGGTGTAGAAGCCGGTGTGGTCGCCGAACGGCCCTTCGAGCCCGACGTCGCCCGCGTCGACCCAGCCCTCGAGCACGATCTCCGCCTGGGCGGGCACCTCCAGGTCGACGGTCGCGGCCTTGACGAGCTCGACGGGCGACCCCTTGAGGAAGCCGGCGAGCATGAGCTCGCCGACGTGCTTCGGCAGGGGCGCGCTCGCCGAGTACGCGGTCACGGGGTCGAGCCCGATCGCCACGGCGACGGGAATCCTCCCGTCGGGCGCAGCGAGCAGGTCGGCCCGGCCGTCCTTGTGGATCTGCCAGTGCATGAACGTCGAGCGGCGGTCGATCTTCTGCATGCGGTACATGCCGACGTTGCGGACGCCGGTGTCGCGGTCTTTCGTGATCACCGCGGGCAGGGTGATGAACGGCGCCGGATCGAGCGGCCAGCACCGCTGGATGGGCAGGAGGTCGAGGTTCACGTCGTCACCGGTGAGCACGATCTCCTGACACGGCGCCCGCGAGACCTCCTTCGGCATCGAGTCGGCGATCGACTTGAGCTTGCCGAGCGAGCGCACCTTGTCGACGAGCCCCTGCGGCGGCTGCATCTCGAGGACGCTCTCGAGCTTGTGCGCGATCTCGTCGAGCTCCGACACGCCGAAGGCGAGGCACATGCGCCGCTCCGTCCCGAACTGGTTGATCAGCAGCGGGTGCTCCGATCCTTTCGGGCGCTCGAAGAGGAGCGCCGGCCCGCCCGACTTGACGACGCGGTCGGTGACCTCCGTGATCTCGAGGTCGGGATCGACCTCGGCAGCGACGCGGACGAGCTCGCCCTCGCGCTCGAGGAGCGCGATCCACTCGCGCAGGTCGGAGGCTGGGGCGGCCACTCGGCGGTCAGTCTACGGAGGGAGCACTCCCGGACGGCGGGCGGTGTGTGACGAGGGACACACTGCATCCGTCGCCGAGCTGACAGACGCGGGGGCGGGCCGGGCCTAGCGTGGCCGGGATCAGCTCGGACCGAGGAGGAGGTCATGAGGCAGCTCGCAGCCGCCGTCGTCATCGCCCGCATCGTCTCGCCGCTCGAGGAGTCGGAGAGCCCGACGCCCGCGCCGGCAGACCCGAGGCCGGCCGACCCGCAACCTCCCTCCGAGGAGCTCCGGCCGACGCATCGGAGCCCGCGGGTCGCGTGGAAGCCGAAGCCAGGGCCCGCGCGCCTCTAGCAACCGCGGCGCGACCCGCGACGGAGCCGGCAACAGCCGTCGTCGGCAGACGAGGTGCGTCACGTCAGGCAGGCCCGCGACGGCAGCGCAGAGGGGACGGCGAGTCGCTAGAGCGGCCGCTGCGAGCGCTGCGCCTTGCGCTTGGCAGCCGTGTAGTGCGCGAGCTCGCCGAGCACGATCACTCCGACGAAGACCAGGCCGACGACGAGCATCGAGAGGACGACCTTGCGGCCCTCCTCTGCGGCGTCGGCCAGGAGCCAGAGCGCGGCTGCCATCGCGCGCGACTCTAGCGCACCGTCCGGCGCGGCGTGTCGCCGCGAGCCGGCTCTGCGCCTGTAGGGCCCGCGAGCCCGTCACGGCGCGAGGCGCCGGTGCACGCCGAGCGCGCGCTGCACCGCGTCCGGGCCGACGGCCACGCGAGCGGCTTCGAGCAGGACAGCAGCGTCAGCGCGGTCGCGGAGCGCCGCCCGTCCCGCCTCGAGCCCGCCGGCACCGAGCAGCGACGCGGTCGCCGCCCAGGCCTCGCCGTCCCCGGCGCGCCGGTTGGCGCGGCCCTGCGCGCAGAGGGAGATCAGCTCTGCGAGGTCGCGCACCGCCTCCACGTTCCCCGTCGCGGCGACCCGCACGAGCCCGTGCGCGTAGAGGTAGTCGCCGAGCAGGAGTGCGGTGTCCGCATCGGACGGCGTGAAGAGGCGCGCCCGCCCGTAGTGCACGAGGTATCCCTCGTAGATCGTCTCCACCCCGAGCGCGAGGCCCGGATCGGGGACGAGCGGTGAGAACACCGGCAACGGGTCCCGGCGCTCCGGCGGACGGAGCGCCTCGGCCCAGAGCGGGCTCTCGGCCACCGCCTCGCCCGCGATCACGTCGAACACGGAGACGTCGACGGCGCTCGTCACCGCTCGAAGAAGCCGCGCACCGCCGCGACGGACTCGTCCACCTCGGCCTCCGTGTGTGCGGTGGACGGAAACCAGCACTCGAACTGCGACGGCGCGACGTAGATGCCGGACGCGAGCAGATGGCGGAAGAGCGCCGCGTAGCGCTCGGTGTCGCAGGCGCTCGCGTCCTCGTAGTCCCGCACCGGCTCGTCCCGGCAGAAGAGCGTCAGCATGGCACCCACGCGCTGCACCGTGCCGAACGGCTCCAGGCCGGCTGCGAGCGCCGAGCCGGTGCGCTCGAGCTGCTCGTACACGCTGCGGTCGCGGAGCCGGCGCAGGACCGACACCCCCGCGGCCATGGCGAGCGGGTTCCCGGAGAGCGTCCCGGCCTGGTAGACGTCGCCGACCGGCGCCAGGCGCTCCATCAGCTCGGCGCGCCCGCCGAAGGCCGCCGCCGGCAGCCCGCCGCCGACGATCTTCCCGAGGACGGTGAGGTCCGGCCACACGCCGTAGAGCTCCTGGGCGCCGCCGCGGGCGATGCGGAAGCCGGTGATGACCTCGTCGAACACGAGCATGGCGCCTGTCGCGTCCGCGAGCGAGCGCAGCGCCTCGAGGAACCCCGGGGCGGGCGGGACGCAGCCCATGTTCCCGGCGACCGGCTCGACCAGGATCGCGGCGAGCCCTTCGCCGTAGCGCTCGCAGGCGGCCGCCACGGCGTCGACGTCGTTGAACGGCACGACGATCGTGTCGGCGGCGACGCCGGGCGTGACACCCGGCGTGGAGGGGATGCCGAGCGTCATCACGCCCGACCCGGCGCTCGCGAGCAACGAGTCGACGTGGCCGTGGTAGCAGCCGGAGAACTTGATCACGCGGTCGCGACGGGTGACGGCGCGGGCGAGACGCAGCGCGCTCATCGACGCCTCGGTGCCGGAGGAGACGAGCCGCACCATCTCCACCGACGGCACCGCGTCCACGATCTCCTGCGCCAGCTCGACCTCGAGCTCCGTCGGCGCGCCGAAGGTGGTGCCCTGGCGGAGGACGTCCCCGACGGCGGCGAGCGTCTCCGGATCCGCGTGCCCGAAGAGAAGAGGGCCCCACGACTGCACCCAGTCCACGTACCGCCGCCCGTCCGTGTCCTCGAGGTACGCGCCCTCGCCGCTCCGCACGAACAGCGGCTCGTCGAGCCCCACCGCCCGCATCGCGCGCACCGGCGAGTTGACCCCGCCCGGGATCAGCGCGGTGGCGCGTTGCCAGAGCCGCGACGCGGTGCCGCGCGCGGTCCCCGCGCCTACGGACACGACACCGCTCCGCTGCCGCCTGCGCCGGACGGGGCGGCAGCCGCGCCGCCCGTCACAGCCACTGCGCGACGTCCTTGGCCCAGTACGTGACGATCGTCCCGGCGCCCGCTCGTGCGATCGCCGTCAACGACTCGAGCGCGGCCTGGCGCTCGTCGAGGTGGCCGGCACGCGCGGCGTCCCTCACCATCGCGTACTCGCCGGAGACGTTGTACGCCCACACGGGACAGTCGAAGCGGTCGCGCACGGCACGGATCACATCCAGGTAGGGCAGTGCCGGCTTCACCATCAGCACGTCCGCGCCCTCCTCGAGGTCGAGGCGGCACTCCCGGAGGGCCTCACGCGCGTTGGCGGGATCCATCTGGTAGCCGCGCCGGTCTCCGAAGGCGGGAGCGGACTCCGCGACCTCGCGGAAGGGCCCGTAGAAGGCCGACGCGTACTTCGCCGCGTACGAGACGATCGGCGTGTCCGGCAGCGCGGCGCGGATCGCTCCGACGCGGCCGTCCATCATGTCGCTCGGGCAGACGGCGTCGGCCCCCGCATCGACGTGCGAGAGCGCGGTGCGTGCGAGCAGGTCGAGCGTCTCGTCGTTCGCCACCTCGCCGTCCCGGAGCACGCCGCAGTGCCCGTGCGACGTGTACTCGCAGAGGCACACGTCGGTGAGCAGGGTGAGGCCCGGCGCCTCCGCACGCAGCGCACGCAGCGCACGCTGCACGATCCCGTCCTCGTCCCAGGCGCCCGAGCCTTCCTCGTCCTTCTCCTCGGGGATGCCGAACACGAGCACGCCGCGCACGCCGAGCCGCTGGAGCTCCGCGCCTTCCTTCGCGATCTCGTCCAGCGAGCGCTGCGCGATCGCCGGAAGCCCGTCGACGGCCCGCACGACCCCCTCGCCGGGACACGCGAAGAGCGGCATCACGACGCTCTCCGGCGAGAGCCGCGTCTCGCGTACGAGGGAGCGGAGAGCATCGGTGCGCCGCAGCCGGCGAAGGCGCGTGACGGGGAAGCTCGCCATCGCGGGAAGCGTACGCGCGCGGGCACCCGGGTGCCCGGGCGAAGCCCCGCACCGCCGTCGTCAGCCGGATCCGCTGACGATCCGCGGCGGCTCCTCGGGCGGCTCCTCGATCTCCACCTCGACGGGGACCGTGCCGGCGGTCTCGCCCCAGGGCTCGAGCTGGACGCGCTCGCCGAAGAACTCCCAGATCGCGCGCAGGCCGGCCATCGTCGGCAGCGCGACGAGCACGCCCGGGATGCCGTAGAGCTCGCCGCCGGCGAGGAGGCCGAAGATGACGAGCAAGGGGTGCAGCCGCAGCGCGCTCGCCATCACGTTCGGCACCACGACGTGGCCCTCGACCTGGTAGATGAAGAGGAAGAGCGCAGCCACCCAGATCACGCCCACCGGGTCGACGAAGAGGGCGTAGATCGCCGGCGGCACGGCGGACAGCCAGGGGCCGATGTACGGGATCACCTCGATGAACGCGGTCCACAACCCGAACAGGAGCGCGTAGCGGTCGGCACCCTCGACGAGCCCCGTCTTGCCGAGGACCCACATCCCCACTCCGGCGCTCGTGCCGATCACCGTGGAGAGGATCAGCTGCCCGCGCACGTAGCCCCACAGGGCCCGCTCGATCCGCTGCGTGAGCGGGGGGCCGCCGTGCGGCGGGAAGCGCCGGTCGATCGCCCCCTCGAGCCGGGGCATGTCGAGCAGCATGTAGATCGAGATGACGACGACGAGGATGAGCGCGAAGAGGAAGAGGATCACGGAGAGCGCCGCCCCCTGCGCGAACGAGATCGCATCCTGGACGTAGCTCGAGATCTCGCCGGCGCCGAGCGACGCGATCCAGTCGTCCACCTGCTGCTGGACGTCGATGCCCTCGAGGCCATGGTCGTCGAGCCAGCCCTGGAGACGATCGACGTCCACCTCGAGGCCGGTGCGGCCCGTCAGCGCGCTCTCCTCCGTCACGTACGCGTCGACCCGGTCGGCCGCCGTGCGCGCCTGGTCGACGGCGACCGAGCCGATCACGATCAGCACGCCGGCGATGGCCGCCACGAAGAGCACGTAGACGATGGCCACGGCGAGGCCGCGCGGCAGGCGCACGCGCGTCAGGTCGCGGACGAGCGGGTTGAGCGTGAACGCGATCACCGACGCCGTCAGGAAGAGGAAGATGGCGTGTCCGAGCGGCCGCGCGAGAAGGAAGACCACCACGGCGATCACCGGCAGGCCCACGAGCTGGATCCAGCGTGGGATCCTGATGGTGGGGTCCGGCGGCGTCCCGATCGGGCCCATCCTGCGGATCGTAGCTCCGGCCCGCAGGTCCTTCGCACGACGGAGCCCAGACCGGCCTGGGTGCCGCGCACGCCGGCGGCGCGCGCCGGCTCGGGGGGCGACTCCCGGACGCGAAGCGGACGCACCTCGGGGCGCGCGCCGGTCGGCGCGCGGCGGCACGGTGTTGAGGCGGGCCGGGCGCTTCGGTACCGTGGCCCTCGATGCCGACGCCGCGCTCCCGGCAGGCGGCACGTTTCCGTGCCCGCCGGCGGCACGCCCAGCATCGGGCGCGCCGTCTTGCCGTCCTCGCCTTCCTGGGCGTGCTCGGCCTCGTCACGCTGCTCCTCACGGCGTTCGGCTCGGGCTCCCCCGAGCGCCAGCAGACCGTGGTCGTGGAGCCCACCACCCTCGTCTCTGCGCGGCCGTCCGGCCAGGTGCTGGCCACGATCGGGAACCTGCGCATCCAGACGCCCGTCGCCGACGGCGCCGTCACCGGCATCGGCTTCCACGGCGCCCGCGACGGCGCCCTGGAGCTCAATCCCGTCGGCAGGCAGGCGAACGAGGGCTTGCTGCTCCGCCTCTGGCGCCGGATCGCAGGCGCGCCGGCAGAGGGACCGGTGTGGTACCGCCTCTCGGGCGAGGCAGGCCCGGGGACGCACGTCCTCGACGTGGGCGCCGCGCCGGGGACCGACGTCTACGCACCGGTCGACGGCACGGTCGTCTCCATCAGCGACTTCGTCATCGACGGACGCACGCTCGGCGCGCGCATCGACATCCGGCCCACCCAGGCGCCGTCGGTGATGGTCTCGCTCACGCATCTGCGGCCCGACCGGGCGCTTGCCGTCGGGTCCGCGCTGCATCGCGCCAGCTCCAAGATCGGCTCGGTCGTGGACGTCGCCGCCGTCGAGCGCCAGGGCCTCGCCGCGCACGCCCGCGACCGCGGCAACAACGTCGCCATCGCCGTCTACCCGGCCGTCAACTCGCTCCCCTAGAAGCCGCGGCGCGTGCGCATCCTCTTCGTCGGGGACGTCGTCGGGCGTCCAGGACGTCAAGCGGTCGAGGACCGCCTCCTGCAGCTGCGGGAGGAGCTCGACGCCGACGTCTGCGTGCTCAACGGCGAGAACGTCGCTGACGGGGTCGGCATCACGCCCAAGCTGGCCGAGCGCCTGCTGGCGGCCGGCGCCGACGCGATCACCCTCGGCAACCACACCTGGCGCCGGAGCGAGATCGCCGCGTACCTGGGCAGCTCCGAGCGCGTCGTCAGGCCGGCCAACCTCGTGGAGTCGATGCCCGGCAGAGGGCTGACGGTGGTCGCGGCGCGCGACGGGACCCCCGTCGCCGTGATCAACGTCCTCGGCTCGCTCTACCTCGAGCCGGCGCGCAGCATGTGGGAGGTGATCGACCGGCTGGTCGACGAGGCCCGCAGCTCGACGCCCGTCGTCGTGGTCGACGTCCACGCCGAGGCGACGAGCGAGAAGGTGGCGCTCGCCCACTGGCTCGACGGCCGGGTGACCGCCGTGCTGGGCACGCACACGCACGTGCAGACCGCGGACGCCCGCGTGCAGCCCGGAGGAACTGCCGCGATCAGCGACGTCGGCATGACCGGCCCGCACGACTCGGTGATCGGCGTCCGTGCCGACCTCGCCATCCAGCGGATGCGCACCGGTGCACCCGTTCGCTTCGAGACGGCGCCGGGCGGCGTCCGGCTCGAGGGCGTGCTCGTCACGTGCGACTCGGCAACGGGTCGGGCGACCGCGATCGAGCCGGTGCGGGTTCCCTGGCCGTAGCGGAGAGCAGCACGACCAGCACGCCGACGAGCAGGAGGTCTCGCGCGAGCACGAGCAGGGAGGCGAACGTGTCGAACTCGCGCACGAGGTCCCAGTAGAGGACGGGGAACCAGACCGCCGTCAGCGCACACGCGGCCGCGTAGAGCGTGGCAGCCGAGCGCCCCGGCCGGCCGGCGACGAGCGGCAGGGCGAAGAGCAGCCAGACGAGGAACTGAGGGGAGAGCACCTTGCCGAGCGCGACGACCGCCACGAGGGCGGCGGCGGCGAAGCGCACGAGCCGCTCGGGCTCGGCCGGCCCGCGCGCGAACCGAACCCACACCCAGACGAGCACGGCCGGCTGCGCGACGGAGAGCAGGACGGCGAGGGCCACGGCTGCGCCGCCCGTGAGGTTCTGCGAGCCGTGGCTCGACTCCCAGCCCAGGGGCATGCCGAGCTGGTGCAGGCCGAGCAGCACGCCCGAGCCCAGGCTCTCGATCTGCAGCGGCCGCCCGATCTGGCGCCCGACGCTCGACGCGACGCCGTCGGGGGAGACGGCGAGGAAGGGGAGGTAGACGGCGACCGCGGTGCCGAGGGAGAGCGCCACGGCGATCACCGCCTCCCGCCGCCCGGCTCGCCGCCAGGCCCACGCCGCGAGCAGAGGGAGGAGCACGAAGGGATAGAGCTTGGCGGCGATGCCCAGCCCGAGCACGAGGGCACCGCCCCGGGCGCGCCCGGCGAGCAGCAGCAGCATCGCCGCCGCGCTCAGCGCGGCTGGAAGGAGGTCGAAGCGCGCGAGCAGGATCGCTCCCAGGAGCAGCGGGGAGAGGGCGAGCAGAGCGAGCACGCGGCGCTCCGCGGCGGGCGAGCGGCCGAGCAGGCGGAGCGACGCTGCGACCGCGAGCACTCCGCAGCCGCCGCAGAGCGCCATCAGTGCCGAGAAGGCCCACGGATAGGTGCCGTCGC
>DATBIN010000082.1:0-23516 GCA_036556925.1 Gaiella sp.
ACCTGATCATGGAGCGGTGCGCCGAGCTCGTCGCCGTGGAGGCTCGGGTGAGCGAGATCGACGCCCAGCGCGCAGGCGCGCGGGGCCTGCGCAAGCGGCCGGGCACGATCTGCGCCTGCGGCGCGCCGATCCTCATGGGCGCGCGGTACTGCCCGAGCTGCGGACGCTCGCTCATGGAGGAGGAGGGCCCGGTCTCCGAGGCGACGGGATGAGCGTCGCGACCCCGACGGCGTCCTGCCGCCGCTGCGGAGCGGACCTCACCTCCGGCCAGGAGTACTGCCTCGGCTGCGGCCTCCGCGTCCCCGGGCCCGGCCGCCTCGGGGCGCCGCCGCTCGAGCCGCGGCATCTGCTGGTCCCCCTCCTGGTCCTGGCGGCCGTGGCGGTCGGCGGCGCAGCCCTCGCCATCGGGCTCACCCGCGAGCCGTCGGGCTCGCCCGCGGTGGTGACGATGACCGGCGGCAGCGCGGTCGTGCCCGTGCAGACGAACCCGGCCCCACCGGCGCTCGCCACGTGGCCGCGCGAGGCGGAAGGCTGGACCGTGGTCCTCGTCTCCGTGCCCAAGCTGGATGGCCGCAACGTCGCTGCGCAGGCCGCCCGCGACGCCCGCCGGCGTGGCCTGCGTGGTGTCGGGGTGCTCGACTCCTCACGGTTTGCGAGCCTGCATCCCGGCTACTGGCTCGTCTTCGTCGGACGCTACGAGAGCGAGGCCGAGGCGACGAGCCGGCTGCGCGAGTCGCGCGCCGTACGCAAGACGGCGCGCGTCCAGCGTGTCGCCGGCTGAGGCCGCATCGCGCCTCCGAATCTCCGTCGTCCGCTTTGACAACGATTGTGCCGAGCTTGTAACATCGGCGGAGGCCAGCTAGACTCGACCTCTGGAAGGCGTCCTGCCCGGCGAAAGCCGCGAGCCGACGCGAGAGAGCTCGACGGAAGACGAGACCGCATGGAACAGCACATCGCGCAGCTGCAGTCCTGCATGTACCAGTACTCGCGGGCGATCTACCGCTCCATCAAGGATCTCATCGACCCCTACGCGGACGACTTCACGCGCCTCGAGTACCGCCGGTCGGTGCTCGACGAGTGCGAGCAGACGATGGGTCGCCTGGCGGCCGACCCGCACTACTTCGCCCGCCCCGACCGCACGCTCTTCCAGGACATCCGCCGCTACTTCCCCATCACGGCGCAGGCCCAGGTCGCCTGGGCGGTGAAGGAGGGCGTCGCGGCAGCGGTCGGCTTCATCGAGGCGCAGCTGGAGGCCGGCCTCCTCGACGGCGGCATCGCCCGTTGCAAGGCCACCACGCGGAAAGGCAAGGCGTGCCAGCGCACGCCGCTCCCCGGCCGCGACTACTGCCCGTCGCACCAGCACCTCGAGCGCCCGGTCGCCTCGAAGGCCGTCGCCGCCTGACCCCCGCGCCGGTTCGCCGGCGTGCGATCGCAGAAGGAGGCCTCGGGCCGTCGAGCGGTTAAGCTCGCGGACGCAGTGTCGCACGACGCCGACAAGCTCATCCGGCAGCTCTCGCTCGTCGCCTTCCTCATGGCGGAGCGCCGGCCGCTGACGGCGCGCGACGTGAAGGGGAACGTCGAGGGCTACTCGGAGATGTCCGACGAGGCCTTCGCGCGGCGCTTCTACTCCGATCGCGCCGAGCTGACCGGTCTCGGCATCCCGCTGCACTCCCAGCGCGACGAGTTCACGGGCGAGGAGCTCTACACGCTGCGCTCGGAGAACTACTTCCTCGACCGCCTCGAGCTCGACGACGAGGAGCTGGCGGCGCTGCAGACCGCCCTCTACTACCTCGAGGGGAAGTTCGCCTACGCCGAGCCGCTCCGCCTCGCCCTGCAGAACCTCGCGCTCGGGCGGCCCGGCTTCGGCGACGCCCCCACGGTCACCGCCGAGCGCGTGCGCGTGAGCGCGCCCGACTACTCGCCGGAGCTCGCCGGACGGCTCTCGAAGCTCGAGTCGGCGATCTCGAAGCAGCGCACGATCACGTTCCGCTACTGGTCGCCGACGCGGGAACGCGAGACGGAGAGGCGTCTCAACCCCTACGCACTGCGGCTCGACGAGGGCGTCTGGTACGTCGTCGGCCACGACCTCGACCGCGACGCGATCCGCACCTTCCGCGTCTCGCGGATCCGCTCCGACATCCGCTTCGCCACCCGGCGCGAGCGGGACTTTCGCCTCCCGGCGGACTTCGACGTCGAGGCGCATCGGGTGCCGCGGCCGTGGCAGGTCGGCGAGCCCGTCGGACGCGCGCGCATCGCCGTGCAGGAGGACACGGCGTGGTGGGTGCACCGGACGCTGGCCGACGCGGGAACGCTCGAGGACGGCGTGTTCGCCACCGACTACGTGCGGCTGCAGCCGCTCGTGGGCTGGATCCTGCGGCAGAACGGCCGCGCCGTGCCGCTCGAGCCGCCGGAGCTGCTCGAGAGCGTGGCCGACGCGCTGCGCATGCTGCGCGAGCGCCATGCAGGCGAGCCGGAGCCGCTCGCACGCGAGCGCCGCACCGACGGCGGCCAGCATCACGTCGACCGGCCGGCGGGGCCCGTCGCGCCGGAGCGCTTCGGCGTCCTTCAGGCGCTCCTCGCCCACCTCCTCGCCGCCTGCGGCGAGAGCCGCTCCGCCGACCTCGCCGCCGACGACCTCGCGCAGCGCTTCTCCATCCCCCGCGAGGAGCTGCAGGACCACCTCTCGCTCCTGAACCTCGTCAACTTCGGCGGCGGCTGCTACACGGTCTATGCGGAGGCGGACGACGAGACCGGCCGCGTCCGGGTCGACAAGGAGCTCTACGGGGACGTCTTCCGCCGGCCGCCGAAGCTGACGCCGCTCGAGGCGCGCGCCATCCGGCTTGCGATGGAGTACGTCGGGCCGGCGATCGCGGCGGACGCGCACACGACGCTGCAGCGCGTGCGACGGAAGCTCGAGGAGACCTTCGGCCAGTTCGAGCTGCAGCAGAGCCCCTCCTCGCGCGTCGTCGACGACGAGGAGGCGCTCGTGCGCACGCTCAGCGACGGGGCGGGCAAGCGCCGCGTCGTCGAGATCGAGTACCTCAAGGAGGGCGAGGACGTCCCCGTCACCCGCCTCGTGGAGCCGTACACGTTCGAGCGCGAGCTGCCGGTGTGGCGCGTGCACACGTGGGACCGCAGCGTGGACGGCCCGCGCACGTATCGCCTCGACCGCATGCGTTCCGCACGCGTGACGAGCGAGCGCTTCGAGCCGCGCGAGGGGTTCGACCCGAACTACCTCGCAGAGCTGCGCGTCGCGCGCGTGTGGCACGCGCCGGCGATCGCCCGCTGGAAGCTCGAGCGGGGTGCCCGCGCCCTGACGGACAAGGCGGCGATCACGGAGCTCCCGTTCAAGACGGAGGAGTGGCTGCTCTCCGAGGTGCTCGGCGACGCCGGAGAGTCCGTCGTGCTCGAGCCCGCCGCCGTGCGCCGGACGGTGGCCAAGCGCGCGCGCGAGCTGCAGTCCGAGCTGGGCCTCAGCCGCGTACGCCGGAAGACGGCAGAACGAGCGTGAACGTCGCCCCTGCGCCGGGAGTCGAGTCGAGCTCCACGCGGCCGCCGTGCGCCTCGGCGATGCGGCGCACGATGTAGAGCCCGTAGCCGGTCGACCCGCTGCCGCTCGTCCCGAGCGCGAAGAGGTCGAGGCCGGCCGGTACCCCCGGCCCGTCGTCCGTGACCGCGATGCGCACCTCGCCGTCGGCGGCGGTCACGCCGATCGTGACCGACTGCCCGTGGCGCTTGCCGTTGGCGACGAGGTTCGCCAGCGCCTGCCGCAGGCGTACGGGGTCGCCGAAGACGGTGACGCCTGGAGCGATCGCCTCCGTGGCCACGACGCCGTGGGCCGCCGAGGCGACGAGCCGCGCCACGTCGACCTCCCGCCGGCGCACGGAGAACAGATCCGGGTCGGCGAGCAGCCGCTCCACGTTGCGACCAGCCTCGAGCGCCAGCTCGAGCAGCCGGCGGCGGTCCTCCGGAGCGATGTCCGCGTCCCTCTCCCGTAGGGTCTCCCAGATCGCGAGGATCGCAGCCACGGGGCTTCGCACCTCGTGGGCCAGGACGGCGAGGCGTGCGGCCGGGGTCAGGTCGCCCACGGCCCGCTCGCTTCCGTGGCGACGCCGGCCGTGCGCTCACGTTCCGCGATCCGCGCCAGCGCCCAGGCAGCCGTCTTGCGCAGCAGCTCGTCGTCGCCGTCGAGGTACCGCTCCGCGGCCGCCGCATCCTCCGCCCGGCCCACGTTGCCGAGCGCGACGAGGGCGTTGCGGCGCAGCCAGCGCGGGTCGTGCTGCGGCACGTAGAGGCGGCGGAACCGGGCGCGGAGCGCCTCGCCGTCGCCCTCGAGCCACTGACGGAGCGAGACGGTCGCGTCGGCTCCGGGCTGGGGGGCGTCGGCGGAGCGCCGCTTCTCGACGCCCCGGTTCCACGGGCACACGTCCTGACAGATGTCGCACCCGTACACCATCGCCCCCATCTCCTCCCGGTAGCGCTCCGGAATCTCGTGCGGTGCCTGCGACCAGTAGGAGAGGCACTTCGTCGCGTCGAGCTCGCCGGGCTCGTCGAGGGCTCCGGTCGGGCAGGCGTCGATGCAGAGACGGCACTGCCCGCAGTCGAGGTCGGGCGGCGGCGTCGGCTCGACCGCGACGTCCGTGACCAGCGTGCCGAGCACCACCCACGAGCCGTGCGTACGGGTGATGAGCATCGTGTTCTTGCCGTAGAAGCCGACGCCCGCTCGCGCCGCGCCCTCGCGGTCGACGTGCTGGTTCTCGTCCACGAGCACGCGGTACCGCCCTCCGAGCGTTCGCCCCAGGGCGTCGAGCTGGTCGCGGAGGGCCGCATAGTGATCGCGCCAGGTGTAGCGCGGCAGGCGCCCCTCCCCCGGTCCCGGGTCCGGGCCCGGCTCGTAGTAGCAGCGTGCCGCCGAGACGACGGTGCGCGCCCCCGGCAGCAGGAGCTCCGGGTGACACGAGATCTCCGGCGCGGCCATCGTGAAGCGCATGTCGGCGAAGAGGCCGCGCGCGCGGCGCTCCGCGATCGTGCGCTCCGTCTCCTCGTAGGCGCTGGCCGGTGCCGCGCCGGCCACGTCGATGCCCAGCTCCGAGGCGACCTCAACGAGCTCGGCGGCCGTCATGAGAGGATCGTGCCATGCACCGGCGGCTTCCCGAGCGGACGTGAAGGCCGTCCGCATCCACGAGGACGGCGGCCCGGAGGTCCTCCGCTACGAGGACGTCCCCGAGCCGGAGGCCGGCCCAGGCCAGGTGCTGGTGCGCCTCGCCGCTGCCTCGCTCAACCATCTGGACGTCTGGGTGCGCAAGGGGCTCCCGTCCGCTCCCAAGCCGCACATCCTCGGAGCGGACGGCGCCGGGGTCGTCGAGGCTCTGGGCGAGGGCGTCAACGGGCTGCACGTCGGGGACCGCGTCGTGATCAACCCGGGCCTCGAGCGTGGGGCCGTCATCGCCGTCCTCGGCGAGCACGACGACGGCACCCACGCGGAGCTGATCGCCGTCGACGCCGTGCAGGTGTTCCCGCTCGACGACCACATCTCGTTCGAGACCGCGGCCGCGTTCCCCCTCGTCTACGAGACCGCCTACCGGATGCTCGTCACACGCGCCGGCGTGCGCGCCGGGGAGTGGGCGCTGATCTGGGGCATCGGCGGCGGCGTCGCCACCGCGGCGTTCGAGATCGCGCGGGCGCTGGGGCTGCACACGATCGTCACCTCGGGCAGCGAGGCGAAGCTCGCGCGCGCACGCGAATGGGGCGCCGACGTCGCCGTCAACCACCATGACGGGGACGTCGTCGCCGCCGTCAAGGAGGCCACCGAGGGCGGCGTCGACGTCGTCGTGGAGACCGTGGGAGAGGCGACATGGGCACGCTCGCTCGCAGCCGTGCGCCCGGCGGGCCGCGTGGTGGTCTGCGGCGCCACGTCGGGCCCCAACCCGCCCGCGCAGCTGCATCGCTTCTGGTGGAAGCAGCTGACCGTGCTGGGCTCCACGATGGGGACGCGGGAGGACTTCCTCGGCGCCTACGAGCTCGTGCGTACGGGCCGCGCCCGCGTGCACGTCGACTCGGTCGTGCCGCTCTCGGAGATGCGCGCTGCGCACGAGCGCCTCGAGGCCGGCGAGCAGCTCGGCAAGATCGTGATCGCGATCGCCGGCTGAGCGAGGGCGCTACCAGCCGTCCGCTGCGCGGCCGGGCGCCACGGATTTCACATCAAGCCTCTAGTGCTCGACGGGCTTGACGAAGGCCGAGCCCCTGCGGCCGCCGTCCGGAAGCCAGACGTCGGCCACGACGTATCGCGCGCCCGTCAGCTCGACGACGTCGTCCACGACGAGCGCACGCTCGCACAGGTACATGTCGTGCCTCGTGACACCGCGCCGGGAGGTGCGCAACGACGCCTGCTTGAACACCGCATAGAGGAAGCTGCCGTCGTCGCTCGAGAACCGAGCCATGGCTGTCCTTCCCGTCGGGGAAGCGCGGAGGGGTCGGCTCTCGCCTGATGCGGGCTCGGTCGGCAACACCACGCCTTGTGACGTTCCATTCTAGCGCGACCGCGATCAGCCCGTCCTGCGCCGCTAGACGCGTCGCTCCTCGATCCGCATCGACCCCTTGACGACGAGCGTCCGGTACCGCTCGAACGCGTGATGGCCGGCCTGCACGAGGTACTGGTCGTCGGCCTCGGCCAGGCGCCGGTAGACGTAGAGGGGAACCTTCACCGATCGTTCGCACTCGGCTTGCCTGCATTCGCACGCGAACTCCACGAGCCCCTGTGCGTCCGTCGCCGGTGAGGGTGCCGCCGCCTTCGCGCCGTTCTCGCGCCGCCGCGTCGCCTGGCGCTCGACGACACCCAGATCGTTCCCCGCCGTCACTGGAGGCTCCCGACGTGTGCGCCCACGTGAACCTCTGCCCGCCCTGCCGCCGGGCACCCCGCACCGTGCCGACCGTTCGCTGTCGCCGTCATGCGCTCCTCCTCGCTCGGGACGGAGCGGGACACAGAGGCGAGACGGGCGCTCCCCATGGGCCGCGTACCGCGACTGCCCTTCCGTCGCTCTTCGTGCCAGGAACGGGTACGGAGGGCGCGGCGGCGCCGTCGTAGTCGTCCCTGGTCGATTCAGTCTAGACGGATAGGCCCGCCGCCTCGCCGGATCGGCGCGCCCGAGGGGGTCACGCCGCCCCGTGCGGCATGTCGAAGCGGAGGAGAACCGGTGAACGTCCTGGTCCAGCGGTCGACGAGCGGAGCGCGGCGCGGTAGAAGACGGTTCCAGCCGTTTGCGCAATTCCGTCCCCCGGGGTACGTTCTGCCACCCCCGCCCGAAAGGACTCCGCAGATGAGCTCGGCGTCGCCGCCTGTCAGCGTCGTTCGGCTTCGTTTCCCCGACGGCCGGCTGATGTGGACCACCAACATCCCGGAAGACGTGGAAGCCGGCGATCTGCTGCACATCCGCGGATCCTTCTGGCAGGTGACCGAGATCGACGGCGACGGGATCCACGTCGAGGCCCCTCGACGCCCGGCCTCGCCGCGGTCCTTCCTCTGGCTGGCGCGGCGCGCCCGCGGCGGAGCGGCCATAAGGAACGAGCCGCCCAGGGGGGTAGGCGGCTCGTCCACGATCGCCTGACGGTGGGATCAGGCGGGGGACCCTGAGCCTAACAGGGCTTCGGACGCCCGGCAGGACTGCCGGCGAGCTTCCGCGTGCGCGACGATGCCGCGCCTCGCCGGCCGAGCGCCACGCCGACCGGTAATCCGTCGGCAGCGCGAACGGCTAACCGAAGCCGAGGATGAACTTCGCGTCGTCCGACATGCGGTCGGGCGTCCAGGGCGGGTCGAAGGTCAGCTCCACCTCGACGTCCTCGACGCCGGGGAGTCCCGCGACGGCATCGTGGATGCCCTCCTGGATCATCGGGCCGGCCGGGCAGCCGAGCGAGGTGAGCGAGTGGATCACCTTCACGTTCGCGCCCTCGATCTCGGCGTCGTAGAACAGCCCGAGCTCGACGATGTCCATGCCGAGCTCCGGGTCCTCGACCCCGTGCAGGGCCTCGACGACGTCCTCACGCGTGACCATGCCGGGATGGTACCCGTGCCCCAGAGGCGTGAGGTGAATGCGTGGTGCCCGGCCGCCGGGCGCTACGTCCGCACGAAGCGGTCTGCGCCGGCGAGCACCAGGTCGAGGATCTCGCCCACGGCTCGGTCGAGGCTCGTGTTCTCGATCACCGGCACGTCGAAGCGCCTCGCGCGCTCGAGGATCGCATCCTGGATGAGGCGGATCTCGAGCATCCCCTCGAGGTACTTGTCGAGCGGGCGCAGCCCCACGGTCGTCGCCTCGCGGACCCAGAAGTGGCTGCGGTGCAGGTCCTCGTCCGTGATCGCCACCACGCACTGCACGACGACGGCGCCGTCCCACTCGCCGCGCACCATGCCCGGCACGAGGTGGACGCCCTCGAGCACCATCGACCAGCCCTCGGCGAGAACCCGGTCGATCGCCGCGTCGACGCCGACGAGGACGTTGCGGGTCTGGTCGAGGAACCCGAGCAGCGCCGCGTCGCCGGTCTCTTCCTCCTCGGCTTTCGTCAACGCGAGCGACGCCTCGAAGCTCGAGTAGTGGACCGACGGCATGAAGTCGGGCGAGAAGAACGCCCGCATCGTCTGCCGGATGAGGTCGGTGGAGGCGACGCGGGTGATGCCGAGGCGGTGCGCCACCTCCGTGGCGAGCGTGGACTTCCCGGTGCCGGTGGCGCCGCCGACGAGCAGCACCACGGGCACGTCGAGCTGCTGCAGCGCCTGCAGGCGGCGTAGCCGGCGCATCGTGCGCGTCCCCTCCTCGTCACCCAGCACCTCGCTCGCGAGCTCCGCCAGCCGCTCGATGTCGAGCTGATCCTCGCCGCGGAGCGCGAGATCGGCGTCGGCCTTGCGGGCGAGCTCGTACGCCCGCGTGACGGGCAACCCGGTTGCCGCCAGGGCACGAGCCATGAGGCCCTTCGACCACGGCGGGCCGTCCTCGCCGCCGAGCGGCAGCGGCGCGAGGTAGACGCGCTCCCTCACGCGACCCCCTGCCCTGCGCGCTCGCCCGACACGGCGATCGCCTCGCGCGCGAGCCGCTCGAGCTCGGAGTCGAGCGACGGCTCGCCGGCCAGGGGCACGACGTCGTTCGCGGCGAGCACCACGCGCGCGCCCCGTGTCACGGCGGCCTCCACGACGACGTCCACGGCCGCCGCCTTCAGCTCCACGAGGAAGGTCTCGGCGTCGAGGCCCCGCAGCTCCTCATGCAGCGTGGCGCGGTTCGCGAGCGCGCCCGAGACGTGGACGACGTCCGCGCCGTGCTCGTCCGCGAGCGAGGCGGCGATCTCCGGAAGACGCTCGGCCGGGGCGGTGCAGAAGTAGGCCACGCGCTGGCCTGCGACGGAGGTCATCGGCCTGGCCCGCAGGCGGGTACGTACGACCTGGACGCCGGGCCGCACGAGGCCGCCCAGGGACGCCGCCAGCTCGGCGTGGGGTGTGTCGGGCTCCGCCATCGTCACGACGACGAGGTCGGCGAGCGCCGCGCGGTACGCGTTCAGGTAGCCCGTCGCCACGGCGGGGTCCTGGTGCGCGCCCACGACGAGGACGCGCCGCGTGGTGTCCACCGGCGGGATCGCGGCCCCGCTCCCGTCGAAGACGACGATGTCGGGATCGAGGTCGGACGCCACGCGCGCACCCTCCAGGACGTTCGACACCGCGACGGCACCCGCGAGGCCGCCGCCGCAACGACGGCACCCGACCGTCTCCACACCTGCGAGGGCGGCCGTCTCCAGGTGGTCGGAGGCCGCGTGCTGTCCGGCACGGGACAGCGCCAGGAGACCCTCGACCGTTGGCGGGACCCGCACGACCTCGGGCTCCGCCGGGCCGCCGCGACCCATCGCGACCACCACGACCCGGTGCAGCGCCGACAGCCGGCGCGCGAGATGACCCGTCACCGCCGTCTTGCCGACCCGCTTGCCGGTGCCGATCACCGCGATCGACGGCATGTCCACGGGCGCGAGCACGGGAGGCTCGAAGCGGAAGTCCGGCCCCTCGTAGGCCACGCCTTCGGCGAGCACCCGGCTCGCGATCCGGAACCGCTCGACGGGGCCGAGCACCGGCTCGTCGGAGAGATCGACCACGACGTCGGGGCGGCGTCCGCGAATCGCCGCCTCCACGCTCGGCTCGAGCGGCACGCCGTAGTCCTCGCCTCCCCGCAGCTTCTCGGTGCCGCCGACGAAGACCGCGGCCACGACCTCGTGCGGGAGCTCCGACAACGCCTCCCGCACCACCGGCGCGTAGTGCTCCCCGTCGATGAGGACGACGGCTCTCATCCGCGCGACGACACCTCCTGCTCGATCCGGCCCGTGTACTTCTCGTACTCGTAGGTATCGGTGGAGAACTGGATGATCCGCTCCTGACCGTGGAACGGATGCCGGCGCCAGATGTCCACGTGCCGGTCGACGACCTCGATCACGTTGTAACAGGGCCGGGTGTTGCCTCTGAGCCGGAGCGACGAGACGGTGCCCGTGTTGACGACGAAGAGGTTCTCCAGGCGCCACGCGTACGGCACGTGCTTGTGCCCCGAGAGCACGAGATGGACTCCCGACCTGATCAGGCACTCGATCGCGTCGCCCGCGTCGTAGACCACGTTGCGCTCCCGCCCCGTACCGGGCACGGGCAGGAGATGGTGATGGAGCACGAAGATCTTCAGGTCCGCCGGCTCGGCGGAGAACTCCTCCTCGATCCACCGGTAGCGCCCGCGGCCGATCTGGCCGTGGTCGAGATCGGGCTCCGTGGAGTCGATGGCGACGATGGCGACCCCGTTCTTCCGCAGCACCGAGTGGGTCTTGCCGAAGAGCTCCTCGAAGTGGATGTACCCGACGTTGCGCGCGTCGTGGTTGCCCGGCACCACGACGAGCGAATCGCACTGGAGTCGATCGAGGTACTGGCGCGCGAGCTGGTACTCGTGCTTGAAGCCGAACGTCGTCAGGTCGCCCGAGCACACGACGACGTCGGGCCCGAGGTCGTTGATCTCGCTGATCGCCCGGTCGAGCAGGCTCGGCTCGAAGTACGGGCCCCCGCAATGGAGGTCCGAGATGTGCGCGATGCGAAACGAGCGCTCCTGCGACACCTGCTCAGTGTACGAGTCGCACGCCGCCGCTTTCCAGGCATTTTGCGCCTGCACCGCTCGCAGGGTGCGCGGGAGCCGCCCCGAGAGGGCGCCGACAGGGTCGTCCGGGGCCGTCGCTAGCCTGGCCAGGGTGCGGGCCAGACCGCCGGAGACACTCACCTTCCGGGCATACCGCGGCGCCGAGCCGCCTCGCTTTGCCAACCAGATCGAGGTGGAGTGCGCGAAGATCCTCGACTACTACGGCGTGCCATGGGCCTACGAGCCGCGCTCCTTCGTCCTGCAGCAGGACGGCGAGGGCCGGGTCACGAAGGCGTTCACCCCCGACTTCTACCTCCCCGAGCAGGACCTGTACGTCGAGGTGACCGTGATGAAGCAGTCGCTCGTGACGCGCAAGAACCGCAAGCTGCGCGAGCTGCGGCAGCTGTACCCCGACGTGCGGGTCAAGCTCTTCTACCGTCGCGACATCGAGCGTCTCGCCCAGCGCTACCAACTGCGCCTCGCCTCATAGTGCTCGCGTCGACCATACCCTCGGACGGCCCCTGATGTCCGCGGCCGGACGGCTCCGCCAGGACGGCCACCCGATCGGCGAGATCTACCTCGCACGCGAGGAGATCGCCGGGCGCGTCGCGGAGCTCGGAAGCGAGCTCGCCGAGCACTACGGGGATCGCGAGCCGCTCCTCGTGGCGCCGCTCAAGTCGAGCGCGGTCTTCCTGGCCGACCTCTCTCGCTCCATGCCCGTGCACCACCGCCTGGACGTGATCGAGCTGGCGCCGTACACGAGCGGGCTGGGTGGTGGCGCCGTGCGGCTGCTCAAGGACCTCGACGGGCCGATCGCGGGCCGCGACGTGGTGGTCGTCGAGGACGTCGTCGACACCGGCCTCACGCTGGCTTTCCTCGTCCGCACGCTCGCGATCCGCGGGCCGGCCAGCCTCGCCGCCATCACCCTCCTCGACCGCCCCTATCGCCGCCTCGTCGACGACCTGCCGCTGCACTGGATCGGCTTTACGGTGCCGGACGAGCTCTTCGCCGGCTACGGGCTGGGCCTGGACGAGCAGTGGCGCGCGCTGCCCGACCTGCACCTCGTGGTCGCGAACGAGCTGCCGGGCGCGATCGACGCCGCCTGACTCACGCGCCACCCGACGTCGCCGCCATCGTTCGCTGGAGGCGGGTGCTCGATGGCCGCCTTGGCGGGGGAACCCACGTGATCAGAGGTACCCGAGCGGGTCCACGGCGGAGCCGTCGACGCGGACCTCGAAGTGCACGTGCGGGCCGCTCGAGTTCCCGGTCGACCCGGCCAGCGACAGCACCTGACCCTGCGCCACCGACTGGCCGACCCCCACGGCGAGGGAGCTGTTGTGCGCGTAGGCGGTGGAGAGGCCGTTCCCGTGGTCGACGACGACGAGCAGGCCGTAGCCGCCGAGCCAGCCGGCGTGGATCACCGTCCCCGACGCCGCAGCATGCACGGGCGTTCCCGAGGCGCAGGCGATGTCGATGCCCTCGTGCATCCGTCCCCAGCGGGGACCGAAGCCGCTCACGACGGGGCCGCCCACCGGCCACCCGAGGATCGCCCCCGGGCTGGACGGCGGCGCGCCCGCGTCCGGGATCGACGATGAGCCCGCCGCCCGGATCTGAGCGGCCAGCGCGGCACTCTGCGCCTCGAGGCCGGCGACCTCGTGCAGGAACTCCGCCTGGTCCTCCTGCAGGGAGGCGAGCGTCGTCTGCTTGAGGTCCTGCGCGCTCGCGAGCGTGTTCCTGCTCGCGACGAGGCGGTCGCGCACCACGCGCTGCTCCTCGGCACGGGCCGCGACGGTGCGCTCGACCTCGAGCGCCTCCGCCCGGGCGTCGCGCGCCTCGGCCTCGGCGGCGGCGGTCGCCGTGCGCGTGCGCTTGACGCGCGCTGCGATCCGCTCGTCCTGGCGCCCGATGCGGTTCAGGAGCTCGACGTTGTCGATGAGATCCGCGAAGGAGGTGGCCCCAACGACGAAAGACATCGGGTCGGGCTCGTCGGCCATGTAGATCTCGCGCACGCGGCGCTCCAGGCGAGCGACGGCGACCTGCTCCTCGCGGCGCAGGACATCGAGCCTGGCGGCCAGCTCCGCGACGCGCTCGTCGAGCCGCTCGCGGCGCGCACGCTGCGAGGCGAGCTCCGCCTCCACCTGCGACAGCCGCGCCTCCTCGGCCGCCACCGCCGCCTCGACCTCGCGCACCTGCCCGGTCAGCGTCGACAGCTGGGAGGTGAGCACGCCTTCTGTCGCGTTCGCCTCCGCCAGCTGAAGGCGCAGCGCGGCGATGCGCGCGTCCAGCGCAGCCTTCTCGGAGCCCGGATCGCCCCCAGCCGGTGCTGCGGCGAGAAGCAGCGCGAGCGCGGCGATGACGAGCGCGGCGCGTCGGCTCATCCGACACATCTTCACGACTCCGTCGGTCGTTCCTCCCACCGGTCGAGCTCCCGCAGCGCCTCGGCCGCCTCCCGCCGGAGCGGGCCCACGAGCGCGCGGTAGTCGCCGTCGGAGATGCGGCCCGCGCGGTGGTCGGCCTCGAGCTCCTTCAGCGCCGCGAGTGCACGATCCCGTGTCTCCGCCAGCTCCAGGCGTCGCAGCTCGCGCTCGTCCGGCTCCGCCGCGACGTCGGCGTCGGGAGACGGCTCGCGCAGGAAGGGCAGGGCCACGAGGGCGACGCACGCCACCGCGAGCGCCGCCGCGAGCACGAGGGCGACGGTCACCGGGCCGGTGTGGCACCAGCGCGCGCGCCGGCCTCGGCGTACCGCATGGCGAGCCGTCGCTGCTCGCGCGCGTCGGGCCACATGGCGATCACGGCCCCCGCGAGGAAGACGAGCCCCGCCAGCCAGATGAGGTTGACCAGAGGCTTGACGAAGACCCGGAAGTACACCGACCCGTCGGCGTTCACCTGCTCGGCGATCACGAAGAGGTCCTCCCCGCGCAGCAGATCGGTGCGGATCCCCACCTCGTTGGAGACCTGCTGCTCGGCGCTGTAGGCGTTCTTCCCCGCCTCGACGGCGCCGAGGTCGTCGCCTCCCCGCCGCACGGCGAGGGTGGCGCGCACCTCGGTCGCGTTGCTCGCGTCCCGCTCTTCCAGACGGTCGTAGGTGAGCGCGTAGTCGCCCACCCGCAGGCTCTCGCCGCGCGCCAGCCTTCCCTCCGCGGACGTGTCGTACGCGCTCGAGCCGGCCACGCCGATCGCCAGCAGGACGATCGAGAAGTGGACGACGTAGCCGCCGTAGCGGCGGCGGTTGCGCGCGACGAGCGATCCCAGGGCCCGGCCCCAGGGCTCCCCCGAGAGCGCGCGCCGGGCGGCGGTGCCCCGTGCGAACTCGAGCACGATGGTGGCCGCCACGAACGTCGAGAAGGTGTACGCGACGAGGCCCGGGATGGACGAGCCCGCGCCGAGCGCCACGAGCGTCACGCCGGCGGCGAGCGACGCCGCTGCCGGCCAGGCGAACGTCCGGGCCAGCCCGCGCAGGGAGGCCCGCCTCCAGGCCACGAGGGGGCCGATGCCCATGAGCAGGAGCAGCGGCAGCCCGAAGATGCGCAGGAAGAAGTCGTAGTACGGCCGCCCCACCACGACGGACTCCCCGCGCACCGCCTCGGACACCATCGGCCAGGCGACGCCCCACAGGATCGTGAGGCAGAGCGCGACGAGCAGGAGGTTGTTGTAGAGGAACGTCGCCTCGCGGGAGACGAGCGACTCGAGCTTCGTCTTCGATCGCAGCAGCGGCAGCCGCCACACGATGATGGCCGTCGAGACCGCGACCGCGACGATGATGATGGACAGGAACCACGGCCCGATCGAGCTCAGCGCGAAGGAGTGGATGGACGTGACCACTCCCGACCGTGTCAGGAAGGTGCCGAACAGCGAGAGGCAGAACGCGCCCGAGACGAGGACGACGTTCCAGATCCGCAGCATGCCGCGCTTCTCCTGGATCATCACCGAGTGCAGGAACGCCGTCGCCGCAAGCCACGGCATCAGTGCGGCGTTCTCCACCGGGTCCCACGCGTAGTAGCCGCCCCACCCCACCTCCACGTACGCCCAGTGCGCGCCGAGCAGCTGGCCGATCCCGAGCGCCGTCCAGGCGAAGAGGGTCCAGCGCCGCGTGGCGACGATCCAGCGCTCGTCGCTCCGCCCCGCGAGGAGCGCGCCCATGGCGAACGCCCAGGGGACGGCCAACCCGACGTAGCCGAGGTAGAGGAACGGTGGGTGGCTGACCATGTAGGGGTTCTGCAGGCTGGGGTTGAGGCCGGCCCCATCGGGCGGCGCGGCCTGTGTCACGAACGGGCTCGAGACGGCGACCAGGAGCCACGAGAAGGCCACGACGGCGCCGCCGAGCACGGGTGTCACCCAGAGCACGAGATCGGCCGTGCGGCGGCGGTTGAGCCACACGGCGAGCGCGCTGTACGCGGTGAGCACGAGCAGCCAGAGGAGCAGGGAGCCCGCCTGGCCGCCCCAGAACGCGGAGAGCTTGTAGCCGCCCGGCAGTGCCCGGCTGGAGTGGTCGGCGACGTACGTGAACGAGAAGTCGTCGCGCAGGAAGGCCGCGGCGAGGACGACGGCCGCGACCAGCGTCGAGCCGAAGGAGGCGATCAGCGCGTTGCGCGCCGACTCGGCGAGACGCCGGCGGTGCGTGATCGCCGCCACGGCGCCGGCGACGAGCGCGTAGGCCGCCAGGCCGAGGGTGGCGAGGAGCGCTGCCCTACCGAGCTCGGGCACGTCCGGTCAGCGTCCTACTGCTCGGCGGTGTACTTCGACGGGCACTTCGTGATCATCGAGCCGGGGCTCGTGACGAACGTCCCGTTGCGGAGGCTGCCGGTGACGGAAATGTCGCGGCCGACCCGGAACAGGTCCGGGACGGAGCCCTTGTAGAGGACGGGGACGGTTGCCTTCCCCTCGACGTCGCGCAGGACGAAGCGCATGCCGCCGGCGTGCGCGTCGCCCGTCACGGGGCCGATCACGCGCCCGGCGAGCGACACCTCGTCGGTGCGCCCCTTCAGCTCGCTGGGTGCGAGGGAGGGCGTCCCGCCGCCGGCGATCGACGTGTAGAGGAGGAAGACGGCGAGCGCCGCCGCGATCGAGAGCGCGATGACGAGACGCGCAGGCGAGCCGTTCCTGGGCACGCAGGACAGTCTAGACCCGGCCCGCCGAGAGCCGTCTTACGGAACCGTTACCCGTCCCGGCGGCGCGGTGGACGCGCTCAGGCCGCCCGCCGCTCGGGGACGGCGTCGCGCCGGGCGGGAACGTCGTAGCCGTGCTCCTCGCAGAGCGAGCCGGGCGACTCCTCCGTGAGGGCGTCGCAGTAGCCCTTGCCGTACGAGGCGCGCATGAACGCGGCGACGACCTCGAGGTTCCACTCGGTCACGTCGGCCGCCTCGCGCCAGAGGTCGGTGAGGCGCAGGTCGATGTCGAGCTCGAGCAGGTCGATCCGGGTCGGGGCTTGCATGGCGTCCAGCGTACGAGCCCTGTCGGACGACATGCGGGATTTGCAGGTGAAACCGCAGTTCGCAGGCCGACGCCCTCATGTAGGGGCGCGATGTATCTCGCCCCTACGACCGATCGTGGGCACGTGAGGGGCCATCGATGCGTTCGGGTCGAGCCGGGCGAGACGCGGCGGTACAGTCGTCCCATGGGTGAGATCCGCGTCGGGCCGGCACGCATTCCTTCGCGGGAGAGCCCCGAGGAGGCGATCGCGATCCTGCGCGAGCGCGGCTACCGCGCGTGCGAGATCGACTTCGAGACGGGCTTCTGGATGGACTACCCCTGGGCCGAGCGGCTCGGCGCGCTCGCGCGCGAGCACGACGTCGCGCTCAGCATCCACGCGCCGCTGTTCGGGTTCATGGGCCATCTCGAGACGAGCGGCCGCAAGTTCTCGTCGGCCGTCGGTGCGCTCGACCGCAGCGCGGGGATCGCAGCAGCGAGTGGTGCCGAGGTGGTCGTGTTCCATCCGGGGTTCCTGCTCGGCCGCACGCGCGAGGCGGCGATCGACGCCGTCGTCGAGCAGCTCGCCTCGCTGCGCGAGCGCCTCGAGGGGAAGGAGCGCGGGGTGCCCTTCGGAGTGGAGGTGATGGGACGCGTGCGCGACCTCGGCTCGCTCGACGACGTCGTCGAGATCAGCCGCCGCCTCGGCTGGGTACGGCCCGTGCTCGACTTCGCCCACATGCACGCCACGAGCGACGGGGCCTACCTCGATGTCGACCCGTTCGCCGTCGCGCTGGAGGCGGCGGACGAGGTGCTCGAGCCCGGCGCCCCCTTCCATGTCCACTTCTCCGACATCGCCTTCGCGAACCGCAACGAGACCAAGCACCTGCCCTACGGCGAGGGCACGCTCCGCGCCGAGCCGCTCGCCCAGGCGCTCCAGCGCTTCGCCCGGCCCGCGACGGTGATCTCGGAGTCGCCGGACGAGGCGTCGAGTCAGGCGATCCGCGCCGCGCTCGAGGCCTGAGCCCGGAGCCCGACCAGGCGCTCCTCGAGCGGTCCGGCCTCGCCGTCGCGTCCACGCTCGGCGAGGAACGCGGAGAGCGCTTCGAGGTGCTCGGCCTCGTGCGCGCGGTAGTCCGTCTCCTCGATGATCGCGAGCGCCTCGCGCAGGAGCTCCTCCGCCTCGTCGGCCCTCCCCTGGGCAGCCCGTACCTGGCCCAGCGCCAGACGCGCGGACGCGCGCGACACGTCGCGGTCGCCGACCGTCCGGAGTGCCGTCAGCGCCCACCGCTCGGCCTCCGCCACCTTGCCCTGGGCCAGGAGCACCTGGGCGAGCAGGCGCTGGACCTCGACGACGGTGCCCCGCTCCTCCACCGGCGCGAGCATGCGCACCGCCTCGCGGAGCTGCTTCTCGGCACGGACGGTGTCGCCGCGCGACATGGCCTCGGTCGCCAGCAGCCGCCGGATCCGTGCGGCGCTCGCGACGGAGCCGACCTCGTCGTAGAGATGTAGCCCGAGCTCGGCTGCCTCCAGCCCGGCCGCCTCGTCCCCCAGCTGGAACGCCGAGGCAGCGATCTGGTGGGCCGCCGCCGCCCGGGCGGTGAGGCTCCCGCTCTCCTCGGCGAGCACGATTGCACGATCGAGCACCGGCTGGATGAGGTCGTGCTCGAGCCGGGCCCGATGCACTCCGACGAGATAGGTCATGGCTCGGCTCTCGAGATCCTTGCGGCCTGACGCCCTCGCGATCTCGATCATCTCCTCGGAGTGACGCTCGACGCTGCCGAGGTCGCCCTCCCACCAGTCGGCCTCGCTGAGCAGGAGCAACGCCTCGTAGCGGGCCTCGCCGTGCGCGTCGCCCAGCACGGCGAGCGCCTCGTTGCCGAGCTCGCGGGCCCGCCCCACGTCGGCGTCGCGGTCGAGCGCCACGTCGGCGAGCACGATCAACGCCAGCCCCTCCGTGGTGGCGTCGCCCTCGTCGCGTGCGAGCACCCGCACCTGCTCCATCTCGTCGGATGCGGAGGGCAGGTCGCGGAGCTTCCAGGCCGCTCGCGCCGCGAGGAAGCGCCGCGAGAGCGTCGGCTCCAGCTCGACCGCTCTCAGCAGCAGCCGTCGCGCGGATCGGTGCGACTCGCGCGCGAGCGCCCGCCGGCCGGCGCGCTCGAGCGCCGCCGCAGCCTCGGCCGCCAGGTCGTCTGCGACGGCGCCGTCGAGCTCCGCGTGGAGCGCGGCGGCCTGGTCGAGGTGGTACGCCTGCGTCTCCACCAGCTCGTCCACGGAGCGCTCGCGAAGCCACGCCGCGAACGCCCGGTGGAGCGTCGAGCGGGCGCTCTTGGTCAGGCCCGCGTACGCGACGTCCTGGATGAGGACGTGCCTGAACCGGTACGCCTGCTCGCCCGAGAGCGTGGAGCGTGCCTCGGCGGTGACCAGCTCGCGGTTCACGAGCGCTTCCAGCGCGGCGTCGACGTCCACCTCGGGCAGCAGGGAGGCGACGGCGCTTCGCCAGAACACGCGCCCGACGACGGCGCCGTGCTGCAGCACCGTCTTGCCGTCCGCGGACAGGCGGTCGATGCGCGCGGCGATCAGCGCCTGGACGGTGTCCGGGATGCGGCTCGCCGCGCGCTCGCCCTGCTCCGAGAGCATGCGCACCGTCTCCTCCAGGAACAGCGGGTTGCCCTCCGTCTTGTCGAGCAGCACGGGGCGCAGCTCGGGCGCCAGCGTCACGCCCCGCAGCAGCGCGTCGACGAGCTCCTCCGAGTCCGCCGCCGGGAGCGGACCGAGCTCGACGGTGACCGAGCGCACCCTCCCTCCTCCCCACGCCGGACGCGTGTCCAGGAGCTCGGGCCGTGCCAGGCAGAGGAGCACCACCGGCGCGTCCCGGACGCGGTCGGCCAGGTGCTCCACGAGGTCGAGGAGCGGCTCCTCGGCCCAGTGCAGGTCTTCGAAGACGAGGACGAGCGGCTGCACCTCCGCGAGCTGTGCCGCCCATTCGTGCGCCGCCCAGACGATCTCCTGGCCCGTGCGGCCGCCGCCCACCGTGTCCAGCACGCCGGCGGCGAGGCCGAGGAGGTCTGCGATGGCGTCGTCGGCGCAGCTCTCCCGGAGCTTCTCGAGCGCCTCCTCCGCCGGATCGTCGTCGGAGATCCCGGACGCCGCCTTCACCATCTCCGCCAGCGGCCAGTAGGTCACGCCGTCGCCGAAGGGCAGGCACCGTCCGCTGAGGATCGTGGTGCGCTCGAGCCCCGCGACGAACTCGCGCGCGAGCCGGCTCTTGCCGATCCCGGGCTCGCCGAAGACCGTGACGAGGTTCGCGCGCCTGTCGCGCACCGCCCGCGCGTACGCGTTCTCGAGCAGCTCCAACTCCTCCTCGCGGCCGACGTAGGGGGCGACGACCCGGACCGGCCGGCCTCCGTCTCCGTCGGCACAGACGACCCGGCGCACCGCGATCTCCTCGCGAAAGCCCTTGAGCGCACGGGTTCCGACGGGCTCGGTGACGACGAGGCCCTCCGCCAGACCCTGCGCGGTCGGCCCGATGAGGATCTCGCCCGGCTCTGCGGCCTGCTGCAGCCGCGCGGCGAGGTTCATCGCCTCGCCCGTGGCGAACGTGGAGTCGCCCGTCTCCGCCACGACCTCGCCCGCCTCGATCCCGACGCGCACCTCGAGCCCCATCGCGCGGGTCGTCTCGAGGACTGCGAGCGCGGCGCGAATTGCGCGCTCCGCGTCGTCCTCGTGTGCCGTCGGGACGCCGAAGACGGCGACGACGGCGTCACCCGCGAACTTCTCCACGGTGCCGCCGTAGCTCTGGATCTGGCCGTTGACGGTGTCGAAGAAGCCGGTCACCCGGCGGCGCGCGACCTCGGGGTCGGTACGCGCGACCAACGCCGTCGAGTCCACGAGGTCGACGAACATCGCGGTGGCGAGCTTTCGTTCCACGACTCGATTGTAGGTCGAGGTGCGCTCCCGCCCGATGCCGGGGGCCTACGATGGCCCCGTGCTCGATCCGAAGGTGTTCAAGGCCTATGACATCCGCGGTATCCATCCCACGGAGCTCGACGAGGACGGCGCCTACCGCATCGGCCGCGGGTACGTGGAGCAGTTCGAGCCCCGTACGATCGCCGTCGGCCGCGACATGCGCCTCTCGTCGCCGGCGATGGCTGCGGCGGTGATCGAGGGCGCGGCCGACGCCGGCGCCGACGTCCTCGACCTCGGGCTCGTCGGCACGGAGATGGTCTACTTCGCCGTCGGCGAGCTCGGGCTCGACGGGGGCGTCTGCGTCACCGCCTCGCACAACCCCAAGGAGTACGCGGGGATGAAGATCGTGCGGCGCGGGGCCCTTCCGGTGGGCGGCGACTCGGGGCTGGAGGACGTGCGTCGCCGGGCGCTCGACGAGCCGCGACCGGTCACGCGTCGCGGCACGGTTCGCGAGGAGGACGTCTGGCCGGGCTTCGTGGCCAAGGTGCTGTCCTTCGTCGACGAGGCCGCGATCCGGCCGCTCAAGGTCGTCGTCGACGCCGCCAACGGGATGGCAGGGGTGATGCTCCCGCCGGTGCTCGAGCGGCTGCCCCAGGTCGACGTGGTGCAGTGCTACTTCGAGCCGGACGGCTCGTTCCCGAACCACGACCCGAACCCGCTGCTGCCGGAGAACCGCGCCTTCGTCGTGGCGCGCACGCAGGAGGAGGGCGCCGACCTCGGCGTCGCCTACGACGGCGACGCGGACCGCTGCTTCTTCGTCGACGACACCGGCGAGTTCGTGCCGGGGGACTTCGTGACCGCGCTGCTCGCCGAGGCCGTGCTCGAGAAGGACCCGGGAGCGAAGGTGATCTACGACGTGCGGGCGAGCTGGGCCGTGCCGAAGGCGATCCAGGCGGCCGGCGGCGTGCCCCTCGTCAACCGCGTCGGCCATGCCTACATCAAGCACCGCATGCGCGAGGAGGGCGCCGCTTTCGGCGGTGAGGTCTCGGCCCACTACTACTTCCGGGACTTCTCGCAGGCGGACTCCGGCGTCGTGCCGTTCCTGCTCATGCTCGAGCTGCTCTCCCGGCGTGGCCGGCGTCTGTCCGAGCTGCTCGAGCCGTACCGGCGGCGCTACTTCCTCACCGGCGAGGTCAACACCCCGGTGCGGGACGTCGCGCTCAAGCTGCAGGAGATCGAGGAGCGCTACGCCGCCGCGGGCGGGCGCATCTCCCACCTCGACGGCATCTCCGTCGAGTTCGACGACTGGCACTTCAACGTCCGCCCGTCGAACACGGAGCCGCTGCTTCGGCTCAACCTCGAGGCGCTCGACGAGGCCGAGATGGAGGCGCATCGCGACGAGGTGCTCGAGCTGATCCGCAGCTAGAGACTCGATGCGACGAGGTCGCCGAGCTCGAGCGGCCGCGTGAACATGGCGAGCTCGCCGTCCTCCCGGGGCCACGCCGCCCGAGGCCGCTCCCAGTACAGCTCGAGCCCGTTTCCGTCCGGATCCCGCGCGTAGAGGGACTCGCCGACGCCGTGGTCGTCGAAACGCTCGATGGGCGCTCCCGCCTCGATCAGCCCGCGGCAGGCCGCCGCGAGCGCGCCGCGGTCCGGATAGAGGAGCGCGACGTAGTCGAGGCCGGTGCTCCCGGGGGGCGGCGGCGCGCCGCCCAGGCTCTCCCCGGCCGTCAGGGCGAGGTGGAAGGCGCCGTCGCCCTCGGCGCGCAGAAAGGCGATCGAGGCCTCGTCGCTCCGCTCGGCGACGGTGAACCCGAGGACGTCGCAGTAGAAGCGGACCGCGCGCTCGAGGTCGGCGACCTTGAGGTCGACGTGGCCGAGCCTCATCCCCCTAGGCGCCTCGCGGCGCCGTGTCGACGAGCGCCACGCGGACGAGGTCGCGGATGGAGAGGATCCCTACCGGGACGCCGCCGTCGACGACCGGCAGGTGGCGGAAGCCGCCGTGGATCATCAGCGTGGCGGCGTGATCGATCGAATCGCTCGACTCGATCGTCTCCGGCGCGTGCGTCATCCGGGTCGAGACGGGCGCTGCGAGGTCGATCTCGTCGGCCACCGCCCGCAGCACGTCCCGCTCCGTGAGGATCCCGGCGAGGCGCTCACCGTCGATCACGAGTGCTGCTCCGACGTTGCGCGCCGCCATCCGCTCGATCACCTCCCGCAACGGGGTACCGGGCGCGACGCTGAGGAGGTCGCGGCTGGCGTGCGCCGAGACAGGCTCCATGCCGGCATTGTAGGCGCCAGGCCCTCGGTGTCCCGCGACGGGCCACCACGCAGGGACGCCGACGCTCCCGCGTAAGATCCGGCGGCGATGAGCGACGCGCTCGAGCTCGGCCGCGTGACGACGGAGCGGCCCCCGTTCGGCTACTCGGCACTCGCGCGCGTCTGGTTCTCGGACACCGACGCCCAGGGCGTCGTCTACTACGGCCGCTACCTCCCCTACTTCGACCACGCCCGCACGGAGTACCACCGCCACCTCGGCCACGTCGACATGACGGGGGAGTTCGTGATGCGGGCCTCCAGCGTCGAGTACCACGCGCCCGCACGCTTCGACGACCTGATCGAGGCCTTCGTGCGCGTGAGCCGCCTCGGGCGCACGAGCGTGACGTACGAGGGCGCCGCCTACCGGCTGCCCGACGGCGAGCTGATGACCACGGCGACTCAGACGCTCGTTCTCGTCGACCGTCGCGCACGACAGCCGATCTCCGTCCCCGAGGAGTTCCGGGAGCTGGTGCGCGCGTTCGAGGGGGCGAACGTGCAGGAGTGAGCGGTGCGCCCTCGACGCCCCCGCGCGTGCTCGCGCGCGGCAGCGAGGCCCGACGAGGCCCTAGCGGCCGGGCACCGCCGGGCCCGTAGAGCGGACGTCGCTCGCCTGAGGGACGCTCACCGTTCGTGTAGGTACCTCCGATGGGTGAGATCGCTCCCCTCGAACGAGGGATTGCTCCCCCTCCAGGGGGAGCTACAACGAGTGCAGGGGGAGGGGAGCCGGTTCGCCGCCCGCCCGGTGAGCAG
>DATBIN010000083.1:0-10778 GCA_036556925.1 Gaiella sp.
GTGGAGGTGTTAGAAGAACGACTTCATGCCGGGCCGTCCGCCGCGGTGTCGCGGGCCCCCTCCCCCGTCCCCGCGCCCGCGGCGGGCCCGGCGCCTGTCCCCTCCGAGGAGCCCGAGCCGGCGACGAACGGCGGCGGCGCGGACGACGACGGGCCGAGCCTCGCGCTCGACCAGCTCCAGGATGCGTGGACGCGCAGCGTGCTGCCCGCCATCCGCGAGCGCTCCATCCCCGTGGCCACGCTCCTCGGCGAGGCCCATCCCGTGGCGCTGGAGGACGACACGCTGACGCTCGAGTTCGCTCCCGCCGCCGACTTCCACCGCCGGCAGGTGGAGGATCAGCGCAACGTGGCGCTCCTGAGCGAGGCGCTCCACGAGGTCACGGGCAGGAAGCTCGCCGTGCAGACCACGATCGGGACCGGGCCCGCGACCGCGAGCGAGGAGGAGCCGCGGTCGGAGGAAGACTTCCTCGCTCTGCTCAAGGACACCTTCGACGCCCAGGAGGTCGAGGAGACATGAAGGTCGACATGAACGCCCTCATGAAGCAGGCGCAGCAGATGCAGGAGCAGATGATGAAGGCGCAGGAGGAAGCCCGCCTGCAGGTCGCGGAAGCCTCCGCCGGGGGCGGCATGGTGACCGCGAAGGCCAACGGCGGCGGCGAGCTCGTCGAGATCCACATCGACCCTCGGGCGATCGACCCCGACGACCCGGAGATGCTCGCCGACATGGTCCTGGCCGCCGCAAACGAGGCGCTTCGCTCCGCGCAGGAGGCGGTCGAGGCCAAGATCCGCGGCCAGCTCCCGGATCTCGGAGCGCTAGGCCTGCCCGGAATGTAGGACGGCGGAGGAGGTCGATCAGTGAGCGTCACGCAACTCGACGGCACGGCGGTCGCGGCGCGGTTCCTCGACGCGCTGCAGCGGCGCGACTTCGAGGACATCGGGAGCTGCTTCCACACCGACGCCCGCCTGCGAGCGCTCGTCCCCTCCCGGCTTCGCGAGGAGGAGGGCGTCGACGCGATCGTCGAGCGGTTCAAGGCCTGGGTGGGATCGCTCGAGGGCTACGAGGTCGCCGACGCCGGCGCCGAGGAGTTCGCCGACCTCGTCCGCATCCGCTACTCGGTGCGCGGGACGGACCCCGAGGTCGGCTATCCGACGATCTTCGAACAGACCGCCTACGCCGCGGCGTCCGACGGCGCCTTCACCGAGATGCGGCTCGTCTGCTCGGGCGATCGGCCGCTCCCGCCCGCGTAGCGCACGCGCACGGCCTATACGCAGGCCCGTTCGCGAGCGGAGCCGTCCGACCGCGGTGGTTCGATCGGGGCCTACTCCCGCCTGGAGGTCGTGATGCTCTGGATCGTCGCCACCGTCGTCTTCGCCGTGATCGTCGCCGTCGCGATCTTCCTCCGGAGGAGCGACACGCCCGAGACGCTCCCAGCTCGCAGGGACGAGCGCGGCGGCTTCCTCGACGAGGCTCGTCTCAGTCGCACGGGCACGACGGCGATCCTGATCGGCATCCCGGTGCTCTGGGCGGCGTGGACGCTGTTCGCGTCCGTGCACCTGATCGAGGCGGGGCACGTCGGGGTGATCTACACGTTCGGCGACGTGACCGGGCAGGTCGGAGCCGGGTTCCAGACGACCGCGCCGTGGCAGTCCGTGCGCGTCGCCTCGACGCAGGTGCAGCGGGAGACGTTCCCGAAGATCGACTCGTTCTCCGAGGAGACGCAGGACGTCTTCATCACCGCGACCGTCAACTACGAGGTCTCGCCGAATGCCATCCAGGAGCTGTACCGCAACGTCGGACCGTCCTGGTTCGACCGTCTCGTGGAGTCGCGCGTCCTGCAGATCTTCAAGGACACCACCGTGCGCTACAAGTCGGTCGAGATCGCGCCGGCGCGGGAGGAGATCCGCCGCGCCGTCCGCGACCGCCTGCGCGAGGAGCTGCAGGGCTTCTCGATCGACGTCGTCGACCTGCTGATCGACAACATCGACTTCCGGCCCGAGTTCAAGGAGGCGATCGAGCGCAAGCAGATCGCCACCCAGGACGCCCAGACGGCGCAGAACCGGGTCGCGGAGGCGCGCTTCAAGGCGGATCAGCAGGTCGAGACGGCCAAGGGCGAGGCGCAGTCCGTGCTCGTCCGCGCCCAGGCGCAGGCCCGCGCCAACCGGCTGCTCTCGCAGTCGCTCACCGAGCGTGTCGTCCGGTACGAGGCCGTGCAGAAGCTCGCGCCGAACGTGCAGACGATCCTGCTTCCGTCCGACGCCGGCTTCCTGCTCCCGCAGCTCCTGCAGCCGCCGAAGAACACGACGCCATAGACCGTTCACGTGCGTCGTCGGGGCGGCCCGGCACGCCGCCGGAGCCAACGCCATGTCCGAAGCAGACGGATAACGTGAGACGATGCTGAGCCCCTCGGTCGAGAACCTCGTCGCCCAGCTCACGCGGCTGCCCGGCATCGGCACGCGGACGGCCCAGCGGCTGGCGTTCCACCTCCTCTCGGCCAGCGACGACGAGGCGCGCGCGCTCGCGAACGCGGTCTCGGAGGTGAAGGAGCGCGTGCGCTTCTGCAACGAGTGCGGCAACCTCACCGAGGAGGAGCTCTGCCAGGTGTGCGCCGATCCGCGACGCGATCGCAGCGTCATCTGCGTCGTCGAGCAGCCCGTGGACGTCGTCTCGCTCGAGCGCACGCACGAGTACCGCGGCCTCTACCACGTCCTCGGCGGGGCGCTCTCGCCGCTCGACGGCATCGAGCCGGGCGACCTCCGCGTGGCCCAGCTGCTCGCGCGTGTCGAGCGGGGCGGCGTCGAGGAGGTCGTGCTGGCCACGAACCCGACGATGACCGGCGAGGCGACTGCGGCCTACCTCGCCGACCGGCTCCGCGACCGCGTGACCGTGACGCGGCTCGCGAGCGGCCTGCCCGTCGGCGGCGATCTCGAGTACGCGGACGAGGTCACGCTCGGCCGTGCGCTGGCCGGTCGCAGGCCGGCGTAGGGCCATGTCTCTTCTCTGACACCAGACACGCCTGCGCAGGACGCGCCCGGTGTCAGAGACGCGCGGCGTGGACGAACATGCTTCCGCCGCTCCACGGCCAGTCGGCGGCGTGCGCGCACAGCTCGGCCTTGACAGGATTGAGGAACACGTACCGGCACACCTCGGACAGGTACGCCTCGTCCTCGATCAGCCGGCTGTGGAATCGCTCCGCCACCAGGCTGCCGAAGCGGCCCCAGCGGGAGTTGAACGAGCGCACGTAGACGCTGTTGATGCGCTGCATGCCGAGCGAGAGGTTCGGCTGCCGCGTCTCCACCACAAGGTGGTAGTGCGTCGTCATCAGGCAGTACGCATGGCCCGTCCATCCCAGACGACCGGCCGTCGAGTGGAGCAGGTGGACGAAGAGCACGCGGTCGTCGTCGTCGCGGAAGAAAGCGCCTCCGCCCGTCGCCCGCGTGATGACGTGAAAGCAACCCGGAGCCGGAGTACGAATAGCTCGCATCGGTTGTCAAGATAGCCAACACGAGTAAGTGTCCGCAATCACAAGCCCGAGCAGACATGTCTGGTGTCAGAGTGCGGACACGTCCTGCGCGCACGTGGCTGGTGTCAGAGACGAGACGTCGACCACGCGGCCATGTCTGGTGTCAGAGACAAGACATCGACCGCGCGGCCAGGGGGGTGGGTGTTCGCGGCCCTCTCTACACTGGCCGCATGGCCGTGACCGACTTCGAGGCCGTGCCGGTCGTCTCGCCGGACGGCCGGCGGGCGCAGGCTGGGCCGGTGGTGATGAAGTTCGGCGGCACCTCGGTCGCCACCCCCGAGCGCATCGTCGCCGTCGCCGGCCGTCTCGTGTCGGCGCAGCGCGACGGCCACCGCGTCGTCGCGGTGCTCTCGGCGATGGGAAGCTCCACCGACGACCTCGTGCGCCTGGCGCACGAGGTCTCGCCACGGCCGCAGCCGCGGGAGCTCGACATGCTCGTCTCCACCGGCGAGCGGATCTCGTGCGCGCTCTGCGCGATGGCCGTGATCGACCTCGGCTCGTCGGCGGTCTCGCTCACCGGCTCGCAGGCGGGCATCGTCACGGACACCGTCCACGGCAAGGCGAAGATCGTGGAGGTGCGCGCGCGCCGCATCCACGAGGCGCTCGACCAGGGTCGCATCGTGCTCGTGGCCGGGTTCCAGGGCGTGTCCACCGACCACGAGGTGACGACCCTCGGGCGCGGAGCGTCCGACACCACGGCCGTCGCGCTCGCCGCGGCGCTCGAGGCGGAGACATGCGAGATCAACACGGACGTCGACGGCGTCTACACCGCCGATCCCCGAATCGCGCCGAGTGCCCGCAAGCTCGACCGGGTCACGTACGACGAGATGCTCGAGCTGGCCGCCTCCGGCGCACGCGTCCTCGCGCTACGCTCGGTCGAGCTGGCACGCAACCAGGCGGTGCGGCTGCACGTGCGCTCGGCGTTCGGCGACGCCGGCGGCACGTGGGTGACGGGGGAAGGAGAGCGGATGGCCGACGGGGTACTGAGCGACATGCCGGAGCGGATGCTGGAGCGGGCGATGATCGCGGGCGTCGCGCACACCCTGGAGGAGACCGTCTACCGGGTCGAGGGCGTGCCCGCGGCTCGGCTCTTCGCGGCGCTCGCAGCGGAGCAGGTCAACGTGGACACCATCGTGCAGACGGGCCCCGAGATCGTCTTCTCGGCGCCGAACGCCGACCGCACGCAGGCGGCGAAGGCGCTCGACGCGCTGGGCGCGACCTGGAGCGCCACCGACGATCTCGGCAAGGTGAGCGTCGTGGGCGCGGGGATGAAGAGCCACCCGGGAGTGGCAGCGACGGCGTTCGCCGCGCTCGGAGAGGCGGGGATCGAGCCTCGCGTCGTCTCGACGTCGCCGATCAAGATCTCCGTGCACGTCGGTCCCGACGAGGTCGAGCGCGCCGTGCTCGCGCTGCACGAGGCGTTCGGGCTCGGCGGCGAGGCGGGCGCCTGATGGCGGGGCCGCGGATCGGCGTCGTCGGCGCCACCGGCGCGGTCGGCACGGTCACGCTGCGCCTGCTCGGCGAGCGCGGCTACGACGACGTGCGCGCCTTCGCGTCCGCCCGCTCGGCCGGCACCACGGTGCCGTACCTCGACGACGAGCTCGTCGTCGAGGAGGCGACCCCCGAGGCGCTCTCCGCCGGCGACCTCGACCTCTGCCTCTTCTCGGTCGGGACGACGGCGAGCCGCGCCCTCGTGCCGCACGCCTCCGCCGGCGGTGCCATGTGCATCGACAAGTCGTCTGCGTACCGCCTCGTCGACGGCTACCCGCTTGTGGTGCCGGAGGTGAACGGCGCCCGCGCGATCGAGGCGCTCGAGTGCGACCGCATCGTCGCGAACCCCAACTGCTGCACGATCCCGCTCGCCTGCGTGCTCAAGCCGCTGCACGATGCCGCAGGGCTGGTCCGCGTCCACGTCGCCACCTACCAGTCGGTCTCCGGCGCAGGAGCCCACCGCATGGAGCAGCTGGCGGCGGAGTCGCCGGCGCAGCACGACGTCGTGATGGACTGGACGTGGGAGGGCGACGACTCAGACGAGGAGGCGAAGCTCCGCGCCGAGACCCGCAAGGTCCTCGAGTTGCCCGAGCTGCCGCTGTCGGCCACCTGTGTCCGCGTGCCCGTGATGGTCGGCCACTCGGAGGCCGTGTGGGTCGAGCTCGAGCAGCCGCTCGATCCGCAGGACGCCGCCGCGATCCTGCGCGAGGCGCCGAGCGTGCGCGTCCTCGACCTGCCGGAGGTGCCGACGCCGTCCGCCGCTGCCGGGATCGACGAGGTGCTCGTCGGGCGCATCCGCCGAGACACTGCGTCCGACCTCGGCCTCGCGCTCTTCCTGTCGAGCGACAACCTCAGGAAGGGCGCCGCGCTGAACGCGATCCAGATCGCCGACCTGCTGCTCGCGGCCGTCGGCGCCGGTCGGTAGGCACGTGGCGCCGCTCCGCGTCGCGGCTGTGACGGCCGGCCTGCTCGCCCTCGTCCTCGCGTGCACCGCCGGCGCGAAGCCGAAGCCCAAGCCCAAGCCGGCGACCGCCACGCTGATCGCGGTCGGGGACATCGGTGACTGCGACACGGACGACGACGAGGCGGTCGCCGGCCTCGTGGCCGGCATCCCCGGCACGCTGGCCGTGCTCGGCGACGCGGCGTACCCGGACGGGACCGACGAGAACTTCCGCGAGTGCTACCTGCCCGCCTGGGGCCGCTACCTGCCGCGGACGCGGGCTGCGCTCGGCAACCACGAATACCACTCCGACGGCGCGGCTCCCGCCAAGCTGACGTTCCGGCTGCCCGCGGACGGCTGGTACTCCTACAACCTCGGCGCGTGGCACGTGGTCGTGCTCAACTCGAACTGCGACGCCGTCGACTGCGACGAGGGCTCGCCGCAGTGGCTCTGGCTGCAGGCTGACCTGGCCCGGAACCGTGCCAAGCGCTGCACCCTCGCCTACTGGCATCACCCGCGCTACAGCTCGGGCAAGCACGGCTCGAACTCGGACCTGGCGCCGTTCTGGGAGCTCCTGGCCGCCGCCAAGGCGGACCTCGTGCTCTCCGGTCACGACCACACCTACGAACGCTTCGGGCCGCGGCAGGGTGTTCGCTCCTTCGTCGTCGGCACCGGTGGGCGCAGCCACTACGACATCCGCGCCGTCCGGGAGACCGGCAGCCAGGTGGCGAACAACGACAGCTTCGGCGTGCTCCGCCTGACGCTCAAGCGGCTCGGTTGGGACTGGCGGTTCGTCCCGGTCCCCGGGGCGTCGTTCAGGGATAGCGGCTCGGCGCGCTGCCGGTAGACCGTTTCTCAGCGGCCGAGCATGCCGAACGACCAGCGGCGCAGGCGCGCCCGTCGCCGCGCTCGCTCCGACGTCCACTCCTCGACCAGCCGCTCGCTCCGTGCGAGCGATTCCCCCAGCCGCCGACGAGCGTCCGCCCACTCGGCTCGAACCTCCGGATCAATCCTCTTCTTCCCCATCGCCGATCTCCATCTCGTCGAGGTGTCCGCTAGGGCGAGGGCGGCACGGGCGCAGGCGACGGTGTGAACGCCTCCTGCACGACGCGCAGGACCTTGGCGCGGCGGCCCTCCTCCACCGGCTCCAGCCCGCCGAGCTCGAGCCGGCAGAGCTCGACGGCGCCCTGCGTGCGCAGCGTGAAGAAGCCGAAATCCTCGAGGAAGTCGCGCGGGAACACCGTTCGGTGGACGAGGAACCGCTCGTACGTGCTCCCGCCGAGCGGGTAGCGGTAGGCGAACGCCTCGAGCGCCTTCGCACCCTTGTCCCGGGCCTCGCCGATTGCGGCGAGGAGCAGGGACTTCTCCACCCACTCGGCCGCACCGCCGACGAGGTAGGAGCACGTGACGAGCACGGCGTCGTCCGACGGCGGCCCGGCCGGCAGGTCGGCCGCGCGCGGGAAGAGCGCCGCCGGCCCGTACTGCATGGAGCCGAGCGCCCGCCCGTCGTCGTCGTAGTAGATCGTCCCCCACTCGCCGAACTCCTCTTCGGCGCGCTCCGTCCACCGCTCCTTGGAGGCGGTCTTGTTGCCGCGCGACTGCCACCAGACGCACGTCTGGCAGATGGAGGGCTGGGTCGAGATCGTCCCCCTGGTGATGCCCGCTACGCGCGCCCCCGCCGTCACGATTCGATTCTAGGGGCGGCGCGGAGGACGAGCTCGGTCGCCTCGGGCCGCGCGAAGAACCGGAACGGGACGAACGTCGTGCCGAGCCCCGGCGAGACGTGCATCACCCCGCCGGCCGCCGGGTAGACGCCGACGACGAACCGCGCCCCGGGATGGGCGAGGGTCAGCCGGCCGCGCGGTAGCGGAAGCACGATCTGGCCCGCATGCATGTGGCCCGCCAGAACGAGCTGGAAATCGCCCTCGGGCAGGCGGAGAGCGATGCGCGGAAAGTGGCAGAGCAGGATCCGCAGCGCCGCCTCCCGGTCCACGAGCTCCCAGGGCCTCGCCTCGCCGCGGGGATAGCTGCGCGCATCGACGCCGACCAGCTGGATCGTGCAGCCGCGACGCTCGACGGCGGTCGCCTCGTCGCGAAGCAGCACCGCCTCCGCCTCGAGATCCTCGAGCTCAGCGGCGCGGGAGAAGGGGTCGCGCGTCAGCGCCACGTCGTGGTTGCCGAGGACGACGAACGGCCGCCCGAGCCGGCGCAGGAGCGTGCGGAAGAGCTCCTCCCCGCGTGGATGGGAGACGAGGTCGCCCGTCACGCAGACGAGATCGGGCTTCCGCTCCGCGACCCACGCCACGCCGCGCTCGGTGGCGAGCCGTCCTCGCGACCAGGGGCCGAGGTGGAAATCCGAGAGGTGCGCCACGCGCAGCCCGTCGAGGGCCGGCGGCAGCCCCGGCACCTGCAGCTCGAGCACCTTGAGGCGCACCCAGCCCGCCTCGTACCAGCCCCAGGCGAGGCACGCCGCGACGAGAACGGCGCCTGCGACGAGGACCGCGGTCGAGGCCGACACGGGGCTACGCGGCGCCGCGCGCGGCGCGAACTGCCTGCGCCCAGCCGGCCAGGAGCGCGTCGCGCTCCCCGGCGCTCAGGCGCGGCTCGTAGCGGGCGTGCGCGTGCCACGAGGCGACGACGTCGGACTCCGAGAGCAGGCCGGCGCCGACGCCGGCGAGCAGAGCGGCGCCGAGGGCGGTGGTCTCCGCCGCCTGCGGCACCACGACCGGGACTCCGAGGACGTCCGCCTGGAACTGCATCAGCCATGCGTTGGCGGTCGCGCCGCCGTCGGCGCGGAGCTCGGTGAGCGGCCTGCCGGAGGCGGCCTCCATCGCGCGCACCGCGTCGACCGTCTGGTAGGCGGTCGCCTCGAGCGCGGCGCGCGCGAGGTGCGCCTTCGTGCTGCCCCGCGTGAGGCCGACGATGGTGCCACGCGCGTACGGGTCCCAGTACGGCGAGCCGAGCCCGGTGAGAGCGGGCACGAAGTAGACGCCGTCGTTGCCCGCGAGTGACCGCGCCAGCGCCTCCGTCTCGTCCGCGGCCGCGATGATGCCGAGGCCGTCGCGCAGCCACTGCACGGCGGCGCCGGTGACGAAGATCGCCGCCTCGAGCGCGTAGACGACGCGCCGCCCGTCGTCCCAGGCGATCGTCGTGAGGAGGCCCTCGGGCGGCGGCGGGGCGTCGGCGCCCGCGTTCAGGAGGACGAACGAGCCCGTGCCGTACGTGTTCTTCGCGAGCCCCGCCTCGAGGCAGGCCTGCCCGAAGAGCGCCGCCTGCTGGTCGCCGGCGATGCCGGACAGCGGGACCGAGTGGCCGTGGAGCGCATCGGGGCGCGTGACGCCGAAGGAGCCGATCGACGGCCGCACCTCCGGAAGTGCCCGCGGCGGCACCCCCAGCAGTGCGCAGAGCTCCGCGTCCCACGCGCCTCGATGGATGTCGTAGAGCAGCGTCCTGGAGGCGTTGGACGCATCCGTCACGTGCTCGCCCGTGAGGTTGAAGGCGAGCCAGCTGTCGACCGTGCCGAAGACCGCGCGGCCGTCGCGGGCACGCTCCACGAGGCCGTCGACGTGCGCGAGCAGCCACTCGATCTTCGTACCCGAGAAGTACGGGTCGAGCACGAGCCCCGTGCGCGTGCGCACGAGCGGCTCGTGGCCCGCGGCGCGGAGCTCGTCGCAGCGCTCCGCCGTACGGCGGTCCTGCCAGACGAGCGCATGGTGGAGCGGCTCTCCCGTGGAGGGGTCCCACACGCAGACGGTCTCGCGCTGGTTCGTGATGCCCACCGCGCGGAGGTCGCCCGGGCGCACGCCTGCGTCGTCGAGGGCCTCCCGGGAGACGTCCTGGACGGCGTGCCAGATCTCGCCGGCGTCGTGCTCCACCCACCCCGGGCGCGGGAAGCGCTGCGGGAGCTCGCGGGAGGCGCGCCCGACCGGCCGCCCGCCCTCGTCGCAGACGAGGCAGGTGGTGCCCGTCGTGCCCTGGTCGACGGCGAGGATCACACGCGCATGCTGTCAGGCTTCGGCGCGCCGGCGGGCGCCTGCGTCCGCAGGCCGCCGCTCGCGCGGCGCGTGGCCTCGGCCGGCAGCGCACCCGGTGCGGATCAGACGCTCAGCTTGTCCAGGACCGGCTGCATCGAGACGACGTGCCGGCGGAACTTGAGCTCCGAGTCGGTGAGCCCCGCCGCGACGCCGATCAGCTGCGAGAGGTGCAGGATCGGCATCTGGAAGTCCTTGCCGGTCTGCTTCTTGAGCTTCGACTGCCACGCGTCGAGCGAGAGGTGGCAGAGAGGGCACGGCGTGACGATGGCGTCGGCGCCGGCCTCCTTGGCCTGCTCGATCGGCTGGATGAGCTCGCCGAGCGCGGTGTCTTCGCGTGCCTGAATGATGGGGAAGCCGCAGCACTTGATCTTCGCGGGATAGTCGATCGCCTCCCCGCCGCACGCGGCGATGATGCGCTCCAGCGAGTCGGGGTTGTCGGGATCGTCGAAGCCGAGGAGCTTCGACGGCCGCAGGATCTGGCAGCCGTAGAACGGCGCGATCTTGAGCCCCTTGAGCCCCTTGTGCGCGACGGTCTTGAGCATCTCGAAGCTCTCGCCCGCGACGAGCCAGAGGAAGTGCAGCACGTCGACGTTCCCGCCGTAGCGCGGCACCCCGACCGACTCGAGGTTGTCGTTGACACGCTCGCGGAGCGCCTGGTCGAGCTGCAGCTGGTGGTTCGCCTGCCGCAGGTTCAGCGTGCACACGTTGCAGACCGTCATCAGCGTGTCGCAGCCGGTCGCCTCCGCGTACGCGAGGATGCGTGCGTTGAGATGGAGGTAGTAGTCGGGCTCCG
>DATBIN010000084.1:0-5803 GCA_036556925.1 Gaiella sp.
GGTCGATCGCGGTCGCGCACGTCGGCGGCGACCCGCGCCGCGCGGTGTGGGAGCTCCAGCAGCGGAACGGCCTCGACGGCGCCCTGATCGTGCCCGGGCAGATGCTCAGCTTGCCGTCGTAGGGTGGCGGCTCCCGGGCCCGGCACGTGGTGGGAAGGCGAGATATATCTCGACCTGACACGCCATCACACGGAAGGGAGAGCCATGGCGAGCGACCGCATCCTCGATCTGCTGCGCCGACCGGTCGACGTCGACGAGTACGCCGAGATCCGGGAGCTGTGGAAGAAGCACTCGATCGCCGAGGACAACCGGGACCTGCCCGGGCTGATCTCGACCCTGACCGAGGACTGCGTCTACGAGGTGATGGGGACCGGCGCGCGCTGGGAGGGCCACGAGGGGGCGACGCGCTTCTACACCGAGCTCCTGACGGCCTTCCCGGACGTCCACTTCGACCTCGAGTACATCGTCATCGGCCCGCAGGGGGTCTGCGAGGAGGCGCGCGTGAGCGCGACGCACGAGGGCCGCTGGCTGCAGCACGAGCCGACCGGCGAGCGGCTCGAGTGGCGGAACGCGATCTTCTTCCCGTGGGACCCGGTGGCGCGGAAGTTCAAGGGCGAGACGGTGTACACCGACCTCGCGCTCTGAGCTGCGCAGGAGCCCGCTCCGGACGAGACTAGAATCAGCCGCCGTGGATCTCGACGTCGTCTTCCTCGGGACGTCCGGATCCGCTCCGACGGCCCAGCGGGCACCTTCCGCCACGCTGCTCCGCCGCGGGGGGGAGCGCCTGCTCGTCGACTGCGGCGAGGGCACGCAGCGCCAGCTGCTGCGCTCCGACGTGGGGCTCGTCGAGCTCGAGGAGGTCTTCCTCACCCACCTCCATGCGGACCATTTCCTCGGCCTGCCGGGCATGCTGAAGACGTTTGCCCTGCGGGGGCGGGAGGAGCCGCTGACCGTCTATGGGCCCGGGGGCACGCGCGAACTGGTCGGCTCGCTGCGGCGAGTCTTCGGCCGGCTCACGTTCGCCCTCGAGGTGGCCGAGCTGCGGCCGGGCGACGTCCTCGACCGGGGCGACGGCGTCCTGTCCGTGTTCGCGGTCGACCACGGCGTCTCGGCGGTGGGCTACGCCCTCGTCGAGCACGAGCGGCCCGGCCGCTTCGACGTCGACGCCTCCGATCGCCTCGGCGTCGCGGACGGGCCGCTGCGCGGAGCGCTGCAGCGCGGCGAGGCGGTCACGCTGCCGGGCGGCGAGGTCGTGCTCCCCGAGCAGGTGCTCGGTCCGGCTCGTCCCGGCCGCAAGGTCGTGCTCGCGGGGGACACGGCGCCCGCGGCAAGCGTGGTCGAAGCGGCGACGGGCGCCGACGTGCTCGTCCACGAGGCGACGTTCCTCGCCGACGAGCGCGAGCGCGCCCGCGAGACGCGGCATTCGACGGCGGGCGAGGCGGCGCTCGTCGCACGCGAGGCGGGGGTGCGCTTCCTCGCGCTGACACATCTCTCCGGGCGCTACGGGCCCGCCGAGGTGGAGGCGGAGGCGCGCGCCGTGTTCCCGACCGCCGTCGTGCCCCGCGACTTCGATGTGGTCCGCGTGCCCTTCCCCGAGCGCGGCGAGCCGGAGCTCGTGGCCCGCGGGGCGCGCCGGCGGCGCGCGGGTGTAGGGTCAGAGACATGAGCCGATTGGTGCAGCTGACGGTGGCGGGGAACGTCGCCGAGGCGGACGAGCTCCAGAGCGTGCTCACCTCCGCGGGAATCGACTCCGAGCTCGAGTCGGCGGTCGAGGAGCACCCGCGCGAGCACGGCGACACCGACACGCCGGTGAAGGTGCTGGTCCCGGAGTCCGAGCTCGACGCCGCGCGCGACGCGATCGAGGCGCTCACCGAGCCCGACGAGCTGATCGACGAGCTGTAGGGACGGCGTCCCCGCGCGCGGGTCGAGCGTGTCCAGCGACACCAGCGAGTTCTTTGCGCGGAACGCGGAGCGCTACGACGAGCTGCGGCCTGCCGGCCCGTCGTGGTGGCGCCGGTTCGACGTGCTCGTCGAGGAAGGAGATCTGCGCGGGCGCCGGGTGCTCGACGTCGGCTGCGGCACGGGGGCCTTGGCGGCGGCGCTGGCCGAGCGTGCGCGTGCGCGCGTGTGGGGCGTGGAGCCGAGCGCCCAGATGCTCGGAGTCGCGCGGCGACACACGGGAAGCACCGTCGGCCTCAGACAGGCACCTGCCGAGTCCCTGCCGTTCCGCGACGGGTGGTTCGAGCGGCTCGTCATGAGCCTCGTCGTCCACCTCCTCGACCGACCGCGCGCGTTCGCGGAGGCGAGGCGCGTCCTCTCACCCGGAGGCCGCCTCGTCATCGCCACCTTCGCGCACACGCACTTCGACGCCTACTGGGCGGGGACGTTCTTCCCCTCGCTGGCCGCCGTCGACCGCGCCCGCTTCCCCCGCGAGGACGAGCTTCGGGACGAGCTCACGAGCGCCGGCTTCGAGACCGTCCGGGTCGTCCCGCTGCTGGACACGGAGACGCTCGGCCGGGACACGGCGCTCGAACGCCTGCGCGGCCGTCACATCTCGACCTTCGCGCTCCTCGATCCCGACGAGGTCGCGGCCGGGATCGCGCGCGCGGAGCGCGAGCTGCCTGCGGAGATCGAGGTGCGACTCGACCAGCTCGTCGTCGTGGCCGGCGCGCCGGGCTGACGAGCGGCGGCGCCGACGGCGCTCAGTCCGCCACGTACTCGATCCGGGTCGAGCCGACGAGGTTCGTGGTCTGGAGCTGGTAGAAGCACGGTCCGCTGCCGTCGGCGTAACGCGGCCCCGGGATCGCGGCGTGGAGCACCTCGCCGGGGCGTGGCACGAGCGTCGTCATGTGCCGGCCGTTGACCCAGACGTCGATCGGGGCGCCGCTCTTGCCCAGGAGCGTCATCTCGAGGCGCCCACGCCGGCACGAGCCGACACGCACCTCTCCCTTGCTCGTGAGGTCGCCGTTCGGCAGGAAGCCCACGTGTCGTTCGAGGACACGAAGTGGCTCGGAGAGCTTCCACAGGACGAGCCCGACCGTCTCGGCGCCGAGCGGCTGCTCCTCGGCGATGCGGGTGCCGGCGAGCACGAACGTCGAGGGGGCGGCGACCATGGGGCGCGTCACGGGATGCCCCTGGACGTCGACCACCGCGCCGGTGTCCGGGATCACCGCGGCTCGGACGAGCGAGGGCGGCACGGGACGCTCGATCTCGTCGAGGGCGACGACGCCGGCCACCGAGTGGTTCCAGAAGAACGTGCGCGCGTCGGCCGGCCACGGCCGGTCGGACGTGGCGAGGAGAGTGACGCGGTCCGCGCCGGCGTCGTCGATCCACGTCCGGGACGCCGTGCCGAGTGCGGCGCGCTGCTCCGCAGCGGACGTGTCACGCATCTTCCGCGTCGCCACCACGGACTGGGCGCTCAACCCGAGGGCGACGAGGACGAGCAGGGCGACAGCCGTCCGCGGCCGCACGAGGTACACCAGGGCGACGGCCAGGAGCGCCCCGGCCACGAGTGCAGCCTTCGACCAGCCTGCGGACGTCGCATCGCGGAGGAGCAGGAGCGCGGCGGACGACGGCGTGTCGTGCACCCCGGTGGGCGGCACGAGGCGGCCGGCGGGGGTCGTCAGCACGAGGGCCACGAGCGCGGCGGCGGCCCCTGCGGCGATCCACCGCGGGCGCGGCGCCCCGCGGGCAACCCAGAGGCAGAGCCCGAGGAGGAGGGGCGGGGCGACCGTGACGAGGTAGCGCTCCGAGACGTGGGTGAGATGCGTGGCGGAGAAGAGTCCGACCTGGACGACCAACAGGCCGACGTACGCGGTGGTGGTGGCGAGGAAGGAGCCCGCCGAAGGATCCGGGTCACCCGAGCGGAGCGCCGCGGCGACGAGGATCGCAGTGGCGAGCAGGGGCACGCCGAGCGTGATCAGGCCGGCGCCCGCGAGGTGCCAGCCGAACTCCCGCAGCACACCCGCAGAGAGCTGCGTGTCCTGGCCCAGCGTGCCGTAGGCCCCGAGGATGTCCTCCCAGCCCGCGCCGCTCACGAGGAGGTAGAGGACGGCTCCGGCGCTGACGGCGAGGCCGGCGGCGAGCAGCGGGCCCAGCCGCCTCAGCGTCGCCGTCGACCGCGTCATGCGCGCGTGGAGCGCCGCGGCGACGACGAACGTGGGCAGGAGGACGAGCGCCTGCATGCGGACGGCGGTCGCCGCAGTGGCACAGAACAGGAAGACGCCCTGGTTCCACGCGTTCGGCTGGTCCAGCACCCGCGCCAGCGCGGCGAGGGACAGGACCGCCAGCGGGTAGAAGAGTGCCTCGGTCATGAGCAGCCCCGAGTAGGCGAGCGCCGGCACGAGCAGGCTCAGCGCGGCGGCCGAGAGCGCGAGCCACGACGCGAGGAAGCGACGCCCCCAGAGGTAGACGGGGATCGCCGCCGACGACATGAGGAGCGCCTGCATCAGCTGGGCGGCCCGGATCGCGTCGGCCATGTCGCCCAGCTGGAGGGGAAGACCCGCGACGACGGGGTAGAGCAGGCTGTAGTACGGCGTCGGCAGGCCGCGGACGCTCAGCGTGCCGTCGCCCCAGAACGACTCGCCGACGAGGGCGTAGAGCATCTCGTCCGGCGCGATCCAGGGGACGGTGAACGATCGTGCTGCCGCGGCGCGAACACCGGCGGACGCGAGCACGAGGACGGCGAGAACGAGCCACGGGGGGACGCGGCGGAGGCCACGCGACACGGTGCTGAATCATGCCTGCCGCCGGTCGTCGGGATGCGCCGCTAGAGTGCAGGCGACCCTTTAACCCGGTCCAGTGAGGCCGGAAAGGAGCACGATGACGACGCACCTCCCGAGCCGCGCGGCGCCGAAGACGCTTCTCGACGCCGAGGCGATCTCCCGCACGCTCTCCCGCATCGCCCACGAGCTCATCGAGCGCAACGAGGACGTCGCCTCCCTCGCGCTCGTCGGCATCCACACGCGCGGGCTCCCGCTCGCCCAGCGGCTACGTCGCCTCGTCGCCGAGCGCTCGGGCGTCGAGGTGGATCTCGGCGCCCTGGACATCACGTTCCACCGGGACGACGTCCTCGTCCGCCGTGGCGACGCGCCGCGACGTGCGCAGCCCGTCGTGCGGGGAACGCAGCTCGACTTCCAGCTCGAGGGCAAGACCTGCGTGCTGGTCGACGACGTCCTCTACACGGGCCGCACCATTCGCGCCGCCATCGACGCGCTCCTCGAGTTCGGGCGGCCGCAGCGCGTCCAGCTCGCCGTGCTCGTCGACCGCGGCCACCGCGAGCTGCCCATCCGGCCGGACTACGTCGGCAAGAACCTGCCCACCGCACGGGGCGAGCACGTGCGCGTCCAGCTCCTCGAAGTCGACGAGGTCGATCGCGTGCTGCTCGTGCCCGGAGAGGAGGCTTCCGATGCCTGACCTCCACGTGGCGGATGACCTCCGCCCGCCTCGCCACTCCTCACGCCGGCACCTGCTCGAGATCGGTGACCTCGCGCGGCCCGACGTGGAGCGTCTCCTCGACACCGCGCGTGCGCTCGCGAGCTCGCTCGACCGCGAGGTGAAGAAGCTGCCGACGCTCCGCGGCCGGCTGGTCGTGAACCTCTTCTACGAGTCGTCCACGCGCACGCTGGCGAGCTTCGAGCTCGCGGCGAAGCGCCTGTCGGCCGACACCATGTCGCTTCGCTCGGCCGGCTCCTCGGTGGACAAGGGGGAATCCCTGAAGGACACGGCCGAGACCCTCTCCGCCTACGACCCCGACGTGATCGTCGTCCGCCACCCGCACATCGGCGCTCCGCACCTCGTCGCG
>DATBIN010000085.1:0-35088 GCA_036556925.1 Gaiella sp.
CTCTCCTGCGCGCCCACCTCTACTGGCCGCGCGGGCACGTGCGGGCCGGGACCCTGCCGGACGGTGGGTCGGTGGCGATCGTCGACGACGACGGCTCCATCCATCTCAAGCTCGGCTGGTGGCGCGGAACGCCCGGCACGCCGGTCATCAGCGGCCGGCGCCTCGACGCGCAGGCACCGCCCCTTCGCGCCCCACGTGCCCGGGGGCTACGCCCGCACGGGCTTCCAGCCCAGCGGGCTCACCTTCCCGACGGTCGGCTGCTGGCGGGTCGTGGGCACCGTGGGACGCGCCAGGATGGCCTTCGTCGTCACGGTGACGAAGCTCGAGAACACCACGGGCTGACGGGCGGCGACCCGGGCGCCCTCCTCGTACACGGGACGGCGGAGCGGTCCGGTAGGCGCACCAGGCCCGCGGGCCCCGTGGCTAGAGTGGCCCGCGTGACGCCGTCGCACGAGGAGCTCAAGGCCGAGCTCGCGGAGCTGATCGCGATCCCGTCCGTCAGCGCCGACGCGGAGCGCGCGGGGGACGTGCGGCGGGCCGCGGAGTGGGCGGCCGAGCGGATCGTCCGTGCCGGAGGCACGGCGGAGATCGTCGCGCCGCAGGGGCGGCCGCTGACCGTCGGCGAGGTGCCGGCGACGAACGGCGGCGAGGCGCCGACCGTGCTCGCGTACGCGCACTTCGACGTCCAGCCGGCCGACCCGGTCGAGCTGTGGGACTCCCAGCCCTTCGAGCTCACGGAGCGCGACGGGCTGCTCGTCGCGCGTGGCGTCGCCGACGACAAGACGCATCTCTTCCAGCTCCTGAAGACGACCCAGCTGCTGGCCGACGACGGCTCCCTGCCCGTCAACGTGCGCTTCCTCTTCGACTCCGAGGAGGAGATCGGCGGCACCTCCGCGCAGGAATGGCTGTCGCAGGACGAGCGCGGAGCCGACGTGGCGCTCGTCCTCGACGGCGGCTACGCGACGGCGGCGTTGCCCGCCTTCGGCATCGGGCTGCGCGGGATGTGCTACTTCCACGTCGAGCTGCGGACGGGCGCCCGCGACCTGCACTCGGGCCTCTTCGGCGGGGCGGCGCTGAACGCCAACCATGCGCTGATGCAGGCGCTCTCGGGGGTCCTCGCGGGACCTGACGGACGCCTGCCCGAGCCGCTGCGCGAGGGGGTCGTGCCCCCGACCGGCGAGGAGCTGGCGGGCTGGGAGCTCCTTCCGGGCGGGGCAGCCGAGCTCGCCGAGGCCGGCGCCGTGCCGATGGACGACGGTGCCGTCGCCGGCTTCTATCTGCGCACGACCGCCGAGCCCGCGGTCGACGTGCACGGGATCGCGTCCGGCTCGCCCCACCACGTGAAGACCGTCCTGCCCGTGGAGGCGCATGCCAACGTCTCCATCCGGCTCGCACCCACGCAGAAGGCGGACACGGTGGCCCCGGCGTTCGAGCGCCTCCTGCGCGCGGCCGCGCCCCCCGGCGCCGAGCTCGAGGTGACCGTTCACTCGAGGTCGGACGGCGCGCTCGTGCCCGCGGACGCGCCGGCGGTGAAGATCGCGCAGGACGCGTTCGAGCAGGTGGTGGGCGTGCGGCCGGTGCTCGTGCGCAGCGGCGGCTCCATCCCCATCGTCGCCGACCTGGGGCGCCGAGGCGTCCCCGCGATCGTGACCGGCTTCGCGCTGCCCTCCGCACGCATGCACTCGCCCAACGAGAACTTCCCCGCCGCGCACCTGCGCCTCGGCATCGAGACGACGGCCGCGGTGCTGCGCGGGTTCGCGCGGCTCTAGAGCGTCGCATGAGCCAGCCGAGCGATCCCCGCTACACGTGCCTGCTCGCAGAGCAGCTCGCTCCGGACGTGCTCGAGCGGTTCCTGCGCTACGTGCGCGTCGACACCCAGTCCGACCTCCACTCCACCGAGGTGCCGTCGACCCAGCGCCAGCTCGACCTCTCGCGCCTCCTCGTCGACGAGCTGCGTGCGGCGGGGCTGGGCGACGCGGAGCTGACGGAGCTGGGCACGGTGTTCGCGACGTTGCCCGGTACCGTCCCCGACGGGCCGGTGGTGGGCCTGATCGCGCACGTCGACACGTCGTCCGACGCACCGGGCGAGGGCGTGTCTCCCGTCGTGCATCGGGCCTGGAGCGGCGAGCGCATCGTCCTGCCGGGGGACGAGCGCCAGGTGCTCGACCCCGACGAGCTGCCCGAGCTCGCCGAGCGGGTCGGTCACGACCTCGTCACGAGCGACGGCACCACGCTCCTCGGCGCGGACGACAAGGCCGGCGTGGCGGAGATCATGGCGGCTGTCGCCCACCTCGCGCGCGAGGACGAGCCGAGGGCGCCCGTGCGCGTCGCCTTCACCGTCGACGAGGAGACGGGTCACGGCGCAGACACCTTCGACATCGACCGCTTCGGCGCCGACTTCGCGTACACGCTCGACGGCTCGGGGCTCGGCGAGCTCGAGCTGGAGAGCTTCTCTGCCTACCAGGTGCGGGTCACGATCCGCGGTGTCGGCGTCCACCCCGGCTCGGCCAAGGGACGCATGGTCAACGCCGTCAAGCTCGCGGCCGACATCGTCGCCGCGCTCCCGCGCGACAGGCTCTCACCCGAGACGACCGACGACCGGCAGGGATTCGTCCATCCCACGCGCCTCACCGGCCATGCCGCGGATGCCGTGCTCTGGTTCATCGTGCGCGACCACGACGACGCCCGCCTGGAGGAGCACCTCGCCCTGCTCAAGGGGATCGTCGACGAGGTGGCGGCCCGCGAGCCGCGCGCACACGTCCAGTTCGACGTCGAGGAGCAGTACCGGAACATGCGCGGTGTCCTCGACCGCCATCCCGACGTCGTGCTCGCCGCGGAGGAGGCGATCCGGCGCGCCGGCGTCGAGCCCGTACGCACGATCATCCGCGGCGGCACGGACGGCGCCAGGCTCTCCGAGCGCGGACTCCCCACGCCGAACCTGTTCACGGGCGGCCAGCTCTACCACTCGGTACGGGAGTGGGCCTCCGTGCAGGACATGGCCGCGGCGGCGGCCACGGTGGTCGAGCTCGTGCGGCTGTGGGGCGAGCGGGCGGCGGGCGCGACCTCGAGCTTGCTGTGAGATCCGTGGCGTCCGGCCGCGCAGCGGACGGCTTCAGGGGTGTGCGCGTCCGGGATCCGCACGCGCGGATTCCGGGCTGCGCCGGCGAGGAGAGGCTTGTTGTGAGGTCCGTGGCGTCCGGCCGCGGAGCGGACGGCTTCAGGGGTGTGCGCGTCCGGGATCCGCACGCGCGGATTCCGGGCTGCGCCGGCTAGTAGGAGTAGCGCGGCGGGCGTGCGCTCAGTCGTCGTGGACGCCGCAGCCGAGCCACTCGTGCCCGAACCGGCGCATCTCGCCGACGATCGGCAGCAGCGCGCGTCCCTTCTCCGTCAGCTCGTACTCGACGCGCGGAGGCGATTCGGCGTAGCTCCGTCGCACGACGATCTCCTCGGCCTCGAGCCAGCGCAGGCGCTCGGCCAGCGTGCGAGGCGAGATGCCCGCGCACGAGTGCTCGAGCTGGGTGAAGCGCCGTGGCCCCTCGGACAGATCGTGGACGATGAGCACGGTCCACTTGGCGCCGACGATCTCCGCTGTCGCGGCGACCGAGCACGTCTCCGCCTCGTGTACGGGGAGCATCGTCCGGTCGGTCGCGTGCGTGCTCACGCTCTGATTGTACGAACTGGACTCGGCCGTGTCGGGTCGCGGGCGACGTCGGCGATCCTTCAGGGGTTTGCGCGTCCGGGATCCGCACTCGCGGATTCCGGACTGCGCCGGCGAGCTACGAGAGCTGGCGCCCCGGGCCGCGGTGGCTGCAGGCGGCATCGCAGACCAGGTCACCGATCCGCGCGCGGAGGAAGCGTGCGAGCGCCGTGGCGCCCTGGGCGGAGAGGTGCAGCCCGTCGGCCGCGAACCAGGCGCTCCTGCCCCGGCTCGCGGAGGCCCAGTCGGCGATCCGGAGCTGCGGCCACCGCGCCGCCGCCTCGCGGATGGCCTGGTTGATGCTCCGGTAGCCCGGCCGGTCCTCCCTGAGAGGCACCCAGAGCACTGCGTCGACGTGGGCCGACACCAGTGCCTGCATCGTCACGTCGAGGTCGTGTGCGTACTCGCCCGGGACGTCGTTGTGGCCCACGTAGACGACCGCCACGCTGCCCACGCCCGTTCCGGCGGCACGGATCGCCTCGAGGGCGTTCGTGGGCCGCGTGCCCTTGTACGGGCAGCTGAGCTGCGCGAGCCGCCGGCAGGGCTCCAGGTCGAGCCGCACGTCGATTCCCTTCCCGATGATCCGCTTCGCCGCCGGGACGAGCTTGATGGCGGCCGCGACGGAGTCGCCCAGCACCGTCACCCGGGGCGACGCCTGCCGTTCCGCCGCTGCGAACGGGGCGACGAGGAGTGCGACGGCGATCGCTGCCAGCCCCGCGCGCATTGCGACACGCTACCCGCAGGACGGGTGTCTCAACCCTCCGAAGGAGCAGGGGCGTCGAGGCCCTCAATCCCAGGGCGGCGGGTTGTGCACCCAGCGCCCGCCGACCATGGTCGCGACGACCTCGACCGACTCGAGCTCGTCGGCGGGGCACTCGAGCGGGTCGCGGGAGAGCACGACGAGGTCGGCGAGGTAGCCGGGCAGGAGCTTGCCGCGGTGGCGCTCGTCGCCCGCGAGCCACGCGGGCGTGACGGTCGAGGCGAGCAGCGCCTGCTCGATCGTGACGGCCTGCTCCGGCCGCCACGCCGGCCGTCCGTCGATCGAGCGCTGCACCCCGGCGCGGATGCCGGCCAGCGGGTCGAGCTCCTCGACGGGCGCGTCGGAGCCGTTCGCGACGACGGCGCCGGAGTCCCAGAGCGAGCGGAACGCATAGGTGCCCTCGAGCTTGTCCGGCCAGAAGCGCTCGGCGAGGTCGCGGTCCGAGGGACCGTGGACGAACTGCACGGAGCACGCCACGCCGAGCTCGGCGAAGCGCCCCACGTCCTCGGGCGCGAGGCACTGCGCGTGCTCCACGCGCTGGCGCAGGCCGAGCGGCTGCCACGTGTCGCGCGTCGCCGCGAACGCGTCGAGCGCCTCGCGGTTGGCACGGTCTCCGATCGCGTGCACGGCCACGGGCCAGCCGACAGCGGCGCCGGCGCGGATGATCTCCTGCAGCTCCTCGCCCGACGTGATCACGACGCCGGAGCCGTCGAGCATCCAGGCCGTCTGCGAGCCGAGCGTCCCGTCCATGAACGCCTTCAGGTAGCCGAGGCGGAGGAAGTCGTCGCCCAGACGCGACCGCAGTCCCAGTGCCGAGAGCTCGCCGATCCGCTCGTGGGGCAGCGACTGCCAGACGCGCAGCGTGAGCCCGTCCCGCTCGTGGACGTGGCCGAAGATCGAGGGAGCGCCCAGCCAGCCGTCCTTGTCGTGCACCGCCGCCACGCCACGGCTGTGAGCCAGGTGGATGCCTCGACGCGTGGCGGACACCCACTCCTCGTCCGACACCTGGACGAACCGGTCCCGGAACCTCCAGGCCGACTCCTCGCGCAGGATGCCCGTGGGAGCGCCGTCCTCGTGCCGCTCGACCACGCCGCCCGCGACATCGAGGTCGCCGCCGGCGCGCGCGAGCGCGGCCGAGTTCAGCCAGAGCGAGTGGTAGTCCTTGGCCCAGAGCGCGGCCGGGCGCTCGCCGGTGACGGCGTCGAGCGCGGCCGCCGAGGGCGTCTCCTCCCAGAGCGCGTCGCGCCATCCGGTGCCGCGAACCCAGTCGCCTGCCGCCGTGTGGCTGCGTACGCGGTCGAGCGCCTCGGCGAGGGATGCGGCGCCGTCGAGCCGCACGTCGGTCTGCGCGAGCGACCAGGTGGGGAAGTGCACGTGGCTGTCGGTGAAGGCGGGCAGCACGCAGCGGCCGCCGAGGTCGACGTGATCCGGCGTGGGGAGCGCCCGCTCGTGCGTGCCCACGCCGCCCGCGACGCGGTCGCCTGCGACCGCGAGCGTCGCCGCCCGCGGCAGCGAGGAGTCCAACGTCCGGATGACGCCGTTCGCGAGGATCACGGCCGCTAACTATGCCCCGGCGCCGACGCGGCGTGAGCCGCCGAGACCGCGCGGCGGTGCGATCGGATGCTCGGTGGGGAAGTCCGGTGTCTCGGGATGGAGGTCGAGCGTGTCGCCCGCGCGGCACCGCTGCGTCCCGTACTCGCCGGCCTGGAGCGGCGCGAGCGCTCTCATGGCGTCGGCGAGGAGCTCGGCCTCGGCCTGCTCCGCCCCGAGCGACGTCGCCACGTAGGCCATCGCCTGGATCGCGTAGCAGTTGGCGGCGGCCTCGTTCGTGACCCCTGCCGTGTGGTAGGCCTCGTGCGCGAGGGTCATGAGCGCGTAGATCGTCGGCGATGCGCTGCGGTAGCAGGGCGAGCCCGGTGCGAGGGGCATCACCCCCGTCCAGTGGATCTCCGTCAGGCAGGAGACGGCGCCGTGGCGCCGGAGACCCTCGAAGTCCTGCAGCCGGTCGCAGGTCGCGTGGGTCAGGAAGATGCGCGGCTCGGGCACCCCGTTCACGTCGAAGCGAACCGAGCCGTGCCGCGGGAGCGCGTCGAGCAGCGTGGCCCACACCGACTGGCAGTCGACCTCGACGTTGCGGCCGGCCACCGCCGACGCGATCGGCGCGAGGGCACGCTCGGTCGAGCGGTCGTCGAGCCACTGCCAGCCGACGAGCGCCACGGGGACCGCGACAACACACGCCAGGAGCCTCACTGCTCGCGGTATCGGCACGGCAGCCGAATGCCGCCATCGGGCGTTCGAGCGATACGGTCGTCTCGGCGTGCCGGTTCACGACGGGCGGCGGCGTCCTTCGCGAAAGCGGCGCGTCAGCGGCGGAGCGAGGTGGCGTCGACCACCTCGAAGGCGGAGCCGGGCACGCGATGGAGCGTGTGCAGATCGTCGTTCGACCAGCGTGGGTGCGGAGCGCCGCTGACGTACCAGCTCGAGCCGTTGTCCGCGACGACCATCCCGTACTCCTTGAGCGCGCGCAGCACGACCCGCGCCTGGGGCGGGAACGAGCCGATGGCGAAGCTCCGCTCGAGGCGTAGCCGCAGCCCCATGGGCGGCAGCGCCGGGTCGGTGAGCGCGCTCGCGAAGTGTCTCGCCGGCCAGACGTACGCGCGGCGCGTGCGCGCGACGGTGAAGCGGAGGGCATGGCCGATGCGTCCGCGGGCAACTTCCTCGTAGCGGGCGAGCCCGGGCAGGATGGGGAGCCCCGCGGCGTCCGCCGACGTCCAGCCTGCCGGCCGCAGCGCGTTCGTGCGCAGGTTCCAGATCGCGCCCGAGCCTGCGGCCCACCGGCCGCCCTCGCGACGTAACGCGAACAGCTCGTACAGGCGGCAGCGGTCGGCCTGCAGGAGGATCGCGTGCCGGTCCCCCTGCCCGGTGGGGCCGCCCTCGACGGCGACACCGGCCGGGATCGGGTACGGGCCCGGGTCGCTCTCGTCCGCGTCGTCGAAGCGCACGCGGGACCGCGGCGTCGAGCGCGTCACGCGCGTGACGGGGATGCCGATCGGGCCGCCGTTCCAGGTGCCGGAGCCGAAGTCCGCGTGCATGCGCCCGCCGGCGCCGATCGACTGCACGATCGCGGCGGAGTCGGCGGCCACCGGGAGGCCGTCGACCCGCCGGTTCCAGAAGTTGTCCGCAGGGAAGATGCGGCACGTCGCGCCCGTGCGCTCGCGGGGCGACGCGGGCGGCGCCGCCACGGCGAGCGTGCACCACGACGCGGCGGCAAGGACGACCAGCGGGCCGAGCCGGGGCACCGCACGGCGCATGAGACGGGCTTCGACCGCCGGCTTCAGCGGCGCGACCCCTGGTCGAGTGACGCGTCGCCGGTCATCCCTCGAGCCCGGGCGGCGTCGCCGGCGGGTACCGCGATCTCAGCTCGTCCACGTAGGCGGCGAGCCGGTCCGCGACGGCGGCGTCGTGGATCTCGAGCACGTTCTCGGCGTTGCGCTCCCCGGAGCGGGAGAGGTTGAAGCTGCCGACGAACGACGTCTGGTCGCAGACGACCACCTTGGCGTGCATGAAGTCGTGCACCGTCTCGGGCGACCAGGGCGTCGAGGTCTTGCCCGAGAACGGCGCGCGCGTGAGGACGGTGCGGAGCAGGGGGATCTTCCACGCGCTGACGCCGTTCGACCGCCACTGCCGGAAGACCTCGTCGCTCTGCGTGTCGTCCACCACACCGGCCACCTGACAGCGCTCCTCGTTGACCACCTCGACGAGCGTCCCGAGGATCGGGCCGGACGTGAGCACGGGCGAGGCGATCCGTACGCGCTCGCGGGCGCGGCCGATGTGCTTCGCGATGCGGTGCGACAGCGCCTCGCCGTGCCCCGGGGTGAACCAGGGGCGCACCTCCGCGTCGCCGACGTCCACGGGCCGCGGCTCCACGTCTCCGGCCGCCGCGACGTTCGGCACCGCCCAGAGCGCCTCGAACTCGAGCCCGAAGGCATGTCCCAGTGCCGGCGCGCCCAGCACCCGCACGATCACGTTCTCCTGTCGCGTCCACGAGTCGTCGGTCCAGTTCGTCGATCCCGTCCACACGTCGACGCCGTCCCGGACGACGAACTTGTGGTGCATGAGGTCGGGGATGCCCGGCACGCCGAGGGTGTCGATCGGCAGGGCCTCGATCGCCTCGGGCCGGGTCTCGGGGGGCGGCGGCACCGGGATCGGGCCCGGGTGGTCGACGTTGTACAGCAGGCGGATGCGGACCCCGCGCTGCTGGGCCCCGAGCAGCGCGGCCAGCACGAGCGCGCCCGCCGGGCTCTCCACGCGGATGTCGTACAGCGCCAAGTCGAGCGTCCGGGTCGCGCTCGAGAGGAACTGCGCGATCTCCCGTGCGACACCCGAGGCCGACTGGCCGCCGTCCGTCAGCGTCGTCAGCTCGATCGGCACGCGACGAGTGGGGGATGGGGAGGGCGCATCGCGCCCTAGGAGCGGGCGCGGAGCGCGGCCTTGTGCGCGCGCTTGGCCGCCTGGTACTCGGCGAGGGCTGCGGCCGAGTCGACGTCGCCGAGCGTGGGGAACGGCGGCACGAGCTCCTGCGCGATCGCGACGTCGAATCGTTTCGCCAGCACCGCGCCGAGGGCGATGATCTTCATGTCGCCGAATCCGGGGAGCGCGCCGATCCTGCGTCGCAGGTCGTCGCCGTCGATCGCGTCCGTCCAGACGCGCTCCGCCCGGCCCGCATAGTCCTCCGCCACGACGGCGCAGAGCTCCTGCACGCGGCGCGCCATGGCAGCGGGGAAGCGGTGCACGGCAGGGCGCTCGCGGAAGACGCTCTCGAGCCACTCGGGGTCGGTGGCGGCGATCGCCGCCGGGTCGAGCGTGCCGAGGCGCTGCTGCAGCTTGAGCGGCCCCGCGAACGCGGTCTGGACAGGCACCTGCTGGTCCAGCGCGAAGCCGATCAGGAGCGCGAGGGGGTCGCGCGCGAGCAGCCTGTCGGCATCGGGATCGCCGGTGAAGTGGAGGGCGGCCGGCACGCCGGGATAGTAGACCGGGGGCGGCTCGGACGAGCCGCCCCCGAGCGAGCGATCGTCAGGCGACGGAGAGGACGACCCGCTTCGTGGCGGAGCCGCCGAGGCCGTCGGTCACCCTGAAGGTGACGCGGAAGATCCCCGACCGGCGCGGCGTGCCCTCGAGAGCACCCGTGGCCCGGTCGAGGCGGACGCCTCGCGGCAGGGTGCCGCTCGCGACGCGCCACACGCGCGTCGTGGTGCCGCCGCTCGCCCGCAGCCCGGTGTCGAACGCGCTGCCCGCACGCGTCTCCAGCGCCTTGGTCGTGATCGTGAGGCGCGGCGCGATCGAGAAGCGCGTGGCGACGAGGGCCTTCGTGCCGAGCGCGTCCGTCACCTCGAACGAGACGCGGAACTTCCCGGACGCCGACGGCCTGCCGGACAGCGCGCCGGTGGCCGGGTTCAGCGCGAGCCCGGCGGGCAGCTTGCCGACCACCGCCCACGTGCGCGGCTCGAGGCCGCCGCTCGACTGCAGCGACGCCGAGAACGCGACCCCGACCTCCGCCTTCTGGAGCTTCAGCGGGGCGATCGAGACGTCGCCGACGACGTTCAGCGTGAACGGCTTCCTCGTCTTCCGGGGATCCGGGTCGCGCACCTGGATCGTGAAGGGCGTCGAGCCGAGCGCGGTGGGAGTGCCCGAGAGCACGCCCGTCTTCTCGTCGAGGCTCATCCCGGCCGGCAGCGCGCCCTCCACCACCGACCAGAACATCGTGCCTCCGCCCGTGGCGGTGAGGCCGACCGAGTAGAACTGGCCCACCTTCGCTGGAGGCAGTGACGCCTGCTGGATCGCGAGCGCGGGCAGGACGATCATCGTGTAGCGGTTCTGCGACGGGATGCTGTTGCAGTTGTCGCGCAGGTCGAGGTCGAACGTGAACGTCCCTGGTGCCTCCGGCGTCCCGCGCAGGGAGACCTTCACCGGCTGGCCCTCGTGGTGGATCGTGATCCCGGGGGGCATGTTGCCGAGGATGTGGGTGAGCTTGTACGACATCAGGCACCCCTCCTCCGCATCCATCTCGAACTCGTAGTACTGCCCCACGACGAGGTCCGGGAACTTCTGGGGCTCGAGGTCGATGGCGGCGGCGGACGCCGCGAGCGTGCCCAGCAGGGCAGCGGCGAGGACGAGGATGCGGGCGATGCGCATAGGGTCAACCTCCCAGCAGGCGACGATGGCAGTGCCGGAATGTACCAGCGCATGCGGACTTTCTCCGGATCCAGCCGCCGCCGGCCTGCCCGTCGGCGCTAGCCTGAGCGGCGTGGACCCGCTGGCTGCGCTGAGCCCGACGGCGCGCGCGTGGTTCGAGCGCGCCTTCGCCGCGCCGACGCCGGCGCAGACGCAGGCGTGGCCGGTGATCGCGACGCGCAAGCACGTGCTCGTGCAGGCGCCCACCGGCTCCGGGAAGACGCTCGCGGCGTTCCTCGTCGGCATCGACCGGCTGCACGAGACGCCCGGCCTGGGCCTGCGGCTCCTCTACGTGAGCCCGCTCAAGGCGCTCAACTACGACGTGGAGCGCAATCTGCGCGCGCCGCTCGCCGGCCTGCGCTCGAAGCTGTCCGTGGGCGTGCGCACGGGCGACACGTCGCAGCGCGAGCGCCGCGAGATGCTGCGCACGCCCCCGGACATCCTCATCACGACTCCCGAGTCGCTCTTCCTCCTGCTCACCTCGCAGGGACGGGCGATGCTCTCGAGCGTCGAGACGGTGATCCTCGACGAGGTGCACGCCGTCGCGGGCACGAAGCGCGGCGCGCACCTCGCGCTCAGCCTCGAGCGCCTCGAGCGGGTCGTCGAGCGGCCGTTCCAGCGCATCGGCCTTTCGGCGACGCAGCGCCCGCTCGAGGAGATCGGCCGCTTCCTGGCCGGGACGGGCCGCGAGGTCGAGCTGGTCGACGCCGGCATCCGCAAGGAGCTCGACCTCGAGGTCGTGATCCCCGTCGAGGACCTCCGCGAGTTGAATGCGAGGCACGTAGCGGCGACATCGATGTCGCCCCTACAACAGCCCGTGATGCCCGACGGGGTCGAGATGGCCTCGGGCTACGAGGCCACCGCCCGCTCCATCTGGCCCTCCATCTACCCCGCGATCCTCGAGCTCGTGCGGGCGCACCGCTCGACGATCGTCTTCGTCAACAACCGCCGGCTGGCGGAGCGGCTCGCGATCCGGCTCAACGAGCTGGCGGAGGCGGAGATCGCACGGGCGCACCACGGCTCGCTCGCGCGCGAGCAGCGCGTCGAGATCGAGGAGGAGCTGAAGGCGGGCCGCATCCCGTGCCTCGTCGCCACGTCGAGCCTCGAGCTCGGCATCGACATGGGCGCCGTCGACCTCGTCGTGCAGGTCGAGAGCCCGAAGTCGGTCGCCCGCGGGCTGCAGCGCGTCGGGCGGGCTGGGCACGAGCTCGGCTCGATCTCGAAGGGGCGCATCTTCCCCAAGTTCCGGGCCGACCTGCTCGAGTGCGCGGTCGTCGCGAAGGCGATGCGCGAGGGAGCGATCGAGGAGACGAGGATCCCGCGCAACCCGCTCGACGTGCTCGCGCAACAGGTGGTCGCGATCTGCGCCGACGAGGAGATCGCGGTGGACGAGCTCCACGAGCTGGCGCGGCGCGCATACCCGTTCGCAGAGCTCTCCCGCCAGCAGCTCGAGAACGTGCTCGACATGCTCGCCGGCCGGTACCCGTCGGACGAGTTCGCCGAGCTGCGCCCGCGCATCGTCTGGGACCGCACCGCCGGGATCGTCCGTGGCCGCACGGGCGCGCGCAAGCTCGCCGTGACGAACGCCGGCACGATCCCCGACCGCGGCCTGTTCGGCGTCTTCCAGGTGGGCGACGCGGGCGGGAGCGGCGGTGGGCGCGTGGGGGAGCTGGACGAGGAGATGGTCTACGAGGCCCGCGAGGGCCAGACGTTCATGCTGGGGGCCTCCACCTGGCGCATCGAGGAGATCACGCGCGACCGCGTGCTCGTCTCGCCGGCGCCGGGCGTCCCGGGCGCGGTGCCGTTCTGGAAGGGCGAGGGCGTGGGCAGGCCGTTCGAGCTCGGCGAGCGCATCGGGCGCGCCTCGCGCGAGCTCGTCGCGCTCTCCGACGCGAAAGCGCACGCGCGCCTCCGCGAGGCCTACGACCTCGACGAGCTCGCGGCCGTCAACCTGCTCCGGTTCCTGCGCGAGCAGGAAGCCGCCACCGGCGTCGTCCCCTCCGACCGCACCGTGGTCGTGGAGCGCTTCCGCGACGAGATCGGCGACTGGCGTGTCTGCATCCTCACGCCGTTCGGCGGGAGGGTGCACGCGCCCTGGTCGATGGCGCTCGCCGCGCGCCTGCGCGACGCGCTCGGGCTCGAGGCGCAGACCCTGTGGTCGGACGACGGCATCGCCCTCCACCTGCCCGACACCGATGCGCCGCCACCCGTCGCCGACCTGCTCGTCGACCCGGACGAGCTCGAGGACCTCGTCGTCCAGGAAGTAGGCCAGTCGGCGCTCTTCGGCTCGCGCTTCCGCGAGAACGCCGGGCGCGCCCTGCTCATCCCCCGGCGGCGCCCCGGCCAGCGGACACCGCTCTGGCAGCAGCGCCTGAAGGCGCAGAGCCTCCTCCAGGTGGCGCGCCGGTACGGCTCCTTCCCGATCGTGCTGGAGACGTACCGCGAGTGCCTCCAGGACGTGTTCGACCTCCCCGGGCTGCGCGGCGTCCTCCGCGGGCTGCAGGCGCGGGAGCTCGATCTCGTCGAGGTGGAGACGCCGTCAGCGTCGCCGATGGCGTCGTCGCTCCTCTTCGACTACGTCTCCACGTACATGTACGAGGACGACACGCCTGCGGCGGAGCGCCGCGCGCAGGCGCTGTCGCTCGACCGGGAGCTCCTGCGCGAGCTGCTCGGCGCCGAGGAGCTGCGAGAGCTGCTCGACGCCGACGCGATGGCCGAGGTGGAGGTCGCGCTGCGGCCACGGCCGCGGAATGCCGACGAGCTGCACGATCTCCTGCGGCGTGCCGGACCGCTCCTCGGCGACGAGGTCGACGGAGGCTTTGCGCAGACCTTGCTCCGGGAGCGCCGCGCGTTCGGGGTGAGGCTGGCGGACGGGGAGGCGATGTTCGCCGCCGAGGACGCAGGGCTCGCGCGCGACGCTCTCGGCGTGGTGCCGCCCGGCGGCCTCCCCGACGCGTTCCTGGGTGCCGTCCCGGACGCGCTCTCCAGGCTGCTCGCCCGGTTCGCACGTACGTCCGGGCCCTTCACGACGGCCGAGGTCGCGGCCCGCCTCGCCCTCGACCCGTCCGAGGCGGAGCGGGAGCTGCTGGCGCTCGAGGCGGCCGAGGCGCTCGTGCGCGGCGAGCTCCGCCCCGGTGGAGTGGAGCGCGAGTGGTGCGACCCCGACGTTCTGCGGCGCCTGCGACGTGCGACGCTCGCGCGGCTGCGCCGCGAGGTCGAGCCGGCGGAGCAGACCGTGCTGGGGCGCTTCCTCCCGGCGTGGCACGGGATCGACCGGCGGGCCACCCTGCGCGAGGCGCTCGTGCCGCTGCAGTCCCTGCCGCTGCCGGTCTCCCTCTGGGAGGCGGAGGTGCTGTCGCGCAGGGTGCCCGGCTACCAGCCCGCCTGGCTCGACGCACTGTGCGCGTCCGGCGAGGTCGTGTGGGTGGGGGCCGGCCTGGATCGTGTCGCCCTGTACTTCCGCGACGACGCCGCCGTGCTCGGGCCGCCGGCGGGCGCGCCCCCGCCCGAAAGCGACGCCGCCGTCTCCCTCCGCGCGGCACTCGCCCGTTCCGCCGAGTTCTGGCCCGACCTCGTCGCAGCGTCCGGCCTGGAGGCGGAGGAGGCGCTGCCGGCCCTGTGGGAGCTCGTGTGGGCAGGCGAGGTGACCAACGACGCGTGGGCGCCGCTTCGCGCGGCGCGGCGCTACGGCGTCCCGCAGGCGTCGCGCCGCCCGCGCCGCTTCTCCCGCGCCCGGGGTGCGGCGCAGACCTCGACCGCGGGGCGCTGGTCGCTCGCCTCCCGCCTCTTCGGACAGGTCCCCGGCTCCGAGCAGGGGCCACGTCCGGACCGGCGGGCGCTGGCGGAGCTCCTGCTCGAGCGGCACGGGATCGTCACGCGGGACGGCGTCCGCGCCGAGGGCATCCCCGGCGGCTACGGCGCCGTCTACGGCGAGCTGCGGGCGCTCGAGACGATCGGCGTCTGCCGCCGCGGGTACTTCGTCGAGGGGCTCGGCGGCGCGCAGTTCGCCCTTCCCGGCGCCGTCGAGCGGCTTCGCGAGCTGCGAGCGGAGCAGGAGGCCGATGCCCTCGTCCTCGCGGCCGCCGACCCCGCTCAGCCATATGGCGCCGCCGTCGCGTGGCCGAAGCGGGCCGGGGCGCGGGCGGCGCGGGTGGCAGGGGCGCACGTCGTCCTGCTCGGGGGCGAGGCGGCGCTGTTCGTCGAGCGAGGCGGCCGCACGCTCGTGCCCCTGCGCGAGCCCGACGCCGCCTGGCTACGGCCCGCGCTCGAGGCGCTCGTCGCCTGGGTGCGCGCGGGGCATGCCAAGCGGCTCGCCGTCGAGCGCTTCGACGGCCGCCCGGTGACGGAGACCGAGGTGATGCCGCTCCTGGTCGAGTGCGGCTTCCTCGCCGGGCCGCGGCGCGCCGTGCTGCGGCCCTGATCGCGCCGGGCCCTCGTCGATCGCTTCTCCTTTGCCTCGGCAACCCGAGCGCGCTTGAATGGGGGACGACGATCGTCAGCGCACAAGGAGGCTGCCGTGACCGCTCGCGTCGGCGACAGGATCACGCTCGAGTCGGAACGCGCCGCCCAGAGCGGCCGCGCCGGCGTCATCGAGGAGGTCCTCAGCATCGAGCCGCAGCGTCTGCGCGTCCGCTGGGACGACGGGCGCATCAGCATCTTCGTCCCATCCGCGGGTGTCGCGCGGATCACCGGGGCGCCGAAGGCGAAGAAGGCCGGCACGCGCGCGAAGCGCTGAGCTCTCCGGCGCAGCCCGGAATCCGCTCGCGCGGATTCCGGGCGCGCAGATCCCTGAAGCCGTCCGCTTCGCGGCCGGGCGCCACGGCTTTCACAGCAGGCCGCTCGTTGTCGGCGCAGCCCGGAATCCGCTCGCGCGGATTCCGGGCGCGCAGATCCCTGAAGCCGTCCGCTGCGCGGCCGGGCGCCACGGCTTTCACAGCAGGCGCCGGCTAGGGTCGTGACCGCCTTCGGCACAGGCGACGACGCGCCGAAAGGGCGGCTTCCGCCGCCCTCCCGGCCCCCGTCGCATGGGCTGCCTACGGCAGCGCCATCCGCCTGTGACGAACGGTGAGGACGAGCGCGCCGGCGCCCAGCGCGAGCACGACACCTCCCGCGATCGCGGCGAGCATTGCGGCGTCGAAGCTGCCGTCAGTTCCACTCGGCGCCGCCGACGGCTGCTCGATCTGAACCGGCGTCACCGAGGCTCCGTCTCCGGGGTTGCCGACGGTCTGCGGCCCGACCGCCCGCTCGCGCGCGATCCAGGCGCTGTCGCCCGGGTTGCCGACCGTCGTCGCCGAGGCCGACCCGCCACCGCCGCCGTCGTTGAGCAAGAGTGCGTGTGCCGGCGCGATCGCGAGGAGAGCGAGCGCCGAGACGGCCGCCATCGCCGCCACCATCCGAAGAATCCTCGAGGGCTCCACCTGTGCCTCCTTTTGTGGCTCGACCATGGAGGCGAGCGTAGGAGGGCGCGCCCGGCGCGTCGTTCGCCTGCGTCACGCACTGTGTGTAAAGCTCGTCACACAATGCGCTGGGAGCTCTTCGAGGGCGTGCCGGAGGAGGACGTCCGCGCAGTGCTCTCCCTCGCCCGGCGCCGGGCGTTCCGGCGCGGCGAGGTCGTCTTCCACCGCGGCGACCCTGCCGACTCCATCCACCTCATCAGCAAGGGCCGCTTCGACGTCTGCGTGGGCACCCCGCTCGGGGACGTGATCTCGCTTGCCATTCGCGGCCCCGGGGAGACGTTCGGCGAGCTGGCGCTGCTCACCGGCGAGGAGCGGACGGCCACGGTCACGGCGCTGGAGGCCGGCGAGACGCTCGTCGTGCGGGGCAGCGAGCTGCGGCGCCTGGCGAAGCAGCACGCGTCGCTCGACGAGGTCCTCGTGCGTCTCCTGGCCGAGCAGGTACGCCGGCTGTCCGAGCTGCTCGTCGAGGCCCATACGGTGGACGCGGACGAACGGGTGGTGCGGCGGCTGCTCGAGCTCGTCCGCGTCTACGGCGGCGCCTCACCGGTCGTCGTGCCGCTGCGGCAGGAGGACCTGGCGGCGCTGGCGGGGACGTCGCGCGCCACCGTCAACCGCGTGCTACGGCGGGCCGAGCGCGACGGTCTCGTGGAGCTTCGTCGCGGGCGGACGGTGGTTCTGGACGAGGCCGGGCTGCGACGGCGCGCCGGCCCGACGGCCGGCCCGTCGTGACCGCCGGCCTTGCCGTCGGCGCCGGCGCGACGCCGACGGCGCGTCTGCGGCTCGCTGGTCCAGCGGCCTGAGTCCTCGCTCTCGTCCGGGCGACGCTTGTCCCCCGTGGGACTCTCGACTAGACCTTGGAGGAGATGCCCGAAGGCGATTCGCTCCATCGCATCGCGGCGCGGCTCCAGGTGCTCGTGGGCGAGCGCATCGAGGCGGAGACGCCCCACCCGCGTGCAGCGCTGACCGGCGTCGGCCCGGCGGTCGACGGCCGTGTCCTCGAGGGTGTCGAGGCCGTCGGGAAGAACCTGTTGCTGCGCTTCGAAGGGGGCGTCACGGTGCGCAGCCACCTGCGCATGTCCGGTCGCTGGCGGGTCGATCCCCGCGGCACGAGGCGCACGGGGCGCCCGTGGCTCGTGCTGCGGGGCACCGAGTGGGAGGCGGTGCAGTGGAACGGCCCCGTCCTCTCGCTCGACGACCTCCCGGTCGCGGGTCTCGGCCCGGACGTGCTCGACGGGACCGTCGACCCGGACGTCCTCGTCCGGCGGCTCCGCCGCGAGCCGGCCTCACGGCTCCTCGGCGAGTCTCTGCTCGACCAGCGAGTGGTCGCCGGCATCGGGAACATGTGGATGGCGGAGATGCTCTGGCGAGCCCGAGTCTCGCCGTGGCTTCCCGTGGGCGAGGCCACCGACGACGAGCTCACCGCCGCGCTCACCTGGGGAAGCCGCATGATGCGCGCCGCGGTGGCGGGACCGCGCCCGCTGCGCTCCGTGTATCGCAGGACGCGCCGGCCGTGCCCCCGCTGCGCGGCGCCGGTTCGCTCGAGCGGTCTCGGGGACGACAACCGCACCGCCTACTGGTGCCCGCGCTGTCAGCGCGGACCGGAATGGGACGGGGCGCCGGACGGCACGTCCAGCCTGGACGGGACGACCTGACGGCAGGGATCGGGCGCGACGTCGCGTAGCTGGACGGGTGAGCGTCCGCTCGCCGCACCTCTACACCGCCGCGCGCGCATTCACGCTCGGCGCGTTCGCCTACCTCCTGCGGGAGCTCGAGGCCGGCGGCGAGATGCTGCCGTTCGCCTTCGAGGAGCACGTCGGCACGGGGCCGTCGCTCTACGAGTACCGCCCGCTCGTCGGCTCCTTCGTCGAGGAGCGCTCCGGGAGTTTGCGCGACCGCGACGACGCCGCCATCGCCCTCGACGAGCTCCGGCGCGAGCCCGCTGCGGCCATCTACGCCCGCGCGCATGCCGGCGCCGGCCCGTCGGAGGACGACGCCCTGTTCCGTACCGTCCTCGTCGACCTGCTCCTGCGCACGGCCGAGGCATGCGGTGGGTTCGACTGGGACGACGACGCCTTCGAGCGGGCGTATCGGGAGCTCGAGCGCTCCCTGTTCGGGGAGAGGAGGACGTACGCGGCGGTTGCGCCGCTCGTGGGGCTGTCCGTCGGTGTCGCCGTCGACCTCGCGCCCGGCATCCGGCTGCGGGCTGCTGCCGACGCAGAGTTCGCGCGCCACTGGCCGGAGTCGCGCGCCCTGCTGCCGGCAGGGTTCGGACGCGAGCCGGACCGCTACTGCGTGCTGGAGCTCCGGAGCGCGCTCGCCGCCGGTGAGGACGTGCCCGACGCCCCCGCCGAGCTCGCCGACGCGGTCTCGGCCGTGAGGCTCGCCACGGCCGCGCCCGTCGCGGCCGGGCCGGTGCTCTTCGAGACCCTCGACGGACGGCCGCTCGGCATCCGGCCCGTGCTGCCCATCGCGGCGACCCAGCCGCCCGGAGAGCCGTCGAAGCTCGACGCCTACCGCGGCGAGCTCGCCGCGGAGCTCCTCGGCCGTCTCGCGCTCGCAGACGCCGACACGCCGCTCGCCGAGGCGCTCGACCGATGGGAGCTCTCGCTCTTCCAGCACGACCCCTTCCGCGCCGAGCAGCTCCGTGCCAGCCTTGCCGCGCTTCTCGGCGAGACGTGGCCCTTGCGCGCGTCCGTCCTGCTCGAGCACGAGCCCGACCGCCGCGAGCGCCTGCACGACCGCCTGGCCGAGCTCGCCGGCGGAGCCGGCACGACCGCGCCCGCGGTTGCCGACGCGACTCGCCGGGCGCTCGCCGAGTCGCTCCGGCACGGGGACCGGACGGCGCTCGTGCGGGAGCTCGACCGCGAGCTGCTCGGCGTGCGCACGGCCGGCCGCGGCCTCCGCGTCGCCGTCTAGGCCACCCGGCCGGGCCGCCTCGCAGCTGACACGAAGTCGCCACAGTCACGTGACGGCTGCGCCGCTACCGTCGCCTCATGGAGCAGGCGCGCAGGGTCCTCGAGCGGCTCGACCGGATCGAGTCGATGCAACGGGTGGATGCGGGCCCGGAGGAGCTGCTCGTGGAGCTGCGCGCCCTGCTCGCGGAGGCGGAGGATTGGGCCCGGGTGGAAGGGGGTGATGCCGGCGAGCGGGCGGCCGCGCAACTGCGATCCGCACTCGCGCGTGACATGATCGAGGTGTGATCACCCACTGGGACGAGCTCGAGCCGGTGCGTCGAGAGCGGGGGCACATCGCAGCGTCGTGGACGGCGCTGACGGGAGCGAATTCCGTCTGGGTGGGCGTCCAGCGGATCGTCGTCGAGCCCGGCAGGTGGGCGACGCCGCTCCATCTCGAGGGCTACGACGAGGAGATCTTCTACGTCCTCTCGGGCACGGGCGTGTCTGCCCAGGACGCCGGCGAAGGCATCGAGGCGTACGAGGTCGGTGCGGGCGACTGTCTCGTGCATCTCGCGCTCGAGCACGCGCACACCATCCAGGGCGGCCCCGAGGGGATCGACGTGCTCGCCTTCGGGCAGCGGAGCTACGCGGCGAACACGCTGCTCCCGCGCGCCGGCGTGTCGTGGCTCGGCCCTACGTGGGTGCTCGAGGGGGCGCCCGAGGATCATCCCTGGGACCGCGAAGCTGCGGCCGGGCCACCTTCGGTGAGCGAGCTCTCACCGCGCCCGGCGCGCATCGTCAACGGCGACGACGTCGAGGAGCGCGAGCGCGTCGGCGCCACGGTCGCGCGCCGCGTCCGCGCGCTCGGTGTCGCCGCAGGGTCCGAGCGGACCGGGCTCAACCTGTTCGACGTGGCGCCCGGGAAGCTCCTCAACCCTCCGCACGCCCACTCCGCAGAGGAGGAGATCTTCGTCGTGCTCGAGGGCGACGGCGTGCTCCTGGTCTGGCCCCACCAGCGGGCGGCCACGGAGCCCGACCGCTTCACGGGGGGCCATGAGGAGCATGCGCTCCGGGCCGGCAGCACGGTCGCCGTGCCGGCCGGCAGGGGCCGGGCGACGGCGCTGCGCGCCGGCGACGACGGCATGCGCGTGCTCGCCTACGGCACGCGCGAGCCGAACGACATCACCTTCTACCCTCGCTCCGGCAAGGTGAGCCTGCGCGGGGTCGGCGTGATCGGGCGCCTCGAGCAGCTCGACTACTGGGAAGGCGAGGACTGACCCCCGGGAGTGAAGGAAAGGCGGCGATGGCGGTGAAGTCGAGGGCGACATGGGACTCATCCGCCTGCTGCCGCGCCCCGGGGTGCGGCGTGAGACAGCCGTTCCCGACGATGCCGACGAGGCGGGCGTGAGCGAGCCCGGCGCCGTCGACGACGAGCGGGACGGCGCCCGGAGCGAGCACGAGCCCGTGCAGGAGCCGGGCGGCGAGCCGGCCGCTCCCGCATCGTTCGCGCCTCGCCAGCAGGTGTCTGCGCCGCACACGGCCACGCGCGTGATCGCCTTCGCCAACCAGAAGGGAGGCGTGGCGAAGACCACCACCACGCTCAATCTCGGCGTCGCGCTCAGGGAGATGGGCCACCGCGTGCTGCTCGTCGATCTCGACCCTCAGGGCAACCTGACCATGAGCCAGGGCATGAACCCCGACACGATCGAGAAGTCGATGTTCGACGTGCTCGTGCACCGCGTCCCCATCTCGGACGTGATCGAGCGGGCCGAGGCGGACGTGGCCGTCTCCTCGATCGATCTCGCAGGGGCCGAGCTGGCGCTCTCCGCGCTGATCGGCCGCGAGCGCTCGCTGGAGAAGGCGCTCGTCGAGGTACGCGATCAGTACGACTACATCCTCATCGACACGCCGCCGTCGCTCGGCCTGCTCACGATCAACGCCTTCGTCGCCGCCGACGGGATCATCGTGCCCGTCCAGTGCGAGTACCTTTCACTACGAGGGCTCGTGCAGCTCGAGAACACGCTGGCCATGGTGCGAGAGAACCTCAACCCGCACGTTTCGGTCGAAGGGATCGTGGCAACGATGTACGACGGCAGGACGCTCCACTCGCGCGAGGCGGTGGAGATCCTCGAGGAGAACTTCGGTGAGCTCGTCTACTCGACCCGGATCCGCAAGACGGTGCGCTACGCCGAGGCGCCGGTGAAGGGCAGCTCGGTGCTGAAGTACGACCCGAGCGGCGCCGCCGCCGAGGCGTACCGGCAGCTCGCGCGGGAGATCGTGGCGAAGGAGGAGACGCATGGCGCGCAAGCGCGCAAGCATGCGTGAGGGCCCGCTGGCCGAGCTCTTCCGGGCCACAGAGGCCGCCCAGCGAGGACAGCAGCAGCCGGAGCCCGAGCCTCCGTCGGAGCCCGAGCCCTCCGAGACGGTCGCCGAGGCGGCGCCGGACGAGCAGCAGACCATCGCGCTCCCACCCGAGGAGCGCGACGCGCCTCGCGACCGGCCGGAGCTCGACGCGACCGTCGAGCACGTCTACGACTTCGAGGTGCGGCGCGACGAGCCGCCCGCGAGCGCGCCCGAGGCGCCGCCCGCGGAGCCCGAGGTGGAGGATCGGGCGGCAGAGGCGACCGTCCAGGAGCCCGTGCCCCAGCCTGCACCGGCGTCCCGGGCGCAGCCGGGCCCCGCGCCCGAGCGCCCCTACGAGCCGCCCGCCAGCCGTTTCGTCGCCCCGCTGCCGGAGAGCGCGCCGCGCCTGAACGTCGTCGGCACGGGCGACCTCGGGTCGTACCTCGCCGTGATCAAGGTCGTCGGCGTGGGCGGCGCCGGCATCAACGCCGTCAACCGCATGATCGACGCCGGCATCGCGCAGGTCGACTTCGCCGCCGTCAACACCGACATGCAACAGCTCAACCTCTCGGACGCGCCGGTGAAGATCCACATCGGCGAGGAGCTGACGCAGGGGCTCGGCTCGGGCGCCGACCCCGCCACGGGCCGCAAGGCCGCCGAGGAGGACTACGACCGCATCCGCGCCGCCCTGCGGGGCTCGGACATGGTGTTCGTCACGGCGGGCGAGGGCGGCGGCACCGGCACCGGGGCCGCGCCGGTGGTTGCGCGGATCGCGCGCGAGCTCGGCGCGTTGACCGTGGGCATCGTGACGACGCCGTTCCACTTCGAGGGTACGCGCCGGCGCACCGCCGCCGACCAGGGCGTCGACGCGCTCCGCGCCGAGTGCGACACCGTGATCGTGATCCCCAACGACCGGCTGCTCGAGGTGCTCGATCGCTCGACCTCGATGCTCGACGCCTTCCGCATCGCCGACGACGTCCTGCGCCAGGGCGTGCAGGGCATCTGCGACCTGATCACCATGCCGGGGCTGATCAACCTGGACTTCGCGGACGTGCGCACGGTGATGACCGATGCGGGCTCGGCGCTCATGGGGATCGGCTACTCCGAAGCGCGCGACGACCGGGCACGCCAGGCGGCCGAGCGCGCCCTCCGCTCGCCGCTGATCGACACCGAGATCGTCGGCGCCCGCGGCATCCTGCTCTCCATCGCGGGCGGCGAGGACCTGACCCTCCTCGAGGTGAACGAGGCGGCGGAGGTCGTGCGCCAGGCGGCGACCGACGACACCAACCTCATCTTCGGCGCGACGGTCGACGAGCGGCTGAGCGGTCAGGTGTGGGTGACGGTGATCGCCACCGGGCTCGGCGGCAGCCGCCGGCGGCCGCCCGCACCGTCGTTCGCGAGCGCCGAGCCCGCGACGCCGCGGCGGCGCGAGGAAGCCGACCTGCCGAGCTTCCTGCGCTAGCGGGATCCGCGCGAGCGGATTCCGGGCTGCTCCGGCTAGGAGAGGCTTGCTGTGAAACCCGTGGCGTCCGGCCGCGGAGCGGGCGGCTTCAGGGGTGTGCGCGTCCGGAATCCGCGCGAGCGGATTCCGGGCTGCGCCGGCGAGCTAGAGCCCCGGCAGCCAGACCGTCGCCGCGTAGGCGAAGGCGAGGGCGCTGCAGCCGGTGACGGCGGCGCCGACGCGAAGGTGCGGCTGCACGCGCGGGCCCGCCAGCACGAGCGCCCCGCCGAGCCCGACCGCCACGGCCGCGAGCGTCTCGACGCCGCCGAACGCGATGCCGGCGGCGAGCGCGGTGTCCGCCCCGACGCCGTGCGCGCCGAGCGCGAACGCGGCGGCGGCGCTCGCTACGCCGGCGTTGCCCGGGGTCAGCGGCATCACTGCGGCGAGCTCGACGGCCGGCACGATGAGCAGCGCCGCGAGGAGCGGGCGGTCCACGTGCAGCGCCGAGGCCGCCGCGGTCGCGGCCGCCACCTTGGCGGCGAGCCCGACGGCCGTGAGGACCGCGACACCGGCCAGGAAGCGCGGTGCCCCGCCGAGCTCCCGAAAGGCGTCCAGGATGTGTGCGATCCGCGTCTCGATCTGCACGCGTCGCGCGCCGAACGCGGCGGCTGCAGCCGCCGCGATCCCCAGCGCGAGCAACGCCAGCGGCCAGGCCGGCAGCATGCCGCCGGTGGCGCCGACCGCGAGGAGGGCGGCGAGCCAGACGGCGCGCACGGCGCCGACCGCGGCGCCCGCGCCGCCGACCCGCCAGCACCCGCCGGGGTCGCGCACCACGCGTCCGAAGAGAGCGACACGGGCGGCGCTGCCGAGATGGAGCGGCGCCACGGCGTTCAGTCCCGACCCGACGCCGTAGCGGGCCACCGCGTCGGTGTGACCGGTGGTCGTCCCGCAGGCGCGCAGGGCGACGCCCCACGCCAGGCCGCTGCAGGCGTGCATGAGGACGAAGGCTGCGCCCGCCGCCCAGAGCCAGAGCGGCTCCGCGGCCGCGATGCCGTCGAGGGCCGTGCCCACGCGGTGGCCGAGCATCCCGGGGCTGGCAGCGGCAACCGCGACCGCCGCCGTCACGGCGCCTGCCAGGAGGAGTGCTCGATGCCGCAGAAGCTGTTTCATTCAGGCCGCTCGTGCTACGTCGGCACCCGGTCGTCGCGGCTTGAGCACGGCGCGCCCCGGACGGGGGACGTGCGGGTCAGCGATTACCCTCTCCGGCGATGCGAGGCGCGATCGCAGCCGGCCACCCGGGGACCGCCGCGGTCGGCGCCGGCGTGCTGGCGGACGGCGGCAACGCGGTCGACGCCGCCGTGGCCGCCGTGCTGGCGGCATTCGTGGCGGAGGGCCCGCTCACGGGCCCTGCGGGCGGCGGCTTCCTCCTCGTCCGGGAGCCGGGGACGCCCCCCGTCGTGCTCGACTGCTTCTTCGCGGTGCCGGCACGGGCGCGGGGCGAGATGGTCGAGCTCGTGATCGACTTCGCCGACGCCTCCACGCAGGTCTTCCACATCGGCGAGGAGTCGGTGGCGGTGCCGGGCCTGCTCGCGGGGCTCGAGGAGGCCCATCGGCGCTTCGGCTCCTGGGCCTGGGCGGATCTCGTGGAGCCGGCCCTCGTGCTCGCCCGCGCGGGGGTCGAGGTCAACGACGCCCAGGCGTTCCTGCACGAGATCCTCGTCCCCATCCTCCAGCGCGACGAGGGGGGCCGGCGGATCTATGCCGGCGGCGCGAGGCTCGTGACCGAGGACCTCGTGCCGGCCCTGGAGCTCATTCGCGGCGACGGCGCGGGCGCGCTCGCCGTCCTGCTGCCGGAGCTCGCCGCAGACCTGGCGGGATATGCGGTGCTGGAACGGACGCCGCTCCGCGGCACGCTGTTCGGCCACGAGATCCTGACGACGCCCGAGCCGTCCATGGGCGGCGCGGTCGTGCAGGCTGCGCTCGCGGCGCTCGACGGCAGCCGCGACCCCGCGGCGCTGCCCGGCGCGATCGGCCGCTCGTACGCCGGCGTCGCCGCGACGACCCGGGTCACGGGCACGACCCACGTCGCCGTGCTCGACGCGGGAGGCACGGTCGCCTCCTTCTCCTCGACGCTCGGCTCGGGCTCGGGTGTCTTCCGCCACGGCTTCCAGCTCAACAACATGCTCGGCGAGCTCGACGTCATCGGCAGGGAGCCGCGACCCGCGGGCTCGCGGCTGCCGAGCATGATGACGCCGACGCTCTGCCTGGCCGAGGGCGAGCCGAGGCTCGTCCTCGGCAGTGCGGGGTCGGTGCGCCTCGCCGGGGCGATCGCCCAGGTCGCGTGGCGCGTGATCGCCCGGGGCGAGCCCGTGGAGGAGGCCATCGCGGCGCCGCGCGTGCACGTCGACGACGGCCTCCTCCATCTCGAGGGGGGCTGGGACGAGCCCGTGGCCTCCGAGCTCGACGTCCTCCGCTGGAGCGGGAGCAACCTCTTCTTCGGCGGCGTCTCCGCCGTCGAGCGGCGACCAGGCGGAGAGCTCGCCGCTGCCGGTGACCCGCGGCGCGGCGGCCACGGGATCGTCGTCCCGTGATCCACATCAGGCGCGCGGAGCCCGGGGACGCTCAGCGGCTGGTCGAGCTCGCGCGCGACGTGGGTCGCGAGCCGGGCGACTTCCTGCTCACGACGGACGTCTGGAGGAGCGCGAGCGAGGAGCGCCGCTACCTGCGCGGCGCCCGCCGCCATCCCGACGCGGCCGTGTTCGTGGCCGAGGACGACGGCCGCATCGTCGCCCGGCTCTCGGTCTCGCGCGACATTCACCCTGCGAGCCCGCACGTCGCCGACCTGGGGCTGATGGTCGCCGCGGACCACCGCCGGCGCGGAATCGGCCGCGCGCTCCTCGCGCGCGCGGTGGAGTGGGCCAGGGAGGCCGGCGTGCGCAAGCTGGAGCTGCACGTGTTCCCGTGGAACGAGCCCGCGATCGGGCTGTACGAGGCGTTCGGCTTCGAGCGGGAGGGCCTGCGTCGCGGGCACTACGTCCGCGAGGGGGAGCTCGTCGACGCGATCCTCATGGCCTACCGGGTGCCCGAGACGGAGCCCGGGGTCTGATCCTCTCCGCGCGGCAATCCGCCGTGACGACGCTCAGGCGGGTGGCGGGGCCAGGTCACGCGGCAGCACGAGCGAGACGATCCGGCCGCCCCCCGAGGCGACGTCGGCCCAGCGCACCGCGTCGAGCTGCAGCGAGACGAGCGCTCCGGTCGGGAGCTTGCCCTCGATGCGCTGCCGCTCCCGCGAGTCGGCCGCGAGGTCGAGCACGAGGTTCCCGAGACCCGGGTTGTGTCCCACGAGGAGGACCTCGTCGATCGTGTCGGGCACCGCCCGGATGCGTGTCAGCAGGGCGTCCTCCCACGCGTGGTAGAGCCCGTCGAGGTACGCCACCTCGGGGCCGCCGAGGGCGTCGTGCACCCCCTCGAGCGTTTCCCGCGCACGCAGCGCCGTCGAGCAGAGCACGAGCTCCGGGCGCACATCGCTCGTCTCGAGCCAGTCCGAGAGCCGCGCCGCTGCGCGCCGCCCGCGAGGCGCGAGCGGCCGATCACGGTCGGCGAGAGCAGCATCGTCCCAGGACGACTTGGCGTGGCGCAGGAGGTGCAGCCGCTTCATGCGTCGCGCGTCCAGTTGAGCACCATGGCGCGCTGCGCGCTCGTCTGCGGCGAGGAGGCGTGCCCGTCAACGAGGTCGCGACGGAGGGTCACGATCCGCGCGAGGGCGTCCGCGCCGGCGAGCCCGTGGCGCACGAGCCAGCAGCCCACGACCGTGCCGGTGCGTCCTCTGCCTGCCCAGCAGTGCACGTAGACGCCGCCCTTCCCGTCGAGCTCGCCGTCGATCGCGTCGAGGAGCGCAGCCATCCGCGTCGGAGACGGCACGTCCATGTCGGGGATCTGCCAGCGCAGGTGCCTCGCCTCCCCGAGGAGGTGGTGGTAGGGGGGCAGCTCGCCCGGGACCGTGAGGTCGACGAAGAGCGTCACACCGGCGGCGCGGAGCGCCCGCAGCCCGTGCACCGACTCGTCGTCCGTCCAGCCGCCGGGATACGGGCCCGCCAGCAGCCGGTCGGCTACGCGATAGGCGAAGGGAGGCATCTCCACGTCGTCGATTGTCGCCTACCATGGGCCGGACTGGATCGAGCCGTCCGGGAGCGAGATGAGCTTCGAGAGTCCGTGGTGGTTGCTGGCGTTGCTCGTCGTTCCGGCGGCGCTCGGGCTCTTCCTCCTGCTCCGGCGCCGCGGGCCCCGCTTCGTCGTGCCGTTCCCCAACGTCGACGTGCTGGCGCAGGTCAGGTCCCCGCGCGACTCCTGGCGCACTGCGGTCGCCCTCGCGCTCGGCGCTCTCTCGGCCGTTGCGCTCGTCGTCGCCGTCGCCCGCCCGCACGTGACGATGCGGGTGCCGGACGAGCAGGCGACGGTGATCCTCGTCGTCGACACCTCGCGGTCGATGCTGGCCGAGGACGTGCGGCCGTCGCGTCTCGAGGCCGCCAAGGCTGCGGCGCAGAGGTTCCTGGAGCGCGTTCCCGACCGGCTGCGCGTCGCGGTCGTGACGTTCTCGGGCGACGCCCACGTCACCGCCCTGCCGACCAAGGACCACGAGCGGGTGCGCCGCTCGGTCGCCGCCATCGACCCGTTCGCGAGCTTCGGCGGCGGGACCGCCATCGGCGACGCGCTCGCACGCGCGGTCGAGGTCGGCCGGCAGGCCCTCGCGGGCGAGGGTGAGGTCGCCGGCGGACGAGCTGCCGTCACCCCTGCCGACCGGGAGGGGCTCGTCTCCATCCTCTTCCTCTCCGACGGCCGGCAGAACCGCGGCATCCTGCCGCCGCTCGAGGGCGCCCGGCTCGCGCGGGAGGCCGCGTTCCCGGTGTACACCGTCGCCCTCGGCACGCGGCGCGGGGCCGGCGCGGGCGGATTCGGCTCAGGGGGCTTCGGGGGCCGCTCCCGGGCGCCCGACCCGGCCACGCTGCGGGCGATCGCCGAGGCGACCGGCGGCGAGTTCACCGAGGCGCGCACGGCCGAGACGCTTTCCGCAGCGTACGAGAGCCTCGGCAGCCGCCTAGGCCGGGTGGCGCGCCGGACCGAGGTCACCGTGGCGTTCGTCGCCGCGGGCGCCGTCGCCCTGCTCGCAGCCGCGCTGGCGGGAGCGTGGTGGTCGCCACGGCTCCCGTGAGCCGGAGCGCGCCGATCACCGCGGCGCCGTCGCGCGCACACGGCGGCTGAGCCGGTGTCGCCGCGCAAGGGCGCGGACCCGGAGCGGCGGACGGCAGCGCCGGGAGCCGATAGCGTCGCGCCCATGCCGGGCGACCTCGACCCCCTCGAGCAGCACCTGCTGGACGCGCTCCGCGGGCTGGCGCCTCCCGCCGGCCGACCGGCGGAGCCCGTGCCGGCGGCGGCCGCCGCCCTCTGGCGGGCGCAGGCCGACAGCCGGGCCTGTGACCACGCCGCTCGCTGGTTGCAGTCGCAGAAGCTCGGCTACTACACGATCGGCTCGGCCGGCCACGAGTCGAACGCAGCCGTGGCCCTGGCGCTCCGGCCCACCGATCCGGCGCTCCTGCACTACCGCTCGGGCGGCTTCTACCTGGCCCGCTCCGGCCAGCTGGGTCACGACGGCGTCGACGACATCCTGCTCGGGCTGGCGGCCGCGGTGGACGAGCCCATCGCCGGAGGACGCCACAAGGTGTTCGGTCATCACGCGCTCGCGGTGATCCCGCAGACCTCGACCATCGCGTCGCACCTCCCGCGCGCGGTCGGCATCGGGCTCGCAATCGATCGTGCCGGCCGTCTCGGCGTGGAGTGCGCCTGGCCGCGCGACGCGGTCGTCGTGTGCAGCTTCGGCGACGCCTCCGTCAACCACGCCGTGGCGCAGGCGGCGCTCAACACCGCCGCGCACTGCGCCCATCAGCGTCTCCCACTGCCGCTGCTGTTCGTGTGCGAGGACAACGACCTCGGCATCAGCGTGCCCTCGCCCGCCGGGTGGGTCGAGGGGGCGCTCCGCAGCCGTCCGCAGCTCCGCGTCGAGTCGGCGAGCGGGGACGACACCGCGTCCGCGCTCGAGGTGGCGCAGGAGCTCGCCGACTGGGTGCGGGCCGAGCGGCGCCCTGCCGTGCTCCACCTGCGCACCGTCCGCTACCTGGCGCACGCGGGCGCAGACGTCGAGACCGCCTACCGCTCGCCGCAGGCGGTGCGCGCCGACTACGCGCGCGATCCGCTGCTCGCGACGGGGCGCTGGCTCGTGTCGGCGGGGGCGGCCACGGGCGCCCAGCTCGCCGAGGACTACCTGGCGCGGCGCGCCGACGTGCGCGGGAGGGCGCTCGAGGCCACGCGCCGGCCGCAGATGGCCTCGGCCGAGGACGTGATGCGGCCGCTCGCGCCGCGGTCGCCCGCCGAGGTGGCGGCGATGGCGGCGGCGCCGACGGGGGAGGGCGAGCCGCTCACGCTCGCCCTGGCCGTCAACCGGACGCTGGCGGAGATGCTCGAGCGTCACCCCGACACGCTCCTGTTCGGGGAGGACGTGGCGGTCAAGGGCGGTGTCTACGGCGTCACGCGGGGCCTGCACGCGCGTTTCGGGGCGGCACGCGTCTTCGACACGCTCCTGGACGAGACCTCGATCCTCGGGCTCGCGCTCGGCGCAGCCCTGACCGGCTTCCTTCCCATCGCGGAGATCCAGTACCTCGCGTACCTGCACAACGCGGAGGACCAGCTGCGGGGCGAGGCGGCAACCCTGCAGTTCTTCTCGCAGGGCCGCTACCGCAACGGCATGGTCGTGCGCGTCGCCGGCTACGCATACCAGCGCGGCTTCGGCGGGCACTTCCACAACGACAACGCGGTCGGGGTGCTGCGTGACGTGCCGGGGCTCGTGATCGCGTCGCCGTCGCTGCCCGACGACGCGGCCGCCATGCTCCGCACCTGCGTCGCGGCCGCCAAGGTCGACGGCAGCGTCTGCATCTTCCTGGAGCCGATCGCCCTCTACCACGTGCGCGACCTCTTCGCGGAAGGCGACGCCCTCTGGCTCAGGCCGTCCGGGGGCGAGCACGTGCCGTTGGGATCGGCACGGACGCACCTCGACGGCGGCGACCTCACGATCGTGACCTGGGGGAACGGGCTGCGCATGTCCCTCCGCGTGGCCCGGCGGCTCGAGGAGCGCGGCGTGCGGCCGCGGATCGTCGACCTCCGCTGGCTCGCGCCCCTGCCGATCCGCGACGTCCTGCGCGAGGCCGCCGTCACGGGGCGGGTGCTCGTCGTGGACGAGACCCGCCGCACCGGCGGCGTCTCGGAAGGGGTGATCGCCGCGCTCGTCGACGCCGGCTACGACGGCTACCTCGCGCGCGTGGCGAGCAAGGACTCCTTCGTCCCGCTCGGAGACGCGGCGCGGCACGTGCTCCTGGGTGAGGACGAGATCGAGTCGGCCGCGCTCCGACTCGCCGGCTGACGCGGTCCGCCCGCGCCCGGACGGCGGCCTGCGTCTACTGTCCCGGTGATGGACGCGACCGTCGTGCTCGAGCGCCTCTCCTCCGCCGACCGCCTGCTCGTGCAGCAGCTGTTCAAGCCGATCGGCAACGAGTACCGCATCAGCGTGCCGCTCCCCGGCTCGACGGAGGAGACCGAGCCGCTCCTCTTCGTGAAGCAGAAGAAGATGTCGATCAAGGAGGACATCCGCTTCCGCCTGCAGCCGGACGGCGAGGCGCACCTCTTTCGCATCAAGTCGAAGACGGTCTTCGAGTTCGCCGGGCGGCACGAGGTGCTCGACGACGGCGACCAGGTGATCGGCTCCCTCGGCAAGGACTTCGGGCGCTCGCTCCTCCGCAGCCACTGGCACGTCTACGACGCGGGCGGTACCGAGGTGCTCGAGGCGTACGAGGCCAGCTGGGCGATCGCGCTCGTGCGCCGCTTCATCGACCTCGTGCCCTTCGTCGGAGACATCCTGTTCGGCCTGCAATGGCTGCCCTTCAACTTCGTGCTGCGGCGCGAGGGCGAGGAGGTGGGGTACTACCGCCGCGTGCTGGGGAAGCTCGCCGACCGCTACGTCCTCGAGGTCGACCACGAGCGGAGCACCGGCGTCGACCGCCGGCTGCTGGTCGCCTTCACCGTCGCCCTGGACGCGCTGCAGGACCGCTAGAGGCGCTCCCCTCGGCGCTGTTGTCCGTCGGGACGACGGAGACGCCCCGTCCGAAGGGCCCTCGTACAATGGCCCTCCCGTGAGCGCGCCGTTCGTCCACCTGCACGTCCACTCCGAGTACTCGATCCTCGACGGGGCGTGCCGGATCCCGGCCCTCGCCGAGAAGGCCGCCCGCCTCGAGATGCCGGCCGTCTCGCTCACGGATCACGGCTCCCTCGCCGGTGCGATCGACCTCTACCGCGCCGCCAGAGGCCAGGGAGTCCGGCCTGTGATCGGCTGCGAGGTGTACCTCGTCGACGACCGCCGGGTGCAGCACAAGGGCCACGCGCACCTGACCCTCCTCGCCGAGTCGAACGAGGGCTACGGGAACCTCATCAGGCTCTGCTCGCTCGGCTACCTGGAGGGCTACTACTACCGTCCGCGCGTCGACTGGGAGCTGCTCGAACAGCATGCGTCGGGACTGATCGCCCTCTCCGGCTGCCTCTCGGGCCGCATCTCGCGGGCGCTCGCCGAGTCGCGCCCGGCCGACGCCGAGGCGGAGCTGGACAGGCTCGCGCAGGTGTTCGGCCACGACCAGGTGTACGTCGAGCTCCAGAACGCCGGCCTCCCGGTGCAGCAGGAGATCCTCCCGCAGCTCGCGGGCCTGGCCGCAGCCCGGAAGCTGCCGCTCGTCGCCACCGGCGACGTCCACTACCTCGACGCAGGCGACGCGTACAGCCACGAGGCGCTGCTCTGCATCCAGTCGGGCGACTCGCTGAAGAACCCGAACCACTGGCGCTTCGAGACGAGCGAGTTCTACTTCAAGAGCCCGGAGGAGATGGCGCTCGACTTCCCCGGCAACGAGGACGCGCTCCGCCGCTCGCTCGAGGTCGCCGAGCGGTGCGCGGTGGAGATCGAGCTCGACCGGATCCTGCTGCCCGCCTTCCCCACGCCTGACGGCCGGGACGCGTTCGAGTACCTCGTCGAGCTGTGCGAGCGGGGGCTCGAGCGACGCTACGGGAGCGTCACGCCCGAGCTCACGGAGCGGCTGCAGTTCGAGCTGAAGACCATCCGCGAGATGGGCTTCGCCGACTACTTCCTCATCGTCTCCGACTTCGTCGGGTTCGCGAAGCGGGACGGGATCGGCGTCGGTCCGGGGCGCGGCTCCGCGGCCGGCTCGCTCGTCGCGTACTGCCTCGAGATCACCGACATCGACCCGATCCGCTACGACCTGCTCTTCGAGCGGTTCCTCAACCCGGGCCGCAAGTCGCTGCCCGACATCGACATCGACTTCGCGGTCGAGGGCCGTGAGCGCGTGATCAACTACGTGGCCGAGAAGTACGGCCGCGACCGGGTCGCGCAGATCATCACCTTCTCCACGATGGCCGCCCGCGCGGCGATCCGCGACGCCGGGCGTGTGCTGGAGATCCCCTACGGCGTCGTCGACCGCATCGCCAAGCTCGTCCCGGAGGGGCCGGGCCAGATGCTCGAGGACGCCCTCAAGTCCGGCGCGGAGCTGCGCCAGGCGGTGGACTCCGATCCCGTGGCGAAGGAGATCGTGGAGCTGGCACGGCCCCTCGAAGGTCTCACGCGCGCGGACTCGATCCACGCCGCCGGCGTCGTGATCGGCGCGCAGCCGCTGATCGAGCTCATCCCGCTCCAGCAGAAGGGCGCCGACGCGGAGGTCGTGACCCAGTTCGCGATGGGCAACGTGGAAGCGCTGGGCCTGCTCAAGATGGACTTCCTCGGGCTGCGCAACCTCGACGTGATCGCCACCGCCGAGCGCCTCATCGGGGGCGGCCTCGACGTTGCCTCGGTGCCGCTCGACGATCGCAAGACCTACGAGATGCTCGCGCGCGGCGACGCCACGGGTGTGTTCCAGTTCGAGTCGTCGGGCATGCGCGAGGCGCTGCGCCAGGTGAAGCCGACCGAGTTCGAGGACATGATCGCCCTCGTCGCCCTCTACCGGCCCGGGCCGATGCAGTACATCCCCGCCTACGCGGCCCGGAAGAACGGTCGCGAGCCGGTCACCTACCCCGATCCACGGCTCGAGGCGATCACCGGCGCGACGTACGGCATCGCGATCTACCAGGAGCAGTACATGGAGATCGCCAAGCACCTGGCCGGCTTCTCGCCGGCCGAGGCGGACGACCTGCGCAAGGCGATCGGCAAGAAGATCCACTCGCTGATGGCGTCGTTGAAGGAGAAGTTCATCGACGGCTGCATCGCGAACGGGGCCACGCCGGCGGTCGCGAAGCAGCTGTGGGACGACACCGAGAAGTCGCAGGACTACTCGTTCAACAAGTCCCACGCGGCCTGCTACGCGCTCATCGCCTTCCGCACCGCGTGGCTCAAGGCGAACCATCCCTGCGAGTACATGGCCGCGCTCATCTCGAGCGTGATGAACACGAAGGACCGTGTGCCGTTCTACGTCAACGCCTGCGACGAGATGGGCATCGAGGTGCTGCCGCCCGACGTCAACTCCTCGCAGGTCGACTTCGCGGTCGTCGAGGGGAAGATCCGCTTCGGCCTCAACGCGGTCAAGAACGTGGGGGAGACGGCCGCGGTGGCGATCGTCCGCGCGCGGGAGGACGGCGCGTTCGCGTCCATCTGGGACTTCACCGAGCGTGTCGACCCGCAGGTCGTGAACAAGCGGTCGCTCGAGTCGCTCGTCAAGTGCGGCGCGCTCGACTCGACCGGCGCCTCGCGCATGGGGATGCTCGCGGTGCTCGAGCAGGCGCTCGGCCACGGCCAGAAGCTCGCCGCGGACCGGCTGATGGGCCAGGCCTCCATCTTCGACAGCGTGTTCGGCGAGCAGGAGGAGGCGCCGCAGGGCGCGCGCGAGACGCACCACCCGCCCATCCCGGGCGGCGAGTTCGAGAAGCAGGAGCTCCTGCGGCTGGAGAAGGAGACGCTCGGCCTCTACGTCTCCGAGCACCCGCTGCACGGCGTGCGGGACCAGCTGCGCCGCAAGACGGACGCCACCCTGGCGGAGCTCGACCGGCGGCGCGACGGCGAGATCGTGACCGTCGGCGGTGTGGTCGCCGAGACCAAGCAGGTCACGACGAAGCGCGGCGAGCCGATGGTCTTCCTCACGCTCGACGATCCCACGGGCTCGGCGGAGGTGGTCGTGTTCAACTCGACCTATGCGGCCTCACGGGAGCTCTGCGTCGCCGACCGCATCCTCGTCGTCAAGGGACGCGTCGACCACAAGCAGGCGGGGGAGACGAAGCTGATCGCCCTCGAGGTGACGCCGTTCGAGGCCGTGGCAGAGCGTCGCGAGGTGCGCTTCGCGCTCGATGCCCGCCGGGCGCCGGCCGGCATGCTCGGCGAGCTCGCGCGCCTCGTGCGCGAGTTCCCGGGCGACTCGCCCGTGTTCGTCGCGCTCGAGACGTCGGACGGCCCGAAGACGTACGCCCTCGGGCCCGAGTACCGCGTCCGTCCGGACTCGGACTTCCTCGCCGAGGCGAAGGCGCTCCTCGGCGAGGCTGCGGTGCTCTAGCCAGTCGGCGCAGTCCGGAATCCGCTCGCGCGGATGCCGGACGCGCAAACCCCTGAAGCCGTCCGCTGCGCGGCCGGGCGCCACGGATTGCACATAGGCCTCGATCTGGCCGGCAGCCCGGGATCCGCCCGGTCACCTCCACTTGACCGTGCACCCGACCGGCTGCGTCTCCGCCACGGGCGGCTCGCGCCCCTGGAGCACGGCGTCGAGAGCGTCGCGCAGGTAGTGCTGCGTGACGGCGGTCTCGTCGCGCGAGTCGTCGATCGCGCCGTGGTAGGCGAGGCGGCGCTCGCGGTCGAAGAGGAAGACCTCCGGGGTGCGCGAGGAGCCGAGCGTCTGCGCGACGGCCTGATCGGCGTCGTGGAGGTAGTCGAAGGCGAATCCCTTGCTCCCGGCACGCCGCTGCATCTCCGGGAACCCGTCCTCGGGGTAGGCGTCGGCGTCGTTCGAGGAGATGGCGACGATGCGGACTCCGCGGTCGGCGTAGTCCCGCTGCGTCTCGTTCAGGCGGTCTTCCCACGCCTGCACGTAGGGGCAGTGGTTGCACGACTGCACCAGCACGAGGACGGGCGCGTCGGCGTACTCGTCGAGGGTGTGGTTGCGCCCGTCGACCCCGGGCAGGTCGAACGA
>DATBIN010000086.1:0-27183 GCA_036556925.1 Gaiella sp.
TGACCGCGAAGATCCAGGACGAGGTCGGCCACGCGCAGCTCATCTACCGCGTCGTGGAGGACCTCGGCAAGCCGCGGTCCGCGTGCCTCGACGACCTCGTCGCCGGCCGCTCGAAGTTCCACAACGTGTTCCACTACCCGACGCGCACCTGGGGTGACGTCGGGGTGATCGCCTGGCTCGTCGACGCCGCGGCGATCGTGTCGCAGAAGGCGCTGCTCAAGTGCTCCTACGCGCCGTACGCGCGGATCATGAAGAAGATCTGCTGGGAGGAGTCGTTCCACATCCTCCACGGCCGCGACGTGATCCTCGCGCTCGTGACGGGCACCGAGCACCAGCGCGAGCTGCTGCAGGAGGCGCTCACGCGCTGGTGGGAGCCGTTGATGATGTTCCACGGCAACCCGATCCCCGCCGAGGACGACCCGATGGTGCACTGGCGCATCAAGAGCCAGGCCAACGAGAGCGCGCGGCAGGAGTTCCTCGACGGTTACGTGCCGCAGATCTGGGAGCTCGGCCTCTCGGTGCCCGACCCGAAGCTCCGCAAGCGCGATGACGGCACGTGGGAGTACACGGAGCCCGACTACGAGAAGCTGATGTCGGTCGTCTCCGGCCATGGGCCGGCGTCGCAGGAGCGGCTCGCCTTCCGCCGGCTGTCGCTCGCGGAGGTCGACTGGGTCTCGCGCGTCGTGCTCGCGGAGGCAGCGTGAGAGGCCCTGTGTCAGCCCCGCGATGCACGTGGTCCGTGGGGGCCGGCCGCGCCAGCGGCCGCTTCAGGGGTGTCCGCGATCCCGGATCTGCGCGAGCAGATGCGGGATCTGCGGGGGCAGCGTGATGGTGTACGAGGTCTTCCGCCAGGAGCGGAAGGGCCAGCCCTTCGCGCATGCCGGCACCGTGTCGGCGCCGGACGCGCAGTTCGCCGAGATCTACGCCCGGGAGCAGTTCGGCCGCCGCCAGGAGTCGACCGCGCTGTGGCTCGTCCCGCGCGAGTCGATCCGCGAGATCGACGAGTTCCCCGACGAGTTCGACCTCAAGTACCGCCGCGTCGACGGCTACTCGATCAAGGCCCGCCTCAAGGAGGCGCGTGAGCGCGCAGGGACGCTCCCGGGCTGATCTCCTCCTCGAGCTCGCCGACGACGAGCTGGTCCTCGGCTGGCGGAACTCCGAATGGACCGGGATCGCCCCGTTCCTCGAGGAGGACGTGGCCTTCTCGTCCATCGCGCAGAACGAGATCGGCCACGCGCGCGCCCTGTACGAGCTCGCCGCCCCCGAGCTCGGCCTCACGGCCGACGAGCTCGCCTTCGACCGCACGCCGGAGGAGTACCGCTGCGCCCCGCTCGTGGAGCTCCGCCGTCTCGAGTGGGCCCGGACGATCGCGCGCCACTGGCTCTACGAGACCGCGGATGCGGTGCGGCTGGAGGCGCTCAAGGCGTCCGACGACCCTGAGCTGGCGGGCATCGCGGCGAAGATGGACCGTGAGGAGCTCTACCACCGCATGCACGCGGAGATGTGGCTCGACCGGCTGCTCGGCTCGGACGAGGGCCGGGCGAAGCTGGAGGAGGCGCTGGAGGAGCTCTGGCCCTACGCGCTCGGCGTGCTCGACGACGAGCTCCGGCCCGCGTACCGGCGTCGCGTGGAGGAGCGGCTCGGCCGGTCGCTGCCCGACGTCGAGCCCGTGCCCAGGGGCCGGCACGAGTCCGAGCTCTCCGACCTGCTGGCGGAGATGACCATGGTGCGCCGCTCCGACCCGGGCGCCGAGTGGTGACGCGCCCTGCGGCAGCCGGCCGGGTGCAAGCCGAGCGCGGCGACCCGACGATCACGCCGGCCGCCGTCTGGCAGGCGCTCGAGGAGATCCCCGACCCCGAGATCCCCGTCGTCTCGATCGTCGAGCTCGGCGTCGTCGCGAACGTGGCCGTCCTCGGGAGGCAGGTGCAGGTCGACTTCACCCCGACCTTCATGGGCTGCCCGGCGCTCGACACCATGGTGCGCGCCATCCGCGAGCAGGTGGCCGCGCTCGGCGGCGAGGCCGACGTCCGCGTCCGCCACGACGACTCCTGGTCGACGGACCGCATCTCGCCCGCGGGGCGCGAGAAGCTCCGCGCCGCGGGCTTCGCGCCGCCGGCGCCGCGCTCGGACGGCACGCCCACGCTCCTGCAGCTCGAGCGCGGCCCGTTCCGCTGCCCCTACTGCGGCTCCGGAGACACGCGCCTCGAGAACCTCTTCGGGCCGACGCCCTGCCGCTCGATCCGTTACTGCCGCGCGTGCCGGCAGCCGTTCGAGCAGTTCAAGACGATCTAGCCCGTCCGCGCAGCCCGCGCCGATCCAGCGTGCGTCGCGGTCGGGGGTAGCGATCCCCGCCCGATACGCTGCGCCGCGTGGCCTTGCTGCACGCCCGCGATCTCACGAAGTCGTACGGCTCGGTGCGCGCGCTCGACGGCGTCAGCTTCGAGATCGAGCCCGGGATCACCGGCCTCCTGGGATCGAACGGGGCGGGCAAGACGACGTCGCTGAAGCTCTTCATGGGACTGCTCGACCCCGACAGCGGCTCGGTCGAGGTGCTCGGCGCCGACACGCGCAGCTCGCCCGAGTACCGGACACGGATCGGCTACGCCCCCGAGCACGATTGCCTGCCCCTCAGCGTGCCGGCAGCGGAGTTCCTCGCGTACATGGCCGAGGTGAGCGGGCTGCCACGCACGGCGGCGCGTCTCCGGGCCTCGGACGTGCTGCGCCACGTGGGGCTGTTCGAGGAGCGCTACCGCGCCATGGGCACGTACTCGACGGGGATGAAGCAGCGGGTCAAGCTCGCACAGGCGCTGGTGCACGATCCCGTGCTCGCCTTCCTCGACGAGCCCACGGCCGGGCTCGACCCGCTCGGCCGCCGCGAGATGCTCGAGCTGATCCGCAGGGTCGGCCGCGAGTTCGGGATCAGCATCGTGATCTCGACCCACCTCATGGGCGACGTCGAGCGCACCTGCGACTCCGTCATCGTGCTCGACGCCGGCCGGGTGTTGCGGACCGGTGCCATCTCGGGGTTCGTGGAGGAGACGGAGACGCTCGAGGTGGAGCTCGTCGAGGGGGCCGCCGAGCTCGCCGCCGAGCTCGAGCGGCAGGGCCTGGCGCCACGACTCGACGGAAGCCGCCTCACCCTGGAGGCCGTCTCGGGCGAGGACTACGACACGCTGCGCGACGCGATCGTGGACTCGAGCGCCGTGCTCTACCGCCTCGCGCCGTCGCGGCTCAGCCTGGCGGACGTGTTCACGCCCGTCGTCGCCGCGGTGGACGAGGCGGAGGCGGAGGGGTCCGGGGTGTGAGCGGACGTCGAGCAGCAGGGATCCGCTCCTGCGGATCCCTGCCTTGCGGAACGGCATCGTGACCACCGGGCCCGCGGAGGTCTTCGATCTCGGCTACCAGCCCTACGAGGGTGGTCGCACCACCCGGTGGAGCCGGCGGCGCGCCATCTGGCGCGACGGCATCCGAATCTCGTTCGGGCTCGGACGTGGCGCCGGCGCGAAGTTCGCGCCGTGGCTGCTCATCGCCCTCGCCCTCGTCCCGGCCGCGGTCCTGGTCGTCATCTCCGCGTTCACGTCGCCCACCGCCGCAGACCCCGACGACTTCGAGCTGCCTTCGTACGCCGAGTACTACGGCTTCGCGATGGTGCCGCTGGGACTGTTCGCCGCCATCGTGGCCCCGCTGCTCATCTGCCCCGACCGGCGCGACGGCGTGCTGTCCCTCTACGCCGCGCGGCCGATCACGCCGACGGACTACGTGGCGTCGCGATGGGCGGCGTTCCTCACCGTGGCCACCGCGACCGCCTGGCTGCCGGAGGCGATCCTCTTCACCTGGAACGGCCTCGACGCGGAGAGCACCGGATCGTGGCTCGGGGACAACTGGGACGTCGTGCCGCGGTTCCTGCTGGCGGGAGCGACGGTGGCCGTCGTCTTCACGACCCTCTCGCTGCTCACGGCCTCCCTCTCCAGCCGCCGGGCGTACGCCGCCGTGGCGACGCTCGCCGTGCTCTTCGTCGGCTCCGCGGTCGGCGGCATCGCCGAGGAGAACTTCACCGGCCCCGTCTCGGACGCCGTCTCGCTCGCCTCGCTGCCTCAGGCGCTCGAGGACAGCGTGCGCTGGATCTTCGGCGAGGACCTCTCCGAGCGACCGCTGCCCGGATCCGTCTCCTTCCTGTGGCTGGTGGGGCTGACGCTCGTCCTGGCCGTCGCGCTGCAGCGGCGGACGGCCGGCCTGGTGCGTGGATGAGCGAGAGCGGGGCACAGCCGACGATCTCCGTCGAGGGCGTCTCGCGCTGGTTCTCCGGCGTCGTGGCCGTCAGCGACGTGTCGCTCGTGGTCGAGCCCGGGGTCACCGCTCTCCTCGGGCCGAACGGCGCCGGCAAGACGACCCTCCTCCGCACGATCGCAGGGCTCATCGCGCCGTCCGAGGGGTCGGTGCGCGTCTTCGGCGAGCCCGTGCGCGGCAACCCTGCTCTCTATCGCCGCATCGGCTACATGACCGAGCACGAGTCGGTGTACGACTTCCTCACGGGCCGCCGGTTCGTCGAGCTGAGCGCCCGGCTGCAGGGCCTCGACGACGTCGACGGCGCCGTCGAGCGCGCGATCGCGATCGTCGATCTCAAGCAGGCGCAGGACCGGAAGCTGCGCGGGTACTCGCGCGGCATGCGCCAGCGGATGCGCCTGGCGGCGACGCTCGTGCACGATCCGGGGCTCCTGCTGCTCGACGAGCCGCTCTCCGGCACCGACCCCGCCCAGCGCCTCCACCTGCGCGACGTGATCCGCGCCCTGGCGGACGAGGGGCGCACGATCCTCGTCTCGTCACACATCCTCGAGGAGGTCGACCAGCTCGCCGACCGGATCCACCTCATGGTGAGCGGGAAGCTCGCCGCGAGCGGCGACTATCGCGCCATCCGCCAGCAGCTGAACGACCGTCCCTTCCTCGTCCGCGTCGACGCCTCGAGGCCGCGGCTGCTCGCGGCCGGCCTGGTGGAGATCGAGGCCGTGGAGTCGGTCGAGATCGACCGCGAGGGACGATTGCGCGTGCGGAGCAGGGACGTCGCGTCGCTCCAGCGCGCGCTGCCCGCGGTCGCGCAGCGGCTGGACGTCAGGCTCTCCCGGGTCGAGCCGCTCGACGACTCCCTCGAGAGCGTGTTCGAGTACCTGGCCCAGGGGGGGTAGCGGGCGATGGCGGCGATCCTCGACCTCACGCTCCGGCAGCTCGCCGGCAGCCGCCGCCTGTGGCTCGTGCTCGGGCTCGTCGCGCTGCCCGTGCTCGCGGGAGTGCTGTTCCACGTCGCCGACAGCGACGTCACGTCCGCCGAGTACGCAGACGACGTCACGGCGACGCTCGTCGCGTCGGGGATCCTCCCGCTCGTCATGCTCCTCTTCGGCACCTCGGCGTTCGGCAACGAGCTCGGCGACCGGACGCTCGGCTACCTCGTGCTCAAGCCCCTGCCCCGCTGGCGCATCGTGGCGCCCAAGCTCTTCGCCACGCTCCTCGTCGGAGGGCTGCCGATCGCGGTCAGCGGCTTCGTGCTCGTGGCCGTGGTCGAGGACGGCGCGCTCGGAGGAGCGACCGCGACCGGTGTCGGGCTCGCCGTCGGCGCCGCGGCGTACGCCGCCGTCTTCACCTGGGCGGGGCTCGTGACCCGCCACGCGCTCGTCTTCGGCCTCGTCTACGTCTTCGTCTGGGAGGCGGTGCTCGCGGCCTACCTGGACGGCATCCGCTTCCTCAGCGTGCGCCGCTACACGCTCTCGATCGTCAACGGGCTCGACGACGACCGGCTGCGCAGCATGGACGTCTCGCTCGGCCTGGGCGGCGGGCTCGCCGGCGCGGCGCTCGTGATCACGGCCTTCACCGCGCTGGCGGTGCGCAGCCTCGCGCGTGGCGACGTGCCCTGACGCGCCGAGGCTCCCCGGTGCGTACTAGGCTGTCCCCGCATGCCGGTCGACATCCTCTACTGCCCCACCTGATCGGGGTACGACACGCGCGCCGCGAGTCTCGCGGCGGAGCTGAACGCGGAGGGATTCGAGGCCTCGATCACACCGGGCGGCGGCGGCCAGTTCGACGTCCTCCTCGACGGCACCACCGTCTTCTCCAAGCAGGCGCTGGGGCGCTTCCCGGAGGACGGCGAGGTGCTCGGCCTGCTCCAGGCCGGCAGCGGCTAGAGAGGCTCGACGTGAAATCCGGCTCAGGGGTTTGCGCGCCGGCTAGAAGGCGCTTGCTGTGAAAGGCGTGGCGCCCGGCCGCGCAGCGGACGGCTTCAGGGATTTGCGCGTCCGGAATCCGCGCAGGCGGATTCCGGGCTGCGCCCGGCTAGAAGACCGCTGCGCCGGCCGGTAGCGGGCGTACCTGGACACGAGAATATACGGGTGATATATCAAGGCCCTTGTCGGCGGCTTCCTCAGCCCGCTCGCAGCCTCGAACGCCGGTAGCGCCACCGTTCTCGACCGGCGCGAGATGACGGAGACTGCCCCGTCAGCGGCGCGCGCCCCCGTCGCCCCCGCGCACCGGGTCGACCGAACGGGCGAGCCGCTGATCCGGGCGGAGGGCGTCTGGAAGATCTTCGGGCCGCATCCCGAGCGCATCATCGGCTCAGCCGACGCCGAGCTTCCGCCCCGCGAGCTCCGCGCCAAGACGGGTTGCGTGGCCGCGGTGCGGGACGTCTCGATCGACGTCTGGCCCGGAGAGGTGTTCGTCGTGATGGGGCTCTCCGGCTCGGGCAAGTCGACGCTCGTCCGCACGCTGATCCGCCTCATCGAGCCGACCGCGGGCTCGATCAGGATCGCCGGCCAGGACGTGATGGCGGCCGGCAAGTCCGAGTTGCGCGAGCTCCGCCGGCACCACGTCTCGATGGTCTTCCAGCACTTCGGCCTGCTCGCACACCGGCGCGTGATCGACAACGTCGCGTTCGGGCTCGAGGTGCGGGGCATGCCCAAAGCGGAGCGGCTGCAGCGGGCGCGGGAGATGCTCCGGGTCGTCGGGCTCGAAGATTGCGAGAACCTGTTTCCCGACCAGCTCTCCGGCGGCATGCAGCAGCGCGTGGGCGTCGCACGCGCCTTCGTCGTCGATCCGACGGTGATGCTCTACGACGAGCCGTTCAGCGCCCTCGACCCGCTCATCCGTCGCGACATGCAGGACGAGGTGTGCCGGCTGCAGATGGAGACCGGGAAGACGATGGTGTTCATCACCCACGACCTGCCAGAGGCCCTGCGGCTCGGCGACCGGATCGCGATCATGCGCAACGGCGCCATCGTCCAGCTCGGCACGCCGGAGGAGCTCGTCGGCTCGCCCGCCGACGAGTACGTGGAGAACTTCACCCGCGACATCCCCCGCAGCCACGTGCTCACCCTGCGCTGGATCATGCGTCCGCCGGGCGACGGGGAGCCCGTGGACGGACCGCGGCTCGACGTGACGACGACCGTCCGTGACGCGGTCCCGGTGATCGCGGGGAGCGAGCTCCCCGTCTGTGCTGTCGAGCACGGCGCGGTCGTCGGCGTCGTCGACCGTGACGCCGTGCTGAAAGCGATCGCCGGGGAGGGCGGATGACCACCACGACCGTCGAGAGCGTCACCGCCGCGGCGTCGGTGGCGCACGTCCCCTGGTGGCGCGGGAAGCCCGTCCAGGTGGCGGCCATCGTCGCCCTCATGTTCCTCGCCTATCGCGCGTGGAAGCTCGAGTACCCCTGGCCGAACGAGCTCGTCTGGAACGAGCTCCAGTTCAAGCTGGACGAGTTCCAGGCCTGGCTCATCGACCAGCGCCTGACGGGAGACGGCGGCTTCCTGTTCTCGGTCTTCGACGGCTTCCGCATCGCCGTCGACCACCTCGTCGCCTGGTTCTTCGACGTGCTGATCTGGCTCACGTGGATCGGCGCGGCCGTCGCCGGCACGCTCGTCTGCTGGCGCTTCGGCGGCATCCGGGCCGGTTCGTGGGCGCTGGTCGCCTTCGCCACCTTCGCCGTCACGGGCCTCTGGTTCGAGAGCATGGAGACCCTGGCGTTGATGCTGACCGCGGTCGGGCTCTCGCTCCTGATCGGGATTCCGCTCGGCATCGCGGCCGGCCGCTCGGCACGCTTCAACCGCATCCTCAGCCCGGGCCTCGACGCGGCCCAGATCATCCCGGCGTTCGCGTACCTGATGCCGGTCGTGCTCTTCTTCTCCATCGGCTACGCGGCGGCGGTCGTGGCGACCATGATCTACGCGATCCCACCCTGCATCCGCATCACGGCGCTCGGCATTCGCGGGGTGCCGGTGAACACCGTCGAAGCGGCCTCGGCTCTGGGCTCGACGCAGCGCCAGCTGCTGCAGAAGGTGCAGCTTCCGCTGTCGCGGCGCATGCTCCTGCTCGGGCTCAACCAGACCATCCTCTTCGCGCTCTCGATGGTCGTCATCGCAGGGCTGATCGGCGGCGGCGGCCTCGGCGCGGTGGTCAACAGCGGCCTCTACTCCAACCCGTCGCTGGCGCTGCTCGCCGGAGCCGTGATCGTCGTCATGGCGATGGCGCTCGACCGCATCACGGAGGCGGTCGCCGACCGCACCGACCCGGCGAAGCGCCATCTCGACGCCTCGGCCAAGCGGATCCTGCGGATGCAGTCGCTCGGTGTCGCGGTCGTGGTCGCGGGCACGGTGGCGGTCGCCAAGGTCCTCGGGGTGAGCGGCGACTTCCCCGACTACGCCGGTGTGCGGCAGCGGGCCGTCACCGCCCAGGAGTGGCTCCTGGCGCAGATCCAGAAGGCGCTCGACTACGTCCAGGATCCGACGTCGTTCGTGTTCCAGATCACCGAGCCCGTCGGGAACTTCATCCTCACCAAGCTGCTGCTCCCATTGCAGGGCTTCCTCGTCGAGGCTCCCTGGTTCACGACGTTGGCCGGGCTGACGCTCATCGCGTTCGTCGTCTCCGGGCTACGACCCGCGCTGACGACCTTCCTCATGCTCGGCCTCATCGGCTGGACGGGCGTCTGGGGGCTGTCGATGGACACGCTCTCGCAGGTGCTCGTGGCGACGCTCATCGCCGTGGTCATCGGCATCGGTCTCGGGGTGTGGGCTGCGGAGAGCCGGATCGTCTCGACGGCGCTGCGGCCCATCAACGACGTGCTGCAGACGCTGCCGCAGCTCGTCTACATCATCCCGTTCATCTACCTCATGCCGGTCTCGATCGTGCCGGGGATCGTGGCCGCCGTGCTGTACGCGTTCCCGGTGGTGGTACGGCTCGTCGAGCGGGGCATCCACGACGTGGCTCCGCAGACGGTGGAGGCTGCAGGGGCGTTCGGAGCGACACGCCGGCAGACGCTGGCGAAGGTCAAGATCCCGCTCGCCGGAGACGCGATCATGCTCGGCGTCAACCAGGGGATCATCATGGTGCTCGCGGTCGTCGTGATCGGCGGCCTCGTCGGATCGGGCGGGCTCGGCTACGAGGTCGCCCAGGGACTCGTCCGCGGGCAGTTCGGCCAGGGCGTGATCGCGTCGATCGCGATCCTCGCGCTGGGTATTGCGCTCGACCGCGTCACACAGGGCACGCGGCGGGCGCGGAAGGAGGGCATCGAGTGAGCCGAGAGAGAAGTCATCACAAGGAGGGTCGGATGTCGCAACATGGAGGCAGGCGCGTGCGCCTGGCAGGGCTCGCGGTCGTCGCGCTCGCGGCGCTCGTCGTCGCGGCCACCGCGATGGCGGGTGCCGCGCGCCAGTCCGCAACGTCGTGCGGGAACGTCGTCCTCAACGAGAACTCGTGGGTCGGGTCGACCGCGGACACGTACGTGCTCAAGTACGTCCTCGAGAAGCGGCTCGGGTGCAAGGTCAAGGTGACGAACATCACCGAGGGCCAGCCCGGCTTCCAGGCCATGGCCGACGGCAAGATCGACGTCGTCATGGAGGACTGGCAGAACCTGCCGAGCTTCCCGCAGTACACGAAGACGAAGAAGGTCGTCGACTTCGGATCGCTCGGGATCACCGGGGTGATCGGCTGGTACATCCCGCGCTACCTGCTCAAGCAGTACCCGCAGTTCAGGACGTGGCGCGGCCTCAAGGGGAAGGAGTCGGTCTTCAAGTCCCCGGAGTCGGGCTCGCAAGGCATGTTCCTGGGCGGCGACCCGTCCTACGTGCAGAAGGACCGGGCGTTGATCAAGGGACTCGGGCTCAACCTCAAGCACGTGGTGGCAGGAGCCGAGCCTGCGCAGGTCGCGCGCTGGACGCAGCTCTACAAGCAGAAGAAGCCGGTGCTCTTCTACTGGTACGACCCGCAGTACCTGAACGCCACGTACGACCTCGTTCGCATCCAGCTGCCCAAGCGCTTCAAGGCGTGCCAGGACGACGAGAAGAAGGGCGGCGACCCGAAGAAGTACGCGTGCGAGTACCCGTCCTACCCCCTCGACAAGGTGGTGAGCGGCAAGTTCGCCACGAGCGGCTCGCCGGCCGTGAACGTGGTCAAGAAGTTCAAGTGGACCTCGGCCGACCAGAACTTCGTGGCCAACCTCATCTCCGGCAAGAAGATGCAGAAGGACAAGGCCGCCGAGACGTGGGTGAAGGCCCACGCGGCGCAGGTGAACGCCTGGATCAAGTAGCGGACGGCGACGGGCGGGGATCAGCCGGTCCCCGCCCGTCGCCGCGAGTCCCGATGTCCACGCCCACGCTCCCCATCCACCAGCCCGAGGCCGCGGACGCGCGGTCGCTCTCCGACCGCGCCTACTTCGCCATCCGCGAGCTGATCGTCTCCCTCGAGCTCCCGCCGGGCTCGATCGTCAACGAGCGGGATCTCATGGGCAGGCTCGGCCTCGGGCGCACGCCGGTCCGGGAGGCGCTCCGCACGCTTGCCCGCGAGCGGCTCGTGGAGGTCTACCCGCGGCGCGGCATCTTCGTCTCGAGCGTCAACGTCCGCGACCTCGCCGCGCTCTCCGAGGTGCGGGTGGAGCTCGAGGGCTTCGCCGCGCGACTCGCGGCCGAGCGGCGCTCGGAGGCGGATGCCGAGGAGTGCACGGCCCTCCTCGACGAGCTCGACCGCACCGCCGGCGAGCACGACGAGCGGACGCTGATCGACCTCGACCAGCGGCTGCACCGGTTCGTCTACCGGTGTGCCCGCAACCCCTTCCTCGAGCGCACGCTCAACGAGTACTACGTCCTCACCCTGCGCATCTGGTTCCTGGCGCTCGACCGCGTGGCGCGCCTCGAGCGCGCGGTGCGCGAGCACCGCGCGCTGCTCGAGGCGATCCGCGCCGGCGCCCCCGACCGAGCGGAGAAGACGATGCGCCGGCACGTCCAGGGCTTCGAGGAAGCGATCCGGAAGGTCCTGTGAGGACGTGTCCCGTGCTCAGAGCAGCGGACGTGTCCCGCGAGGCTGAAGTATATTAGTCCGCCGCTGACTCATATATCACGCGAGAGGAGCCCCGTCCGCCGATGAGCACCCTTCCCGACGCGGCCCGCTGTGTCGTCATCGGCTGCGGGATCGTCGGCAACAGCGTCGCCTACCACCTGTGCCGGCTCGGCTGGACGGACGTCGTCCTCCTGGACAAGGGCCCGCTCCCGAACCCGGGCGGCTCGACGGGGCACGCCTCGAACTTCATCTTCCTCGTCGACCACTCGAAGGAGATGACGCAGCTCACCGTCGAGAGCGTGCGGCAGTACCGGGAGCTCGACGTGCTCCTCGAGTGCGGGGGCATCGAGGTGGCACGCACGGAGGAGCGCATGGAGGAGCTCCGCCGCCGCATGGCGTCGGCGACGTCCTGGGGCATCGAGCCCGTCTCGCTCGTCACGCCGGCGGAGATCAAGGAGCTCGTCCCCTTCATCGACGAGACGATCCTGGTGGGCGGCTTCTACACGCCCGGCGTCGCCGTCGTCGACTCCCTACGCGCCGGCACGCTCATGCGGGAGCGCGCCGCCGAGGCCGGCGCGCTGACCGTGCTGGCCAACACCGAGGTGGCCGGCATGGATGTGGAGCGGGGCCGCGTCCGGCGCCTGCACACGAGCCGCGGGACGATCGACGCGGAGACCGTCGTCATCGCCTGCGGCGTCTGGAGCCCGATGCTCGCCCGCCTGGCGGGCGCCGCCGTCCCGCTGACGCCGATGGTGCACCAGATGATCGACATCGGCCCCGTGCCGCGGTTCGCCGAGTGCGCCAGGTCGGTGGAGTTCCCCATCGTGCGGGACATGGACGTCTACATGTACGAGCGCCAGGACGGGACCAGCCTGGAGATCGGCTCGTACGCGCACCGCTCGATCCACCACGACCCCGAGGACATCCCCACGATCGAGGCGGCGGCGCTCTCACCGACCGAGTTCCCGTTCACGCAGGCCGACTTCGACTCGCAGATGGCGGACGCGCTCGACCTGATGCCGGAGATCGTCGGCGACGAGTCCGTCGGCGTGAAGTACGCGATCAACGGCCTCATCTCGCTCACCCCGGACGGCATGCCGATCCTCGGCGAGACGCCCGAGGTCCGCGGCCTCTGGTCGGCGGCGGCCGTCTGGGTGAAGGAGGGACCTGGCGTGGGCAAGTCGGTGGCCGAGTGGATGGTGCACGGCGAGTCCGAGATCGACCTCCACTCCTCCGACGTGGCCCGCTTCCACGCCCACCAGACGACGCGGGCGCACGTGAGGGCCCGAACGGGCGAGGCGTTCCCGAAGACGTACGGGATCATCCACCCGGCCGAGCAGTGGTCCTCCGACCGCGGGCTGCGGCTGCCGCCCATGGTCGAGCGCGAGAAGGAGCTCGGCGCGGTGTTCTACGAGACCGCGGGCTGGGAGCGGCCGCACTGGTACGAGTCGAACGCGCCGCTCGTCGAGCGCTACGGAATCCCTGCACGGGAGGCGGAGTGGGACGCGCGCTGGTGGTCGCCGATCATCAACGCCGAGCACCTCGCGATGCGGGAGCACGCGGGCCTCTTCGACCTCTCGGCGTTCGCCATCTTCGACGTCCAGGGCCCCGGCGCCCTCGACGCGCTACAGGGCGCCGTGCTGGCCCAGATGGACGTGCCCGTGGGGAAGGTCGTCTACACGCCGGTGCTGGCGCCCGGGGGCGGCTTCCGCTCCGACCTCACCGTGATGCGCCTCGACGACGAGTCGTTCCGCGTCGTCACCGGAGGCGCGCACGGGATGGCGGACCGGAAGCTCTTCCGCGACGCCCTGCCCGACGACGGCTCGGCGACGCTCGTCGACGCCACCTCGGCGTGGACGACGATCGGCCTCTGGGGCCCGCGCGCGCGGGACATCCTGGCCGGCGTCACGTCCGACGACGTCTCGCACGAGGGCTTCCCGTTCGCCAGCTGCAGGACGATCGAGATCGGATCCCAGCTCGTGCTGGCGTCGAGGATCTCCTACGTGGGCGATCTCGGCTGGGAGCTCTACGCCCCCATCGAGCAGGGCGCACGGCTCTGGGACGTGCTCTGGGAGGCGGGCGGGCCGCACGGCCTGACAGCGTGCGGCATCGGCGTCTACGGGACGACGGGGCGCCTGGAGAAGTGCTACCGCGCCTTCGCGGCCGAGCTCGAGAGCGAGTACACGGTCGTCGAGGCGGGCATGCAGCGGCCGTCGGTCAAGGAGCAGGACTTCGTCGGCAAGGAGGCGCACCTCCGCCACCGCGAGGAGGAGCCCGCCGCGCTGCTCTGCACGCTCACCGTCGACGACCACACCTCGTCGAGCGGCGTCGCGCGGTATCCGCTCGGCCGCGAGCCGATCACGCTGCGCGACGGCACGCCGCTCACGGACCGCAAGGGACGGCGGTCCTACGTCACGAGCGCCGGTGCGGCGCCGTCCCTCGGCACGTACGTCCTCATGGCCTACCTCCCGCCGGAGCACGCGGTCGAGGGCTCCACCGACCTCGCCGTCGAGTACATGACCGAGCGCTACCCGGTCACCGTCGCGGTGGCCGGCTCGCGGGCGGTGTTCGACCCCGACAACGCGCGCATCCGGTGCTGAGTGGCGGCCGCTCCGCCATGAACGTCCTCGTCTGCGTGAAGCGCGTGCCCATGACGGGCGGGAGGATCGTGCTCACGCCCGACGAGCAGGCGATCGAGACCCGCCACCTCGGCTTCACGATCAGCCCGCACGAGGAGTGCGGCGTCGAGGAGGCGGTGCGCATCGTGGAGCGCGAGGGCGGCGCCGTGACGGTGCTCACGCTGGGCGTCGCCGACGCGGAGGAGCAGCTGCGCGACGCGATGGCGATCGGCGCGGACCGCGGCGTGCTGCTCGAGACGGACGGCGAGGAGTGGGAGCCGGGCGAGACCGCGCGGGCGATCGTGGAAGCGGTCGAGCGCGATCGAGCCGGCGGGACGGCGTACGACCTGCTCGTGTTCGGCAACGAGTCCGCCGACGCCGGCAACTTCCAGGTGGGGATCCGCGTCGCCTACGCGCTCGGGCTGCCCGTCGTCACGGGTCTCAAGGGCCTTGCCGTCGAGAACGGGCGGGCGCGCTGCGAGCGCGAGGTACCGGGCGGGCGCGAGGTGGTCGACGTCGCCCTCCCCGCCGTGGTCACGGTCAAGGAGGGGATCAACCTGCCGCGATACCCCTCCGTGCCGGGACGGCTGCGGGCGAAGAAGAAGCCGCTCGACGTCGTCCGTCCCGACCGGGCCGCAACTGAGGCGGCGCGGCTGCAGAAGGTGCGGCTGCACGTGCCGGAGGGACAGGGCAAGGAGGCGGTCGTGCTCGGCCACGGGCCGGCGGCCGCACCCGCGGTGGCCGAGGTGATCCGGCAGCTGGGGCTCGCGCCGTGATCCTCTGCCTCGTCGAGCACGACCGCGGCACCCCCGACGAGGCGTCATTGCAGGCGCTCGCCTTCGCGCGCCGCTATGCGGACGGCGGGCCGGTCCATGCCCTCGCGGTCGGGCTGGAGCCGGCCGGGCTGGACGAGCACGGCGTCTCGACGCTGCACGTCGCCGAGCACGATGCGTTCGGGGCGTATGCGCCCGCCGCCGTCTCCCAGGCCGTCGTCGCGCTTCTCGAGCGCCTCGCTCCCACCGCAGTCGTCGCGGCGGGCACAGAGCGCGGCAACGAGGTGCTGGCGCACGTGGCGGCGAGGACCGGGCTGCCGCTCGCCGCGAACTGCATCGCGGCGACGCCCGGCGAGCCGGTCTCCGTGACGCGCGTGCGCTGGGGCGGCAGCCTGCTCGAGGACGCGCTCGTCCACGGCCCGGTCGCGTTGCTCACGGTGCAGCCGCACGCCGTCCCGGCCGAGCCCGCACCGGTCCGTGCGCCGGCCGTCGAGCGCTTCACGCCGGAGCTCTCGGAGCAGGACCTCGCCGTCCGCGTCTCGGAGCACGTCGACGCCGTCGAGGGCGGCATCTCGCTCGCCGAGGCCAAGGTCGTCGTCTCGGGGGGCCGCGGTGTCGGCGGCGAGGCGGGGTTCGGGCCGCTCGAGGAGCTCGCCGCCCTGCTGGGAGGCGCGGTCGGCTGCTCCCGTGCCGTGACGAGCGCCGGGTGGCGACCGCACGCCGACCAGGTCGGGCAGACGGGAACGAAGGTGGCCCCGGAGCTCTACATCGCCTGCGGGATCAGCGGCGCCACGCAGCACGTGGCCGGGCTCAAGGGCGCGAAGACCCTCCTCGCCATCAACTCCGATCCCGAGGCGCCGATCTTCGGCCATGCCGACTACGCGGTCGTCGGCGACCTGCACGAGATCGTCCCGGCCATCGTCGAGGAGCTGCGGCGATAGTGGAGGCCGCGAGCGCCGTTCTCCTCGCGGCGGCGCTCGTGATCGCGGGCGGCCTCTTCGCGAGGCGCGCGCTCCTCCTCGTCCGGCTCGTGCGGATGGGGACGCCGGCGGCGCGGCTCGACGACGTGCCCGGCCGGCTCCGCAACGAGGCGGTGATCGTGCTCGGCCAGCGGAAGCTGCTGCAGCGTCTCGGCCCCGGCCTCGTCCATGCGTCCATCTTCTGGGGCTTCGTCGTCCTCTTCCCCACGATCCTCATCGCCATGATCGGCGTGGTCGCCCGCGAGCACGGCCTGCCCGACGGCGCGCCGCTGCCGTGGCTCGCGGGCCAGGGGTGGTTCGTCTTGCTCGTCGACGTCTTCGCGGCGCTCGTGCTCGCCGGCGTCGCCGGTGCGCTCTTCGTCCGCAAGGTGCTGCGGCCCGGGCGCTTCGCCGGGAGCCATCTCCGCGAGGCCGACCTCATCCTCGGGCTGATCGCCGGGATCGTGACGACGCTCCTCCTCTGGCACGCCGCGCGCATCGCGCTCGGGGTGAACGAGGCGCCGGCGTCGTGGTCGCCGGTGTCGAATGCGCTCTCGGGACTCTTCGGCGCCGGCACCGCGACCGAGGCGCTCGAGCGCGGCTTCGTGTGGGCGCACGTGCTGCTCATCCTGGGCTTCCTCGTCTATCTCCCCTACTCCAAGCACCTGCACATCGCCACGGCCGCCGTCAACGTCTTCTTCGGGCGCACACGTGCACGTGGCCGGCTCGAGCCGCTCCGCTTCGACGACGAGACACCCGAGGAGGAGCTCCGCTTCGGGGCGTCCACGGTGGCCGACCTCACGTGGAAGCAGATGATCGACACGCTCTCGTGCACCGAGTGCGGCCGATGCCAGGACGTCTGCCCGGCCTGGGCGACGGGGAAGCCGCTCTCGCCGAAGCTCCTCGTCATGGGCCTTCGCGACCACCTCCTGCAGGAAGGACCGAAGGTGCTCGCCGCGCGACGCGCGGGCGAGGGACACGAGGCGCCCCCCCTGGTACCCGCCGCGGTGACCGACGAGGTGGTATGGGACTGCGTCACCTGCGGCGCGTGCATCCACGAGTGCCCCGTCTCGATCGAGCACGTCGACCACATCGTCGACCTGCGGCGGAATCTCGTCATGGTGGAGTCACGCTTTCCGGCCGAGGCCGAAACGATGCTGCGCGACGTCGAGCGCAGCTCCAACCCGTGGGGGCGCCCGCAGTCGGAGCGAGCCGCGTGGTCGGAAGGCCTCGGCGTGCGCGTGCTCGAGCCGGGCGACCCCCCGCCGCCCCTCCTCTACTGGGTGGGATGCGCGGCCTCGTTCGACGAGCGTGCCCGCGCCACCGCCGAGGCGACGGCGAAGCTCCTGGACGCCGCCGGAGTCGAGTTCGCCATCCTGGGGCCACGCGAGAGCTGCACGGGCGACCCCGCGCGGCGCATGGGCAACGAGTACCTCTTCCAGGCGCAGGCCGAGCAGAACGTGACCACGCTGAACGACGCCGGGGTGACGCGGATCGTGGCCAGCTGCCCGCACTGCTTCAACACGCTGGCCAGCGAGTACCCGGACTTCGGCGGCCGGTACGAGGTCGTCCACCACACGGAGCTGCTGGCGCAGCTCGTGCGCGAGGGCCGGCTGTCGCCCGCGGCGTCCGACACGGCGATCACCTACCACGACTCCTGCTACCTCGCCCGCCACAACGACGTCCTCTCGGCGCCGCGGGAGATCGTCTCGCGGATCGGCCGCCCGCTGGAGATGGCGCGCAGCGGCCGGCGCACGTTCTGCTGCGGCGCCGGCGGCGCTCACATGTGGATGGAGGAGCAGCGCGGCAGCCCCATCAACGAGGAGCGCGTGCGCGAGGCGGCGGAGACGGGTGCGGAGACGATCGCCGTCGCCTGCCCCTACTGCACCGTCATGCTCGACGACGGCGTCGCGACCACCGGGCGGGAGCTCCGGGTCGCCGACGTGGCGGTGCTGATGGCGGAGGCGATCGAGCAGGATCCTCCGGGTGCCCGGCAGGGCCTCATCCGCCGGCCCCATGCCGGTGTGCGAGCAGCCCGCAGAGGGTAGACCCCCAGCGTGACCGTGATCCTGATCGTGACCACGGTGCTCGCCGTGGCGGGTGCCGTCGCGTTCATCGGGCTCGCGCTCTGGGCCGCGCGCGAGGACGGTCGCGACCAGCGCCGGCGCGACGAGAGGCTGGGCTCCGCCGGCCGGCCCGCCCGGCGGCGGACGGGAGCGCCGCGGGGGCCCCTCAGGAGGTCTGCTCGACGCGAGCCACGGCCTTGACGGCGCCCGCGACGGCGAAGCCGACGTCGAGCCCCGAGCCGTCGTGGCCCACCACGAGCGCGACGTCGTCGCCGAGATCGAGCGGCTGCCGGTATTCCAGCTGTGCGCGGAGGGGACGCCGGGGATCGACGCCGGAGCCCGGGAGGCAGTGCTCGACGGCCTGCCAGTAGACGGCGTTGTTCACGTGGTCGAGAAGGTCGATGTCGGTCGGGCGGAGCGGCCACGAGAGGCCGCCCGTCGTCGCCGCGGGCTCGGCCAGCTCGAACCTGGTGGAGACGTGCCTGCCGGCGGTCGCCTCCGCGTAGACCCCGAAGTCGACGAGGCGAGCCGGAGCACCGTCGGAGCCGAGGTGGATCCAGACGCTGTCGACCTCGGCGCGGCCGCCCGCGTCTCCCCTGAGTGACCAGCGGCGGCCGGCCGCGACGGCGCCGAGGCCGCTGCACCAGGTGACCACCTCGACCTCCCGGTCACGCAGAAAGGGCACGCCGACGTCCATGAGCACCCGCCGGATGACCCAGAGGTGCTCGGGCGCGCCCCAGCCTGTCTCGTCGACGTCGTCACCCGCCACGTCCTGCAGGTAGCGGGCGACGGCATCCAGGCGCAGCCGTCCGCCGGCGTCCATGTCCGACAGGCGGACGCGGCAGCGCGAGCCGAACGTCCGGCCCTGTGGAGGGAGCGGAATGCGCGTGTCCATGGCCGGCGACCAGTCTGATCGCCGGCCCGAGGGGCTGCCGGGAGATCCGACCTCAGGCAGAGGGCGACTCGGCGTGCCCCTCGATCTCGACGTGGGGCAGCCACTCGAGCGCGCGCGGCAGGTACCACGCGCGCTCCTGCAGCAGGCCGAGCACCGCCGGGAGGAGCACGAGCCGGATGAGCGTCGCGTCGAGGACGAGGGCGACCGCCACCCCGAAGCCCATCTGCTGGAACTCGACCTGGTCGCCGGTGGCGAAGCCGACGAAGACGAGCACGATGATGAGCGCCGCGCCCGTGATCAGCCGCGCGGTGGTGCTCACCGCGTGCGTGACGGCGTCCCCCGCCGTGTCGCCGCGCGCGTGGCGCTCCCGGATGCGGCTGAGCAGGAACACCGTGTAGTCCATCGAGAGCCCGAAGAGCACCGAGAAGAGGAAGAGCGGCAGCCACGCCGCGATCACCTCCACCTGCGTGAAGCCGAGCAGGTCCGCGCCGACGCCGTGGACGAAGACGAGCAGCAGCAGGCCGTACGCAGCGCCCACCGAGAGGAGGTTCAGCGCGATGGCGACGGCCGGCATCACGACCGAGCGGAAGGCCACCGTGAGCAGGACGAAGCTGAGCCCGAGGACGAACGCGAAGACGATCGGGAGCCAGGTGGCCGTCAGCTCCCGGTAGTCGATCGTCTCGGCCGTCTCCCCGGTGACGAGCGCCTGGACGCCGCCGCCGCCGAAGACGCTCGGCACGACCTCCTCCCGCAGCCGCTCGACGGCGGCGACGGCATCCTCGTCACGGCTGTCGCCGACGACGAGCGCGCTGACGACCGCCGCGCGGCCGTCCGGAGCCGTCTCGAGGGCCGCGTCGCGGAATCGCGGCTCGGCGCGCGCCGCGGCGAGCAGGCGGTCCAGGCCGGCGCGGACGGGCTGCGACTGCACGTCGCCCTCGACCACCACCTCGACGTCGTCGACCGTCCCCACGCCGAACTCCTCCTCCAGCAGGAGGAAGCCCTGCTTGGCGGGAAAGCGGTCGGGCAGCGTGCGGATGCCCGAGAAGCCGGTCTCGAACCCGAGCACCGGGATTGCGAGCGCGAGAAGGACCCCGACCGAGGCGACGGCGCTGACGAGGGGACGGCGCAGGACGGCGCGCACGATGCGCGACCAGTAGCGGCCCTCCCTCCCCGCGCTGCGCTCGATCCGCGTGCCGAGCCACGGGATGCGGAGGGCGTTGACCCGGTCGCCGAGGAGGGCGAGGAGCGCCGGCAGCAGCGTGAGCGCGGCGAGCACGGAGACGATGCCGACGAGGATCGCCCCCGTCGCAAGGCTGCGCAGGATCGTGTCCGGCACGAGCACCATGCCGACCATGGCGAGAACGAACGCCGTCCCGCTGAAGAGCACGGCGCGGCACGCGGTGGCGCCGGACACCCCGACGGCCGCCAGCTGGTCCCTGCCGGCGTTGCGCTCCTCCCGGTAGCGGCTGACCACGAACAGCGAGTAGTCGATGCCGAGCGCGAGGCCCATGCCCGTGAGCATGTTGACGACGAACACCGAGAGGTCGAACGTCTGCCCCACGAGGGCCGTCAGCCCGAGCGCGACGACGATGGACACGATCGCCGTCAGCACGGGCACGAGGCCCGCGACGACGGAGCCGAAGACGAGCAGGAGCACGAGCAGGGCGGCGGGCAGACCGAACTGCAGCTCGCCCTTCTGCAGGTCCTCCTCCGAGAGGCGCTGGAAGTCCTCGTCCGCCGTGAACTCGCCGGTGATCGCCGTCTCGAAGCCGGCCGCCTCCGCGTTGTCGACGAGCTGCACGAGGTCGGAGACCCGGTCCTCGCCGGCGCCGGTGAGCCCGAGGGCGAGCAGGGCCGTGTCGCGGTCCGGCGAGACGAGCGATCGGTCGCCCGACGAGTACACGGTGCGGACCGAGGCGGCGATCCCGGTGGCCTCGATCGACGTCGCGAGCCGCTCGACGTGACGGCGGAAGACCGCGTCGTCGACCTTCAGGGTCGCCGAGCGGACTGCGACCACCTCGTTGACGAAGACGGGATCGGGTGGGAAGTGGGCGGCGATGAGGTCGTAGCCGCGGTACGACTCGGGCTGGTTCGTCATCTCCCCCTCCGTCGTCAGCACCGAGCCGAGCAGGGCTCCGACGACGACCACGGCGGCGGCGACCGAGGCACCCCAGAGCGCGAGTGTGCGCCAGGGGCGCCGCGCACAGGCGCGAGCCAGCCGCCCCGTGAGATCCCTCACGCTATGACCTCGCCCTCCTCGTGCACCTCGATCTCGGGACGACAGTACCGCCGCGCCGCGACGGGCGCGACCCGGCGGGGAGCCGTGCGCCCTCCGGGTGCGAGGGTCACGCCTGTGGCCGGGCGCCCTCCGGGTCGGAGCCGGGCACCGGCGCGCGGTCGCGCCGGACCGCGACGAACCGGACCGCGTCGCCGGCCGTCTGCGCGACGAGCCCGCGCTGCTCGAGCGCGTCGACGACGCGCGCGATGGCGCCTGCCGCCAGGGCGTGGAGCTGGCCCCGCAGCTCCGCCATCGTCGGGTTCCCGTGCCGCTCGATTGCCGCGAGCACCGCGACCTGTCGATCCGTGAGTCTCCGCATCAGTCCCTCGACCCCTTTCGTTCTCGTCATACGTCCGAGGGCGCCACACGGTTCACCGTGCCCGTCGTCTATGAGACGCCGGAACGGCGCCGGGGTCAGTGGGAACGCTCGGCGAAGGGGGAGGGGCGCACTGCCGACGCCGCCGCGACGACCCGCGCGGCGATGCGCTCGGCGCCGCCCGGCGGAGGGAAGCGATATGCGGGACCGTGCACGTGCAGGGCCGCAATCGTCTGTCCGCTGCCGTCACGGAGGGGGGCCGCCACGGAGTTGATGCCCTCGGCGAACTCCTCCAGGCCCCATGCATACCCACGCTCGCGCACGTCGGCCAGGCGGCGGCGCACCACGCGCGGGCGCACCACGGTGCGCGGCGTGAGGCGCGCGAGGTCCCGCTCGAGGTACGCCTCGAGCGCCGCCTCGGGCCACCAGGCGAGCAGCACGAGGCCGGAGGGGACGGCGTGCATGGGCGCCCGCGTCCCGGTCCAGTCGCGCACCTGGACGGGGTTGCTCGACTCCACCTGGTCCACGTAGCGGACCTCGTAGCCGTCGGGCAGGGCGAGCCCGGCGGCCTCGCCCAGGTCCCGCACGAGCTCGACGAGGGACTGTCTGGCGACCGCGACGAGCGTGCGCTCGGGCGCCACGCCGGACGCGAGCGAGGCGAGACCGGGGGCGATGCGCCACCGCGGCCCGTCCAGGCGCTCCACCGCGCCGACGCCCTCCAGCGTGTCGAGCATGCGCGAGACGGTGCTCTTGGGCAGCCCTACACGGGTGGCGATCGGCGTCAGCCCGATCGGGCCGGCACCGACGACGCCGAGAACGGCGAACGCTCTCTCCACCGATTGCACCACGCGGTAACCCTCTCCTACAATGTTCCATGGTACAGGACGGTTCCACGATGCGGAACAGACCGTGACCGACGAGGAGCTGGATCTCGCGAGCCTGGGCGACGAGGAGCTCGTCGCGCAGATGCACGACGACCTCTACGACGGGCTGGCCGCCGAGATCGCGGAGGGGACGACCATCCTGCTCGACCGCGGGTGGCCCGCGGACAAAGTGCTCAACGAGGCGCTCGTCGAGGGCATGCGCATCGTCGGCATCGACTTCCGGGACGGGATCCTCTTCGTGCCCGAGGTGCTGCTCGCCGCGAACGCGATGAAGGCGGGCATGGAGCTCCTGCGGCCGCTGCTCGCCGAGACGGGCGCGGAGCGCATGGGGACCGTGGTGATCGGCACCGTCAAGGGGGACATCCACGACATCGGCAAGAACCTCGTGGCGATGATGCTCGAGGGCGCCGGCTTCGAGGTCGTCGACCTCGGGATCAACAACCCGGTGGAGAGCTACCTCGCGGCGCTCGAGGAGCACAGGCCCGACATCCTCGGCATGTCCGCCCTGCTCACGACGACGATGCCGTACATGAAGGTCGTGATCGACACCCTCAAGGAGAAGGGCATCCGGGACGACGTCATCGTGCTCGTCGGCGGCGCGCCGCTGAACGAGGAGTTCGGCAAGGCGGTCGGCGCGGACGCCTACTGCCGCGACGCGGCGGTCGCCGCCGAGACGGCCCAGGCGCTCGTCCTCGCCCGCCGGGCGGCGGTCCGAGCAGGATGAGCACCCCGTGGCTCGACGAGGAGCTCGAGCTCCCGGCCTCCGACGCTCGGCCGCAGGTGCTCGTGATCGCGTGCGGCGCCATCGCCCGCGAGGTGCTCGAGGTGATCCGCCTCAACGGCTGGACACACGTGACCGTTCGGTGCCTGCCCGGCAAGCTGCACTCCCGGCCGGAGCTGATCGCGCCGGCCGTCGACCGCAAGCTCCGCGAGGCGGCGGGCTTCGACCGCGTCTTCGTCGCGTACGCGGACTGCGGCACCGGCGGGGCGCTCGACCTCGTGCTCGACGAGCACGGAGTGGAACGCCTGCCCGGAGCCCACTGCTACGGCTTCTTCGCCGGGAACGAGACGTGGGAGGCGATGCACGACGCGCAGCCGGCGACCTTCTACCTCACCGACTTCCTGGCCAGGCACTTCGAGGCGCTCGTCGTGCGCGGGCTCAAGCTCGACCGGCATCCGGAGCTGAAGCCGCTCATGTTCGGGAACTACCGGCGGGTGCTCTACCTCGCGCAGACCGACGACCCCGAGCTGCTCTCGCGGGCCCGCGAGGCGGCGGCGTACCTCGGCCTGCCGCTCGAGCGCCGGCGCACGGGCTACGGCGATCTCGTCACCTCCCTGCAGCGCTTCGTCGACGGAGGGTCGCGTGGCTGAGCTGACCGTCATCTGGTGGCGCGACATCCCCGCCCAGGTCGTGGCCAAGTCGGGCCGCGAGACGGTGAAGCTCCAGCTGCCCGGACGGTTCCAGCACGCGATCGACGACGCCGCCATGCGGGTGGGGCTGACCGGCACCGACGCCTACCTGAGCGAATGGCGGCGGGAGACCCGCCCCTGCGGCGACGATCTCCAGGCCGAGGCCAGCGCCGAGGCAGGGAGGCTCGACGCGGCCCACGATCCCACGGAGCTCGACCGCCTCGCACGCGGGGGCGGGCTGCGCGAGGGACGGGACGGGTCGTGACGTGACGCCGGTGGGCTTGTCCATGCGCGCGCGGGCATGACGGAGACGGTCCTCTCGAGCGCCTCCCGGGAGGTCGTGATCGGCTTCGAGCGCCCGTTCGTGATCATCGGCGAGCGCATCAACCCCACCGGTCGCCCGAAGCTGGCCGAGGAGATGGCGGCGGGCAACTTCGACACGGTGGTGGCGGACGCACTCGCGCAGGTCGAGGCCGGGGCGCAGATGCTCGACGTCAACGCCGGCATCCCCCTCGCCGACGAGCCGGCCATCCTGGCGCGCGCGATCGAGCTCGTGCAGTCGGTGACGGAGGTTCCGCTCTGCATCGACTCGTCCATCGTGGCGGCGCTCGACCGCGGGCTCGGGGTGTACCGCGGCAAGGCGCTCGTGAACTCGGTCACGGGCGAGGAGGACCGGCTCGAGAGCGTGCTCCCACTCGTCGCGAGGCACGGTGCCGCCGTCGTCGCGATCACGAACGACGAGACCGGCATCTCCGAGGACCCCGACGTGCGCTTCGAGGTCGCCCGGCGGATCGTCGCGCGGGCCGCCGATCACGGCATCCCGAGGGAGGACATCGTCGTCGACCCGCTCGTGATGCCGATCGGCGCCATGGGCAGTGCGGGCCGCCAGGTGTTCCGCCTCGTGCGGCGGCTGCGCGAGGAGCTCGGCGTGAACTCGACGTGCGGCGCCTCCAACATCAGCTTCGGGCTCCCCAACCGGGCGGGGCTCAACGCCGCCTTCCTGCCCATGGCCATCGCCGCCGGCCTCACGTCCGCGATCACGAGCCCCCTGCACCCCGAGGTGCGGCAGGCGGTGCGCGCGGCCGACGTGCTCACGGGCGCCGACGCGCACTGCGCCGCCTGGATCGCCGCGCACGGCGACTCGCCTGCGACCGGGGCCGCGGGCGGGCGCCGCGGCGGTCGCGAGGGGCGAAGGAGGGCTGCTGCCGGTTGAGTGACGTGCTCGTCGTCTTCACCCCTTCAGGCCGTCGCGGACGCGTCGAGAGGGGGACGACCGTGCTCGACGCCGCACGCCGGCTCGGCGTCGACCTCGACTCGGTCTGCGGCGGTAGGGGCATCTGCGGCCGCTGCCAGGTGGAGGTCGCCGAAGGCGAGCACGCGAAGCACGGCATCACGTCTGCGGCCGGGCACCTCTCGCCGGCCGACGGCGTGGAGCGGGCCTACGCCGCCGACCGCGGGCTCGCCGCCGGACGCCGTCTCGGTTGCACGGCCGCGGTCGTGGGCGACGTCGTCGTGGACGTCCCGCCGGAGAGCCAGCTCTTCCGGCAGGTCGTGCGAAAGGAGGCGGACGCCCATCCGATCGAGGTCGATCCCGTCGTGCGGCTCTACTACGTGGAGCTCGAGCAGCCCGAGCTCGAGAGCGCCGAGGCGGAGCTGAGCCGTCTGCGGAGGGCGCTCGAGGAGGAGTGGGGCCTCCGGGGCCTGGACTGCGACCTCCACGTCGTCGCGGAGCTCCAGCGCGCCCTGGCGTCGGGCACCCCCGCGGCACGACGCGGAGTGACGGTCGCCGTCCACGACGGCGAAACGCTCACGGGAATCTGGGCCGGACTGCACGACCGGGCCTACGGCATCGCCTTCGACGTCGGCTCCACGACCGTCGCCGGGCACCTGTGCGACCTCTGGAGCGGCGAGGTGCTGGCCTCGGCCGGCGCGATGAACCCGCAGATCCGCTTCGGCGAGGACCTCATGAGCCGCGTCTCCTACGTGATGCTGCATCCGGGCTCGGAGGCGGAGCTGACGAAGGTCGTGCGCGGCAGCCTCGCGAAGCTCGTCGCGGAGCTCACACGTGAGGCCGGCGTCGAGCGCGCGGACGTGCTCGAGGTGACGATCGTGGGGAACCCGATCATGCACCACCTCCTGCTCGGGCTCGACCCGACGCCGCTCGGGAGCGCACCGTTCGCCCTCGTCGTGGACGAGGCGCTACGGCTCGCCGCGCGCGAGCTGGGCCTGCCCGTCCACGCCGGGGCGCGCGCCTACGTCCTGCCGTGCATCGCCGGTCACGTCGGCGCCGACACGGCCGGGATGATCCTCTCGGAAGGGCCGCACCTCGGCGACGAGGTGAACCTGCTCGTCGACGTCGGCACCAACGCCGAGATCGTGCTCGGCAACCGAGAGCGGCTGCTGGCGGCATCGAGCCCCACCGGCCCTGCCTTCGAAGGGGCGCAGATCAGCTGCGGACAGCGTGCCGCGCCGGGCGCCGTCGAGCGCGTGCGCATCGATCCCGAGACGCTCGAGCCGCGTGTCCGTGTGATCGGCTGCGACGCCTGGTCGGACGAGCCCGGCTTCGCAGGCGTGCAGGTGACCGGCGTCTGCGGCTCCGGGATCATCGAAGCGGTCGCGGAGCTCCATCTCGCCGGCGTGCTGACCACGGACGGCACGATCGACGGCGCCCGCGCAGCCGAGACGCGGCGGCTCGTCGCCGACGGTCGCACGTTCTCCTACCTCCTCCACGAGGGCCAGCCCGAGCTCGTGGTGACGCAGAACGACGTCCGCCAGATCCAGCTGGCCAAGGCGGCCCTCCACGCGGGCTGCCGGCTGCTGATGGACCGGTACGGCATCGAGCGCGTCGAGCGGGTGCGCCTCGCGGGGGCGTTCGGAAGCCACATCGACCCGGTGCACGCGCTCGTGCTGGGGCTCGTGCCTGACTGCGACCCGGCGCGCGTCACCGCAGCCGGGAACGCGGCCGGAACCGGCGCGCGCATCGCACTGCTCAACCGTGCGGCGCGGGCGGAGATCGAAGACGTCGTGCGCGGCGTGGAGAAGGTCGAGACCGCCGTCGAGCCGGGCTTCCAGGAGCACTTCGTGCGCGCCATGGCGATCCCCCATGCGAGCGACCCCTATGCCCGCCTCGGCGCCGTCGTGGCGCTGCCGGCCCGGCGGCAGGGCCGCGAGTCCGCGTCTGCGCACGGTGCGTCCGGGAGACGCCGCCGGAGAGAGAGGAGACCCGCATGAGCGAGACGAGAGGCCGGCGGGGCGGCGGCCGGGCTGCACGGCAGGCTGCGCGGCTCCACGCCGTCGTCGAGCGTGTGCCCTTCCTCACGCGCACGCTGGCGCCCGTCGAGGTGCTCTCCGAGGAGGGCCTGGCGCTGATCGAGGAGAACGCGGAGACGATCCTCGAGCAGGTCGGCGTCGACTTCCGCGACGCGCCGGACGCACGCGCGCTCCTCGCCGGCGCAGGCGCCGAGGTCGAGGGCGAGCGGGTGCGCTTCCCGCGCGGACTGTGCCGCCGGCTCGTCCAGGGGAGCGCACCTGCCACGTTCGTGCAGGTGGCCCGCAACCCGGTCAACAGCGTCGAGATCGGCGGCCCGCACACCGTCTTCGCCCCGGCCTACGGATCGCCGTTCGTGCGCGACCTCGACGGCGGCAGGCGCTACGGCACGATCGAGGACTTCCGCAACTTC
>DATBIN010000087.1:0-9717 GCA_036556925.1 Gaiella sp.
AGCCGCGACCTCGTGACGGCCCCCGTCGGCACGACGCTCGAGGAGGCGCAGGCGATCCTCGGGCGCCACAAGATCGAGAAGCTGCCCATCGTGGACGCCGACGGCCGGCTGAAGGGGCTGATCACGGTCAAGGACATCCAGAAGCGCGTGCGCTACCCGCTCGCCACCAAGGACGAGCAGGGGCGCCTGCGCGTCGCCGCCGCGGTCGGCGTGGGGCCGGACGCGCTCGAGCGCGCCACCGCGCTCGCCGAGGCCGACGTCGACGCGATCGTGGTGGACACCGCCCACGGCCACTCCCGCAACGTGCTCGACGTGGTCCGGCGCATCCGGGACGCCTACGACGGGGACGTGGTCGCCGGCAACATCGCCACCGGGGATGCGGCGGAGGCGCTCATCGAAGCGGGCGCGGACGCGGTCAAGACCGGCGTGGGGCCCGGATCGACCTGCACGACGCGCGTCGTCGCGGGCGTGGGCGTGCCGCAGGTGACGGCCGTCTACGAGATCGCCCAGGTCGCCGGCGAGCACGGCGTGCCGGTGATCGCGGACGGCGGCATCACGTCGTCGGGCGACGTCGCCAAGGCGATCGCGGCGGGAGCCGACACCGTCATGCTGGGCTCCTTGCTGGCGGGGACGGACGAGGCTCCGGGAGACGTCATGCTGGTGCAGGGCGAGCGCTTCAAGGAGTACCGCGGCATGGGCTCGCTCGGGGCGATGCGGGCACGCTCCTTCTCCAAGGACCGCTACTTCCAGGGCGACGTCGAGGACGTCGACAAGCTCGTGCCGGAGGGCATCGAGGGGCGCGTCCCCTACAAGGGTCCGCTCGCGCCGATCGTGTACCAGCTCGTCGGCGGCCTCCGTCAGGCGATGGGGTACTGCGGGGCGGCGACGATCGAGGAGATGAAGGACGCGCGCTTCGTGCGCATCACTGGCGCCGGGTTGCGCGAGAGCCATCCGCACGACATCACGATCACCAAGGACGCGCCGAACTACCGGAGGACGTGATCGGCGAGGTCGTGCCCCTTCCCGTGCCCGAGCCGCCGCCGGAGGAGCGCCCGGTGCTCGTCCTCGACTTCGGCGGGCAGTACAGCCAGCTGATCGCCCGCAGGGTGCGCGAGGCGCGGGTGTACTCCGAGCTCGTCTCCCACCGTGTCTCGGCGGAGGACGTACGCGCGCGCAACCCCGCCGCGCTGATCCTCTCGGGCGGACCGGCGTCGGTCTACGCGGAGGGCGCCCCGCAGCTCGACACCCGCATCCTCGAGCTCGGCGTGCCGACGCTCGGCATCTGCTACGGCATGCACCTCATGGCGCGCGACCTCGGCGGGGCCGTCGAGTCGACGGACGTATCCGAGTACGGCAAGACGGCGCTGACCTCCGCAGGCGGAGCCCTCTTCGGCGGCCTCCCGGAGGAGCAGGTCGTCTGGATGAGCCACGGCGACTCGGTCGTCGCACCGCCCCGCGGCGCCACGGTGACGGCGAGCTCGCCGGACACGCCCATCGCGGCCTTCGAGGACGCCGCCCGCGGCCTCTACGGCGTGCAGTTCCACCCTGAGGTCGTCCACACGCCGCACGGCCAGGAGATCCTGAAGAACTTCCTCTACGAGGCGGCCGGCGTGCCTCCGTCCTGGACGCCGGCGGCGGTGATCGAGGAGCAGGTCGAGCGCATCCGGGCGCAGGTCGGCTCCGAGCAGGTCATCTGCGGCCTCTCGGGCGGCGTCGACTCCGCCGTGGCCGCGCTGCTCGTGCACAAGGCGGTCGGGGAGCAGCTCACGTGCGTGTTCGTCGACCACGGCCTGCTGCGCGAGAACGAGGCCGAGCAGGTGGTCGAGACCTTCTCGGGGCACTTCCGCGTGCCGCTCGTCCACGTGCAGGCGCAGGAGCGCTTCCTCGCGCGGCTGGAGGGCGTCACCGACCCCGAGGAGAAGCGCACGCGCGTCGGCGAGGAGTTCATCCGCGTCTTCGAGGACGAGGCGAGGAAGCTCGGGAACGTGCGCTTCCTCGTGCAGGGGACGCTCTACTCGGACGTGATCGAGTCGGGTGGGGCGGAGCACGGCGTGGCCGCGAAGATCAAGTCCCACCACAACGTGGGAGGGCTGCCCGCCGACATGCGCATGGAGCTCGTCGAGCCGCTGCGGAGCCTGTTCAAGGACGAGGTGCGCCGCGTGGGCGAGGAGCTCGGCCTGCCCGAGCGGATGGTCTGGAGGCACCCGTTCCCGGGCCCTGGCCTGTCGATCCGGATCATCGGCGAGGTGACCGAGGAGCGCCTGGCAATCCTGCGCGCTGCCGACGCCCTGCTGCTCGACGAGGTGCGGCGAGCCGGGCTCTACCGGGAGCTCTGGCAGTGCTTCGCCGTGCTGCCCGCCGTTCGGTCGGTCGGCGTCCAGGGAGACGGGCGCACGTACGCCTACCCCATCGTGATCCGTGCAGTCACATCCGAGGACGCCATGACCGCAGACTGGGCGCGGCTCCCGTACGACGTCCTGGAGGCGATCAGCTCGCGGATCATCAACGAGATCCCGGGCGTGAACCGTGTCGCGCTCGACATCTCGTCGAAGCCGCCCGCCACCATCGAGTGGGAGTAGCGATCCCCGATCGGGGGACGAGGAGCTGCCCTCGTTCCGCCGACAGTCGTTGTATGCGGCTTCGCCAGCGGCTGCTCCTCGCCTGCGGCGTGCTCGCCGTGCTCGTCGCCTCCCAGGCTGTGCCCGCGCACGCCAGCGAGCTCCTCGCCGACCGCAACGTCACGCTCCTCTCGCTCGGCGTCAACGCGAAGGGCGAGGCGCTCCTCACCTACAAGCGCGCGGACGGGCGTCTGCGCCGCGTCCTGGCGTGGGGAGCGCTCGACGCGAGCGCTCCCGATCCTGCCGTGCGCCAGCAGCGCTTCAAGGTCGACTACTCCGGTGGCTGGGGCAAGTACCGCAGGACGGGCTACTGGAAGAGGTTCCGGAACGTCTGCCGCCCCTACACAGGGCCCCAGCTCGTCCATCTCGTGCAGGCGTGCACTGCGCCCGACGGCACGCACTGGGCGGTGCAGTCCTGGCAGCGCCTGCAGCCGCTCCTCGGCTTCGACCCGTGGCTGCCGCGCCACACGGCGTGGGAGGTCCATCTCTCGCACTGGTCCGGCGATCTGCCGGTGCTCGAGGTCTGGCGGCACTGGACGTACGGCGGCCACGCGCAGGGGCTCTTCGGCCGGCTGACCTACAAGGGCGCGCCCGTGTTCGGCTTCGCCAGCTCGCGCGTTGGCAGCCCGACGGACGGCCAGGGCCGCAACGTCTACATCGACACGCTGAACTCGGCGTACGGGCCCGGTTGGAAGCGCGAGTCGGGGATTCTCGTGCACCGGCCGACCGGCACCTTCTGCCACAGCTTCGTGGCGCAGATGCCGTTCCCCGGCTACCCGAGCCAGGAGCGGCGTCCCGCAGCCCCGGGCGAGCGCTACCGCGTCACCGTGATGGGCCCCGGCGTGACCCCCGTGGTGCAGTGGGAAGGGCCCGGGCTGACATCAGCCGACCGCCAGCAGCAGTCGACCATGCGCTCCATCTTCGACCAGGTGATGGCCGGGGATGCCAAGTGTGCGCCCGAGCGAAGCGCGTAGTCGGGCCGCGCCCGAAGCGAAGCGCGGAGCTCGAGGCTTGATGTGAAGGCCGTGGCGCCCGGCCGCGCAGCGGACGGCTTCAGGGGTTTGCGCGTCCGGAATCCGCGCGAGCGGATTCCGGGCTGCGCCGGCGAGCCGGCGCCTGCTGTGAAAGCCGTGGCGCCCGGCCGCGCAGCGGACGGCTTCAGGGGTTTGCGCGTCCGGAATCCGCGCGAGCGGATTCCGGGCTGCGCCGGCTACTAGTAGTCGCGCGTTGCGAAGCCGCTGAGCCCGACCGGCTCCTCCCGCCGCTCCTCGATTCTCGTCACGACGGCGCCGGGAGGCCCCAGCCGGCAGAAGTCGACGAGCCGGGCCACGTCGTCCTCGGGACCCTCGAAGACGGCCTCGACGGTGCCGTCCGGCATGTTGCGCACCCAGCCGGCGACGCCGTGCCGCTCGGCCAGCCGCCGCGTCGACTCGCGAAACCAGACGCCCTGCACGCGGCCGTGGACGGTGACGTGCCGCCGGATCACGGTGCGCATCCGGCTCACGCCTCGGCCTGCTCGGATGGCACCTCGACCACGCCGCTCGGGTCGAGCTCGACGCCGACGCGATCTCCCGGCCGTGGGGGCGCGAGCGTCGTCGTCGCGGCTTCGAGCTCGACGCCGTCGTCTCTCCGGAGCGTGACGTAGACGACGGGGCCGCGGCGCTCGACGAGGGTCACGGTCGCGGCGTCCCCGGGCACGAGCCGCACGGCCTCCGGGCGGACGACACGGCTCGTCCGTCCGTCCGCGATCACGTTGCGCATGCCGAGGAAGCGCGCCGTCCACGAGTCCGCGGGCTGTGCCCAGAGCTCGTTCGGCGTCGCGACCTGGGCGATGCGCCCCTCGCGGAGCACCGCCACCCGGTGGCCGAGCGCGAACGCCTCGCCGACGTCGTGCGTCACGTGCACTGCCGTGAGCCCGAGCCGGGCGAACAGGGCGCGCAGGTCGTCCTGAAGGCGGTCGCGCAGCGGGCCGTCGAGCGAGCCGAGCGGCTCGTCGAGGAGCAGGACGCGCGGCGACGGCGCGAGCGCGCGGGCGAGCGCGACGCGCTGCGCCTCGCCGCCCGAGAGCGTCCCCACGGCGCGACGCTCGAAGCCCTCGAGGCCGACGAGCGCGAGCATCTCCGCGGCCCGTTCCCGGGCCCGGGCGCGCGGGGTGCCCGCGACCCGGAGGCCGAAGCACACGTTCTCTCCGACGTCGCGGTGCGGGAAGAGGAGCGCGTCCTGGAACACGAGCCCGACGCCCCTGCGGTGGGCGGGCACGCTCGTGACGTCCCTGCCGTCGAGGAGGACGCGGCCGTGCGCCGGCCGCTGCAGCCCGGCCGCCACACGCAGCAGCGTCGACTTGCCGGACCCGCTCGGGCCGAGGAGGGCGAGGGTCTCACCCTCCTGCACGTCGAGCGTGACGCGGTGGAGGATCCGCGCTCCATCGAGCACGACCTCGATGTCCTCGAGCTGGATCATCGGCGCCTGCCGCGGAGGGCAAAGGCGCGTTCCGCGGCGAGCGCGGTCGCCACCGTCAGCGCCATGAGCACGACGCAGAGCGCCATCGCCTGCCCGGCGTTGGCCGCTCCCGGCCGGCCGAGGAACCGGAAGACGGCCACCGGCAAGGTCGGCCAGTCGGCGCGTGCGACGAAGACCGTCGCGCCGAACTCGCCCAGGCACACGGCGAACGCGAGACCGGCGGCCACGCCCAGCGCGCGGGCGAGGAGCGGGAGGTCGATCTCCCGCCGCACCTGCGACGGGGAGGCGCCGAGCACCGCCGCCGCGTCGCGCAGGCGCTGATCGACGGCGCGGAGCGCGGGCGCGAGCGTGCGCACGACGAACGGCGTGGCGACGAGCGCCTGCGCCACCGCGACGAGCCAGGCCGAGCTCCGCAGGTCGAGCGGAGGGTCGTCGAAGGCGATGAGGAAGCCGAACCCGAGCATCGCCGCCGATGCGCCGAGCGGCAGCATGACGAGGGCGTCGAGCGTCCCGCCGTGTGCGCGCACGGCGAGCAGCGAGGTGCACACGCCGACGGCGAGCGCGAGCGACGTCGCCGCCGCCGCGAAGAGGAGAGAGTTCAGGATCGCGTGCCACGGCGCGACGAACAGGGCTGGCGTCTCGCGTGTCAGGGCCCGGTAGTGGTCGAGACCGTAACCCCCGGCGACGGCGAGCGAGCGCTCGACGAGCGCCAGCAGCGGCAGCGCGAGCAGGCCGAGCGTCACGAGGACGCACCCGGCAACCGCCGCGCGCTCCGCGCCCACCGGCCTGCGGGGACGCTGCGCGCGGGCGCGGCGCGCCCCACCGAGTCGTCGCTCGAGCCGCCCGGCCACGCCGACCACGACCGCCACCGCGGCGAGCTGGAGGATGGCCAAGGCTGCCGCCGTGCGCAGGTCGAACGCCCGGGCCGCCTGGTTGTAGATCTCCGCCTCGAGGGTGGCGTAGCGCGGGCCTCCGAGGATCACGATCACGCCGAAGGACGTGAAGCAGAAGAGGAAGACGATCGACGCGGCCGCTGCGAGCGCGGGGGCGAGCGCCGGGGCCGTGAGCAGGCGCAGGCGCCGCAGAGGCCCTGCGCCGAGCGTCGCCGCGGCGTCCCAGGCGCGCTCGTCCTGGCCCTCCCAGAACGGCCCCACGATACGCACGACGACGGCGATGTTGAAGAAGACGTGGGCGAGGAGGATCGCCCACACCGACCGCTCCACGCCGTCGGGCAGGAGCGCGACGAAGGCCGTCGCCACCACGACGGTCGGGAGCACGAAGGGCACCAGCACGAGCGCCTCCACGAGCCTCCGGCCGGTGAAGGAGAAGCGCGCGAGCGCCCAGGTGAGCGGCAGCGAGGCGACGAGCGTGAGCGCCGTCGAGACCACTGCCTGCCAGAGCGTGAACCATGCGATCTCGATCGTGGAGCGGCTCGTGAGGACGTCGAAGGGCAGGTCGAGGCGGCCGCCCTCGACGAGGCTCCGCTCGAGGATGGCCACCAGCGGCCAGGCGAAGAAGAGCGCCAGGAAGCCGAGCGGCAGGGCGGCGAGCAGCGCCGTGCCGGCGCGCGACGTCAGCGGACGACGATCTCCGTCCACTCGTCGATCCAGCGGTCGCGGCCGGCGGCGATGCGGTCCGGCGACATGGTGAGTGGGCTCGCGGGCACGATCGCATGCTCGCGGAACGCCGCAGGCAGCGGCACGCCGTCGCGCACCGGGTACACGAACATCGACGTCGGCACGTCGGCCTGGAACCGCTGCGAGAGCATGAAGTCGATCAGCGCCCGGGCGCCCTCCTCGTTGCGAGCGCCGCGCAGCACGGCCGCGTACTCGACCTGGCGGAAGCACCCGTCCTCGACCGTCGCGGTCGGCGACTCCGTGAGGGGCTTGCTCGCGAAGATCACCTCGGCCGCCGGGCTGGTGGCGTAGGAGACCACGATCGGCCGCTTGCCCGGGCTGCCGGCCGCTCCCGAGAACTGTTGCGTGTACGCCTCCTCCCAGCCGTCGACGGCGAGCACCCCGTTGGCGCGGAGCTTGCGCCAGTAGCCCTGCCAGCGGTCGCCGTAGCGGGCGACGGTGGCCAGGAGGAAGGCGAGGCCGGGGCTGGAGGTGGCGGGGTTCTCCACCACCAGCAGGCCGCGGTAGCGCGGCAGCGTCAGGTCCTCGAGCGTCCGGGGCGGCGCGAGCCCGCGCTCGGCGAACCATCCCCGGTCGACGTTGAGGCAGACCTCGCCGTGGTCGACGGGGGCGACGCGATCGTCCGGCGGGCGAAAGGCGGGCTGGACGCGCCCGAGCTCGTCCGAGCGGTACTCGACGAACAGGTCGCCCTCGAGGGCGCGGGAGAGCAGGCTGTCGTCCACGCCGAAGAAGACGTCGCCCTGGGGGTCGCCCGCGGTGAGGAGGGCGCGGTTGAGCGCCTCGCCGGCGTCGCCCGCCTGCAGCACCCGCAGCGTGAGGCCGGAGGCGCGCTCGAACTCCGCCGTCACCGGCTTGGAGACGGCGAAGGAGTCGTGCGTGACGAGGACGACCTCCGTGGGGGCGTCGTCGCCGCCGCACGCGGCCGCTGCGAGAGCTGCCGCCGCGACGAGCGGCGCCAGGGCCTTGCACCACGGTGTCACCCGGGCTCCTCCTCGCTGCGGGCGGGACGGACGGCGAGCAGCACGCCGCACTCGAGGCTCACCCGGGCCTCGCGGCCGGAGAACACGTTGGAGACGCCGCGGCTCGAGCCCGGCTCGAGCGTCTCACGCCGCAGCGGGTAGTCGAGGCCGTCCGTCACCACCCCTTCGGCAGGTCCGTGCACAGGGAGCAGCGAGACGAGCTCGCCCGGCTCCCCGGCGAGCGTGCGCTCCGTGCGCACGACGTGGACGAGCGCGCCGCCGACGAGGGCGTCGACCTCGGTGGCCGCCAGCCTCGGCGCCGCGAGCACGAGCAGCGCGCTCAGCAGGTGGTCGAGGCGCCCTTCGGCGCTCGCGACGACGAGGAGTCGCGCCGGGCCGTCTGCGAGCGCCTCGTCCACGGCGAGCTCGAGGTCGGTCGCGTCCTTCGCCGCCGGGTGGCGGACGACCCGCGTGCCGTTGCGCTCGGCGGCGTCGAGCGCGGTGGCGGCGACCGAGTCGAGGTCGCCCACCACGAGCGCCACCTCGAGGCCGAGCGCGAGCGCGCGCTCCAGGCCGCCATCGGCTGCGACCACGCGCGAGCCGGCCGGCACGGCAGGGCTCACATCGGGGCCCTCCCCGGCTGCAACGACGACCACCGTCTCCTCGTTCTGCACGCTTCCTCCGCTGGCATTACCCAGGTCAGGTTCGCGGGTCGGCGGCGCCGTAGCCGCCCTCTCAGCCCGGTTGCCCCGAGCTCCCCGTGTCGCTTCCGGGATGGTAGCGCGGCCCGTGCCTCCTGCGGAACGTCATCATCGAGGGCGATGGGCACGCGGGCGCAGCCGCTCGACAGTCTCGTCGACGAGCTCGCGCGCTCGAGGATCGGGGCGACCTTCAACCAGTACGCGGAGGGCGAGCGCGCGCCCCTGCTCCGAGCGCGGCTGGCGGCGTATCTCGAGGAACGGGGAGGCGCGCCGCTGCTCCTCGTCGGCGAGGCCGCCGGCTATCGCGGCGCGCGCGTCTCGGGCATCCCCTTCACGTCGGAGCGTCAGCTCACCGACGCAGGGCCGGCCGAGGCGACCGCCACCATCGTCCACCGCGTGCTCGGCCAGCTCGGGCTGGAGGACGTCCTGCTGTGGAACGTGGTGCCGACGCACCCGGGGACGGAGCGCTCGAACCGGGCTCCCACCCGAGCCGAGGTGCGAGAGGGCCTTCGCTTCCTGGAGCGTCTCGCACGCGGCCGCCGGGTCGTGGCCGTCGGGCGCGTGGCCGCAGGTGCTCTCGGGTGCCCGTGCGTCCGCCACCCGTCGCACGGAGGTGCTGCGGAGTTCGCCTCCGGGCTCGCCCGCTACAGCCGCCGTAGCACGACGAGCGAGCGGCCCTCGACGACGATCTCGCCGCGGGCGACGACCTGCCGGCGCTCGGCCTGAGGGTCGGCCGTCGAGAGCTCGAGCTCCCAGACCCGCCCGAAGCGCTGCGCGGGCAGGCGGAAGGTGACGGGCGCATCGTGCGCGTTGAAGAGGACGAGGAACGAGTCGTCGACGACCGCCTCGCCTCCAGGCGTGCGGTCGGGGATCTCCGACCCGTTGAGGAAGACCCCGAGTGTGGCGGCCCCCTCGCGCTCCCAGTCCCGGCGAGTCATGCGCAGGCCGTCCGCGCGGAGCCACCACGCGTCCGGCAGCGAGCCGTTCTGCGCCGTTCCGGTGAGGAAGTGGGAGCGGTGGAAGACGGGGTGGTTGCGTCGCAGCGCGACCAGGCGCCGGGTGAACGCGAGCAGCTGCTCGCGACGCTCGTCGAGCTCCCAGTCGAACCAGGAGAGCTCGTTGTCCTGGCACCACGCGTTGTTGTTGCCCTGCTGGGTGCGGCTGAGCTCGTCACCGCCCGAGAGCATCGGCACGCCCTGCGAGAGGCAGAGCGTGGCGAGGAAGTTTCGCTGCTGGCGCTCGCGCAGGGCGTTGACCTCGGGGTCGTCCGTGGGGCCCTCGACGCCGTGGTTCCACGAGCGGTTGTGGCTCTCGCCGTCGTTGTTGTCCTCGCCGTTGGCCT
>DATBIN010000088.1:0-3595 GCA_036556925.1 Gaiella sp.
AAGGTGCTCGTGTCGAACACGCGCACCGAGGCCGAGAACAACACGCGGGTCGTCGGCGGCCCGGACGCGCTCGACCAGATCGCGCAGATCCGGGCCGAGACCGACGGCGCCATCGGCGTCGGCGGCGCAACGCTCGCCACCCAGCTGCTCCAACGCGGCCTGCTCGACGAGCTCGTCCTCTACGTCCATCCGGCGATCCTCGGCACGGGCCGCCCGCTGTTCGACACGCTCGACGCCCCGCTGATCCTGGACCTGCTCGACCAGGAGCGGTTCGCGAACGGCGTCGTCATGCACCACTACGCGATCCGCTGAGGCGGAGGCCTTCGCCGCCGCGCACCTCGACGGCCCTCCATGGCCGCCATCGCCGCCACCCGCGCTCGGCGTAAACGCGGGCGACGATGAGCATGTCGGATGCCCAGTCGTCCATATCCCAGAAGGCCGTCGTGACGACCCGGAATGGTTGACCCGTGGATGACTCAACCCGCTCGACCCGCTGTCCGTACGCGTCGAGTTCCTCCCACGAGAGCCCAGCGATCCTCTTTGCCGTCGAGCGAGCGAGTGCGCGTCCCTCGTCGGCGCTGGTCATCGGCTGAACGCTAGCGGGCGACGTGCGCAAGGATGCGAGCGTGGCGACCTACTACGCCTCGGTGGCGGGGTCTTGCGCTATCACGCCGGTACTGGGCTCCGATCCAGTGACCCCCAGCTTCCGGCCTATCCGGCTTTCGCCGCTCGAGCCGAGGCGCTCAGCGAGATCCGCTCGGCGGCGGGATCCCAAGATCGGCGCAGATCTTGCGCGCCAGCCTGAAGTCGATCTCGCGGTGGCGCGGGACTGCCGTCGAGCGCTCGGCGTCGAAGCCCCAGAAGCTGTGATTTCCGCCCTCTCGTAGTAGTCCAGCGCCGTGAGCACGCAGATGGCGCTCGAGGTCACGGCGCTTCACGCGCCGATGACGACCTTGAGCGGCTCGCTGTCGGCCCCTTCGCCGATCTCCAGAGCTCGGCCAAAGCGCAGCTCGAAGATCCCCCGGAGCGCGTCGATCACGTTCGAGCGCGCTTCGTCTCGGGTGCGACCCTGGCTGTGAGCCCCCGGCACCTCGGGGACCGACGCCACGATCCAGCCTTCCTCCCCTTCCTCGAAGACGATCGTGAACTGCAGCGACTCGCTCATGATCCAAACGGTAGCCGACACCTCGGCCCTGGAACGGGGTCAGATCCTCCGTGATCGCATCTCGCCGCCGCGACCGGCGCGACGGGCGCGGCTCACACGACGCTCTTGGAGGAACGGCCCGACGGAAGTCGTCATGGTCGCCGCAGGCGGCCGGACTTCCGTCGCGCGGCGGTGTCGGCAACCGTCCGCTCTCTCGGTTTCCTGACGTGTCGCTGAGCACCCGGAGCCGAAGGGACAGTGCTGCTGGCACGGCCCGCGCGGCGGAGGCTGCTCAGCGGCGCGAGGCGCCGGCGCAGCCGACGCCGCTCAGGGAAGCGAGATGGGCGGTACTGGGCTCGAACCAGTGACCCCCAGCTTGTCGAGCTGGTGCTCTCCCAACTGAGCTAACCGCCCTCGAGCGGGTGAGTCTAGCGAAGCCGGCCGTGCAGGAAGGGCAGCGGGTTGACCGGCTTCCCTTTCACGTGGACCTCGAAGTGGAGGTGCGCGCCCGTGCAAGAGCCGGTGCAGCCGGCGCCGGCGATCAGCTGGCCGCGCGCCACGTGCTGGCCGACGCGGACGCGGATCGTCGCCAGGTGGGCGTACATCGTCACGAGGCCGGGCCGGTGGCGAATCCGGACGACGTTCCCGTACCCGGAGTAGCCGTCCAGCCAGCCGGTCGCGACGACGACGCCGTCGTCGGCCGCGTGCACCCGGTTCGTCCGGAGCACGGCGATGTCGAGCCCGGCGTGCAGCCGCCCCCAGCGGTAGCCGAAGCGCGACTCGAGCGGACCCCTCAGGGGTACGGCGAAGCCGGCGGGCTCGGTCCGCGCGCGTCCTCCCCCGTCGGGGTAGGAGGCGGCGGCCGTCCCCGCGAACCAGAGCGCGGCCGAGGCCGCGAGCACGAGCGGCAGCGTGCGCAAGCGCCGGAAGGTAGTCGAGCGCGGAGGCGGGCGACTCCCCCGAACGAGGGAGCCGCCCGTCCGCGAGCTCCTACGAGGGGGCCTTCCCCGTCTTGGTCACGCGGATGATCCCCTGCATCCACGGGTGGAAGGCGCACATGTAGTGGATGATCCGGCCGACCGGCGCGTTCACCTGGGCGGCGGGCCGGGTCTTGTTCAGCATGAGGAGCGAGTCGCCCTGGGTCTGGAACCCGGGGTTGCCGACCTTCACCTTGATCCTCGCGATGCCGGAGCTCTCGTCGTTCGGGTCGTTCAGGTGCTGGTGCCAGAGCTCGCAGATCGAGCAGGAAAAGACCTCGTCGACGGTCGTCGGCAGGCTCGTCTTCTTCACAACCATGACGGTGTGCGGCTCGATCGTCTTGTCGCCGTCCTCCCAGCGGACGAACCCGCCGGGCTTCACGTAGGTGACGCGCGGCAGGAACCGGTTCGTCTGCGCGATGTGCTCGTTGGGGACGAACTCGGTGCCGCCCTTCGTGTGGACGACCTTCGCCGCGGCGGCCGGGCCGGCCGCGACCAGGGCGGCGCACGCGGCGACGAGCGCGGCGGCGGCAGTGGACGTTCTCATTCGGACTCCCTCCCTCGGATCTGCAGGGCGCGCTCGAGTGTGGCACGGGCCGGACCGCGCCTCAAGCGACGCAACGGTTCTCTAACGCTTGAGCACGAACGACGCGCTCGTGGCCGGCGAGTAGTTGTTCTGCGCCTTCGTCAGGCGGACGCGCACGCGCAGCTGCGACTTGGACGTCGGGACCTTCACCGTGAACGCCGCCTTGGACGACGCGCCGAAGCTCTTCGACGCGAGCTTGGCCCAGCCGAAGCCCTTCTTGCGGTCGACGGTCGCGGTCGCGCCCTTCTGGTTCGGCGCCGCCTTGACGCTCACCGCCCAGACGCCCTTGCGGACCTTCCGCTTCGTGATCGTGAGCTTCGGCTTGACCTTGAGCGTGACGGTGCGGCTCAGGTACGTGCCGTCGTTCGCGCGGTAGAGCCCGGGGGCGAGCCCGGAGACGAGCGCTGTGTACGCCCCCGAGCCGGATGCGGGCGCGGGTGCTCCGACGGGCGTGCCGTCGGACTTCTCGATCTGGATGCTCGCCGACGCGTGTGCGAGCCCGGTGAACCTCGCCTTCGAGCCGTACGTGGCCACGGCCGGGTCGCCGAGCCAGACGTTCCACACCGCGATCGTGCCGGCCATGTTCGCGTGGATGGTGCAGACGTACGGGATCCCCGTCTGGTTCTCGCTCGTGAACGGCGTCGGCGAGGGCGACCACGACGTGTTCGGGTTGAGCGTGTGGTCCGGGAAGAGGGCGGTGTCCGTGTGGATGTTGTGGTTCTGGAAGTCGTGGTTCGACCAGCGGAGCGAGTCGCCGACGACGATGTTGATCCGCCGCGGGTCGAAGGCGCTCCCGTGGATCCCGACCTGGCGCTCCCCGGCCGCCGAGGCCGCCGGCGCCGCGAGCGCAACGAGCGTCACGAGGACGAGGGCGCGCCTCACCGGGCG
>DATBIN010000089.1:0-15178 GCA_036556925.1 Gaiella sp.
CAGAAGCCCGCACAGCCCGGCGAGCCGGGAGCTCCCGGCGCCGGCGACACGAGCGGGGACGCGGGCGGCGACACGGCACCGCCGGCGGTGCCGCCCACCGTGCCTCCCGCCTAGAGGCTTGATGTGAAATCCGTGGCGCCCGGCCGCGAAGCGGACGGCTTCAGGGGTTTGCGCGTCCGGAATCCGCGTCAGCGGATTCCGGGCTGCGCCGGCTAGTGGAGGCTTGATGTGAAATCCGTGGCGCCCGGCCGCGAAGCGGACGGCTTCAGGGGTTTGCGCGTCCGGAATCCGCGCCAGCGGATTCCGGGCTGCGCCGGCTACTGCCCTCCGGCCTCGGGCCAGACGAGCGACAGCTCGGCGCCCGAAGCAGCCTGGAGCGCGATGTCCTCGCGGCGGCGGGCTCCGGCCCAGGAGATCCGGTCGGCCGCCGCGTACGCGGCCGTGCGCGCCTCCGGGATCGTCGCGCCGGTCGCGGTCACGGCCAGCACCCGGCCGCCGTTCGTCACGAGCCTCCCGTCGTACAGCGCGGTGCCTGCATGGAAGACGAGAGCACCGGATGCCTCCGCAGCGTCGACGCCGGCGATCGGCGTGCCGCGGTCGGACTCGGCCGGATAGCCACCCGCTGCAAGGACGACGGTGACGGCCGCGCCGTCGGCGGCGCGCAGTGTCACATCCGCCAGCTCACCCGAGGCCGCAGCGGCGAGCGCACCGACGAAGTCGCCCTCGACGAGCGGCAGCAGCGACTGCGCCTCCGGGTCGCCGAGACGGCAGTTGAACTCGAGCACCTGCGGCCCTTCCGGCGTCAGCATGAGGCCGGCGAAGAGGGCTCCCACGAACGGCATCCCCCTCCGCGCCAGCTCCGCCAGCACCGGCCGGTGCACGGCGTCGAGCACCTTCTCGACGTCCTCGTCGCCGACGCCCGGAACGGGTGCGAACGAGCCCATGCCGCCCGTGTTGGGCCCCTGGTCGCCGTCGTAGGCCCGCTTGAAGTCCTGCACCGCCGGCAGCGCGAGCGCCTCACGCCCCGCACACAAGGCGAAGACCGAGACCTCGACGCCCTCCACGAGCTCCTCCGCGACGATCTCGTCCCCGAAGCTGCGCACGGTCTCGAGACCGGCGCGAAGCTCCTCCTCGGTGCGACAGACGACCACGCCCTTGCCGGCGGCGAGGCCGTCCGCCTTGACGACGCACGGAGCACGCGGCTCCTCGAGGACGCGCGGCGTCGGTACGCCGGCTGCGGCCATCACCTCCTTCGCGAAGGCCTTCGAGCCCTCGATGCGCGCCGCCGCCGCTCCGGGGCCGAAGACGGGGACACCGCCGTGCCGCAGAAGATCGCCCAGGCCGGCGACGAGCGGCGCCTCCGGCCCGACGACGACCAGGTCGACGCCGAGCGAGCGCGCGAGGGTCAGCACGCCCTCTCCGTCCTCGGCGTGAACGGGATGGCAGACGGCGAGCTGCGCGATGCCGGGATTACCCGGAGCGGCGTGCAGCTCGGGTGGTGACGGGGAGCGGGAGAGGCGCCAGGCGAGCGCATGCTCGCGGCCGCCCGATCCCACGAGGAGGACGCGCACGCGGCGAGTCTATGCAGGGGCGCGGCGGCCGGCAGCGCGGGCTCGCGGCCTGGCGGGCCCGGCGGCTCAGCCGAGCGAGAAGACGGCCTCGCGTCCGGCGCCGATGCCGACGAGCGTCACCGGCACCGCGAGGGCGTCCTCCACGAACGACACGTAGGAGCGCGCCCGCCCGGGGAGCTCGCTGCCGTCGAGCGCCTCCGCCCAACCCGGCAGCCGCTCGAAGACCGGCTCACAGTGATGGAAGTCGGACTGGTGCGCCGGGAACTCCTCGGTCTCGGAGCCGTCGGGGAGCCGGTAGCGGACGCAGACGGGGATCTCCTCGAACGTCGAGAGCACGTCGAGCTTCGTCAGCGCGAGCGACGTGATGCCGTTCACGCGCACGGCGAACCGAAGGGCGACGAGGTCGAGCCAGCCACAGCGCCGCTCGCGGCCCGTCACGGTGCCGAACTCGCCGCCGAGCTCACGCAGTTGCTCCTGCACGTCCCCCGCGATCTCGCTCGGGAAGGGGCCCTCCCCGACGCGCGTCACGTACGCCTTGGCGACGCCGACCACGTCGTCGATGCGGTTGGGGCCGATGCCGAAGCTCACCGCCGCCCCCGCCGCGATCGGGTTCGACGAGGTGACGAACGGGTAGGTGCCGTGATCCAGGTCGAGCAGGGTCGCCTGGGCGCCCTCGAAGAGCACGCGCTCGCCGGCCCGAAGCGCGCGGTCGACGAGGAGCGACGTGTCGGCCACGTAGGGCGCGAGCCGCTCGGCATGTGCGAGGTATGCGGTCACCACGGTCTCGGCGTCGAACGGCTCCAGCCCGTAGACGCGCTCGAGCCAGACGTTCTTCTCGGCCACGGCGAGCTCGATCTTCTGGCGCAGGATCTTGACGTCGAGCAGGTCCTGCACGCGGATGCCGATGCGGGTGGCTTTGTCGGCATACGCGGGACCGATCCCCCGGCGGGTCGTGCCGATCTGGAGGTTCCCCAGCCGCCGCTCACGGGCCCCGTCGAGCGCGACGTGCCACGGCATGATCAGGTGCGAGTTGCCCGAGACGAAGAGGAGCCCGGCCGTGGCGTGCCCGCGGCTCTCGAGATCGTCGATCTCGCCGATGAGCACCGCCGGGTCGACCACGCAGCCCGCCCCGATCGCGCAGGCCTTGCCGCGAATGATGCCGGAGGGGATGGCACGGATCTTGTAGGTCTCGTCCTCGACCACGATCGTGTGGCCTGCGTTTGGACCGCCCTGGTAGCGGCAGACGAGGTCGGACTCCGCAGCGAGCAGGTCGACGATCTTGCCCTTCCCCTCGTCGCCCCACTGCGCGCCGACGATCACAGTCGCGGGCACGCGCCCCATTCTCGCACGCGGAGCGGCGGCGCCGCCGAGTCGCGAGACCGCCGCCTGCCCTCGTACAGTTCTGCGGACACCCCGTCGAGGAGGAGGAGCACATGACCAGCGTCGAGACCCGCCCCCCACCCGGCCAGCCGCGCGGAACCGCGTTCGTCGTCCTGATCGGGATCGTCACCCTGGGCTTCTACTGGTGGTACTGGGTCTACAGGACCGAGGAGGAGATGAAGCGCTACACGGGCGACGGCCTCGGTGGCGTGCTCGGGCTCGTGATCTGGATCCTGCTCAGCCCCGTGATGGCGTTCGTGATCCCCTCCGAGGTCGGGAGCATGTACGCGAAGGAGGGCAAGCCCAGGCCGGTCACGGGCTGGACGGGCCTCTGGCTCTTCCCGTTCGGCATCTTCCTGATCCCGATCATCGTGTGGTTCGTGAAGGTGCAGGGCGCTCTCAACCGCTTCTGGGAGACGAAGCACGCCTGATCCGCAGCGTCGAACGACGCGGCGTCCGAGGGCGAGGCCCGCAGCTCAGGCCGCCAGGTCGGCGAACTTCGCGTAGCGCTTGAGGAAGCTGAGGCGGACGCTGTCGGTGGGCCCGTTGCGGTGCTTGGCGCAGATCACCTCGGCGAGCCCCTGCTGGTCGGACTCCTCGCCCGCGTAGTACTCGTCGCGGTAGACGAAGAAGACGAGGTCGGAGTCCTGCTCGAGCGACCCCGACTCGCGCAGGTCGGAGAGCACCGGCCGCTTGTCGTGGCGCTGCTCGACAGCGCGCGAGAGCTGCGAGAGCGCCAGGATCGGCACGTCCAGGTCACGGGCCAGCACCTTGAGCGAGCGCGAGATCTGCGAGACCTCCTGCACGCGGTTCTCGGGATTGGTGCCGGAGCTCATCAGCTGCAGGTAGTCGACGATGATCAGCCCCAGCCCGGGCTCGCGCGACTTCAGCCGGCGCGCCTTGGAGCGGAGCTCCATCATCGTGATCGACCCCGTGTCGTCCACGAAGATCGGCGCCTTCATGAGCTTGTCGCACGCCGCCGTGAGGCGGGGCCAGTCGTCCTGGGCGAGCTTTCCGGAGCGCAGCCGGTTCGATTCCACCTTCGCCTCGCTGCACATGAGGCGCTGCGTGACCTCCGCCTTGGACATCTCGAGCGTGAAGAGGGCCACAGGCGTCTCGTGGCGCACGCCGAGGTTGGCCGCGATGCAGAGGGCGAGCGCCGACTTCCCCATCGACGGGCGTGCGGCGAGGATGACGAGGTTGCCCGGCTGGAAGCCGGACGTGAGGCGGTCGAGGTCGCGGAAGCCTGACGGGACGCCGGTCAGCTCCGCCCCCGCCTCGTAGAGGTGCATGATCCGCTCGAAGCTCTCCTTGAGCAGCGCCTCGATGTGGGCGAACTCGGTGGAGATCCGCTGCTGCGTGAGCTCGAACAGCCTCTGCTCCGCCTGGTCGAGGAGCTCCTCGAGCTCGCCGCGCCGCTCCCAGCCGAGTGTCGCGATGTCCTCGCCGACCCCGATCAGGCCGCGCAACGTGGCGCTCTCCTTGACGATGCGGGCGTGGTGCGCAACGTTCGACGTGGCCGGCACGAGGGCGGCCAGCTCGTGGATGCGCGGCTTCCCGCCCGCCCCCTCGAGCTCGCCCTTCCGCTCGAGGAGCTCGACGAGCGTGATCGCGTCGACGGGCTCCCCCTTCACGTACAGCTCGATCGCCGAGCGGAAGACGATGCCGTGGCTCTGCCGGTAGAAGTCGGCGGCGCTGAGCGTCTCGGCCGCGGCCTCGACGGCGCGTGGCGAGATGAGCATGGCGCCGAGCACCGACTCCTCGGCTTCCAGGTTGTGCGGAAGGACGCGCGCCTCGAAAGCGGCTTCAACGACAGCCATCGGCGTATCCAAGCGCGCAGGTGGCGGCGGCGCACCTCTGTTCACGAGTGGTGAGGGTCCTACTACTAGGAGGTCGCGGGCCTGGCCTCGGCAGACAGGCGTGGAGCAGCGCCATCGGAGAGGACGTCAGCGAACACATGTTCGCCCATTCTTCCACACTGCCCGGACGTCGTCCACAGGACCGAGGCTCGTTCTCCGCATGGCGCCGTGCATGACTCGGACGCTCGTTGCGCGAAGCACATGCGGCTTTCCACAGCGTCCACCGGTTCTCCACAGCCCGCGCACGCCCTCGGGGGGTCGGGTCATGGCCCGCCTCCACGTTCGCGGGAGCTCCGGTCGAGCGCGTCGACGCGCTGCTCGAGCTCGTCGAGCGCCACGAGGAGCAGGCGCATCTCGGTGTCGAGCAGGACGCCCTTCTCGTGCAGGAGCGCCGCGAAGACGCCGTGCCAGCGCGCCACGAGGCGGCCGGTGCCGCGACACTCGGAGCAGGGCTCGACCGCCGGCCCGGTCTCGAACGCCACCGCGCCGGCGCCGCCGCAGAACGGGCATTCGGGCAGCACTCCCACCTCTCGACCTCCGTAGGCCGGCCACCGTAGTCGCCGCGCCGGACGGCTGCCGTCACGGCCGAGAGCGCGTTCCGGACCCCGTCGGGCCGGCCGTGTCGACGGCCGGCCTCAGCGCACGTCGTCGGCGTCGTCCGAGGAGGGCCCCTCGGGCCCCTCCTCCGGCGCGCCCGGCGCCGCCTCTGCCTCTCCGGCCGGAGCCGGGTCGGCGGCGCCCTGCTCCTCCTCGGCCGGCTCCTCCTCGGCCGGCTCCTCCTCGGCCAGCACCTCGACGATCAGCTCCTCCACGGCCTCGTGCTCCGCGGCGGCAGCGGCAGCCGCCTCGGCCGCCGCCTGCGCCTCGGCAGCCTCCAGCGCGGCGAGCTCCTCCTCGGGCGGCAGCTCGCCTCCCTCGGGCACGACGAGCGTCTTCACCTCCGCCACGACGCCCTCGTAGACCTGGATCGGCACGGTGAAGCGGCCGATGCGCTTGATCGCGTCGATCTCGATCTTGCGCCGGTCGACCCGCACCTTGCGCGTGCGCCAGATCTCCTCCGCGATGTCGGTCGGCGTGACCGACCCGAACAGCGAGCCTGTCGGGCCGGCCTTGACCTCGAAGCGCAGCACCGTGGTCGTGAGCGTGCCGGCGATCTCCTCGGCGTGCTCGGCCGAGCGTGCCTCGTGCCGCGCACGGTCCGCGTCGATCCGGCGGAGCTCGGCCACGCGCCCGGGCGTCGCCACCTCCGCGAGGCGCCGCGGCAGGAGGAAGTTGCGCGCGTAGCCCCGCGCGACGGGCACCACGTCGCCCTTGAGGCCGAGCTTCTCCACGTCCTGCAGAAGGATCACGTCCACAGCAGCCCCACTACGCTCCGACGTAGGGCAGAAGCGCCATCTCGCGGGCCCGCTTGATCGCCACCGCGACCTGTCGCTGGTGGCGGCGGCACGCGCCCGTGATGCGGCGGCTCCGGATCTTGCCCTTCTCCGACGTGTACCGCCGAAGCTGGTTGATGTTCTTGTAGTCGACCTCGGCCACCTTGTCCTTGCAGAAGTGGCAGCTCTTGCGCTTGCCGCCGGCACCCGCGGCGGCGCGCTTGCCGCCGGACGGCCCCGAGCCCGGACGCTTGCGCTGTTGTGACTTTGCGGCCATCGCTATCTCCTCAGAACGGAATGTCGTCGTCTGACGCGGAGGCGGGGAAGTCGGCGGCCTCGGACGACGAGGCGGCGACGGCCGTTCCTGCCGGGATGTAGCCGCCTCCCTCACCCTCGGCGCGGCCGCCGAGGAACTGGACGCTCTCGGCCACGATCTCCACCGCCTCGCGCTTGGTGCCGTCCTGGGACTCCCACTCGCGCCAGTCCAGGCGGCCGTCGACGGCCACCGGGCGCCCCTTCGAGAGGTACTGGGCGCAGTTCTCGCCCTGCTGGCCCCAGACGGTGATCGAGAAGTAGTTGGGCTTGTCGACCCACTGGCCCGTCTCGTCCTTGCGCCGTGCGTTGACGGCGAGGCGCAACGAGCAGACCGGCATGCCGGACGGGGTGTGGCGGAGCTCGGGGTCACGGGTGAGGTTTCCCACGAGCACGACGCGGTTGATGTTGGCGGCCATCGGCTATCCCTCCTCGGCTGCGAATGCGGGCTCGGACTCGGTATCGTCGCTCGTCGGCGCGCCCACCGCCACGGTCCCGCCGGGCCCTGACGTGATGCGACGTGTCGCCATGTGGCGCATCACGCCGTCGTCGATCTTGAGCACACGGGACACCTCCTCGAGCGCCTCGGGAGAGCAGCTCACGTGCAGCAGGTGGTAGGTGCCGTCGGACTTGTGATCGATCTCGTAGGCCAGCTTGCGCCGCCCCCAGACGTCGTGGCGGTCGAACGAGCCGCCCGGCTTCTCGACGAGGTCGCGAATGCGGTTGACGACGTCCGTCTGCCGCTCCTCCGGCAGCTCGGGGTCCAGCAGCAGCAAGATCTCGTACTCGGTCACGGGGTTCCCTCTCTCCTTCCTTCGGTCTGAATCGGCTCCGCCGGCGGGCGACGCAGGGAACACGGCGTCGCGAAGCGGAGCAGGAAGTCCGCACAGGGTAGCAGGGCGCCGGAGCGTGCCTGCGGCCGGATCGGCCGGCGCAGGCAGGGCGCACGAGGACGGAGCCGCTACCATCGCGGCGTGCGGAGGCTGTTCGGGTGGATGGCGGGAGCCGTGAGCATCGCGGCACTGGCCCGGCTCCTCTCGCGCCGCAAGCACCGCGCGCCGCAGGCGCCGGAGCCCGACCCCGCCGTCGAGCTCAAGGCGAAGCTGGCCGCGTCGCGCGAGCCCGAGGCGGCCTCGCCGGAGCCGGAGGGCGGGCCGGCCGCGCAGCGGCCTGCTGCCGAGCCCGAGCCGCTCTCAGTCGACGAACGGCGGGCGCAGGTGCACGCGAAGGGACAGCAGGCGATCGACGAGATGCGCGGGCCCGACGCATGAGCAGCACGCCGGAGCACGACGAGGCCGAGGTCGCCGAGGAGCTCCGGCGGCTGGGTGGGCAGGTCGAGACGCTCCAGGCGGAGGTACGGCGGCTGACCTCGACGTCACTGCCCCCGGCGGACCCCGGGTGGGCCGACGAGCGGCGCGACGGAACCGTGTCGTACGCCTGGCTGAGCGCGCTCGAGGCGCCCGTGCGACGCACGCCGCAGGTCCCGAGGCTCCTCCTCGAGGGACTCTTCCTCGCGGCGTGCGCGGTCGCAGCCGGGATCGCCGAGCTCGACCCTGTCGCCATCGCGGCGGTGATGGCGGGCGCCTGGGTGCTCGTCGCGCTGATCGAGTGGACCGCCTCGCAGGTCGATCGCCGGCGCGAGCGCATGCTGGTGGCGCCGCCCTACGTCCCGCCGGCACCCCCTCCGGCCGACCCGTCGTGGTTCGTGCCCCCCGTCGAGCACACGTTGCTCGACAACGCGGAGTCGACGGACTCCGTCACCGGCGTGACCCGGCTGCCGCCGGCGCCGGACGACGCCGAAGCCGAGCTCGAGGCGACGATGGAGCGGCGCAGCGCCGACTGAGGAGCACCGCCTACGCCCCGCGTAGGCTAGCCATCCGTGCTCTTCCCCACCGCGACGTTCGCGATCTTCTTCCTGCTCGTGCTGCCGTTGTCGTGGCTCACCATGCAGCACGTCCACCGGTGGCGTCCCTTCATCATCGCGGCGAGCTACGTCTTCTACGCCTGGTGGGACTGGCGCTTCGTGTTCCTGCTCGCCGGCTGCACCCTGTGGAACCAGGTGCTGGCGGTGCGGATCCACCGCTCCCGCGTGCAGGCGCAGCGGAAGGCACTCCTCGTCCTCGCCCTGGCCGGCAACCTCGGCGTGCTCGCCTACTTCAAGTACTACGACTTCTTCGTCTCCTCGACCGACAACCTGATGTCGGTCGTCGGCCTGAGCGCGCCGCTCGAGCTCCGCTCGATCGTGCTGCCGGTCGGCATCTCCTTCTACACGTTCATGGCCGTCAGCTACGTGGTGGACACCTACCGCGGCGACTTCGCCCCGACGACGCTGGAGAAGTTCGCCGTCTACCTGTCCTTCTTCCCGCACCTCGTGGCGGGGCCAATCGTGCGGCCCGCGGAGCTGATCCCGCAGATCGACACGCCTCGCGACCCGCGCCGCGTCGACACCAGCCGCGCCTTCTACCTCATCGCCACGGGGCTCTTCAAGAAGGTCGTGATCTCCAACTACCTCGCCTCGTCGATCGTGGACGAGGTCTTCGCGGCTCCGGGCAACCACTCGTCGCTGGAGCTCCTGATCGCCACCTACGCGTACGCGGTGCAGATCTACGCGGACTTCTCCGGATACACCGACATCGCCATCGGGCTGGCGCTCCTGCTCGGGTTTCGCTTCCCCCAGAACTTCGACTCGCCCTACGCGGCGACGTCGCTGCAGGACTTCTGGCGGCGCTGGCACATGACCCTGTCGCGCTGGCTGCGCGACTACGTCTACGTCCCGCTCGGCGGCAACCGCAAGGGCCGCATCCTCACCTATCGCAACATCATGCTGACGATGCTGCTCGGCGGGCTCTGGCACGGCGCCGCCTGGACGTTCGTCGCCTGGGGGGCGATCCACGGCATCGGCCTGGTGGCGGAGCGTCGCCGGCGTGAGCGCCGAGGCGGCGTCGAGCCGGCACGAACGGCGCTCGGGACGTGGGGAGCGCGCCTCGTCACCTTCCACGTCGTGTGCCTCGGCTGGATCTTCTTCCGCTCGGACTCCTTCGAGCTGGCCTGGGAGATGATCACCGGCCTGCTCACCGGCTGGGGCGAACCCTCGCCGCTCGTCACCGGCGGCGTGCTGCTGGCCATCGCGGTGGGCATCGGGTCGCAGTACCTTCCGCGCCGCGTGCCCGAGCTCATCATGGCCCGCTTCTCGCAGCTGCCCGTGCTCGGCCAGGCTGCCGCGCTCGCCGGAGCGCTCATGCTGACGAGCGCGATGGGGCCCGAGGGCGTGCAACCGTTCATCTACTTTCAGTTCTGATGGCGGCGGACGTGGTCAGCCCGCATGAGGGCCGGAGACGACGAGCCGGACCGGAGGGACGCCGGCTGTGGGCGGCGGGACACGGGCTCGTGGTCATGGTCGCGGCCCTGGCCATGGCGCTCCTGCTCAACGCGCCCGGCGTGCACAAGGCGGCCTACGGGCAGCCGGACGGCTGGAAGCGCGACGTCGCGATCACGTTCACGGGGCCGCTCGCGGACCTCAGCCACGCGCTGCTTCTCGACCGCCCGCGCAAGCTCGTGCAGGCGGCGATGGGACGCTCGGGGGACGACGAGATCGACACCTCGATCGAGCTCCCGCCGGCGCCGCCGAAGCCGCAGCCGGCCGCGAAGCCGCGCCCCAAGAAGAAGCTCGCCTTCACGCCGGAGCGCCGCCTGCGGCTCTGGGTCGCGGGCGACTCGCTCGTGATCACGCCGGGCCAGTCGATCGTGCGGGCTGCAGGCGCCAGCCCGGCGATGGAATCGGTCGGCGGCATCGACGGACGCGTCGCGACCGGCCTCGAGCGGCCGGACGTCTACAACTGGTTCCAGGCCGTCCGCGAGCGGATGAAGGAGCTCAAGCCGCGCGCCGTCGTCCTCGGCTTCGGCGGCAACGACGACCACGGCTACATGACGGGCTTGCCCCCTGGGGTGTCCGTGGACGGCTTCGGCACGGCGAGCTGGCGCCGCGAGTACGCACGCCGTGTCGGCGGGCTGATGGACACGGTCAACCGGGCCGGCGCCTTCTTGCTGTGGATCGGGCTGCCGATCACACGCAGCGCGGAGCAGACACAGCGCTTCGACACGATCAACGCGGTCGTGGAGCGCGAGGCCCGCAAACGCGAGGGCCGCGTTGCCTACATCGACACGTACGCCATGTTCGCCGGAGACGACGGCGGCTTCACCGAGTACCTGCCGCGCCCCTCCGGCGGCGTGCAGAAGGTGCGCGCGGGCGACGGCGTCCACTTCGAGCGCTCGGGCGGCGACATCATCGCCCGCGAGGTGCTGCGTCGCCTGAATCAGGCTTACGACCTCACGAGCTGGCGGTCACGGCGCGCGCAGACGTCGTGACCACCCCCTCGAGCCGCCGGCCCGTGCGCGGCAGCAGCGCCGCCAGGACGAGCCCCGGCACGAGCGGCAGCCAGAACGCGAACACGCGGTGGGCGACGACGCCGAGGAGCGCCGCCTCCAGCGGCACGCCCACCGCGGTCAGGGCGAACGTGGTCGCCGCGTCGACCCCACCCGTCGCGATGAGCGGCAGCGGAACCATCTGCGCGACGTAGCCGGTCGCATAGGCGAGCGTCAGCGCCGCCAGCCCGGGCGCCGCGTCGAAGGCGCGGAGCGCCCCCCACAGGCTGGCGACGTCCCCCGCCCAGTAGCAGAGCGCCCAGGCGACCATGGCAGGCCTGCGCGTCGCGACGACGCGCCGTACCCACCAGGCCGAGTCGACGCCGAGGGAGAGCGCGCGGCGGAACCAGCCGTCCGACGCGCGAACCCAGCGCTCGACGCGGACCGGCGCCGTGAACCATCGCGCGGCGAGCAGGAGGACCGGGATGAGCACGAGCCAGGGCGCGGCCAGAGCGAACGGAGCCTCTCCGAGCACGAGGGCGACGAGTGCCGCGGCCCAGCCGACTAGCCCGAAGACGAGGTAGACGAGCGTGTTGAGGCCGACGAGCCGTACCGCGGCGTCCCGGGTGCCGAAGCCGAGCCGGCGCAGCGCCCAGTACGTGACGGCGAGGGCGGCGGCGCCGCCTGCCGCCACCAGCTGCGTCAGACCGAAGCTCGCCATCACGACCCGCAGCGAGAGACCGACGCCGACACGCGGGCCTTGCTCGAAGGCGACGGCTTCGCGGTAGACGCCCGCGTATCCGGCGAAGACGGCCACCTGGCCGGCCGCACAGATCGCCAGCCACATCGGCGCGCCGGCGCGAAGCGTCTCCTCGAGCTTCGCGAACCCGGCGGCGCGGCCGATGAGCAGGATCACGCCGACGGCCACGAGCAGCGCCAGGGTGCCCCCGAGCGCCACGCGCCGCCACGCGACCCGCGGCGTGCCGATCTCCGCGCCGCTCATCGCGTGAGCGCCCGCGCCGCCAACCCGAGCGCGGCGCCGCCGGCGACGTCGAGCACGTAGTGGTTGCCGGTGGCGACGACGACGAGCGACACGGCGGGAGCGTATGCAGGCCAGAGGGCACGCCCGAGTGTGGCGGCCCGGTGCGCGTGCCCGACGCTCGTGACCACCGCGAAGGCGACGTGCAGGCTCGGCATCGCCGCCACGGGGTTGTAGAAGCGGACCAGCAACGGGTGCTCGATGTCGATGCCGCCGTCCGCGAGCGTGTCGACGAACTCGTCCCGCGTCCGCGGCGGGGCGGTGGGGAAGGCGAGAAAGACGGGCAGGGCGCCTAGAAAGGCCGCCGCCGCCGCACGCCGTTCCCGCGCGAAGCGCGGGTCCCCCTGCCGGTACATGCGGAGCAGAAGGCCGATGCTCAGCATCACGTTCGCGAGCGCGTAGCCTGCGTTCAGCGCGTGCACGGCGCGGGGCGCGCGCAGCACGCTCCGCTGCAGAGCCGGCTCGACGGCCACGCCCACGCGACGCTCGAGCGAGACGACTCGCTCGGCGTTCCTGGCGGCGCGCTCGCGTCCGCCGCGACGAAGCACGAGCCGGCGCACACCGAGGTACGCCGCGTACGCCCCGAGCCCGATCGCGAGCTCCCGCGATCTGGACCGCCTCGCGGTCATCCGGCCTCCTGCTCGAGCCAGTGCACGCGGTAGGCGGCCGCCCAGTGCTCGGGGTGCGCGCGGATCATCTCGCTCCACCGGTCCGCGAGCCGCTGCAGCATGCGCTGCTCGCCGTCGCCGCGCTCGTCACGCGCCGGCGGGGCGAGCGGCGGGTCGATCGTCACCTGCCAGCGCCGCGGCCCGTTCGGGAGCACGTAGAAGCAGACCACCGGCGACCCGGCGAGCCGCGAGAGCGTCGTGACGCCCGCGGGCATCCGCGCCATTCCGTCGAGGAAGCGCACGGGATAGCTGCGAGGCTCGCCACCCCAGCTGTCGTCGCCGAGGACGAGCAGCGCCTCGCCGCGCCGGAGCAGCCGCAAGGCACGCAGCGCGGGCTCGGTCCGATACATCAGCCCCAGACCGACGTGGACGCGAGTGTGCTCGATCGCCCACGCCAGCCAGTCGTCCGCGACCACGGCCGTCGTCGGCACCGGCACGACGACCTTCGGGATCGCGGTCGCCACCTCCCAGCCGCCGAGATGGATGCTCGCGAGCAGGACGCCGCGCCCGGCGGCAGCAGCCGCGCGAACGTGCTCGATCCCGACGATCTCGGTTGTCCGTCGCACCTCCTCCGGCCTGCCGAGGGCCCACAGCACGTCGGCCGAGCGGCGGGCCTCGTTCACCATCTCGGCACGGACGAGGGCGCGCACCTCGGCGTGCTCCGGTGGGCGGCCGATGGCGTGGGCGAGGTTGGCGGCGAGCCGCCGACGCTTGGCCGGGCGCGCGGCCCACTCCATCGTCCCTCCCACCCGAGCGAGCCGATGTGCGAGGCGGGGCGAGACACGGCTGCCGCCCCACGCGGCACCGTCGATCACGCGCGCGAGCACATGCGCCGCGAGCGGCCCCTGCCCGAACGGCGCTTCGGGCCGGGGCAAGCCGTCGGGCGCGAGATGAAGCGCGCGCCAGCGCCGCCGCAGTGGCTGCACCGCCCTCACCGTCGCGGCAGCAGCGAGACCAACCGGAGGTCGTAGCGCTCCTCGAACGTGACGTCGCCGATCAGCGAGTCGTTCTCCGTGCGGACGCGGTAGCGGATGCGGACGGGAAGGCCGGTCTCGCGCTCGAGCCAGCGCTCCTCCACCAGCGGCCCGCGCGCCGCCCCCACCTCGCGCGCGGTGAGCTCGAGACGCACCGTCTCGACGGGAGCTCCGGCCACTGCAACCTCCTCCTCTCCCAACACCTCCACCGTCCCGGCCTGTGTCGCGTCACCGCCGTCACAGCTGTGCGCGACACGCGCGCCGGCCACGTTCGTCGTGAGCCACGGCGAGCGCGAGCAGTCCCAGTCCGTGCGGTCGTCCTGACCGAAGAAGACGTGAGCTTCCTGCCAGCCGCCGAGCTGCTGCACGACCTCGCCGCTGGGGCGGCCGGTGCACACCGTCCAGGTCGTCGACCTCGTGCGCAGCACGTCCCAGCGGAGCTGCATCCCGCAGGGCGCCTCGGTCACGGTGATCGTCGACCTCCGCGGGTAATCGTGCCGCGTGCCCCCGAGCGCGCTGATCGACTCGAATCCCGTCGTGGCGTAGACGTAGACGCCGGGCGGGATGCCGGTGACGGCGGCGGAGGCGGCCGCCCGGTAGCGGGCGAGGGCGTCCGCGATCGACGCGGGCTCGGCCGTGTCGCGCAGCACGACGCGCCAGGTGACGGCAGCGGCGATCCCCACCGCCGCGACGACGCCGAGCACCACCACGATCACGCGGGTCCGCCTGCTCACTCGTGCTCCCGTGGCGGGGGAGCCTACCGCGCCTGCAACGACGTCCGCGTGAGGTCGGCGGCGCGAACGCCCGTGAGCGTGGGTGCGGGTCCCGCCTGCTCCACCAGCCGCGTCGGCAAAATGTAACCGTCTCGCAACTTTCCACACCGTCACCAGAGGTTACGAGGCGGTAAAATTCCTTCGTCCCGTTGCGGTTTCGACCCCTCGGAAGGCGGGTAACGGCACGAGATGATGCTGCGCCGGTGTACGGAGCCAGGTTGTTCGAGGCAGACGCTCGGCGGGCCATGCGTCGAGCACGACGTGATGCCGCGGCCTGTCTTCGTGCGAGGCAGGCCCTATCCGCCCGTGGTCACGTCCGTAGTGCGGTGGCAGCGGAACGACGTTACCGCCCTCACGCCCGTCGCACACGGGCACGCGCTGAGCGCGCGGAACTGACCTCGACCTTCGCGGCTCAGGGCCGGCTTGGCTCGGCCCGCGGCGCGGAGAGCCACGACGCACGAAGCTCGCGGGCGCGCGCGTCGAGCTCCGAGAGCAGTGCGTGGAGCTCGTTGAGCCCGGGCCGCAGCTCGTGGACCGCACGCAGAGCCTCTGCGATCTCGGCGAGCGAGCTCGCGGGGTCGGCCACCAGCTCGGCGAGCCTCTGCTGGCTCTGCTCGAGGCGCCCGTCGAGGATCAGCGCGCTGGCGCGGCCCTCCTCGGCGAGCCGGCGCAGCTCCACCTCGGAGACGGGCCCACGGTCGAGCACGGCACGCAGCCGGTCCCGAAGAGCGGAGTCGAGCGCTTCAGCCACGCGACAATCCTTCCCGCGATTATCGCGCCTGCCATCCCCCGGTGCGAGGCGCACGCCGGGGGGACGGCCACGGAGCGGCGCCGGAGTCGAACCGACCGAGCCGTGGGCTGCACGAC
>DATBIN010000090.1:0-15136 GCA_036556925.1 Gaiella sp.
GACCGGGAGCGACTCCGTCGCGTCCGCGATCTCGCGTGTCACCTCGACGATGTCGCGGTTGGCGTTGAAGATGCGCAGCTGACGCTCGGCGCTGTTTCCCCGCGCCAGGATCTCGAGCACCCCTTCGAGCTCCCGCTCGGAGCCCAGCTCGCGGGCGTGCGGCTCGACCTCGCGCAGCGTCCGGCGCACGATCTGGGCCACGGGCACGCGATTGCGACGGCCCGTGGCGAGATCCATGATCGGCGCCTCCAGCCCGTAGCGGGCCGCCAGCCACTTGTTCTCGGCGGTGAGGATGCGGTGGTAGGACGGGATCTCCTCGCCGGCGTCGTAGCGCTCGGAGAAGAGCTTGACGAGACCCTGGCAGTAGGCGGCGATGGCGACCGCGTCCTCGACCCGTGTCACGGCGTCGCAGATGCGGAGCTCGATGGTGCCGAGCCGCGGGTGGAGCCGCACGTCCCACCAGATGTGCGTGTAGTCGCCGATGCAGCCGGTGCGCTCCAGCTGGCCCACGACCTCGGCGTAGTCGGCGTAGTCACGGAAGCGCGGCGGCGGGCCCGTCCGTGGCAGCGCGGCGAAGACCATCTGCCGGCTCGACGCGAGGCCGGTGGGCTCGCCGCGCCAGAAGGGCGAGCTCGCGGACAGCGCGAGCAGAGGGCCGATGTGCGGCAGGAGCCCGTTGACGACCTTGATCGCCTTCTCGGGGTCGTCGACGGCCACGTGCACGTGCATCCCGAAGATCAGCTCGCGTCGCGCCACGTACTGCATCTGGTCGACCAGCTGCCGGTAGCGGTCCTTGGCGGTGATGCGCTGGCGCTCGAAGAGGCTGAAGGGGTGCGTCCCCGCCGATCCGACCCGCAGGCCCTTCTCGCGTCCCACCCCGGCGACGTACGACCGCAGCTTGACGAGCTCGCGGAGGATGTCGTTCGCGGTGTGGCAGACGGGCGTCGCGATCTCGATCACGGACTGCATCAGCTCCGTGTTGATCTGCTCCTCGAGCTCGTGGCCGTGGATGGCGGCGAGCACCGTCTCGATGTGCTGCACGAGGTCGAAGGACTCCGGGTCGAGGAGCATGTACTCCTCCTCGACGCCCAGGGTGAAGGGTGGCCCCGAGCCGAAGCGGTGGTCGAGCACGCTGCCGCCGATCACCGACCCCTTGCCGGTGATGCTCGGGGGCAGCAGTTGCCTGTCGTCGCTCACGGGAGCACGGCCTCCGCCTCGATCTCGACCTTCCACGCAGGGTCGAGGAGCTGCGCGACGACTGTCGTGTTCGCCGGCCGCACATCCCTGAACGCCTCGCCGTGCGCGCGGCCCACCTCCGGGAAGAAGACCGGGTCGGTGACGTAGACCCTCGTGCGCACGACATGCTCGAGCCCCGAGCCGGCGCGCTCGAGCGCCTCGCCGATGATCTCCAGGCAGAGCCTCGCCTGCTCGTAGGCGCCTTCGGGCACCGGATCCCCGCCGGGCGGGATCGGCGCGGTGCCCGCCACGTGCACGCGGTCTCCCGCGACCACCGCCCTGGAGAAGCCGACGATCGACTCGTAGGGGGAGTGCCCTGAGATCAGCCGGCGGACCAAGGGCAACTAGTATCGCGCGAGGTGCAGGCGCTTTTCCAGATCGACGGCTGGGGGGCGGAGTTCGCCGCCGCTGGGGTGACCGACGCGAGCGTCACGATCGCCGCGCGCGGTGACGCACGACGCGCGACGCGGCTGGCGTCCCTGTCCAAGCCCGTGACCGCGCTCGCCGTGCTCGTCGCCGCCGAGGAAGGGGTGCTCGACCTGGACGAGCCGGCGGGCCCGCCGGGCTCGACCGTGCGGCATCTGCTCGCGCATGCGTCGGGCCTTCCCTTCGAGGGGAACGCGCCGATCGCATCTCCCGGCAAGCGACGCATCTACTCGAACGAGGGCTTCCTCGTCCTCGGTCGGGTCCTCGCCTCCCGGTCGGGGATGTCCTTCGGGGGGTACGTGCGCGCGGGCGTCTGCGAGCCGCTCGGCATCCACCTCGACCCGGACGGCCATCCGGGCGCCGGCATGGTCGGGAGCCTCGACGACGTGCTCGCGCTCGGCCGCGAGCTGCTGGCGCCGACGCTCGTCGCGCCCGAGACGCACGCCGAGATGACGAGCGTGCAGTTCCCGGGCCTCGACGGCGTGCTCCCGGACTTCGGCCGCTTCAGCCCGCTCGACTGGGGCCTCGGCGTGGAGCTGAAGGGGGCGAAGACCCCGCACTGGTCGGGCTCGCGCACCTCTCCGCGCACGTTCGGGCATTTCGGTGGCAGCGGCACCTTCCTGTGGGTCGACCCCGAGCACGGCCTCGCGTGCGCGGCACTGACGACCAGGGAGTTCGGCGACTGGGCCAAGGACGCATGGCCGCGCCTGTCCGATGCCGTGCTCGACGAGGTCTCGGGCTCCGAGGCCGCGTCCGTGCGGCACGCCGTCGGTCAGTAGCTCACCGAAGGGAGGATGCGGGCGCGCCCCGATGGCCCCGGCCCCCGGGCCGGGGAGGATTGGCCTCGACCCCGCGGGACGCGTGGGGCGCTCCCGCTCGAACGAGGGGACTCCATGGCCGCGATCGCCACGGAACGCGAGACGTCGGCGTCGCCGACCCGCGTGCCGCTCATCGAGTTGAGCGGCGTGGAGAAGCTCTACCGCACGGGCAGGGTCGAGTATCCGGCGCTGCGCGGCGTCGACCTCGAGGTCGACGCCGGCGAGATGGTGGCCGTCGTGGGCCCGTCCGGGAGCGGCAAGACGACGATCCTGAACATGGTCACCGGCATCGACCGGCCCACCGCCGGGGCCGTGGTCGTCGACGGCGGGCGGCTGGACGAGATGAGCGAGGAGGAGCTCGCCGTCTGGCGCGGAGCGAACGTGGGCATCGTCTTCCAGTTCTTCCAGCTGCTGCCGACGCTGACGGCGCTGGAGAACGCCGTGCTCCCGCTCGACTTCGCACGCCGAGGCTCGAAGCGGGAGCGATTCGAGCGCGGGCGGCACAACCTCGCGCTCGTCGGGCTCGCGGATAAGGCCGATCACATCCCGGCCGAGCTGTCGGGTGGCGAGCAGCAGCGCGTCGCGATCGCGCGCGCGCTCGCCTCCGACCCGAAGCTGGTCGTCGGCGACGAGCCGACGGGGAACCTCGACACGCACACGGCCGCCGAGATGTTCGAGCTGCTCGCCCGGCTCAACGCCGCAGGGAAGACGGTGCTGTATGTGACGCACGACCTCGACCTCGCGGCGCAGGCCTCGCGCATCGTGACGATCCGCGACGGCGTCGTCGCCGTGTGAGGGCGCCCTCATGCTCTCCGCGGTCGCGCGCAAGTCGGTCACCGACCTGACGCGTCGCAGGGCCCGCACGTTCTTCGCCGTCGCCACCCTCGCCATCGCCGTGGCGAGCATCGGCATCTTCGCGCTCCCGCCGCTGGCCGACCGTGCCATGCAGGACGAGGTCGAGAGGACGCGGCTCTCCGATCTCACCGTGAGCATGCGGCCGCTCGCCCTCGGCGAGGCGCAGCTCGCCGCTCTGGCGCGCCTGCCGAACGTCGCCGCCGTGGAGCCGCGCAGCTTCGTCGCGACGCGCGTGTACGTCGGCGAGCGCCGTGCGGACGCGATCGTCATCGGCATCCCCGACTTCGCGCGGCAGCGGGTCGACGTGGTCTCGGTCGCGTCGGGCTCCGCCCCCGGCCCTGGCGCAGTCCTCACCGAGCTCCAGAACGAGCGGCAGGGGCGCTACGACGCCGCACGCGGGGACACGGCCCGCATCATCGCGTCGGACGGCTCGATCCGGCGCCTCCGCGTCAGCGGCGAGGCCCGCAACCTGTCGCAGGGGCAGGAGGTCATCTACGAGGGCACGATCGTGCTCTACGCGACGCCCGAGACCGTTGCCTCCCTGAGCGGCGAGACCGGCGTGAGCTCACTCGCCTTCCGGCTTTGGGACACCCGTCGCGCGTCGGTCGTGTCGACGCTCGCACGCGTGCGCAGCACCCTCGAGGCCGAGCCCGGCTTCCGCGGGTTCACCGAGCTGCCCGGCGTGCGCGCTCCCGGTGACTGGCCCGGCAAGGAAGACCTCACGCGGTTCACCGACCTGCTGTCGGTGGTCACGATCCTGGCGCTCCTCTCCGCGCTCGTCCTCATCGCCAACACGATGACCACGCTCGTCGGCGAGCAGACGAACGAGATCGGCGCCATGAAGGCGATGGGCGGCCGGCGGCGGCAGATCACCGGCGTCTACCTGCGCACGGCGCTCCTGCTCGGCGTGATCGGCACCGTCGCCGGCGTGATGCTCGGCCTCGTGCTCGCGAACGCCCTCGTGCGCTTCTTCGGCTCGGAGTTCTTCGCCGTCGAGACGGGTGTCGGCGTCGACGTCTCGGTCGTGCTCGTCAGCATCGCGATCGGCGTGCTCGCGCCACCTCTCGCGGCACTCCCGGCCATCCGGCGCGGCGTGCGCGTGACCGTCCGCGAGGCGATCGAGGCCACGGGATCGGCGCTCGGCGGTCAGGGGGCGGTCGAGCGTGCGCTTCGGCGCATCCGGCACGTCCCGCCCAACGTGCAGATCGGCCTGCGCGGCATCGGCCGGCGCAAGCGCCGCACGCTCGCGACGGCGGTCCAGATCGGCGTCGCCGTCGCGACGCTGGTCGCCGTCCTCGGTCTCGGCTCCGCGGTGGCGGCGACGACCCGCGGCGCCTGGGACGAGCACGGCGAGGACATCGCGGTCTGGTCGTCGTCGAGCAGGCCGCTCGACGCGCGGGCCGGCCGGCTCATCCGCGGTGTCGCAGGCGTGGCCGACGTGGAGCCGGTGCTGAAGAACGAGGTGGATCTCGAGGGCGAGGAGGCCTTCCTCTGGGGGCTCGAGCAGCGCACGATGTTCCACCACGACGTGACCGCCGGCCGCTGGTACACGGCGGCCGAGGAACGCACGGGGGCGCGCGTCGCGGTGATCGAGCACACCCTCGCCACCGTCACGGGGACGCGGATCGGGGATCGCGTCCGCATCGTCACGGCGAACGGACCGGCGGTGTTCCGCATCATCGGGACGGCCGCCAACCTGCAGGAGGGCGGCACCGTGCTCTTCGTGCCCGTCACGACGCTCCGCGCCGTGATCGGCACGGCCGACGGCTACGACTTCTCGATCAAGACGTCCTCCGGCGACCCCGCGCTGATCGACCGGGTGACGACACATGTCGAGGACGTCCTCACGGCGCACGGCTATCAGCCCGCCTCCGAGGTCAGGTACGTCGCGAGGCAGGAGGAGGTGGCGCGGAACCGGACGCTGACGACGACGATCACCGTGCTCGGCTTCCTCATCGTCGCCATCAGCATGATGGGGCTCGTCAGCGCGATGACGATGAGCGTGCTCGAGCGCACGCGTGAGATCGGCATCCTCCGCTCGGTCGGGGCACGTGCGCGGGACGTGCGCCGGATCTTCGCCACCGAGGCGCTCGCGCTCGCCTTCCTCGGCTGGGTGCTCGGGGTGCCGCTCGGGTATGCGCTCGACCGCCTGCTCGTCTGGCTCGTCGAGGACTCGCTGCACATCGAGCTGGGCTTCGCCTTCCCGCTCTGGAACGTCCCGCTCGCGCTCGGCGGCACGCTGCTCCTGGCGCTCCTGCTCGTCTTCCTGCCGGTTCGCCGCGCGGTTCGCTTCAGGCCCGGCGAGGCGTTGCGCTACGCCTGATCCGCCCGGCCGCTCAGCGCGGCGCCCCGACCAGCTCGTCGTAGAGCGGACGCTCGATCCGCACGACCATGCACGCCGTCACCGCCGTGCCTGCCGCGACCACGTCGCCCGGCCGCGCCACCCCGGACGGCCCCCGGCCGAGCCCGGAGAGGAGGACGTGGACGCGCTCGTCGCCCGCCGCCGCCAGCGGCGAGCCCGCGGCCACCGCGTCGCGCTCGCTGCCCTCGGCGAGCCGCGCCAGCGACTCTCCCGGCAGTGCGGCGAAGAGCCCGAGCCGCTGCAGCTCCGCGACGCTCGCCGGGACGAAGCGCGGTGACACGCGGCAACGGTAGCTGGTCGCGGGTCGCCATAGGGGCGGCGGGTGCGGGCCGCCCCTACGGCACGGGGAGAGGAGGGAGGGAAGTCGTCAGACGGCGAGCCCGAGCGAGCGCTCGATCGCGCCCTTGGGCTGCGCGCCGATCACCGCTGCGGAGGGCTCTCCGTCGCGGAAGAGGATCATGGTCGGGATCGAGGCGATGCCGTATCGGTCGGCGAGGCCTCGCTCCTCGTCGATGTTGACCTTCACGAGCTTGAGCTCGCCGGTGCGCTCCTCGGCGATCCGCTCGAGCACCGGAGAGACCGCGTGACAGGGCCCGCACCATTCCGCCCAGAAATCCACCAGCACGGGCGTCTCGCTCTGGATGACCTCCGTCTCGAAGGTCGTCTCGGTGACTGCGGTTGCCATTGCGTCCTTTCGTCTCCTTGTGTGTCTGTGTCCAGATACGAGAACGGAAGGCACGCGCCGTGTGTTCCCGCGCAGGCCCCCCGTCAAACCACGCCTACAATCGGCGCATGTTCGCACCGCTGCCGGACAAGCCGGATCACGACGTGCTCGAGCGCGCGATCCTCGAGCTCTGGGAGCGCGAGGGGACGTTCGCGCAGCTGAGGGCCCTGAACGCCGGCGGGCCGACGTTCAGCTTCGTCGACGGTCCGGTGACCGCGAACAAGACGCTCGGCCTGCACACCGCGTGGGGCCGCACGCTGAAGGACGTCTTCCAGCGCTACAAGGCGCTGCGCGGCTTCGACCAGCGCTATCAGAACGGCTTCGACTGCCAGGGCCTCTGGATCGAGGTCGGCGTGGAGCGCGAGCTGGGTCTCAACTCGAAGCGCGAGATCGAGGAGTTCGGCCTCGCGGAGTTCGCACGTCGCTGCCGCGAGAAGGTGGCGTGGTCGGCCGAGCAGCTGACGCGCGGCTCGATCCGCCTGGGGCAGTGGATGGACTGGGGCAGGGACTACTTCACCTTCTCGGACACGAACATCGAGTACATCTGGCGCTTCCTGAAGGTGATGCACGAGCGCGGCTGGCTGCTCAAGGGCCATCGCTCGACGGAGTGGTGCCCTCGCTGCGGGACCTCGATCTCCGCCCACGAGCTGACGCAGAGCGACGTCTACCGCGACAAGTCGGACCCCTCGCTCTACGTTCGCCTGCCCCTGCGCGACCATCCGGGCGAGTCGCTCGTCGTCTGGACGACGACGCCCTGGACGCTGCCCGCCAACGTCGCGGCCGCGGTGCGGCCCGACGCCGAGTACGTCCTGCGCGAGAACGGCGAGTGGGTCGCGCGCGCCCTCTATCCCGACGACCGTGTGCTGCGGACGGCGCGCGGCGAGGAGCTCGTGGGGCTGGTCTACGACGGGCCGTTCGACCATCTCGAGGCCGTGCAGGGCGTCGAGCACCGCGTGATCCCCTGGGAGGACGTCACGCTCGACGAGGGGACGGGCATCGTGCACATCGCGCCCGGCTGCGGCGCCGAGGACTTCGACCTGTCGCGGGAGCACGGCCTGGCCGTGGTCATGCCCGTCGACGAGGCCGGTCACTTCTATGACGGCTTCGGCTGGTTGCACGGGCTGGGGACGATCGAGGCGGCGGACCAGATCGTGCAGGACCTCGCCGAGCGCGGACGGCTGGTCGACGCGGGTGAGATCGTCCACCGCTACCCGCACTGCTGGCGCTGCCACACGCCGCTGATCTTCCGGATCACGGACGACTGGTTCCTGGCCGCGGACCCGCTCCGGCAGCAGCTGCTCGACGCCAACGCCACGGTCGAGTGGACGCCGGAGTACATGGGCAAGCGCATGGACGACTGGCTGCGCAACATGGGCGACTGGAACATCTCGCGCCGCCGCTACTACGGTCTGCCGCTCCCGTTCTACGAGTGCGACTGTGGTCGTCTGAACGTGATCGGGTCGAGGCGGGAGCTCGAGGAGCGTGCGCTCTCGGGGCTCGACCAGCTCGAGGAGCTGCGCCGGCCGTGGATCGACGAGGTGCCCATCCGGTGCGAGGCGTGCGGGGAGCCGGTGCGCCGGATCCCCGAGGTCGGCGACGTCTGGCTCGACGCCGGCATCGTCCCCTTCTCGACCCTGGGCTGGAAGAACGACGCGTTCGTCCCCGAGGGCTACGCGACCGGTGCGGCACGGGGCCTGACGACCGCCGACCTGCCCGACCACGCGTACTGGGAGACCTGGTTCCCGGCCGACTGGGTCTCGGAGATGCGCGAGCAGATCCGCCTGTGGTTCTACTCGCAGCTCTTCATGTCGGTGGCGCTGGTGGGGCAGGCGCCGTTCCGCAAGGTGCTCGGCTACGAGAAGATGCTCGACGAGCACGGGCGGGAGATGCACGGCTCGTGGGGAAACCTGATCGTCGCCGAGGACGCGTTCACGCGCATGGGGGCCGACGTGGTGCGCTGGCAGTACTGCGCCCAGCCGCCCGACCGCAACCTCCTCTTCGGCTTCGGCCCCGGGCACGAGATCAAGCGGAAGCTCCTCACGCTGTGGCACTCGGCCAGGTTCCTCGTCGACTACGGCACGATCGCCGGCTTCGAGCCGCGGTACGCCGACCTCGAGCGCGGCCCCGACGGAGAGCTGCAGCCGCTCGACCGCTGGCTCGTGGAGCGGACCCGGCAGCTGGTCGCCGACGCGACCGCCGGCTACGAGCGCTGGCTCACCGTCGACGTGATCCGCTCCTTCGACGCGTTCGTCGACGACCTCTCCAACTGGTACATCCGGCGCTCCCGGCGACGCTTCTGGGACGGGGACGAGGTGGCGCTCCGCACGCTGTGGCACGCGCTCGTCCAGGGACTGCGCGTCGTCGCGCCCGTGATGCCGTTCCTCACCGACCACCTCTGGCGCGCGCTCGTCGCGGGCGTCTGCAGCGACGCTCCGTCGTCGGTCTTCCTCGCCGGCTGGCCGCAGGAGACGGCGGCGGACGAGGCGCTGCTCGGCGAGGTGGCCGAGGTACGCCGCACCGTGGCGCTCGGCCACCAGGCGCGGCAGTCGGCGGGGCTCAAGGTGCGCCAGCCGCTGCGGCAGCTGGTCGTCGAGGGCGCACCGCTCGCGGAGGCGCACGCAGCCGAGATCGCCGACGAGCTGCGGGTGAAGGAGGTCGTCTTCCGGCCCGTCGAGGCCGAGCTCCGCGTCAAGCCGAACCTGCCCGTGCTGGGCCCGCGGCTCGGCAAGGAGCTGCAGGCGGTGCGCGTCGCGCTGCAGGACGGCGCCTTCGAGGACCTCGGCGACGGCCGCTTTCGCGCGGCCGGGCACGAGCTCGGGGCCGAGGAGGTGCTCGTCGAGCGGGCCGGCCGTGAAGGATGGGCCGTCGCCGGGGAGGACGGCGTCACCGTCGCGCTCGACACGCACGTCGACGACGAGCTCGCCCGGGAGCTCCGCGTCTACGAGCTCATCCACCGCGTGAACACGATGCGCAAGGAGGCGGGCCTGGAGCTCACGGACCGCATCGAGCTGACCATCCCCGCGGTGGATGCGGACCTCCTCGTGCACGCGGAGTGGATCAAGGCCGAGACGCTCGCCGTCTCCGTGGCCGCCGACGGTGGCGACGTGCCGGCGATCGTCAAGGCCTGACCGCTTGTCCGGGCCGCTGCGTCGTTCTACGCTGGAGCGGTGACGAGCTGCACCTGCTGTGGAGGTGCGATCGAGCACGCATTCCGGTTCTGTCCCTGGTGTGCGGCGCCCATGCGCTCGAAGCAGGCGGCCTTCCTCATGGGCGCAGGCTCCGATGCCCGCCGACGCGCCGACGCTCAGCCTCTAGGCTCGGGCACGCGGGCTAGCGGCGCGACTCGGCGAGCTCGAGCTCCCGCCGCAGCTCCACGGGCAGACGGAAGGTGACGTCCTCGTCGACCATGCGGAAGGGCTCGATCCGCTCAACGCCGCGCGCGCGGAACCAGTCGCAGACCCGGCCGACCAGCCGCTCGGGGGCGGAGGCGCCCGACGTCACGCCGACGGTGCGAGCGTCCTCGAGCCATCGCTCCTCGATCTCGGTCTCGTCGTCGATCAGGTGCGCCGGAATGCCGCCCGCGCGCGCGACGTCGACGAGGCGGTTCGAGTTCGAGGAGTTCCGCGAGCCGATCACGAGCAGGAGGTCGATCTCGGCCAGCATCTCCTTCACCGCCCACTGGCGGTTGGAGGTCGCGTAGCAGATGTCCTCCTTGTTCGGCCCGACGATCTGCGGGAAGCGGCGCCGGAGCACGCCGATGATCTCCGCCGTCTCGTCCACCGAGAGCGTCGTCTGCGTGATGTAGGCGATCTTGCCGTCGGCCGGCAGGTCGAGCGCCTCGGCCTCGGCGACGTCCTGGACGAGCACCGTCGCGTCGGGCGCCTCGCCCATCGTGCCCACCACCTCCTCGTGCCCGGCGTGCCCGACGAGCACGACGGTGAAGCCGTTGGCGGCGAAGCGCCTCGCCTGGACGTGCACCTTCGTGACGAGGGGACAGGTCGCGTCGATCACGTCGTGGCGCAGCAGCATCGAGTTCGCATGCACGGACGGGGCGACGCCATGCGCGGAGTAGACGATCACGGCTTCCTCCGGCACCTCCGTCTCCTCGTCCACGAACACGGCGCCGCGGGCCTCGAGGTCTCGCACCACGTGGATGTTGTGGACGATCTGCTTGCGCACGAAGACGGGCGCCCCGTAGTGCTCCAGCGCCCGTTCCACCGTCTCGACGGCGCGCTCGACGCCGGCGCAGTAGCCGCGTGGCGAGGCGAGGAGGACGCGTTCCACCATCGGACCACCACAGGGTACGCGTACGGGAGCGGCGCGGCCGTGTCCCGGCCGGCGTCGTAGCGTCACCGCGAGGTCTCCGCCAGCAGGATCCCGGCGAGCACGATCGCGCCGCCAACGATCTGCACCGCCACGAGGGTCTCGTCCAGCCAGACCCACGCCACGACGGCGGCCGCGACCGGCTCGAAGGTGGCGACGATCGTGACCGTCGTCGCCGGCAGGTGCTGCAGCGCGCCGATCGAGAGGACGAACGGAGCGATCGTGCCGAGCACGATCGTCCAGCACGCGAGCGCCCACACCGGCACGGAGACGCCGTCGAGGAAGCCCGGCAGCGCCGCCTCCTGCGACAGGGTCTCGAAGGGGAAGCTCCACCACGGCTGGACGACGGCCCAGAAGGCGGCCGCGGCTCCGATCGCGATGCACACGAGCGAGAGCGGGTCACGGCGTTCGACGAGCCGTTCTCCCGCGAGGTAGTAGACGGCCAGCGCGGCGGCGGCGATCAGGCCGGCCGTGACGCCCAACCGGTCGAGCGTCAGCCCCTCCCATGCCTGCGCGACGAGTGCCAGTCCGGCCAGCACGAGCGCAAGCGCGAACCAGACGCGGTCGCGAACGCGCTCGCGCCAGACGAAACGGACCCAGAGCGCGACGAAGACGGGCGCGGTGAACTCGAGCAGCAGCCCGATGCCGATCGGCAGCCGGAAGATGGCGACGAAGTAGAGCCACTGCACGAAGGCGAAGCCGACGATGCCGTAGACGACGAGCGAGGCAGCCTCGCGCCGGCCGACCCGGAGCCGGCCATGCGACAGGAGCGCGATGCCGGCCAGCAGCCCGAGGAACGCGCCCGTCGAGCGCAGCTCGGTCCAGCGCATCGTGCCCATGTCGCTCGCCTCGAGCGCGAGCTTCGAGACAGAGCCGTTGACGGCGAAGAGCGTCGCCGCGCCGAGCGTCATCGTGTAGCCGAGCGCCGCCCGGCGGTCGCGCTGCTCGGCGCCGGGAAGCGGGAGAGGGGCGTCGGCCATGGCCGGCCGAGGATACGGAGCGTCATGTCAGCGACGCGCCGGTGGCGGCGGCGCCCGGCATGATCGAGAATCGATTATCCGGCCGTGCGCGCGTCGCTCTTCGTCACCTGTCTCGTCGACACGCTCTTCCCGCACGTGGGGCGAGCCACCGTGGAGGTGCTCGAACGCCTCGGCGTCGAGGTGGACTTCCCGCGTGCGCAGACCTGTTGCGGCCAGCTGCACTGGAACGCCGGCTACATGGAGCAGGCGGCCCTGCTCGCGCGGCGCTTCGGCGACGTCTTCGCGGCCTCGGAGGTGGTCGTCACGCCGTCGGGATCGTGCGCCGGCCACGTGCGCCGCCACGTGCCCGAGCTCGCGCCAGCGGCGGCGTCGGTCGCGGCGCGGACGCTCGAGCTCTCGGAGCTGCTCGTGGAGCGTCTCGGCGTGGAGGGCGTCGGCACGTCGTTCGCGGGCCGCGTCACCTATCACCCGACGTGCCACGCGCTGCGCGTCCTCCGGATCGGCGGCGGCCCCGAGCGCCTGCTGCGCGCCGCGCCGGGCGTGGAGCTCGTGGAGCTGCCGGCGGCGCAGGAGTGCTGTGGCTTCGGCGGCACCTTCGCGGTGAAGAACGCCTCTGTGTCGAGCGCGATGCTGGACGAGAAGCTGGACCACGTCCTCGCCACCGGTGCGGACACCGTGTGCGCGGCGGACAGCTCGTGCCTGATGCACATCGGCGGCGGGCTGCTCCGGCGAGGAGCGCCGGTACGCGCCCTCCACCTGGCGGAGGTCCTGGCCACGTGAGCGCCGAGGCCGCCTCCCGCGCCGCCCGTCCCGTGGCGTTTCCGCAGGCGGCCGCGGCTGCCGTCAAGGACGAGCAGGTGCGCGCCAACGTGCGTCTCTCGCAGGACCGGATCCGCGCGAGGCGGAGCGCGGCCGTCGCGGAGGTGCCCGACTGGGAGGAGCTCCGCGACGCCGGCGCCGCGATCAAGGATCGCTCGCTGCGGCACCTCGACCGGGCGCTCGTCGATCTCGAGGCCGCGGTGGAGCGGGCCGGCGGCGTCGTCCACTGGGCGAGGGACGCCCTCGAGGCGAACGAGATCGTCGTCCGCCTCGTGCGCGCGAGCGGCGCCGAGGAGGTCGTGAAGGTGAAGTCGATCACGACCGACGAGATCGGGCTCAACGACGCGCTCCTCGAAGCGGGTGTGCAGCCGATCGAGACTGATCTCGCCGAGCTCATCTGCCAGCTCGCCGGCGAGCGGCCGTCCCATCTTCTCGTGCCCGCCATCCACAAGAACCGACACGAGATCGGCGACCTGCTCCGCGAGCGCCTCGGGCTCGCCTCGCTCACGGACGATCCCCACGAGCTCGCCGAGGCAGCACGGCTGCACCTCCGCGCCGCCTTCCTCCGCGCACGCGTGGCGATCTCGGGAGCGAACGCCGCCGTCGCCGAGACGGGTGCCGTCTGCGTGGTCGAGTCGGAGGGCAACGGACGGATGTGCACGACGCTGCCCGAGACGCTCATCACGGTGATGGGCATCGAGAAGGTCGTGCTCGAGTGGCGCGACCTGGCGGTGCTCCTCCAGGTCCTGGCGCGCTCCGCCACCGCCGAGCGCATGAACCCGTACACGTCGCTCTGGACCGGCGTGCGGCCGGGCGACGGCCCGAGCGCGTTCCACCTCGTACTGCTCGACGCCGGGCGCACGCGCTCGCTCGCCGACCCGCAGGGCCGCGAGGCGCTGCGCTGCATCCGCTGCGCCGCCTGCATCGGCGTCTGCCCCGTCTACCGCCAGACCGGCGGGCACGCGTACCACACGGTGTACGCCGGGCCGATCGGCGCCATCCTGCAGCCCCAGCTCTCCGGCGAGCGTGGGCAGCCGGCGTCGCTGCCGTTCGCGTCGTCGCTCTGCGGGGCGTGCGCAGACGTCTGCCCCGTGCGCATCGACATCCCGCGCATCCTCGTCCACGAGCGGACGAAGGCCGTGCGGGCGGAGCGCCAGGGGCTGGAGGGCGCGTCGCTGCGCCTGCTCGGTCGTGCGTTCGCGTCGCAGGGACGCTACGAGCGGGCACAGCGGCTCGCCCGCGTGGCGCAGCGGCCGCTGGTGCGGGAGGGCTGGGTGCGGAGCTTCGTCGGCCCACTCGCCGGCTGGGGCGCGTCCCGCGAGCTGCCGGCGCTGCCCGCACAGACCTTTCGTGAATGGTGGGAGGCGCGTGAGCGAGGCGCGTGACGCGATCCTGGCGCGCCTCCGGGCCGCGCTCGGCGACGTCCCGGCCGACGAGGAGCCCTCGTTCGCCCGCACCTACCGGCTGCGCGGCACGCTGCCCGAGGCGGACCGCGTGCGGCTGTTCGTCGAGCGGGTCGAGGACTACGGCGCGTCCGTCACGGTGACCGACGATCCCGGCACTGCCTGCGCCGCTGCGCTCGCCGGGCAGGGCGCGCGGCGTGTCGTGGTCCCTCCCGATCTCCACCTCTCGTTGCGTCCGCCCGGCCTGGAGCTCGTGGAGGACGACCGCCTGGACGCCGCCACGCTCGACGCTCTCGACGGCGTGGTCACCACCTGCGCCGCCGCGTGTGCGGAGACGGGCACGATCGCCCTCGACGGCGGCACCGGTCAGGGCCGCCGCGCGACCACGCTGGTCCCCGATCTCCATGTCTGCGTCGTCGAGGCGGCACAGATCGTGGAGACGTTTCCCGAGCTCCTGGAGCGTCTCGAACCCGCCGCGCGTGCCGGCCGGCCGATCGTGCTCGTCTCGGGGCCGTCCGCCACCTCGGACATCGAGCTCGCGCGCGTGGAAGGCGTCCACGGCCCACGCCGTCTCGTGGTGATCGTCCGGGCCCCCTAGACTGCGTGTGTGCCGGGGCGTAGCTCAGCCTGGTAGAGCGCCTGCTTTGGGAGCAGGAGGTCGCCGGTTCGGATCCGGCCGCCCCGACTGCACGAGCCTCCAGGCTGGCTGGAGGCGTGATCCGAGCTCCGCGCCGTCCGGCCGCGAAGCGGCCGGCTTCAGGAGTTTGCGCGTCCGGAATCCGCGCGAGCGGATTCCGGACGCGCAGTGACGGTCAGCGTGTCTCGCGCATGGCGCGCGGCTCGCGGGGGCCCCACTCGGGACCCGTGAGCATCGACCACAGAGCTCCGCCGATGACGGCGCCTGCGAGCGGGCCGACGAGGTAGATCCAGACGTTGCTCCAGTCCTGGTTCCAGATGACCGGATCCAGCGAGCGAGCGGGGTTGAACGACCCGCCCGAGCTGGGGCCGACGGTGACGGCCGCTGTGAAGATGAAGAGCCCGATCATCAACGGCGCCATGACGCCCTGCCACGGCGCGCGCTCGTCGGAGGCGACGGTGGCGACGACCATCACGAAGAGCGCGGTGGCGACGATCTCGAGCACGAGGGCGCCCCAGTCGTCGATGCCCACGCCGGGGTTCGTCGACAGCGC
>DATBIN010000091.1:0-8366 GCA_036556925.1 Gaiella sp.
GCCATGCCGGCCACGAACATGTGGTGCGCCCAGACGGAGAAGCCGAGCACGAGGATCCCGAGCAGCGAGATCGCCATCAGGCGGTAGCCGAAGATCGGCTTGCGGCTCATCGTGGCGATCACCTCGGAGACGATCCCGAAGCCGGGCAGCATCATGATGTAGACGGCCGGGTGGCTGTAGAACCAGAAGATGTGCTGGTACCCGAGCACGTAGCCGCCTTCGTCCGGGATGAAGTAGCTCGTGTGCATGACCCGGTCGAACATGACGAAGAACTGCGACCCGGCGATGAACGGGGTGGCGATGACGACGAGCAGCGACGTGGTGAAGTTCGCCCAGACGAGCAGGGGCATGCGCCAGAACGTCATCCCCGGCGCGCGCATCGTGATGATCGTGACGAGGAAGTTGAGCGCGGTGAGGATCGACGACGCCCCGGCCCACTGGACGCCCATGTTGAAGAACACCTGGCCGAAGGGCTGCTCGGACGCGAGCGGCGCGTAGCTCGTCCAGCCCGTGGCGAAGGCGCCGCCCGGCGCGAGGAAGCTCGCGAGGAACATCACGCCGGCGATCGGCAACAGCCAGTAGGAGAGCGCGTTGAGCCGCGGGAAGGCCATGTCCGGCGCCCCCAGCATGAGCGGCACGGCGAAGTTCGCGAGGCCGGCGAACGCCGGGATGATGAACACGAAGATCATCAGCGTGGCGTGCGCGGAGACGAGCCCGTTGAACGTCTGGGTGTCGAAGAACTGCATGCCGGGCTGGGCGAGCTCGGCGCGGAAGAGCAACGCGAGGAAGCCGCCGACGACGAAGAAGGTGAACGTCGTGACCAGGTACTGAATCCCGATCACCTTGTGGTCGGTGTTGACCTTGAGGTAGTCCTTCCACGAGCGCGCGCCGTGGCCGGAGTGGTCCTCGGGGACGGTCGGCCGGCCGGAGATCCAGTAGAGCCAGTAGTCGAAGGCGCCGATGCCGAGCAGGAAGCCGATCGGCGCGGCGACCATGCCGCCGACGAGCACGATGATCTCCCAGTCGTAGACCGGGTCCCAGCCTGCGATCCAGCGCAGGGTGACGACGATGTACATGCCGGCGAGGAAGAAGGCCGGCGCACACCACGCAGCGCGCAGGAAGCCGGGGCGCATCAGGCGCCCGCGTGGCCGTGGCGCCCAGGGGCCGGCGGCCGGGTGCTCGTGGGTCTCGTGCTCGACGGTCGTGGTCACCTGCTCACCCTTCGCCGTCCGTCAGGTAGGCGACGAGCGCGTCGATCTCCTGCGAGGTGAGGGACTCCCCGAACGTCTTCGGCATCACGCCGGCAGCGTAGCCCGGCGCGAGGCGTGTGTCCGGATCGACGATCGAGGTGCGGACGTACTCGGCCGGTTCCTGCCCCGCGGCCCGAGCCGACGCCGCGACGTCGTCGAGCCCGGGGCCGATCTGGCCGTCCGAGCCCGCCGGCGCGAACGCATGGCAGCCGCCGCAGCCCGCCGTGGCGAAGACCTCGGCGCCGTCCGCCGCGGCCGCGCCGTTCCCGCCGCCCTGGCCGCCGCCCGCCTGCTGGCCGTGCTCCCGCACCCAGGCCTCCCAGGCCGCCGGCCGGAGCACGCGCACGGGCGCGCGCATCGTCGAGTGCCCGAGCCCGCAGAGCTCGGTGCAGACGAGCGTGAAGCGGCCCGTCCGCGTCGGCGTGATCACGATCTTCGTCTGCACGCCGGGCACGACGTCCTGCTTCTGCCCCATCTCGGGGATCCAGAGCGAGTGGATCACGTCCGCGGACTCCAGCTCGAAGCGGACGTTGCGGCCGAGCGGCAGCACGAGCTCGTTCGAGCGGAGGTCCCCCTGGGCCGGGTACTGGAAGCGCCACGCGAACTGCTGCGCGAACACCTTCACCGTGAGCGGATCGCGGCCCGCGTCCGCGTTCTGGGACATGACCACCGCGCTGACGACCCCGATGGCGATCACGAGTACGGCGGGGATCACCGTCCAGACGATCTCCAGACCCGTGTGGCCGTGGATCGGCGGGCCGTCGGTGTCGTCCTCCGGCTGCGCGCGGAACGCCCACACCGAGTACAGCACGACCGCGACGACGAGCGCGAAGATGCCGATGCAGATGATCGTCGCGAACCAGTAGACGAACGTGATGCGGTCCATCTCCTCGGACGCGGAGGTCGGCAGCCACGGGATCAGGACCGCGACGAGCGTGACCAGGATCGCCGTGACGATCCCGATCGTGAGCAAACGCACGACGGCTCCCCTGCGAACCACCGGGGCGAGACTACAGGACGTGGGGGAACCGATGGCTCCCCCACGAACGCCCTCTCCCACCCACGTCTCACCACGGCGCAACGACCCTCCCGGGCTGGCCACGCCGGCCTCCGGCGACCGCCCGCTGCGCTCCGATCAGCGGCCGACCGGCCGCTATCCTTCGCAGCCGCCCGGGCCGTTAGCTCAGCTGGTAGAGCAGCGGACTTTACGTGGAGGAACCCATGGTTCCCCCACGAGCCCCCTCCTTCACCGCGCGACACAGCCCTGCGCCAGAGCCTCCCGGCCGGCCAAGCCGGCCTCCGGCGACCGCCCGCTGCGCTCCGATCAGCGGCCGAACGGCCGCTATCCTTCGCAGCCGCCCGGGCCGTTAGCTCAGCTGGTAGAGCAGGGGACTCTTAATCCCAAGGTCGAAGGTTCGAATCCTTCACGGCCCATCGCTCGCCGTCAGGAGCGCTTACACCTCGTAGGTGGTGATCTCGAGCCGCACTCCGTCGGGGTCGGCGAAGTAGATCGAGTGGGACGTGCCGTGGTCCTGCTCCTGGAAGGCAACGCCCTCGCGCGTCAGCGTCTCCTTCGCCGCCTCGTAGCGGGCGCGGTCGGCGCGGAAGGCGAGGTGGAGGAACCCCAGCGGGCGGTCGCCGGCCGGGAAGAGCGCCAGCCCGCTCCCGTTCCCGGCCATGACCATCGCCGGAGCGTCTCCCCACTCCGGATGCGAGCGCTCGAGCCCGAGGAGCTCGCGGTACCACCGCACCGACAGCGCGTGCTCCGAGACCGCCAACGCGACGTGATCCAGCCCTTCCACCTCGATGCCCATCGAGACCTCCTCGACCGCGAGGACGAACACACCGAAGACCTCGCCGCAGGATTGCAGGAACGCCGCGCGCCGGGGGGCGGCTCAGGCGGCGACCGGGCTGGCGTCGGCCTCGATGAGGGTGACGACCCGCTCGGGCTCCAGCGGCTTCCCGAAGAGGTACCCCTGGCCGAAGCGGCAGCCGATCTCGGCGAGCCGCTGCCACTGCTCCTCCTCCTCGATGCCCTCGGCGACGACCACGAGCCCGAGCGTGCGGCCGAGGTCGACGGTGGTGCGCACGATCGCCGCGCTGCTCGGGTCGTCGAGCATCCCGGCCACGAAGCTGCGGTCGAGCTTGATCGCGTGCACCGGCAGGCGCTGGAGATAGGCGAGTGACGAGTACCCCGTGCCGAAGTCGTCGATCGCAGTCCGCACGCCGATCGCCGCGAGACGCTCGAGCGACCGGCGGGCGCGCTCCGCGTCCGTCATCAGCGTCGACTCGGTGATCTCGAGCACCAGCAACCGCGGGGCGACGCCGTGACGGGCCAGCGCGTCGGCGACCTCGTCGGGGAGCGCCGGGTCGAGCAGGTCGCGCGCGGTGATGTTGATCGAGACCGAGAGCTCGACTCCCTTGTCGTTCCACACGCGGCAGGACGCGAGCGCCTTCTCCAGCACCAGCCGGTGCAAGGGACGTAGCAGGCCCATGTGCTCGAGCAGCGGGACGAACTGGTCCGGCCCGATCATCCCCCGACGTTCGTGGCGCCACCGCACGAGCGCCTCCATCCCGATCATCTTCGCCGCCCGCAGCGCCACGATCGGCTGGAACCAGACCTCGAGGTCGCCGGCCTGGAGCGCGTCGCGGAGCTCGGCCATCAGCGCCAGTCGCTCGGCGCTCGAGGTGTCCGCCTCGGCGTCGTAGAGCGCAACGCCGCTCTGGTCCCGCTTGGCCGCGTACACGGCGATCTCGGCGTGCTGGAGCAGGCCGTCCAGCTCCGTACCGTGGTCGGGCGCGAGCGCGACGCCGGCGCTGATCGTCACCTGCACCGGGACGCCGTCGAGGGTCAACGGGCTCTCGAGCGCGAGACGGATGCGCTGGGCGAGCTCGATCGCCTCCCCCCGCGACGCGACGGGGCGCACGACGGCGAACTCGTCGCCGCCGACCCGCGCGACCGCGGCTCCGCGTGCGGTGGCCTCCAGCGCCTGCGCCACACGGCGGAGCACCTCGTCTCCGCACTCGTGGCCGAGCGCCGCGTTCACCTCCCTGAACCGGTCGAGGTCGACGAGCACGACCGCGGTGCAGTCGGCGGATGGCAACGACGCCGCGGCGCGGTGCAGGCCGCTGCGATTCGCGAGCGCGGTGACCGGGTCGTGGGTCGCCGTCGCCTCGATCTGCTCGGCGTGCTTCCGGATGCGGGACGTGGTGCGGGCGAGCGAGGGCACCAGCAGCAGGAAGAACAGGACGAGGACGACCTCGAGCACGCCGGCGATGGGAAGAAACGCGTCGGAGGCCGCCGCCGCGATCGGCGCGTACTCCTGCTCCAGCACCACGATGCCGTGCACGCGGTCCCGCTTGCCGACGACCACGGGCACGGCGGTGACGAGCGCTCGAACCTCTGCGCGGGCGCCGGGCACGCGGACGCCCTCGACGGCGCTGACGGCGCGGTTGCGGCCCTCGACCGACGCGCGGCCGCGCTGCGAGCTCCCGATCATGGCGTGGTCGGTCGAGTACGTCACCCGTCCGTCGGAGCGGAGGAGCGACAGCCGGAAGGTGCCGCCGATCAGCACGCGCGCCTCGAACAGCCGGTCGAGCGAGGTCCGTCGCGCACCGACGACGTCTCGACGGAGGTCGGTCGCGACGAGCTGGTCGTGGACGAGCGCGCCGATCGCGTAGCGCGCGTGGTCGATCGCGGCGCGCTCGGCCTGGCGCACGTCGAGCGAGCGCACCACCGTGAGGATCACCGCGCCGGCGAGCGCGAGGCCCACCGCGGTGACGACGGCGAAGCGCAGGACCAGCCGCGGTGGCCGCTCCCTCCGCCGCGAGGCAGCGCGCCAGAGCATCCTTGGATCAGCCCTTCGCGCCCGAGTTCCCGGGCGTCGATCCCGACGTCTGCGACGAGGCGCCACCGCCGTTCCCGCCCGCGCTCGATCCCGGCGCGGAGCCGGACGAGGAGCCGCCACCGGAGCCGCTCGACCCGCCCGAGCTGCTACCCGAGCTCGCTGCACCCGAGTTGCCAGGAGCCGTGGCCCCTGGCGAGTCGGGGGCGGAGCCCGAGGCGCCGCCGCCTGGCGTCCCCGCGCCGGCAGGTGTGCTGCCGGAGGCACCGGGCGCGTCCGGGCTCGCCGGGGTGGCGCCTGGGACCGATCCGCCCTGCCCCGTGCCCGCGTTTGCAGCGGCGCCGTTACCGTTGCCCTGGCCGTTGCCCTGGCCGTTGCTAGCGCCGGAGCCCTGCCCGTTGCCCTGGCTCTTGACCGCGCCGGAGCCCTGGCCCGATCCCGAGCCGTTGCCGTTCCCCTTCGCCGTCCCCGTCGAGGTCGTCCCGTTGCCGTTGGCCTTCCCGCCGACCGACGAGCCTCCGGCGCCCGAGCCGGACGCCTTCCCGCTCGACCCCGAGCCCGGCGCAGCGTGCGCAGGCTGCTCGGTGGTCGGCGCATCGGTGGCGGGCGCAGGCGCCTGCGCCGCGGTCGCCGCTCCGGCTCCGGCCGCAGCCTCGCTCGAGCCGCTCGAGGCGGGAGTCGCACCACTCTTCGGAACTGCCTTCGGCTTCGCCGCGGCAGGCCTGGTCTGCGCAGGCGCACTGACCACCGTGGCCTTCGGCGCGCGGGAGCCGAGCGCCGAGCGGTAGCCGGCGAGAAGCAGCGAATGCTGCTCCTGCTCCGTGAGCGACACCGAGTGCCGGCCCACTGCGACCTCTGCCTCCCATGCCTCCTGGCGCGCGAGCGCGTCGCTCCCGCCGGGGACGAGCGACGTCACGACGCGCTCGACGATGGCGGGCAGGGGAACGACGAAGCCGCTCCACGCCATCAGCGGGATCGGCAGCACGAGCGCGGCGCAGAGGACGGTCAGCAGCTTGCGAGGGCTGAGCCGATCGTCCACGGCCGCAATGGATTGCTCCAGCGTGGACATCTTCTGTGCTCACGGTAGGCGGGACTGATCAGGCCTCACCCCCCAAACGGGGGAGCCTGCGTAGCCCCGGCGATCCCTCGCAGCGAGCGATCCCGACCGGCGGGCAGCACCGGCGCGAGAACTAGGCTGCCGCTGTGGCCAGGATCGTGAGCGTCGTCGGCAACCGGCCACAGTTCGTCAAGGCGGCGCCGCTCCAGCTCGCGCTCCGCGAGGCAGGCCACGACGAGGTGGTCGTTCACACCGGACAGCACTGGGATCCAGAGCTGTCCGCCGTCTTCTTCGACGAGCTCGGCATCGCCGAGCCCAGCCACCGGCTCGACCTGCGCACGTCCGACCCGGCGGCGCTCCAGGCGGCCATCGAGCCCGTTCTCGGCGACGAGGGCCCGGACTGCGTGCTCGTGTACGGCGATACGAACTCGACGCTCGCAGCGGCACGCGCCGCCGTCGCGACGGGGCGACCCCTCGTCCACGTCGAGGCCGGCCTCCGCAGCGGCGACCTGTCGATGCCGGAGGAGCGCGCCCGCATCGAGGTCGACGGCGTCTCGGCCCTCCTCCTCTGCCCGGACGAGCGCTCGCGGCAGACCCTGCGCGACGAGGGCGTCCGGGGCGAGGTCGAGGTGGTGGGCGACGTGATGGCCGACGCCGTCCGCCTCTTCGGCCCGATCGCGCGAGAGCGCGTGCCACCGCCGTACTCGCCGGGTACCTACGTCGTCGCAACCCTGCACCGCGAGGCGAACGTCGTGCAGCCGCGGCTCGGCCGGATCGTCGCAGGCCTCAACGCGCTCTCGGAGCCCGTTCTCTTCCCCGCCCATCCGCGCACGGCCCGGGCGATCCGGGTCGAGGAGGTGGAGCTCGCACCCCACGTCGCGCTCGTCGAGCCCCTCGGCTACCTGGAGCTCGCCGCCGCCGTCTCGCAGGCGCGCGTCGTCGTGACCGACTCCGGGGGGTTGCAGAAGGAGGCGTACTGGTACGGCGTGCCCTGCGTCACGGCGCGGCCGTCGACCGAGTGGGTCGACACGGTCGCGGCCGGGGCCAACGTGCTCGTCGACGACGATCCCGAAGCCCTCGCCGAGGCCGTGCGCACCGCGCGCATGCCGGATTCGCGCCCGATGCTGTACGGCGACGGCCACGCCAGCGAGCGCATCGCCGAGGTACTCGCCCGCGCCGCCTTGTGACGATCGGTTACAAGGCCGTCGAGGCGGGTAGCATTGCCCGCCGTGACGGTGCCCGACACGAGCGAGCGCGACGCACCGCCGACGCAGGCGACGTACGACGTCGCCATCGTCGGCGCCGGGTACGTCGGCATCCCCCTCGCCCAGGTGTTCGCCGAGGCGGGGCAGCGCGTCGTCCTCGTCGACATCGACGCCGCACGCGTCGACCGGCTTCGCCGCGGCGACAGCCCGGTCGAGGACGTGCCCTCGGAGACCCTGCGCAGGCTCATCGACGAGCAGGGCCTGGCCGCGACGACGGACTACGACGTCCTGCGCGAGGCCGACGCGATCCTCATCGCGCTCCCGACGCCGCTCTCGCGCCAGCGCGAGCCGGATCTCTCGATCGTCCTCGGTGCGGCCGAGCAGATCGCGGCGCGCCTCCGGCCCGGCCACCTCGTCGTGCTCGAGTCCACGACGTACCCGGGAACCACGCGGACCGACCTGCTCCCCGTCCTCGAGCAAGGCTCCGGCCTGCGAGCGGGACAGGACTTCCACCTCGCCTTCTCCCCCGAGCGCGTGGACCCCGGGCGCACGGACTGGACGACGCGCAACGTGCCCAAGATCGTGGGTGGGATCGACGAGGCCTCGACCGAGGCCGCCGCGGCGCTCTACGGCTCCGCGGTCGACCACGTGCACCGCGTGTCCACACCCGAGGCCGCCGAGCTGACGAAGCTCCTGGAGAACATCTTCCGCTCGGTCAACATCGCGCTCGTCAACGAGCTCGCGCGCCTCTGCAATCGCATGGGGATCGACGTGTGGGAGGTCATCGACGCGGCGGCCACGAAGCCGTTCGGCTTCATGCGCTTCGAGCCCGGTCCCGGCCTCGGCGGGCACTGCATCCCGATCGACCCGTTCTACCTGACCTGGAAGGCGCGGGAGTACGACTTCACGACCGAGTTCATCGAGCTCGCCGGCAAGGTCAACGAGAACATGCCCTACTACTGCCGCTCCCTGATCTCCCAGGCTCTGAACCACGGCCGGCAGCGGTCGC
>DATBIN010000092.1:0-27389 GCA_036556925.1 Gaiella sp.
TCTCCGGCAGGCGAACGTTGTTGAAGATCAGCCGGAGCACGTCCTCCTGGACGACACCGCGCTCGACGATCTTGATCGGCGGGATGATGATCCCCTCCTCGAAGATCGTCGTCGTCGCGCCCGTCGGCAGCGAGCCCGGGAGGCGGCCGCCGGCGTCCATCTGGTGCCCGAACTGCGACGACCAGCCGACGAGCTCGTCTCCGTGGAAGATGGGCACGAGCACGAGCCAGTCGTTCGTATGCGAGATCGAGGCCGAGCACTTGAACGGGTCCGACGTGAGGATCACGTCGCCCGGGTACACGCCCCGGTCCCACTCCGCCATCATCTCGTTGATGTAGGCCCCGAACTGGCCCACCACCATGCGGCCGCGCGGGTCCGTGATCATCGGGAACTCGTCGTGCTGCTCGCGGATGACGGGGCTCATCGCCGAGCGGAAGAGCACGGCGTCCATCTCGAAGCGGGCGCTCTTCAGCGCCCCTTCGATGATGTCGAGGGTGACGGGATCGACCTCGACGTCCGTGGGGATCTCGGCGATCCGGAGCTCGTCCTGAAGTGCGGTCATCGGGTCACCTACGCCTTCGGGTTGATGAGGATGTTGAAGTTCTCGTCCACCTGGGCCTCGTAGCCCGGGAGGACGACGGTCGTGGAGTCGAACTCGGTCACCACGGCGGGGCCGTCGAAGCGGTGGCCCGGCGCGAGGGCCGCCCGGTCGTAGATCTTCGTGGGGTGGCGCTCGCCCTCGAACACGATCTCGTGCTCCTCGCTCACCGCGGCCGACGCGTCCGCGCCCCCCGTTGCGCCGGTGGGGAGCTCGGGCTTGGGCACGGCGCCCGAGCCCACGGCTCGCAGGTTGACGATCTCCGAGGCGGTGCCGGGCATGCGGAAGCCGTACAGCTGCTCGTGCAGCTGGTTGAAGCGCTCCTCCAGCTCCCCGAGGCCGCCGCGGAGCTCGACCGGGTCGACCGCGACGGGGATCTCGTAGCCCTGGCGGTGGTAGCGCATGTCGGCGGAGTAGGCGACGTGCTGCGCGTCGGCCGGGATCCCCTCGCCGTCGAGCCACGCCCTGGCGCGCTCGCCGAGCGCCTCCAGGATGGAGGCCACCTCACCGGGGTCGGCCTCCGCGAGGACCCGGATGTACGTCTGCGCGAACTCGTCGCGGAAGTCGGCCACCAGGTCGCCGATGGCGCAGAGCAGGCCGGGGGCCGGAGGCACGACCACCGGGAAGGACCCCATGATCTGCGCCACCGCGTTCGCGTGCAGGGGGCCGGCGCCGCCGTACGCCACGAGGGCGAACTCGCGCGGGTCGTGTCCGCGCTGCACGGAGACGAGCCGGAGGGCGCCGGCCATGTTCTCGTTCACGATCGCGACGATGCCCTCCGCCGCCGCCTCCGCGGAGTCCAGGCCCATCGCGTCGGCGATCTTCTGCACCGCCGCGCGCGAGGCCTCCACGTCCAGCGTCATCTCGCCGCCGAGCAGTCGCGGCGGCAGGTGGCCGAGCACGACGTTGGCGTCGGTCACGGTCGGCTCCTCGCCGCCGCGTCCGTAGGCCGCGGGGCCCGGGTCGGCGCCCGCCGACTGCGGCCCCACCCGGAGCGCCTTCGTCAGCTCGGGCACGTGTGCGATCGAGCCGCCGCCCGCGCCCACCGTGTGCACGTTGACCGACGGCACCTTGATGCGGAAGTGGCTGATCGACGTCTCCCGGCCGATCGTCGGCAGCCCGTTCTGGCAGAGCGCGACGTCCGTCGACGTGCCGCCCATGTCGAACGTGAGGATGTCGTCGAAGCCCGCCTTGCGGGCCACGTAGAGCGCCCCCGCGACGCCGCCGGCGGGACCGGAGAGGATCCCGTAGATCGGGTTGCGGGCGGCCTCCGTCGTGGTCATCAGTCCCGCGTCGGAGCGGAGGAGGTTCACCTCGGCCTTCGCCCCGATCCCCGCGAGCTCCGTCTGCAGCTCCTTGACGTAGGTCGCGACCTTCGGCCGCACATACGAGTTCATGCAGGCCGTCAGCGTCCGCTCGTACTCGCGGAACTCCGGCAGCACGTGGGAGGAGAGCGTGACCGGGAAGCCCGGATAGAGCCGTTCCACGATCGCCCCGATCGACTCCTCGTGCGCCGGGTTGACGTAGGAGTTGATCAGCCCCACCGTGAGCGACTCGACGCCCGACTCGACGAGGTCGCGGACGATCTCCTCGACCTGCGCCTCGTCGACGGGGACGACGGTCTCGCCACGCGGCCCCATCCGCTCCACCGCCTCGCGCGTGTCCGCCAGCGACGCGGGCGGATCGGGCTTGATCATGATGATCCAGCCCGCCAGCGGGCCGGGGGTCTGCGAGCGGGCGAGGTGCAGGATCTGCGCGAAGCCCGAGGTGGTGATCAGGCCGACCCGCGCACCTTTCGACTCCAGCACCGCGTTCGTCGCGACCGTGGTGCCGTGGAGGATGTTGCGGAGGTCGCCGGCGGCGATCCCGGCCTCGTCGCAGATGCGGCGCACGCCGGTGAGAACGCCCTGCGACGGATCCGCAGGGGTCGACGGGGTCTTCACGCGGAACTGCGCACCCCCGTCGGTGTCGTTGACGAGGAAGAGGTCGGTGAAGGTTCCCCCGACGTCGACCCCGAGCCTGTACGCCATCCGATCTCTCCTTCTCCCGTTAGCCCGCAACCGGCGCGAAGACGCCGGCCTTGTAGACCATGCCCTCGAGCTCGCGCCCGAGCACTCCCTCCAGCCACTGCGCCACCATGACGAGCTCGCCGAGGTCGATGCCCGTCTCGACGCCCTCCCCGTGAAGCAGGTAGACGAGGTCCTCCGTGCAGATGTTCCCGGTCGCGCGAGGCGCGAAGGGGCATCCGCCCACGCCGCCGACGGAGGCGTCGAAGACGGTCGCTCCCGCCTCCAGAGCGGCCACGGCATTCGCGAGGCCCGTGTTCCGGGTGTTGTGCAGGTGGACCCCGATCGGCACGCCGAGCCCCACTCCCGCCCCCACGAGGTGCCGCACCTGCCGCGGCACGCCGACGCCGACCGTGTCCGCGAACACGATCTCGTCCGCGCCGGAGGCGACGAACCGCTCGGCGAGCTGGAGCACCCGCTGGGGGTCGATCGCCCCTGCGAACGGGCATCCGAACGCCGTGCCCAGGGTGACGGTGGCGCGCAGGCCGTCCTCGTGCGCCCGCTCGACGATCCGCTCGCCGGCGACGACGGACTCCTCCGTGCCGGCACCGGCGTTGCGCCGGTTGAACTCCTCGCTCACCGCGAACGCGAAGTGGACCTCCTGCAGCGCGGTCGCCCGCAGCCGGTCGTACCCGCGCTCGTTCAGGGCGAGCCCGGCGTAGACCACCCCCTCGCGCTGCTCGATGGCGGCGACGACCTCCTCGGCGCCCGCCATCTGCGGGACGCGCGCCGGATTGACGAAGCTCACCGCCTCGATGCGGGGCACGCCTGCACGGGCGAGACGGTCGACGAGCTCGGCGCGGATCGCCGGCTCGAGCGTCACGGGGTCGTTCTGCAGCCCGTCGCGCGGGGCGACGTCGCAGACCGTGACGGCCGTCACAGGACCCCCTCCTCGGCGAGCGCGGCGAGCTCCTCCTCGGGGAGGCCGAGCAGCTCGCCGTAGACCTCCCGGTTGTGGCTTCCTTCCTCCCACGGAGCCGACCAGCGGACAGCGCCGGGAGTGCGTGACAGCTTGGGCACGATGCCCGGCCCGACGTACTCGCCGAACTCGGGGTCGACGTGCGTCAACAGCATGTCCCGCGCCTGGAACTGCGGGTCCTCGAAGATGTCGGCGATCGTGTAGATCGGCCCGCAGATCACCCCCGCCTCGTTCAGCACCTCGTCGATCTCGCGCGCGGTGCGCTCGAGCGCCCAGGCGGCGACGATCCCCTCGATCTCGTCCTGGTTGTCGCCGCGCGCGAGGTGCGTCGCGAACCTGGGGTCGTCGGCCAGCTCGGGCCGGCCCATGGCGTCGCACAGCCGCCGGAAGACGTTGTCGGCGTTGGCGGCGATCACCATCCACTTGCCGTCGGAGCTCTTGAAGATGTTCGACGGCGCGATGCCCTTCAGGTTCGTGCCCTGCGGGCCGCGCACGATCCCGAGGCGGTCGTACTCCGGCACGGCGCTCTCGAGCAGCGCGAACGCGGACTCCATCAGCGAGACGTCCACGACCTGGCCCACGCCGCCGCCGAGCGCGTCGCGCCAGTAGAGGGCGGCGAGGATCCCCTGCGCGGCGAACATCCCCGCCAGCGAGTCGCCGAGCGACAGGTGCATGCGCGGCGGCGGCTGGTCCGGGAAGCCGTTGATGTAGCGGATCCCGCCCATCGCCTCGGACACGGAGGCGAAGCCCGCCCGCTTGGCGTACGGGCCCGTCTGCCCGTAGCCGGACACCCGCGCGAGGACGACGCGCGGGTTGACCTCGCTGAGCCGGTCGTAGCCGAGGTTCCACCGCTCGAGGGTGCCGGGGCGGAAGTTCTCGACGACCACGTCAGCCTGCTCGACCAGCTTGAGCAGCAGCTCCTGGCCGCGCTCGTGCCGCAGGTTGAGCGTCACGCACTTCTTGTTGCGCGACTGCACCGGCCACCACAGCGAGCGCCCGTGGTACCGCGCCTTGCCCCATTCGCGGATCGGGTCCGGCTGCCCGGGCGGCTCGACCTTGATGATCTCCGCTCCGAGGTCGCCGAGCAGGCGCCCCGTGAACGGGCCGGCGAGGAGCTGGCCCAGCTCGACCACCCTGATGCCCTCCAGGGGCCCGCCTCCCCCGTCGCTCACCCGGCGCTCACCCACCGTGCCGTCGCTGCGCCCAGCCCGCCCGCGTCGGCCACGTGGGTGACGAGCATGTCGAGGGCCTCCGCCAGGTGCTCCTTCATGAGCAGCTCCGCGCGCTCCGCGTCGCGCCGCTCGAAGGCGCCGACGAGCTGCCGGTGGTAGTGGAGCGAGGCGCGAATCTGGTCGGGCGAGTACCACACGAAGGATCGGTAGACGAGCGGCAGCGCGATCGTCTGGCGCACCATCTCCTGCAGGCGCGCGCTGCCGGACGCCTCGTGGATCGTGCCGTGGAAGAAGAGGTTCTCGGCCACGATGGCCTTGATCTCCCCGCTCTCCGCCACCTCTGCGAAGCGGTCGCAGCTCGCCCGCAGCTCCTCGATGGCGGCGTGGTCGAGCCGCGGCGCGGCGCGGCGGGCGGCGAGCCCCTCGAGCACGCCGCGCAGCTCGTACATGTCGCGGAGCTCGTCCAGCTCGTACGTCCGCACGGTGGCGCCGCGGTTCGGCGTCGCCTCGATGAGGCCCTCGGCCTGGAGGATGAAGAGCGCCTCGCGGATGGGGGTGCGGCTGATGCCCAGCGTCCCCGCGAGCTCCCCCTCCTTGAGGCGGTGCCCCGGCGGGAGCCGGCCCTCGAGGATGGCGGCGCGGATGAGCTCGACGGCCGCGGCGCTTGCGTTCCGCGTCAGCGGCTGGTCACCGTCGAAGACGCTCGACACGCGGCGACCATACAGTATGCAATACCGCCGCGTCCCCCTTCGCCGGGGAGGGCGCTAGGCGACGCGCAGCTCGTCGATGAAGGCGTCCGCGTCCGCCTCGATCGCCACGGGCGCGTAGCTCGAGGCGACCGGCTGCGGCGTCTTCAGGCCGTCGCCGGTGACGAGCAGCACGACGCGCGAGGCCGGCGCCACCGATCCTTCCGCGACGGCCGCGCGCAGCGCGCCCAGGGTGACGCCCGCCGCGGTCTCGCCGAAGACTCCCGACCTCTGCGCGAGAAGCGTCATGTTCTCGCCGACCTCGTCCTCGGCGACGGCGAGGATCGTGCCGCCGGTGTCGCGTGCCGTCGCCACGGCGAAGTCTCCGTCGGCCGGGCTGCCGATGGCGAGCGAGCGTGCCACCGTGTCGGGGCGGACGGGCACGACCGGCTTGCCCTCGCGGAACGACGTCGCCACCGGCTGGCAGCCCTCGGCCTGACCGCCCACGAGCTGTGGCGAGGGGCCCTCGACGAGCCCGAGCGAGCGCAGCTCGGCGAAGCCCTGGCCCACCTTGTGGTAGAGCGCGCCGGAGGCGATGGGGATCGCAACCACGTCCGGCTGCAGCCAGCCGAGCTGCTCGGCGATCTCGTACGCGAGCGTCTTCGACCCCTCTGCGTAGTAGGAGCGCAGGTTGACGTTGACGAACCCCCAGGGCAGCTCGAACGAGAGCTCGACCGAGAGGCGCGCGCAGTGGTCGTACGTGCCGTTGACGGCGTAGATCGTCGGTCCGTAGACGGCGGCGGCGGCGAGCTTCTCGGGCTCGAGGTCCGAGGGGCAGAAGACCGCAGCGGACAGGCCCTCGGCCGCTGCGCGCGCGGCGACGGCGCCGGCCAGGTTCCCTGTCGAGGAGCAGGACAGCGTCGTGAAGCCGAGCTCGCGGGCCTTCTGCGCGGCGACGGCGACCACCCGGTCCTTGAACGAGTGCGTCGGGTTGGCGGTGTCGAGCTTCAGCCACAGCTCCGCCACCCCGACCTCCTCGGCGAGGCGGGGCGCCGGCACGAGCGGCGTCAGTCCCGGGCTCAGGCGCGGCTCGTCCGGAGCCTCGACCGGCAGAAGGTCCGCGTAGCGCCACAGCGACGGCGGCCCCGAGCGGATGCGCTCGACGGTGACCATGGCGCGGAGGAGATCCCAGTCGTAGACCGGGTCGAGAGGGCCGAAGCACCGTGAGCAGACACCGATTGCCTCGAGCGCGTGCTCCGTCTCACAGACCCGACAGGAGAGGGAAAGGGCGGGCATGGGGGTCGATCCTCCTTCGTCTCGCTCGACATCCGTCCGGGTTTGGCACCGTGCTCGCCGAGCGCCTTGCTCGACGGAACCGGTTGCCGAGGCGTCACAGGGCCGGTCCCTCAGCCTCTCTCGATGTGGAGCGGGACGGTGCCCGGCTCCGTGTCCGAGTGTACACGCGTGGCGATCACAGCGGCCTCGTGACGGCGCCCTCCGACGCCGGCGCCACGAGTGCCGCGTACTTGGCGAGAGCCCCGCTCGGGTGCCGCGGGGACGGTGGCACGACGTCCGTGAGGCGCGCGCGGATCACGTCGTCCTCGAGCTCGACGTCGATGCGCCGCTGCTCCACGTCGATCACGATGGTGTCGCCCTCGTGGACGGCCGCGATCGGGCCGCCCTTCACCGCCTCGGGGCACACGTGCCCGACCATGAACCCGTGGGTCGCCCCGGAGAACCGCCCGTCCGTGACGAGAGCGACCTCGTCCGACAGGCCCTCGCCCACGATGGCCGCCGTGACGTGGAGCATCTCGCGCATCCCGGGCCCGCCGACGGGCCCTTCGTACCGGATCACGACCACGTCGCCCGGCTTGATCTGCTTCGCCTTGACCGCCTCGAAGGTCGCCTCTTCCGAGTCGAAGACGCGCGCCGGGCCGCGGTGCACGAGACGGTCGTGGCCGGCGAGCTTCACGACGCAGCCGCCCGGCGCGAGGTTGCCGCGCAGCACGGCGATGCCGCCGCGCGGCTTGAGCGGCCGCTCGATCGGCACGACGACGTCCTGACCTTCCGTCTCCACCGCGGCGCTCGCGATCTCGCCGAGCGTGCGGCCGTCGACGTTGGGGGCGTCGGTGTGGACGAGATCCGCCTTGGCGAGCTCGCGCGCCACGAGGGCGACCCCGCCCGCCCTGTGCACGTCGGTGGCCACGTAGCGGCCGAACGGCTTCAGGTCGGCGACGACGGGGGTGCGCGCCGAGACGGCGTCGAAGTCGTCGATCGTGAAGTCGACCCCGACCTCCTTCGCGATCGCGACGAGGTGAAGGACGCCGTTGGTCGAGCCGCCCGTCGCCGCCACCGAGGCGGCCGCGTTCTCGATGGCCTCGCGCGTCACGATCTGCGATGGGCGCACGTCTCGGCGCACGAGGTCGACGGTGAGCCGGCCGGCCTCGACGCAGGCCGCCTCCTTGTCGGTGTCGAGCGCGGGGATGTCGTTGCGCCCGGCCGGGCTGATGCCGAGGAACTCGAGGGCCGTCGCCATGGTGTTGGCCGTGAACTGGCCGCCGCAGGCGCCCGCGGCCGGGCAGGCGACGGACTCGAGCTCGTGCAGGTCGGCCGCCGTGATCTTGCCCGCCGCGTAGGCGCCGATCTGCTCGTAGACGTCCTGGATCGTCACGTCCCGGTCGCGCCAGCGGCCCGGCGCGATGGAGCCGGTGTAGAGGACGAGCCCCGGAAGGTCGAGGCGGCAGAGCGCCATCACGGCGGCCGGGATCGTCTTGTCGCAGGCGACCAGGCAGACGAGGCCGTCGAACAGGTGGCCGCGCGCGACGAGCTCGATCGAGTCGGCGATCACCTCGCGCGAGACGAGCGAGGCGCGCATGCCGGAGGTGCCCATCGAGACGCCGTCGGAGACGGCGATGGTGTTGAATTCCATCGGCGTCGCGCCCGCCTCCCTGATGCCGCGCTTCACGTGCGGCGCGAGCGCCCGCTGGTTGAGGTTGCACGGCATCGTCTCGATCCACGTCGTGGCGACGCCGATGATCGGCTTCGCCAGGTCCTCGTCCGTGAACCCGGTGCCCTTCAGCATCGCCCGCGCGCCGGCGCGGTCGGGGCCGTCGGTGAGCGCGGCGCTGTGCCGCTTGGCGGGGTCGGAAGGCGTGTCGTAGGGCGTGCTCACGGCTCTGGCTCTCCTCGCTCGATGGGATATCCCTCGCGCCGGCACCACTCGCTGAAGGACCCGGGGTACATGCGGACGTCCTCGCGTCCTGCGAGGACCAGACGCTGCGCCACCACGGCGGCCGTCACGCCGGAGCCGCAGTACACGGCCACCTCCTGCGGCTCGGTCGCGCCGGTAGGCAGCGGGTCCGGGAAGGGGGCGTTGCGGGCACCCGGGATGCGGCCCGCGACCGGATCGAGCGGCTCGACGTCTCCGCGCCAGCGCTCGGGGGAGCGCGCGTCGTAGAGGACGAGTCGCGGATCGTCGAGCCGGGCAAGGACCTCCTCCGCCTCGATCACGTCGTCGGTTCGGAGCCGGGGGACGAAGGCGCCGGGTCCCGGCTCCGGGCGGGGCCCCTCCCCGGTCTCCGTCGGCCCTGCGTAGGCGCCGAGGTCGAACGTGCCGGCGGCGTCGTGCCCGAGATGTCGGAGCAGCCACCAGCAGCGTGCCGCCCATCCCGTTCCCTCGTCATAGGCGAGCACGAACGACCCGGGCCCGATGCCGGCGCGCGAGAAGGCCTCGGCGAGTGCGTCCACCGGTGGCAGTGGATGACGCCCGCGTCCCGCGTCGCCGATCTCGCCCGTCAGGTCGCCCTCGGGATCGAGATGCCGCGCACCAGGCACGTGCGCGGCTGCGTACGCCTCGTGCGGCCGGCAGTCGACCACCACGGTCGTCATGCGAGGGCCCCGCGCGGGCTGATCTCCAGCTCGAGCACGTCGTGGTCGGGAAAGCGGCTGCGGAGCGCGGCGGCGCAGGGCGCGGCGTCCTCGGCCCACACGATCACCGACGGCCCCGAGCCGGACAGCGTGGCGCCGCGCGCTCCCGGCGGCAGCTCCCGCCGGACGTCGTCGAGCACGGCCGAGGGACGGTACGGCTCGTGCAGCCGGTCGTCGAGCGCCGCTGCGAGCAGGTCGGCGTCGCCGCTCGCCGCCGAGGCTCCGAGGAGCGCGGCGTGCGCAGCGGCGAAGGCCGCGTCCGCGTGCGGCACCGTCGCGGGCAGCCGGTCGCGTGAGGCCGCGGTGCTCGTCCGTGTCGCGGGGACGACGGCGAGCGGCCGCAGCGGGAGCGTGTCGGCGACGCGCACTGCGCGTCCGTCCCACGCGAGGGTGACGCCGCCGAGGAGCGCTGCTGCGACGTTGTCCGCATGCCCCTCGAGGTCGGCGCCGATCGGCAGGAGCTCCTCCACCCGGGCGTCCGGCGCGGCGGCGGCCAGGCCGAGCGCCACGGCCGCGGCGGAGGACCCGAGACCGCGCTCGAGCGGGATCCGGTTGACGAAGCGGAAGCGCTTGCCCTCCGGGCTGGAGAGGCGCGCGTAGGCGCGAACGGCGAGGTTCGTGGCGTCCGCAGGCAGCTCGCCCGCCCCTTCGCCCTCCACGACGACGCCGTCGCCCTCGCTCACCTCGAGCTCGTTCCAGAGATCGAGGGCGACGCCGACGCAGTCGAAGCCCGAGCCGAGGTTCGCCGACGTCGCGGGGGCGCGGACGATCACGGGCGCGCCATCCCTCAGTCGATCTCGGCGCCGATCGCCGCCGCGATGGCGTCGGGATCCGGCTCGACCGGGAGCGGCGGCGCGGTGTGGGCCGCGACGGAGTCCGTGTCCTTGAGCCCGTGCCCCGTCAGCGTGAGCACGATCCGGGCGCCGCGCGGGGGCTCGGCTGCGATCGCAGCGAGCCCGGCTGCCGAGGACGGCTCGCAGAAGACGCCCTCCTCGACCGCGAGCAGCCGCCAAGCGGCGACGATCTGCACGTCGTCCACGGTCGCCACGGTGGCGCCGCTCGCGGCGACGGCGTCCGCGTGCGCGGGGCGGCCGATGCGGATCGCGCTCGCGAGCGTGTGCTCGCGGTCCGCGGCCTGTGCGGCGACGAGGAGCGCGTCGACGCCCAGCTCGCCCAGCGCCTGCGCATACGCCGACGTGTTCCCACCGCCGCCGAAGGGGATGGCGAAGGCGTCCGGCGCGGTCCCGAGCTCCTCGACGATCTCGTAGACCGCGGTCTTCTGGCCCTCCCGCCGGTGCGGGTTGAGCGAGTTGACGAGGGCGAACCGGCTCCGTTCCGCGAGCGCGCCCGCAGCGGCGAGCGCGTCGTCGAAGCTCCCCTTCGCCTCGAGCACGCGCGCGCCCAGGATGCGCGCCTGCGCCAGCTTCGGCCCCGCCACGGCACCCTGCGGCACGAGCACCACCGCCCGGATGCCCGCCCGGGCCGCGTACGCCGCCGCCGAGGCGGCGGTGTTGCCCGTCGACGCGCAGATCACGGCCTCGGCGCCCGACTCGACCGCCTTCGACACGGCGACCGTCATGCCTCGATCCTTGTAGCTGCCCGTCGGGTTGGCGCCTTCCCACTTGAGCCAGATCTCGCAGCCGTACCGCTCCGAGAGGCGCGGTGCGGCGAGGAGCGGCGTCGATCCCTCACCCAGCGAGACGGCAGGGGTGTCGTCCCCGACGGGAAGGACGGTGCGGAAGCGCTCGATCAGGGGTTGGGGCACCTGCGTCTTTCTAGAGGATTTCCGCACGGCGGCGATCCTCATGTCCACCCGAGCTCCTCGACGCCCCGCTGGGAGACGACCGGGATCGCGGTCGAGTCGCCACGCGACTCCGGCAGCTCGTCGATCGCGGCGAGCGCGGCCTGGACGCGCCCGGCCGCGGCCTCGTGCGTGACGACGTGCAGCACGGCGTGGCCGTCGCCCTGCTGCTGCACGAGGCGGGCGACGGAGACCTGTTGCGAGGCGAGCTCCTGCGCCACGTGCGCGAGCACGCCGGCGCGGTCCTCGATCAGGAGGCGCAGGTAGTAGGGCGAGGGGAGCTCGCCCGCCGGCAGCCGCTCGAGCGACCGCCAGACGGGGTCGTTCTGGAGGAAGCCGGTGCCCGTGGTGCCGACGACCGAGACCATGTCCGCGACCACGGCCGACGCCGTCTCGCTGCCGCCTGCTCCCGGCCCCTCGAGCGTGATCTCCCGGATGGCGTCCCCCTGCAGCATGACCGCGTTGAACGCGCCTTCCACGGCTGCGAGGGGGTGGTGGGCGTCGACGAACGCCGGCCCGACGCGCACGTCCACGCGGTCGCCCGCGAGCGTCGCCCGGCCGATGAGCTTGACGCGCATCTCGAGGGCTCGCGCGGTCGCGATGTGCTCCTCGGTGACGTGCTCGACGCCCTCGACGTCGACCCACTCCAGCGGCACCCGCGAGCCGAACGCCACGGTCGCCAGGATGGCCATCTTGGCGGCCGCGTCGAGCCCGGCCACGTCGTCGGTCGGGTCGGCCTCCGCGTAGCCGAGGCGCTGCGCCTCGGCGAGCGCGTCCGCGTAGGAGCGGCCACCCTCCATCGCCGAGAGGATGAAGTTCGTCGTCCCGTTCACGATCCCCAGGACGCGATGCACGTTGGTGACGACGAGGGACTCGCGGAGCGCCTTGATCACGGGGATGGCCGCGCACACGGACGCCTCGAAGCGGAGCTGCACGCCTCCGGCGGCGGCGGCCTCGAAGAGCTCCGGCCCGTGCCGGGCGACGAGCTGCTTGTTCGCCGTCACCACCGGCCGGCCGGCGCGCAGGAGCTCGCCCACGTAGGAGCCGGACGGCTCCACGCCGCCCATCACCTCCGCCACGAGCTGGATCGACGGGTCGTCCCTGATCGCCGCCCAGTCGTCGGTGAGCACGCCCTGCGGAGGTGCGACGCCGCGGTCCTTGCCCACGTCGCGCACGAGCGCGCGCACGACGCGCAGCCGGTGGCCGGTGGCGCGCTCGATCTCGTCGCCCTGCTCCTCGAGCAGCCGGTGCACGGCCGCGCCGACCGTGCCGTAGCCGAGCAGGGCTACGGGGACGTCAACGGAGGCCACGCCGTCCCCGCCCGCCCGGCGCCTGCCGCCCGGCCGTCATGCCTCGCCCGCGCGGTGCATGAGCTCGCGCAGCTCGCGGCCGACGACCTCGATCCTGTCCTCGGCAGCCTCGGCGCGCATCGCCTTCAGGCGCGCCTCGCCGTTCTCCATGTCGGCGATCCACTCCCGCGCGAACGCGCCCGACTGGATGTCCTTCAGGATGGCGCGCATCTCCTCGCGGACGCGATCGTCGATGACGCGCTTGCCGCTCGTGTAGTCGCCGAACTCGGCGGTGTCCGACACGCTCCAGCGCATGTGCGAGAGCCCGCCCTCGTAGATGAGGTCGACGATCAGCTTCATCTCGTGCAGGCACTCGTAGTAGGCGCACTCGGGCTGGTAGCCGGCCTCCACGAGGGTCTCGAAGCCGGCGCGGATGAGCTCGGCGGTGCCGCCGCAGAGCACGGCCTGCTCGCCGAAGAGGTCGGTCTCCGTCTCCTCCTTGAAGGTCGTCTCCAGGATCCCGGCGCGGTGCGCGCCGATCCCCACCGCGTACGCCAGGGAGAGGTCGCGGGCGCGTCCGCTCGCGTCCTGCGCGATCGCGATCAGCGCGGGCGTGCCGTACCCCTCCGTGAAGAGCCGGCGGACGATGTGCCCGGGGCCCTTCGGCGCGACCATGATCACGTCGTGGGACGCACCGGGGGCGACGCGCTCGTAGAGGACGTTGAAGCCGTGCGCGAAGAGGACGGCGGCGTCCGCCGGGACGTTCGGCTCGATCGACTCGCTCCAGACCTGCGGCTGCACCTGGTCGGGCAGGAGGATGGAGACGAGCTGCGCGTCGCGCACGGCGTCCGCCACGGTCTCGACGGGCAGGCCGGCTGCTCGTGCCTGCTCGGCCGAGGGCGACCCCTCGCGCAGCCCGACCTCCACGTGGACTCCCGAGTCGCGGAGGTTGAGCGCGTGCGCGTGTCCCTGGCTGCCGTAGCCGATCACGGCAACCTTGCCGGAGAGCAGGGAGAGGTCGCCGTCGCGGAGGATGGTCGCCATGCGGGTCCTTTCAGTCGGGTGGTGCCGGGTTTCTAGTTGATCGCGGCCAGGCGCCGTCGCCCCTGGCGCTTGGTCGAGGCGCGCGAGACGCCGATCCGCCCCGTGCGCACGAGCTCCTGGATGCCGTTCGGGCGGCAGAGCTCGTGGAAGGAGTCGAGCTCCTCCGGCGTCCCCACGAGCTCGAAGACGACCGCCTCCGGCCCGAGGTCGATCACCCGGCCGCCGAATGCCTCGGCGGTCGCGACCAGCTCGGCGCGCCGCTCCGGCGTCGCGCCGACCTTGATCACCATCAGCTCCCGCTCGACGGCCTCGCCGGCGACGAGCTCCGTCACCCGGAGGACGTTGACCAGCTTGTGGATCTGCTTCTCGATCTGCTCGAGCGTGTGCTGAGAGCAGTCGACGCGGAGCGTGATGCAGGACACCCCCGGGCGCTCCGTCGGCCCGACCGCGAGCGAGTCGATGTTGAAGCCGCGCCGCGCGAACATCGTCGTGATACGCGTCAACGCACCCGGCTTGTCCTCCACCTGGACGCTCAACGTGTGTTTCATCGGTCCTCCTCCCCCGAGACCAGAGGACGTACGGTGGTGTTCAGCCGCCGCAGGCGGCAAGTGAAGGAGACGGGAGGGGGTTCAGGGATCTGCCCGCCGTAGGCGAGATCCGCGGCAGGAATCCGCTCCTGCGGATTCCTGCTTCGCGGGGAAAGCATCATGCGGCCTCCACGGGGTTGTCCTCCGAGTACTCGACCATGTCGAGGGCGGCTGCGCCGGCGGGGATCATCGGGAAGCACTGCTCGGCAGGCTCGACGTGGACGTCGACGACGACCGTGCGGTCGAGCGCGAGGGCCTCCTCGAGCGCCGGGCGCACGTTGTCACGCTCGGTCACCGTCATGCCGACGCCGCCGTAGGCCTCCGCGAGGCGTGCGTAGTCGGGCACGGCCCGTGTCAGGTGGACGTGCGAGCGGCGGCCGTCGAAGAACATGTCCTGCCACTGCTGCACCATCCCGAGGTAGCCGTTGTTGACGAGGACGACCACGATGGGCAGGTCCTCGAGGACGGCCGTGGCGAGCTCCTGGCACGTCATCTGGAAGCAGCCGTCGCCGTCGACACAGACGACCGTTGCCTCCGGCCGCGCCGCCTTGGCGCCGATGGCGGCGGGGATGCCGTAGCCCATCGTGCCCAGCCCGCCCGAGGTCACGAACGACCGCGGCCGGTCGCAGTGCAGGTACTGCATGGCCCACATCTGATGCTGGCCCACCCCGGTCGTGAAGACGACGTCGTCGTCCGCGGTCAGCTCCTGCAGCGTCTCGATCAGGGTCTGCGGCTTCACGTGCTCGCCGCCCTCCCCGTAGCGGAGCGGGAACTCCTCGCGCCAGTCGGCGATCCGTTGCAGCCAGGCGTCGGGTGGCGGCGATCCCTCCGCGCGCAGACGGGCGACCTCGGCCGCCAGGCGGTGCAACGCCTGCTTGAGCGGCCCCACCACGGGCACGTCCGCCTCACGCAGCTTGGAGATCTCCGCCGCGTCGATGTCGAGGTGCACGACGGTCGCGCCGGGGGCGAACGCCCCGAGCTTGCCGGTGACGCGGTCGTCGAAGCGGGCCCCGACCGCGACGAGCACGTCGCAGGTGTTCATCGCGAGGTTCGACCACTTGGGCCCGTGCATGCCGGGCCAGCCGAAGTGCAGGTCGTGGGTCTCAGGGAAGGCGCTCTTGCCCATCAGGGTGGTGATCACGGGCAGGCGCCCGTTCTCCGCGAGCTCGCGCAGCTCGCCGCATGCATCGGCGTTGAGCGTCCCGCCCCCCACGTAGAGGACGGGCTTCTCGGCGGAGGCGATCACGCGCGCGGCCTCCCGCACCTGGAGCTCGTGCACCTTGGTGGGCGGCTTCCAGCCGGGCAGCTCGACGGCCTCCGGGTAGCGGAAGTCCATCTCCGCCTCCTGCACGTCGCGGGGGACGTCGACGAGCACCGGCCCGCAACGCCCGCTGCGTGCGACGTGGAACGCCGCCTTCAGCACCTGCGGGATCTCGCGCGCGTCCTGCACGAGCCACGAGTGCTTGACGATGGGCATGGTGATGCCTGTGATGTCGCACTCCTGGAAGGCGTCGGTGCCGATCAGCGTCGAGCGCACCTGCCCGGTGATGCACACGAGCGGGGTCGAGTCCATCCAGGCGTCGGCGATCGGGGTGACGAGGTTGGTCGCCCCCGGGCCGGAGGTGGCGATCGCGACGCCGACGCGTCCCGACGCGCGCGCGTAGCCCTCCGCCATGTGCCCGGCACCCTGCTCGTGGCGCGCCAGCACGTGCCGCACGGTGGTGCCGCGTGCGATCGCGTCGTACGTCGGCATGATCGCGCCGCCGGGGATGCCGAACATGACGTCGACGCCCTCGGCCTCGAGCGAGCGGAGGATCGCGTCGGCGCCCCGCATCTTCACCGCGGCACCGCCATGGCGAACTCGGTGTCCCGCCGCGCGCTCGGCAGCAGCCCGAGCACGGCATCCACGAACTCGCGCGTCGTCGCGGCGACGCCGTCCGACGTCATGTCGGCCGGCCTCCGCGGCGAGCGCAGGGCTGCGCCCAGGCTCTCCTCGAGCGCCTGGGCGGCTGCGCGACGCCCGAGCCCCTCGTCGAGCAGCAGCGCCGCCGCGACGAGCATCTCGCTTGGATTGGCGACGCCCTGGCCGGCGATGTCGTGCTCGGCGCCGTGCGTGGGGGCGAAGACGCCGGGTCCGGTCGGGGAGAGGAGCCCTGTGGCTGCGAGGCGGCGCGGGTCTGCGAGCCGCGGTGCCTCCATCACGGCCTCGGCCAGGACGCTCTCCGCCACGACGAGACCGAGCGAGCCCGGGTCGAGCGCGAGCGCCTGCAGCGCCTCGGCCAGCGGCAGGTGGGTGACGTCCACCCCGTCGTGCCACTCTGCGTGGCGGTCGACGCGGACGCGCCACCTGCGGCCGACGCCCACGCTGACCACACGGCCCTCCCGCTCTCGGGCACAGGCGAACGCACGCTCCACGGTCCAGTCGGCCGCATCCTCGTCGAGAGCCGCGAACGTCGTCAGCGCCTCCCCCTCGACGGTGAGGACGCGCGTCACGCGCGCGACGAGGTCGAGCTCGGCCTTCACGCCGCCGAGCGCCTGTGCCGTCGCGCCTGCGACGAGCACCGCGTCCGCGGCCTGGGTCGCCCGTCTCGTGGACTGCGGCAGCGGGTGCCCCGACCGCAGGACGGCCTCGCCGTCGAACGGCGGGTGCAGCTCGTCGATGCGGAAGCCGTGCTGGCGGGAGACCTGAGCGAGCGCTCTGCTCGCCGCCGCCGTCACCTCCGGCCCGATCCCGTGGCCCGCGAGGCAGGCGACCACATACGTCCGGCGGCCGCTCATCGCTCCTGCCTCCCTCGCGACCCGACGGTCCAGGCCCGGCACGAGGCGGTACCTTCCGCCTCGGCCTTGCTCCTGGTTGTCCTGCGAAGTCTCACGTCGTGTCCTCCTCGGTCGCCCTGGAGGCGTACCGGTGGTGTGGGTCTCGGTCGGCGTGTGCGCCGTCGCCGGCGCGTGAGCGCGATCTCCCCCTAGAGGGGGAGAATCAGGATCAGCTCGATGCCGCCACCCATCGCTACCGCTACGTGCGGCTCGAGCGAGGGCGTGGATACTGCGCGGCAGAGCATGGGGTTTCCAGTGTGCCGACCGACCCCGTTGTTGTCAACGCGCCGACCCGTGTCGGGTTGGTGAATTGCCCTTGCCATGCCGGAGCGGGGCGTCTAGCATCGATCATCGATGGCGCGCGCGACCGTACCCGCGAAAGTCTTCGCGATCCCGTTCGCGTTCATCGCGCCGACCGCGCGCTAGCCGGCGTCCTCTCCCGCCTCCGCCGGACTAGCTGACAGACACACCGGCGGGAGACCTGCTCACCGTTCCTTCGACCGTCGCAGCCCTCCGGGTGCGGGCGGGAGGCCAACCGTCTTGACGCAGCAGCTGCTCTTCGACCCGACCAGCGAGCGCGATGCCTGTGGCATCGGCCTCGTGGCGGACGTGCAGGGCCGCCCCTCGCGCGAGCTGCTCGACCGCGCGCTCGCCGGCCTCGCCGCCGTGTCGCACCGCGGCGCCTGGGCCGCCGACGGCGTCACCGGCGACGGCGCAGGGCTCCTGCTGCCGCTCAGCCCCGCCCTCACGGGCACCGAGGGCGCCGGTCTCGCCATGTGCTTCCTGCGGGACTCCTGGCTCCGCAACGTGGTGGAGGAGGCGTGCCGCGCTGAAGGGCTCGAGCCGGCGGGCTGGAGGGACGTGCCGCTCGACGTCGCGGCGCTCGGCTCGACCGCCACGGCGAGCATGCCGCGCATCGCCCAGCTCCTCCTCGCGCCCTCTCCGCACGACGACGCCGAGGTGCGCGCCTACCGTGCGCGACGGCGCGCGGAGTCCTTCGAGGGGATCTACGTCGCCTCGCTGTCGTTCCGCTCCGTGACCTTCAAGGCGCTCTGCGCCGCCACCCAGCTCGCCGCGTTCTACCCGGACCTGCGCGACCCCGCGTTCACGGCCTCGTGGGCCATCTTCCATCAGCGCTTCTCCACGAACACGGAGCCGAGCTGGGAGCGGGCGCAGCCGTTCCGGCTCCTCTGCCACAACGGAGAGATCAACACCATCGACGGCAACGTCGCGTGGATGGACGCCCGCGAGCGCGCTCGCGGGGTGGAGGACGGCCTCGCACCGGCGCTCGACCGCAACGGCTCCGACTCGGCGCTGCTCGACAACGCCCTGGAGCTCCTGGTGCGCTCCGGCCGCGACGTGCGCGAGGCGGTGGCCATGCTCGTGCCGCACGCCTGGCAGAACGACGTGCGGCTCGGGGAGGCCGAGCGCGCCATGCATCGCTATCACGCGCTGCTCGTCGAGCCCTGGGACGGGCCCGCCGGGCTCGTGTACTCGGACGGCCGCATCTGCGGCGCGGCGCTCGACCGGAACGGCCTGCGCCCGCTGCGGGTCGCGGTCACGGCCGACGGGATCGTGGCCGTCTCCTCGGAGGCCGGCGCCGTCCCCTTGCCCGAAGGGGTCGGCGTGCGCCGCGGGCGGCTCGGCCCCGGGCAGCAGCTCTCGGTCGACCCCGAGCGCGGGCTGCTCTTCCCGGGCGAGCTCGAGCGGGAGCTCGCCTCGCGCAAGCCGTACGCCGCCTGGGTCGACGAGAGCATCGAGCGCCGGGAGATCGGCGAGCCCGGCCCGGCGCCCGACGAGGACCTCGGGCCGCGGCACGTGCTGTTCGGCTACACCCGGGAGGAGCTCAACGTGATGCTCCGGCCGATCGCGCAGACGGGGCACGACCCGGTGTACTCGATGGGCGACGACACCGCACTCGCACCCCTCGCCGGCCGCGCCCGCCCGCTCGCCTCCTACTTCCGCCAACGGTTCGCCCAGGTCACCAACCCGGCCATCGACCACTACCGGGAGCGCACGGTGATGTCCGTGGCCACGCTCCTCGGCCCGCGGGCCGGCATCGACGCAGAGGGGCCGGTGCCGAGGCTCCTCGTGCTTCCGTCCTTCCTCCTCACCCCGTCCGGTCTCGATGCGCTCGACCCCGCCCGCGTGGACGCGACGTTCCTGTCGTCGGAGTTCCTCGCGGCGGCGGTCGAGCGCGTCGCAGACGCCTGCGTGGAGCTGGTGGAGGGAGGCGCCACGCTCGTCTGCGTCACCGATGCGGGTGCAGGCGGGGAGCGGGCGCCGATCCCGTCGCTCCTGGCCGTCGCGGCCGCGCACGACCGTCTCACCGAGCGCGGCCTGCGGACGAGCTGCTCGCTGCTCGTGGAGTCGGACGAGCCGCGCGACACGCACATGGTGGCGACGCTGCTCGGCTACGGCGCCGACGCCGTCTGCCCGCGGCTCGCGCTCGCCACCGTCGCCGCCCTGGCGGCAGCCGACAAGGTCGGCGGCGACCGGCCCGATCCGGCCGAGGCCCAGCGGCGCCTCCTCGCCTCGCTCGAGGACGGCGTGCTCAAGGTGATGTCGAAGATGGGCATCTCCGACGTCGCGAGCTACCGCGGCGCCCGCCTCTTCGAGGCCGTCGGGCTCGACCGGAGGCTGTGCCGGCGGTTCTTCGGCGGCACGCCGTCGGCCGTGGGCGGCGTCGGTCTCGACCGGCTCGAGCGTGACGCCCTCGAGCGGCTCGCGGCCTCCGCCGCCGAGCGGCCGGAGCTCGAGAACCCGGGCTTCTACAAGTTCCGCAAGGGCGGGGAGCCCCACGCCACGACACCCGAGGTGGTCGAGGCGCTGCAGGAGAGCGTCACCGCGGCCCACGCGCTGCGCCAGGCCGTGAAGGGCGAGCGGTCGGATCTCTACGACCGGTTCGCGTCACTCGTCAACGGCCGTGACCCGATCGAGCTCCGCGACCTGCTCGAGCTCGGCTCGTCGGGGCCGCCCGTGCCGCTCGACGAGGTCGAGCCGGTGGAGGAGATCCTGCGGCGGTTCTCCGGCGGCGCGATGTCGCACGGCGCGCTCTCCGCCGAGGCGCACGAGACGATCGCCATCGCCTTCAACCGGCTCGGGGGCCGCTCCAACAGCGGCGAGGGCGGCGAGGATCCCGCGCGCTTCCGCACGCACCGCAACTCGGCCATCAAGCAGGTCGCCTCCGGGCGCTTCGGCGTCACGGCGGAGTACGCCGTCTACGCCGACGAGCTGCAGATCAAGATCGCCCAGGGCTCGAAGCCGGGCGAGGGCGGTCAGATCCCCGCCCACAAGGTGACCGAGGAGATCGCGCGCCTGCGGAACACCCAGCCCGGCGTCTCGCTCATCTCGCCACCGCCGCACCACGACATCTACTCGATCGAGGACCTCGCCCAGCTCGTGTTCGACCTCAAGGAGGTGAACCCGGAGGCGGACGTGTCCGTCAAGCTCGTCGCCTCGGCGGGCGTCGGCGTGATCGCGGCCGGGGTGGCGAAGGCCCACGCGGACGTCGTGCACGTTGCCGGCGCCGACGGCGGCACCGGCGCGAGCCCGCTCCCCTCGATCAAGCACGCCGGCGCGCCCTGGGAGCTGGGCCTCGCCGAGACGCAGCAGGCGCTCGTCTGGAACGGCCTGCGCGGCCGTGTACGCGTGCGGGTGGACGGAGGCTTCAAGACCGGGCGCGACGTGGTCGTCGCGGCCCTGCTCGGCGCCGACGAGTTCTCGTTCGGCACCTCGCTGCTGCTCGCGGAGGGCTGCCTGATGGTGCGCTCCTGCCACCTCGACACGTGTCCCGTCGGCATCGCCAGCCAGCGCCCCGAGCTTCGCGCCAAGTTCGCCGGGACGCCCGAGATGGTGGAGGCCTACCTGCGGTTCGTCGCGCAGGAGGTGCGCGAGCTCCTCGGCTCGATGGGGCTCCGCTCGCTGGACGACGCCGTCGGCCGCGTCGACCTCCTGCGCCAGCGCCGCACCGGCGAGCTCTCGGCGGACGCGCTCGATCTCACCCCGCTGCTGGGACGCGCCGGCGCCGGCCATGCGCGCTACGTCGGCGAGCCCGTGCCGCACACGGGCGACCGGCTCGGCAGCGTGCTGCACGACACCGGCAAGGCCGCGATCGACGAGGCGCGGCTCGTCGAGCCCGCCTTCGCGATCACCAACGCCGACCGCACCGTGGGCGCGCGGCTCTCGGGCGCGATCGCCAAGGCCGCGGGGTCGAGGTCGCCGTCCGGCCGCATCCGGGCGCGCTTCGAGGGCGCGGCCGGGCAGAGCTTCGGCGCGTTCCTCGCCGCGGGCGTCGAGCTCGACCTGCAGGGCGAGGCGAACGACTACGTCGGCAAGTCGATGAGCGGCGGGCGGATCGTGATCACGCCGCCGGCCGACGACGAGGGCGAGCCGTGCCTCGTGGGCAACGTCGCGCTGTACGGAGCCACCGGCGGCGAGCTCTACTGCGCCGGCTCCGCGGGCGAGCGGTTCGCCGTGCGCAACTCGGGCGCGGTGGCCGTGGTCGAGGGGGTCGGCGACCATGCCTGCGAGTACATGACGCGCGGCACGGTGGTCGTGCTCGGCCACCACGGCCGCAATCTCGGCGCCGGCATGACGGGCGGCGAGGCGTTCCTGCTGGACCCCGACGCGCGCCTCGTCAACGCGGAGCTCGTCGCGCTCGTCGACCTCGAGGCCGAGGACGAGGAGCGGCTCGTGCGCCTTCTGGAGCGGCATCTGCGGGTGACCGGGTCGGCGCGGGCAGCGTCCCTGCTCGCCGAGCCGCAGGAGCTGGCGGGCCGATTCCGCCGGCTCGTGCCGAGGTCGGTCGCTGTCGACCGCGAGCAGGAGGTCGAGGGGCGGCTGACGGCGTAGAAGGCGAGAGGCGCGGCGGGCGAGACTGTCTCGCCTCCACCCCTCCGAGCATAAAGATCACCTTTCATGCATACTATGCGAATGGCCTACGTCAGCATCGTCGGCGCCTCGGGCTACACGGGGCAGGAGACGCTCGACCGTGTGCTCTCCCATCCCGAGCTCGAGCTCTATGCCGTCGGGTCGGACTCGCTCGCCGGGCGCGAGGCGGTGGCGCTCGACCCGCGGCTGAACCGCAACGGCGGCCGCCGCGTGCCGCACTTCATCACCAACGAGGCGGCGCTCGCCAGCGAAGCCGACGTGACCTTCGTCTGCCTGCCGCACGAGGAGGCGGCGGCGCTCGAGCCGCCCGGCCGCGGCGTCGTCGTCGACCTCTCGGGCGCACACCGGCTCCGGGACGCCTCCGCCTACGACGAGTGGTACGGCTTCTCGCATCCCCGGGCTGCCGAGCTCGGGGAGTGGGTGTACGGGCTGCCCGAGCTCGTGCACGTCGAGGGCCGCCTCGTCGCCAATCCCGGCTGCTACGCGACGGCCGCGCTGCTCGCGCTCGGGCCGCTCCGCGACGCGATCGATGCCGACGGCGTGGTGGTGGACGCGAAGTCGGGCATGACCGGCGCGGGCCGCTCGCTCACGCCCTCCTCCCACGCGGGCTCCGTGCTCGAGAACGTCTCCCCCTACCGCGTCGGCGCGCACCAGCACGTGCCCGAGATCGCGCAGCAGCTCGGCTTCCCCGTCTCCTTCACGCCGCACCTGCTGCCGATCCGCCGGGGCCTGATCGCCACGTGCTACGTCCGCTCCACCGGCCCGGACCTGCGAGCGCTCCTGCAGGCGCACTACGCGGAGAGCCACGTCGTGACGGTGCTGCCGGAGGGCGTGACGCCCGAGATCGCCCGCGTGCAGGGCACCGACGCGGCGGAGATCGGCGTCTTCCAGGACCGCTTCACCGACCGCACCATCGTCGTCTGCGCGATCGACAACCTCGGCAAGGGGGCGGCCGGGCAGGCCGTGCAGAACGTCAACCGGCTCTTCGGCTTCGCGGAGACCACCGGGCTGCGCCTCTCCGGTGTGCTCGTCTAGAGCCCATGTCGGTCACCGCCGCCAGAGGCTTCGCCGCGGCGGGCGTCACGGCGGGCATCCGGCCCTCGGGCAGCCCCGACGTCGCGCTCGTCCGGTCCGTGCCGCCGGCGGTCGGCGGAGCGCTGTGGACGACCAACCGCGTCCTGGCCGCCCCGGTCCTCGTCTCCAAGCGTCACCTGGCGCTGGCCGAGCCGCAGGCGGTGGTCGTCAACGCCGGCGTGGCCAACGCCGCGACCGGACGGCCCGGCGAGGAGGATGCGGAGACCACGGCGTCGGCCGTGGCCGCGGAGCTGGCGCTGTCGCCCGAGCAGGTGCTCGTCCTCTCCACGGGCGTGATCGGGCCCCGCCTGCCGATGGAGAAGGTGCTCGCGGGCGTGCGCGCCGCGTCGCTCGAGCTTTCCCTCGACGGCGGACGAGCGGCGGCGAGCGCGATCCTGACCACCGACTCGGGGCCGAAGACGGCCGTCGCCGAGCGCGACGGCTTCGTCGTCGGCGGCATGGCCAAGGGCGCCGGAATGATCCACCCGCGGCTCGCGACGATGCTCGCCGTCGTGACGACCGACTATCCGCTCGACGCAGGGGAGCCGATCACGCTCCTTCGCCCCGCCGTCGATGCGAGCTTCAACCGCATCTCGGTGGACGGCGAGTGCTCCACCAACGACGCCGTCGTGCTCCTCGCGAACGGGGCGAGCGGTGTCACGCGAACCGCCGAGCGCGATGCGCAGCTCGCTGCCGGCCTCGCCGAGGTCTGCGCGTCCCTCGCGCGCGAGATCGTCGCGGACGGCGAAGGCTCGACCGTCCTCCTCGAGATCAGCGTCTCGGGTGCCGCCTCCGATGAGGAGGCTGCTGCCGTCGCCCGCCGAATCGCAACCTCTCCGCTCGTCAAGACGGCCGCCTTCGGGCGTGACCCCAACTGGGGCCGCGTTCTCGCAGCCGCGGGATCGGCGCCGTTCAACGGCGGGTTCGCGCACGTCGATGCCGACCGCCTCACCGTCTCCTTCGACGGCACGGACGTGTTCCGGCGCGGCGAGCCGACCGGTGTCAGTCCCGATCTCGGTGGGACGGCCGTGGCGATCGAGCTCGATCTCGGCCTCGGGAGCGGGACCGCCGCGTACCTCGCATCCGATCTCACCTACGACTATGTCCGCCTCAACGCGGAGTACACGACGTAGTGGCGCGCGTCGTCCTGAAGCTCGGCGGCCGGGTCGCCGCGGAGTCGCTCGACGTCGTGCGCGAGCGGCGGCTGGCCGGTGACGAGGTCGTCGTCGTGCACGGCGCCGGACCGCAGATCACCGCGGAGCTCGAGACGCGCGGCATCCCCGTGCGCTTCGTTCGCGGTCGCCGCTACACCGATCCGGCGACGCTCGCCATCGTGCGTTCGTCGCTGGTAGCCGTCGGGGCCGAGCTGTCCGCCGCACTCGGCCCTGCGGCACTTCACCTCATGGGTGACGAGATAGGCCTCGAGGCGACGCACGTGCCCGAGCTCGGCCTCGTGGGGGAACCAGCTCCGTGTCGTCCCGATGCGCTGGTTGCAGCGCTCGCAGACGATCTCGTCCCCGTCGTCACGCCGATCGCGGTCGGTCCGCTCAACGTGAACGCCGACGAGGCCGCGACCGCGCTCGCTGCCGGAATCGGCGCCGACCGGGTCGTGTTCGTGACCGACGTCCCGGGCGTGTACTTCGAAGGGTCGGTGCTTCCCGTACTGCAGGCGGATCGGGCGACCGAACTGCTCGACGCCGACGCGTTCGACGGAGGGATCGTGCCGAAGCTCATGGCAGCGGTGCACGCAGCACGGCTCGGCGTCACCGTCGAGATCGGCGAGACAGCGGTGGTCGCATGACGGCCACGCCGCCGAGCGACACAGTGTCACAAGGGCTCGAGCGACTGCTCCCGACGTACGCGCGCGCCGACCTGATGCTCGTGCGCGGCGACGGATGTCGCGTCTGGGACGCCGACGGCAACGAGTACCTCGACTTCGGGGGCGGGATCGCGGTCGTGTCCCTCGGACACCGTCACCCGGCGCCTCTCGACGCCGCACAGGCGCAGCTCGAGCGGCTCTGGCACGCGTCGAACCTCTACCGGACCGAGCCGGCGGAAGAGCTCGCCGTGAAGCTGTCCGACCGCTTCGGAGGAGCCCAGGTCTTCTTCTGCAACTCCGGAGCCGAGGCGATCGAGGCAATGCTGAAGTACGCGCGGAAGGCCACCGGCAAGCCCGGTGTCGTGGCGCTCGAGGGAGGCTTTCACGGCCGCACGCTCGGTGCCCTCTCGACCACGGGGCAGCCCGGCAAGCGCGCGCCCTTTGCACCGCTCGTGCCGGGAGCGCGCTTCGTCGAGCCCGACGACGTCGAGGCGCTCCGAGCAGCCGTCACCGAGGACGTCGGTCTCATCCTGCTCGAGCCCATCCTCGGCGAGGGCGGCGTGATCCCGCTCGACGTCGAGTTCATCGAGGCGGCGGCCCAGCTTCCGCCGCTGCTCGGGTTCGACGAGGTGCAGACGGGCGTCGGGCGAACCGGGACGTTCTTCGCGTTCGAGCAGCTCGGCGTCCGTCCCGACCTCCTGACGCTCGCCAAGGGCCTGGCCAACGGCCTTCCCATCGGCGCGCTCCTCGTCTCCGACGACACTTCCGGGGCGCTCGTCCCCGGGGATCACGGCTCGACGTTCGGCGGCAATCCCGTGTCGGCGGCGGCGGCGGGAGCCGTCGTGGACGCGATCGATGACGAGCTTCTCGAGAATGTCCGAGCACGCGGAATCGAGCTCAGCGATGGCCTCCGTGCCCTTTCCGGCGTCGAGAAGGTTCGGGGGCGCGGGCTCCTCGTCGGCGCGGTCACGACGATGCCTGCAGGAGACGTCGTCACCGCAGCTCGCGAGGAAGGACTCCTCGTGCTGACCGCGGGGGAGAACGTGGTGCGACTCGCCCCGCCGCTCACCGTCACGGCAGCAGAGGTGGGAACGGCGCTCTCCGCTCTCGACCGCATATTTCGCTAAGCTTTCGCATACTATGAATCGCAGGGAGAGACAGAACGCGATCCTCGAGCTGGTGCGCGAACGCGCGCTGTCGACGCAGGCCGAGGTCGCGTCCGCGCTCAAGGAGAGCGGCTTCGACGTCGTCCAGACCACGGTGTCGCGTGACATCGCGGACCTGGGGCTCGTGAAGGTTCGCGCGCCGAGCGGGCGACTCGTCTATGCGCCGCCCGGCGCGACCGACGGCGACCGGCTTCGGGCGCTCGGCGCAGCGATGCGCCGGTATGCCATCACCGTCGAGGCCGCCGGCACGCTCGTCGTCGTGACCACTCCGTCGGGCTATGCGAACGCGCTCGCCCAGGCGATGGACGAAGCGTCGCATCCCGGGATCGCCGGGACGATCGCGGGCGACAACATGATCTTCGTCGCCGCGCGCGACGGTGTCTCCGCGAAGGCGCTCGAGACCGAGCTTGCCGGCCACCTCCTCTCGGGGGCCGCGTGAGTCGAGCTGCCGTCGTCGCCTACTCGGGTGGGCTCGACACGAGCTGCATCCTCGCCTGGCTGAAGGAGGACTGGTACGGCTTCGACGAGGTCGTGGCCGTGCTCGTCGACGTCGGTCAGGAGTTCGACCTCGAGGAGTCGATCACCCGCGCACGGGCGGCGGATGCCGACGACGTGCTCCTGGTCGACCGCAAGGACGCATTCGCGGACGAGCAGTGCGCGCGCGCGATCCTCACGAACGCGCTCTACGAGAACAAGTACCCGCTGGTCTCGGCGCTCTCGCGGCCCGTCATCGCGCAGGCGGTTGCAGAGATCGCACTCGACATCGGCGCCGAGGCGGTCGTCCACGGCTGCACGGGCAAGGGGAACGACCAGCTCCGCTTCGAGCTCGCCTTCAAGGCCCACAACCCGGGCGTGAAGGTGATCGCGCCGCTCCGTGACCGGATCTGGACGCGCGAGGAGGAGATCGAGTACGCGATCCGGAAGGGCATCCCGGTCGTACAGACCGCCGCGTCGCCGTACTCGATCGACGAGAACCTGTTCGGCCGCGCGATCGAGGCCGGTGTCCTCGAGGATCCGTGGGCAGGGCCGCCCGAGGAGCCGTATGCGCTCACATCCGACCCCGGCCTGGCGCCGGCTCCGGTCGAGGTCGTCATCGGCTTCGAGAAGGGCATCCCCGTCTCTCTCGACGGCGACGAGCTGTCGCTCGCGGAGCTGATCGCGCAGACGAACAGGCTCGCGGGCGCCTACGGAATCGGGCGGATCGACATGATCGAGAACCGCGCCGTCGGCATCAAGAGCCGCGAGGTCTACGAGGCGCCGGCCGCGATCGCGCTGATCGCCGCGCACTCCGCGCTCGAGGACGTGATCCTGACCAAGGACGAGGCGCGGCTGAAGCGGCCGCTCGAGCAGCGCTGGACGGAGCTCGTCTACGAGGGGCTCTGGTTCCACCCGGCCCGCGAGGCCATCGACGCGTTCGTCGCCAAGACGCAGGAGCTCGTCACGGGTGAGGTGCGCCTGGAGCTGCGGCCGAACGCGGCCGCGGTCACGGGCCGTCGCTCCGAGCACATGCTCTACGCGGAGCAGCTCGCCT
>DATBIN010000093.1:0-21755 GCA_036556925.1 Gaiella sp.
CGGTGTTCGCGGGCGTGGGAGAGCGCACGCGCGAGGGCAACGACCTGCTGCTGGAGATGACCGAGTCGGAGGTCATCGACAAGGTCGCGCTCGTCTACGGCCAGATGAACGAGCCGCCCGGCGCCCGGCTCCGCGTCGGCCTGTCCGGCCTGACGATGGCGGAGTACTTCCGCGACGAGGGCCAGGACGTGCTCCTCTTCATCGACAACATCTTCCGTTTCGTGCAGGCGGGCTCGGAGGTCTCGGCGCTGCTCGGCCGCATGCCGAGCGCGGTCGGCTACCAGCCGACGCTGGCGACGGAGATGGGCCAGCTGCAGGAGCGCATCACGTCGACGCGCACCGGATCGGTGACGTCGGTGCAGGCCATCTACGTTCCCGCCGACGACCTCACCGACCCCGCGCCTGCGAACACGTTCGCCCACCTCGACTCCACCACGGTGCTCTCCCGCGCGATCGTCGAGAAGGGCATCTACCCGGCTGTCGACCCGCTCGACTCGGTCTCGAGAGCGCTGCAGCCCGGCGTCGTCTCCGACGAGCACTACGCCGTCGCCACGCAGGTGCAGCAGGTGCTGCAGCGCTACAAGGACCTGCAGGACATCATCGCCATCCTCGGCATGGATGAGCTCACCGACGAGGACAAGCTCGTCGTCTCGCGCGCGCGCAAGATCGAGCGGTTCCTGTCGCAGCCGAACTTCGTCGCCGAGCAGTTCACGGGCACGCCGGGCGAATACGTCAAGCTCGAGGACACGATCGCGGGCTTCCGCTCGATCCTCGACGGCGAGCACGACGAGCTGCCCGAGTCGGCCTTCTACATGGTCGGCACGATCGAGCAGGCGATGGAGAAGGGCCGCAGGCTCGAGCAGGTCGCGGCGTAGCCGTGGCCGACGCCCACCCTCGGTTCGACGTGGCGCTCGTGACGCCGGACGGTCCGGTGTACCAGGGCGAGGCGGAGATGCTGATCGTGCCGGGGCAGGCGGGCGAGATCGGCGTCCTCGCCCGGCACGCGCCGCTCGTGGCGACGCTGAAGGCAGGATCGACGCGCGTGCACCTCGGCAACAACGAGGTGCTCGAGTTCGCGACCGGCCCGGGCTTCTTCAAGGTGGAGCTCGACAGCGCGCTGGCGCTCGTCGACGACGCGGTGAGCGTGAAGGAGATCGACGACGTGCGGGCGCGCGAGCAGCTCGAGGCGGCGCAGGCCGAGCTCGCCCGTGTCGATGCCGGCGAGTCGACGGCCGACCGCTGGCAGCTCGAGCAGCGCATCAAGCACGCCGAGAACCAGCTCGCCGTCTCCGGCCGAACGACTGGCTAGTACCGGCCTCCGGCGACCGCCGTGCTGCGGCCGCCGACGCGTGCGGAGATCATCGAGCACGCCGAGCGCGTCGAGTTCTCCGGCTAGGCCGGCGCGGCCGTGTCCGTGCGCCGAGCGCACAGCGGTTCGGCGAATCCCCGAAACCTCGCAGGCCGCGGTCCGTCTTTCGCTAGCCTGAACGCACCCGGAAAGCTTTGTGGCGGCTTGGCGACCGGGTTACCAAACGCCTAAAGAGCCCGTCGCTCCACGGCGGCGTGCCCTGGCGCCAGGCCGCCCGCGTGGAAGGAAGGGCGATGAGCGCAGCCGACCGCCTGCAGGAGATCCTCTCGGAGCGGATCGCCGTCCTCGACGGTGCGCTGGGCGTCCTCATCCACCGGCGCGGCCTGTCGGAGGAGGAGTACCGGGGCCAGCGCTTCCGCGATCACCCCCGCGACCTCCAGGGCGATCCCGACCTCCTCAACCTGACGCACCCGGAGCTCGTCTCCGAGATCCACGACGCGTACCTCGCGGCCGGGGCCGACATCGCCACGACCAACACGTTCACGGCCACGTCCATCGGCCAGGCGGACTACGGGCTCGAGGACGCGGCGGCGGAGATGAGCCTCGCGGGCGCGCAGCTCGCGCGACGGTCGGCCGACGACTGGTCGGCGCGCACGCCCGAGAGGCCACGGTTCGTGGCGGGATCGGTCGGCCCTCTCAACGTCACCCTGTCCCTCTCGCCGCAGGTCGAGGATCCATCCTTCCGGGCGGTCACCTTCGACCAGGTTCGCGACGCCTACGCGGAGCAGATGCGCGCCCTGCGCGACGGGGGTGTCGACCTGCTCCTCGTGGAGACGGTCTTCGACACCCTGAACGCCAAGGCGGCGCTCGTCGCCGCCCGCGAGACGGTGCCGGAGCTGCCGCTCTGGATCTCCTTCACCGCCGTCGACCGCAGCGGCCGCAACCTCTCCGGGCAGACCGTCGAGGCGTTCTGGATCTCGGTCGAGCACGCTGAGCCGCTCGTGGCGGGCGTCAACTGCTCGCTCGGCGCGACGGAGATGCGCCCCTTCATGGAGGCGCTCTCGCTCGTCGCGCCGACGTTCACCTCCTGCCATCCGAACGCGGGGCTGCCCAACGAGCTCGGGCTGTACGAGGAGCAGCCGGGCGACACGAGCCGCTACCTGAGGGCGTTCGCCGAGGACGGGCTCGTGAACGTCGTGGGCGGGTGCTGCGGCACGACCCCCGAGCACGTCTCGCGCATCGCCCGGGCGGTCGCGGGCCTGCCACCTCGCAGGCCTCCGTCGAGGTCGACACGGCCACGCTTCAGCGGCCTCGACCCGTTCGTCGTGGACGAGGACGCGACGTTCGTCGTCGTCGGCGAGCGGACGAACATCACCGGCTCGGCGGCGTTCCGTGGTCTCGTTGAGGCGGACGACTGGCAGGGAGCCGTGGACGTCGCGCTCGACCAGGTGCGGGGCGGCGCCAACCTGATCGACGTGAACATGGACGCCGACCTGCTCGACGGAGAGCGGGCGATGCGCACGTTCCTCAACCTCCTCGCCGCGGAGCCGGAGGCGGCGCGGCTGCCGTTCGTCGTGGACAGCTCGCGCTGGGAGGTGGTGAGGGCCGGGCTCGAGTGCCTGCAGGGCAAAGGCCTCGTGAACTCGATCTCGCTCAAGGAGGGCGAGCAGGACTTCCTCGCCAAGGCACGTGAGGCCCGCCTCCTCGGGGCGGCCGTCGTCGTGATGGCGTTCGACGAGCGCGGCCAGGCCGACACCGTGGAGCGCAAGGTCGAGATTCTCGGGCGCGCCTACGACCTGCTCGTCGGGGAGGCGGGGTTCGCCCCCTGGGACATCGTGCTCGACCCGAACGTGCTCGCCGTCGCGACCGGGATCGAGGAGCACGACCTCTTCGCCAAGGCGTTCATCGACGCTCTGCCTCTCCTGCGCGAGCGCTGTCCCGGTGCGCTCGTCTCGGGCGGCATCTCCAACCTCTCGTTCGCCTTTCGCGGCAACGACCTGCTCCGCGAGGCGATGCACGCCGCCTTCCTCTACCACGCCATCCGGGCCGGCCTGGACATGGGCATCGTCAATGCCGGGCGGCTGCCGGTGTACGACGACATCGCGGACGACCTGCTGGGGGCGGTGGAGGACGTGATCCTGGCGCGCCGGCGGGACGCGACCGAGCGTCTGGTACGGCTGGCGGAGTCGGTGCGCGGCGAGGCGATGCAGCGCGAGGACGATCTCTCGTGGCGCGAGGCGCCGGTGGAGAAGCGTCTCGAGCACGCGCTCGTCCACGGCATCGTCGACTGGATCGAGGAGGACGTCGAGGAGGCCCGCGCTGCGTCGACGCGGCCGCTGGACGTGATCGAAGGCCCTCTGATGGACGGCATGAGGGTCGTGGGCGACCTCTTCGGCGAGGGCAAGCTCTTCCTCCCGCAGGTGGTCAAGAGCGCCCGCGCGATGAAGCGCGCCGTCGCCTACCTGGAGCCGTTCATGGAGACGGAGCGGGGCGGCGACGGCTCGCGCTCGCCCGGCACGGTGGTGCTCGCCACCGTCAAGGGCGACGTCCACGACATCGGCAAGAACATCGTCGGCGTCGTCCTCGCCTGCAACGGTTACGAGGTGGTCGACCTCGGGGTGATGGTCCCCGCGGCGACCATCCTGGACACCGCGCTCGAGCGGTCCGCGGACATCGTCGGGCTCTCCGGGCTGATCACGCCGTCACTCGACGAGATGGTGCACGTCGCCCGGGAGATGGACCGCCGCGACCTCCAGATGCCGCTCCTGATCGGCGGCGCCACCACGTCGCGGCAGCACACCGCCGTGCGGATCGCGCCGGAGTACGCGGAGCCGGTCGTTCACGTGCTGGACGCCTCGCGCGTGGTCGGCGTGGTGGGCGAGATGGTGGACATCGAGCGCAAGGAAGACGCCGACCGGCTGAACCGGGCCGAGCAGGAGCGGTTGCGGACGCTCCACGACGAGAAGCACGGCAAGGCGCTGCTCCCGCTCGCCGAGGCACGTGCCAACCCGGCTCCGATCTCGTGGCATGCGGACGACGTGGCGACGCCGGCGTTCACCGGCGCGCGCGAGGTCGCACCCACCGTCGCGGAGCTCCGCGGCTACGTGGACTGGACGTTCTTCTTCCACGCGTGGGAGCTGAAGGGTCGCTACCCCGCGATCCTCGACGATCCGGCGAAGGGGCCCGCGGCCCGGGAGCTGCTCGACCACGCGCACGAGCTCCTCGACGAGATCGAGCGAGCGCAGCTGCTGATCCCGCGCGGGGTATACGGGTTCTGGCCCGCGACTGCCGACGGGGACGACATCGTGCTCCTCCGCGACGGTGAGGCGGGCGAGCTGCGGCTGCCGATGCTCAGGCAGCAGGCCGACCACGGCGACTCGCGCCCGAACCGCTCCCTCGCCGACTTCGTCGCCCCGGCCGGGTCGGGCCTCGAGGACCACGCCGGCGCGTTCGCGGTCTGCGTCGCGGGTGCGGAGGAGCTCGCCGGGCGCTTCGAGGCGGAGGTCGACGACTACCGCGCGATCATGGTCAAGGCGCTCGCCGACCGGCTCGCCGAGGCGTTCGCGGAGTGGCTGCACGAGCGCGCCCGTCGCGAGTGGTACGCGCCGGAGGAGCACCTGCTGAACGAGGCGCTCGTCGACGCACGCTTCCAGGGCATCCGTCCGGCGTTCGGCTATCCCGCGTGCCCGGACCACTCGCTCAAGCGGCGGCTCTTCGAGCTGCTCGGCGCCGAGCGGGTCGGGATGACGCTGACGGAGTCGTGCGCGACGCTGCCCGCTGCGAGCGTGAGCGGCATCTACCTCGGGCACCCGCAGTCGCGGTACTTCAGCATCGGGCGGGTGGCGCGCGACCAGGTCGAGGACTACGCCGCCCGCGTGGGCGTCACCGTCGCGGAGAGCGAGCGGTGGCTGCGCCCGAACCTCGGCTACGACGCGGGCTGATCCGAACGCCGCAGAGGGTGTCAGGAGACACGGCTGCGGCAGGCGTGTCCGGTGTCAGAGTCAGGCCGCGGCCTGCGTAGACATGCCCTTTTGGGCGAATTGTCCATCCGCTACAAGGTGCTAGCGTCCTGCCGTGCCCGAGCGCACGCCAGGCCGTCTGACGCTCTTTCGCCGCGAGCCCGCCTTCAGGCTTCTCTTCCTTGCCACCGCCGCATCGGCGGTCGGGACGTACCTCGCGGCGCTCGCGCTCTCGGTCGACATCTTCGATCGCACGGGGTCCGGACGGTGGCTGGCTGCGCTGCTGATCGCCGACTTCCTGCCGATCGTCGTCATCGGGCTCACGCTGGGGCCGCTCGTCGACCGCCTGCAGCGGCGGCGGTTGATGGTCGTCGCCGATCTCGTACGCGGCGGCGTCTTCTGCGCGCTCCCGTTCGTCGACCAGCCGGCGGCGATCGTCGGCCTGGCCGCCGTCAACGGCATCGCGACGGGCTTCTTCCGGCCGGCGGTGTGGGCCGGCGTGCCGAACCTCGTCGAGGACGACGACCTCGAGCAGGCGAACTCGCTGCTCTCCACGGTCGAGCACGTGGCCTGGATGGTCGGGCCCGTCGCCGCCGGTGCGATCCTCGCAGCCTCGGGCCCGTCTCTCGCGTACTGGGTCAACGCGGGCACCTTCGTCGTCTCGGCCGCGCTCGTGGCGCGGATCCCCGCCAGGCGGCTGCAGTCCGTGGAGTCGCTCTCGCGGGGGCACTGGCGCGACGTGCGCGACGGGCTCGGGCTGGTCGTGCGCACGCGACCGCTGCTCACCGTGCTGCTCGTCTGGAACATCGCGGCCGTCGCCACCGCGGGGGTCAACGTCGCCGAGGTCGTGTTCGCGAAGGAGGAGCTCGGCGCGGGCAACGTCGGTCTCGGCGTGCTGGTGGGGGCGACCGGGGTCGGGCTCGTCGTGGGGAGCTTCTTCGCCTCCACGGCGCTCGGGTCACTCGGGATGACGCGGGTGTACGGCTCCTCGCTGGCGCTCATGGGCATCGGCTTCGGGACGGCCGCGGCGGCGCCGTCGATCGCGATCGCGGCGGTGCTCGCCGCCGTCGCGACCGTCGGCAACGGCTGCGCCATCGTCTGCAACCAGCTCCTCGTGCAGCGCGGCTCGCCGGACGCCATGCGGGGGCGCGCGCTTGCGGTGCTCATGAGCACGTACTACGGGACGCTCGGGCTTGGCATGGCCGGCGCCGGCGTGCTCACCGACGTCTTCGGCGCGCGCACGACCTGGGCCCTCGCCGGCTGTGTGTACCTGCTCGCGGCGCTCGTGGCCTTCCCGATGACGAGGCGGATGCGGGACGAGATCGACGTGAGCAGGAGGCTGACGGTCGTCGAGTCGCCGCCTGCGTCCGGGCTCCAGCGCCTCGAGATGCTGCTGACGGAGATCGACACCGCGCGCAAGCTCGAGGAGGAACGGCCGTCGAGGCGGCTGCCGTACATGCCGCGGGGGCGGGCAGGAAGCGGCTAGCTATCCGGCGCAGCCCGGAATCCGCTCGCGCGGATTCCGGACGCGCAAACCCCTGAAGCCGTCCGCTTCGCGGCCGGGCGCCGCGGATTTCACAGCAAGCCTCTAGGAGTCGTTTCGCGCCCGTAGGGGCGAGATCCATCTCGCCCCTGCCGTCTCGCGTCCGCAGCCCGACCGGCGCCATGGCCACGAGTAGTCTCTGGCGCTGTGGCCCGGCGCGCATGGACGCTGGAGGACCTCGTCGCCGGCGTGCGTGCCGGCGATCGCAGGGCGCTCGCGCGCGCGATCACCCTCGTCGAGAACCGGGATCCGGAGTCGGAGGCGCTCGTCCGCGAGCTGTACCCGCAGACCGGCCGGGCCTACGCGATCGGCGTCACGGGACCGCCGGGCGTGGGCAAGTCGTCCCTCATCGCCGCGCTCGTCCGGCACACGCGCGGTCTGGGGCTCACGGTCGGGGTCGTCTCGGTCGACCCGTCGAGCCCGTTCACGGAGGGGGCGCTCCTCGGCGACCGGATCCGGCTGGCCGACCATTTCCTCGATCCTGGCGTCTTCATCCGCTCGATGGGCACCCGTGGCCACCTCGGCGGCCTGGCCGAGGCCACGCTCCAGACGGCCCTGCTCCTCGACGCGGCAGGCCGCGACATCGTGTTCCTCGAGACGGTCGGCACCGGCCAGAGCGAGGTCGAGGTGATCGGCATCGCGGACACGGTCCTGCTCGTCCTGATGCCGGGCTCCGGGGACAGCGTCCAGGCGCTCAAGGCAGGGATCATGGAGATCCCGGACGTGATCGCCGTGAACAAGATGGACCATCCAGCCGCGAAGACGATGCTGAACGAGGTGCGCTCGGTCGTCGCGCTCGATCCCGAGCCCGAGCGGCGGCCTCCCATCCTGCTCACGGAGGCGTTGCGCGGGGAGGGCGTGGAGGAGCTCTGGGAGCTGCTCGACCGCCGCCGGGCTGCGCTTGCAGGCGACGGGCGGCTCGAGGAACGGCGGCGGCGGAACCTCGCCGGAGAGGTCGTCTCGGTGGCGGCCGCCCGCGCCAGGGAGCGTCTCGAGCAGGCGGTGGCCGACGAGCCGCGGCTGCGCGAGCTGGTCGAGCGGGTGCAGCGTCGTGAGATCGATCCGCTGACGGCGGTGAGCGAGATCCTCGACGAGGTCCTGGGAGTGGGCGACGGTGCGGCCGACGCTCGCTGACATCCGGGCTGCCCGCGAGCGGCTCGCGGGGGTGGCGCGCGAGACGCCGGTGTATCCGTCCGAGACGCTCTCTCGGCTCACCGGCCGGCCGGTCCTGCTGAAGGCCGAGAATCTCCAGCGGACGGGGGCGTTCAAGATCCGCGGCGCGTACAACACGATCGCGCAGCTCTCCGACGAGGAGCGCGCGGCCGGCGTCGTGACGGCGAGCGCTGGCAACCACGGGCAGGCGGTCGCGTGGGCGGCGAGGGAGGCGGGGATCCCGGCGACGATCGTCGTCCCGGAGTCCGCGCCGATGGCGAAGGTCGAGGCGGCCCGCAGCTACGGCGCGACGGTGGAGCTGGCGGGAGAGGGCTACGACGAGGCGGCGGAGGCTGCGCTCGGGCGGGTCGCGGCGAGCGGCGCCACCTATGTCCACGCGTTCGAGGACGGTCGTGTTGTCGCCGGACAGGGCACGCTCGGGCTCGAGCTGGCCGAGCAGCTGCCGGACGGCCCGGGCACCGTCGTGATCCCCGTCGGGGGCGGGGGCCTCGCTGCCGGCATCGCGATCGCGCTGCACGAGCTGCGGCCGGAGCTCTCGCTCGTCGGCGTCCAGTCGGCTGCGTGCGCCCCCTACGCGGGCCTGGCGCCGCAGGGGGCGACCATCGCCGACGGCATCGCGGTGAAGCGGCCCGGGGAGCTGGCCGCTCCGATCTTGCACGAGCTGCTCGACGAGATCGTCGTCGTGGACGACGACGAGATCTCGCAGGCGATCGTGCTGCTGCTCGAGCGGTCGAAGCTCGTCGTCGAGGGCGCCGGCGCGGCTCCCGTGGCAGCGCTCCTCGCCGGCCGCGTGGCCGGCGACACCCCGGCCTGCGCGGTGCTGGCGGGCGGCAACATCGACGCGACGACGCTCGTCTCGGTGGTGCGGTACGGGCTCACCGTGTCCGGCCGCTACCTGGTGATCAAGATCCTCATCCCGGACCGGCCCGGTCAGCTCGCACGCATCGTGGGCGTGATCGCGGAGAAGGGCGCGAACGTGATCGCCATCGCCCACCACCGCGAGGGCCGCAACATCGGCGTGCTGGAGACGGAGGCCGAGCTGACGCTGGAGACGCGCGACGAGGAGCACTCGCAGACGGTGATCCAGGGTCTCGCCGGGGCGGGCTTCATGGTCGAGCGGCTGCGCTGAGAGGCGTTACAGGGGCGACAGGTCTGTCGCCCCCACGGGGGCACCGTAGACTCGGAGCCGTGCAGGTGTGTGGCCGCTGCGGGCACGAGAGCCCCGACGGGGCGCGGTTCTGCGCGGAGTGCGGTGCCCAGCTTCAGGGCGACGTCTCCCGCGAGGAGCGGAAGGTCGTCACCGCGGTGTTCGTCGACCTCGTCGGGTCGACCGCGAGGGCCGAGCGGCTCGACCCCGAGGACGTCCGCGCGCTCCTGCATCGCTACCACGAGGCCCTGCGCGGCGACCTCGAGCGGTACGGGGGCACCGTCGAGAAGTTCATCGGCGACGCGGTGGTGGCCGTCTTCGGCGCTCCTGTGGCGCACGAGGACGACCCGGAACGCGCCGTGCGTGCGGCGCTCGCCGCCCGTGAGTCCATCGGCGCGCTGAACGACGCCGACGCCGAGCTCGACCTCCACCTCCGCATCGGCATCGCGACGGGGGAGGCCCTCGTCGCCCTCGGTGCGTTGCCCGCAGCCGGCGAGGGCATGGTCGCGGGCGACGTGATGAACACGGCAGCGCGCATCCAGGCGGCCGCGCCGATCGACGGCATCCTCGTCGGCGCTGCGACCTACCGCGCCACCGAGCGCTCCATCGTCTATCGCCCGCATGCGCCGGTCGTGGCCAAGGGGAAGGCCGATCCCGTGGAGGTGTGGGAGGCGGTCGAGGCGCTCGCGCGCGTGGCCGGACTCGAGCAGGAGGGCAGAGCCCCGCTCGTGGGCCGCGACCACGAGCGGGCGCTGTTGCTCGGCACGTTCGCCCGCGTACGGGTGGAGCGGGCGCCGCAGCTGGTCACGCTCGTGGGCGTGCCGGGCATCGGCAAGAGCCGTCTCGTGGCGGAGCTCGGTGCGGCGGTCGCCGACGACGAGGAGCTGATCTACTGGCGCTACGGGCGCTGCCTGCCCTACGGAGAGGGCGTCACCTACTGGGCGCTCGGCGAGGTGGTGAAGGCCCAGGCGGGCATCCTCGAGAACGACTCCGCCGACATCGCCGGCCAGAAGCTCGCCCAGGCGATCGCGGACGCCGCCCCCGAGGGCGAGCGGCGGTGGACGGAGAGCTTCGTACGGCCGCTCGTCGGGCTCGGCGCCGCCGAGACGGCGCTCCGCGACCGGCGCGAGGAGGCCTACGCAGCGTGGCGCACGTTCCTCGAGGGCATCGCCGAGCGCCGCCCGCTCGTCGTCGTGCTGGACGACCTGCAGTGGGCGGACGACGGGCTCCTCGACTTCGTTGACGAGCTTCCCGACCTGGTCGTCGGCGTCCCGCTCCTCGTCGTCTGCTGCGCGCGGCCGGAGCTGCTCGATCGCCGCCCGGGCTGGGGGGGCGGCAAGCGGAACGCGCTCACGGTGACCCTCGCCCCGCTGTCCCGCGAGGACACCGAACGCCTCGTCGAGTCGCTGCTGGGGCGGGATCCGGCCGACGAGGGCCTCCGGCACGCCGTCGTCGAGCGGGCGGCCGGGAACCCGCTCTACGCGGAGGAGTTCGTTCGCATGCAGGGCACCTCGGCGGGAGCCGGGGGCCTGCCCGACACGGTGCTGGGCATCGTCTCCGCGCGCGTCGACCTCCTGGCGGCGGACGAGAAGGAACTGCTGCGTGACGCCGCCGTGGTGGGGACGACCGTGTGGTCGGACTCGCTCCAGGCCGTCGCCGAGCGCGACGAGGGCGAGGTGGCCGAGCTCCTGCGCTCACTCGAGCGCAAGGAGTTCCTCCGGCGCGAGCGCCGTTCCGCGGTTGCGGGTGCCACCCAGCACGCGTTCGTGCACGCGCTCGTCCGGGACGCGGTGTACGCGCAGCTGCCGCGCGCGGACCGCGTCGCGCGCCACCTCAGGGTGGCGGAATGGATCGAGTCGCTTCCGGCCGACCGCCGCGAGGATCGCGCGGAGATGCTCGCCCACCACTATCAGGAGGCGATCGAGCTCGCCGCGCTGGCGGGGATCGACGTCGCCGAGGTCAGGCCACGCGCAGCGGCCGCCTTGCGAGAGGCCGGCGCCAGAGCGCTTCGGCTCGGAGCGTTCCCGGCCGCCGTCCGCACCCTCAGAAGCGCCGCCGGGCTCATGGAAGGAGTCCCGGATCCGGAGCACCTCCGCGACCTGGGGCTGGCGCTCGTCTTCGCGGAGGGGTCCGGAGAGTCGGAGCTCAAGCAGGCGTTCGACGGCTATCTCGCGGCGGGCAACCGCCTCGGGGCGGCCGTCGTTGCAGGGGAGCTGGCTAACGCGCGCTGGCAGCGGGGGGAGGGCACCGGGGAGTGGATCGTGCGCTCGCTCGGCCTCCTCGAGGGAGCCGAGCCGTCGCCGCAACGAGCGCGCGTGCTCGCGCAGGCGGCGCGCTTCCGCATGCTGGCAGGCGCCGCGAACGAGGCGGTTACGCTGGCAGATGAGGCGATCGCGATCGCCCTCGAGACGAGCGCCGACGTGGAACGCGCCCAGGCGCTGATCACGCGGGTGACCGCCCGCGCCAACCTCGGCACACTGGAGGGCTTCCGCGAGGCGATCGACGAGGCGATCGTCCTGGCGCTCGAGCGCGACTTCACGGAGGTGACGCGCGCGTACAACAACCTGGGGTCGATCTACGCAGACACGGGCGATCTGGAGGCGGCGGTTGCCGCGACGCGCGCGGGTGTCGCCGAGGTGGAGCGGCTCGGCACAGGGGGAGGTGCGGGCGGCTTCGTTCGCGGAAGCCTCGCCGAGCTGCTGTTCCTCGTCGGCGGATGGGACGAGGCGGACAGGATCGCGGCGGAGGAGATCCTCCGTGCCGGGCGCACCGGCGGCCTCTACCAGGAGTCGATGTTCATGAAGATACGGGCAGAGATCGCGCTCGCCCGGACAGGAGTCGACGAGTCGACCTCTGCCGCGGCCGCGGGACTCGAGCATGCACGCGGGACGGGGGACGTGCAGGCCGTTCTGCCGGCCCTCGCCTATGCGGCCCGGGTCTTCGCACGTGCAGGACGTGAGGTGGAGGCGGCGACTCATCTCGATGAGCTGCTCGCGTTCCGGCGCGGAAACCCCGGCGGCGTGATGGCGGGGGAGTGGGCGATGCTCACCGCTCTTGCCCTCTGGCGGCTCGGACGCGGCGGCGATCTGGCGCAGCTCGGTAGTTCCCCCACGACTCGCTGGCTCGACGCGGCGCTCCTCGTCGAATCGGGCCGGCTCGAAACGGCGGCGGACATGCTCCGAGCCATCGGCGCCCTCCCGCACGAGGCGGAGGTACGCGTGCTCGCCGCGTCCGAGCTCCTCGAGAGCGATGAAGCGGCTGCCTCGGCACAGATCGACCGCGCCCGCGAGATCTACCGCCGCCTCGACGCGCGCGCACGACTCCGCGATCTCGACGGGCTCGTGGCTGCCGGCGGCTGAGACCGGCGCCCGGTCAGTGGCTGCCGCAGCGGCGGAACGACACGGACTCGCCGCCTCGGGCGAGCCACTCGTCCATGCCGCCGTGGGCCACCGGGCGCGCGTCGTAGCCGCGCGTCTTCAGGATGCTGGCGGCGATCACCGACCGGGCGCCCGACTCGCAGATCGTGACGAGCGGTCGCTCACGCTCGAGGTCGGGGCAGCAGAGCTGCATGAGGCGATAGGGGATGTTGCGGCTGCCGGGGATGTAGCCGGCGTCGCGCTCCTCCTTCTCGCGCACGTCGATCACCTCGGCCGCGTCGGCCTCGACAAGACGGTCGAGCTCCTCCAGCGTCACCGGGGCCATCTCCTCGTCCCCGCCGCCGAGCACGAATCCGGCGACCTCGAGGAAGGCGACGGAGTACAGGCCGCGGATCGCCTGCTCGGCCTCCGTGGCGTCGTCGGCGAGCACGGTCACGGGGCGCTCGGCGTCGAGCACGAAGCCGGCCTTCGTCGAGAAGCTCGTACCCGAGACCGGAACGCTGATCGCTCCCGGCCGGTGACCCTCGAGATACGCGTCGACGGGCCGGACGTCGAGGAGCTGGGCGTCGGGCGGCGGTGCCGGGAGCTCGACCGGTGCCGCCGGCAGCGCCACCCAGGGGCCGCGGTTCAGCGCCACGATGCGCCCGATGTTGGGCGGCTTCGGCGCGGAGATGGAGGCGGACTCGGCGACGAACTCGTCGACGCCGTCGAGGCGGAGCATCGGGTTGAAACGCCGCTCGAACCCGATCGTCGTCGAGGCCTTGGAGCTCATCGACTTTCCGCAGAGCGACCCGGCGACGTGGCCGGGGAACACCTCGACGCCGTCGCCGAGCTCGACGAGCCGGCGGAGGGAGCGAAAAAGCCCTTCCGCACCCTCCTTCGCGCCCACGGCGAGGTCCGGTCGCGCAGCGTCGCCGACGAACAGAGAGTCGCCCGTGAGCACCAGCCAGGGCTCGTCGGAGCGCGTCCGGTCGACGACGGCCAGGCAGCAGTGCTCGGGCCGGTGGCCGGGCGTGTGCACGCACCGGAGAGCGATGTTGCCGACCTGGATCTCGTCCCCGTCCTGCATGGGGTCGTGCGGGTACTCGGCCGAGGCGGCCGGATGCACGCTGACCGGGATGCCGTGCTCGAGCGCCAGGCGCCCGTGGCCGGAGACGTGATCCGCGTGGGTGTGCGTCTCGATCACCCGCACGATGCGGACCTCCCGCTTGTCCGCCTCACGGAGCAGCGGCTCGATGGCGAACGGCGGGTCGACGGCGATCGCCTCGCCTGCGGCCTCACATCCGACGAGGTAGGAGGCGCAGCCCAGATCCTCGTTCACGAACTGCGTGAACAGCACGGCCGCGACCGTAGCAGGCCATGTCGCTATCTCTCTTGAAGTTCCCACACGTCCCTGAGCGCGCTCGGCTCCGGCCGGGCGGAGCCCCCGGCCGCGGCGCCGGCGAGGATGCCCTAGGAGCGCGCCGGCGAGCGGCGCCGCAGGCGGTGGACGAGCAGCAGGCTCCCGGCCACGAGGACGATTCCGACCCCGGCGGCGACGAGCGCCCGCTCGACGTGCGAGCTCGGTGCGGCCTCGCCGGAGGCGGGGAGAACGGTGAGGAGCGGCCGCCAGGTCACGGTGGCGCCGTCCTCGTACCGCTGCACGGCCGTGAGCCTGATCGTTCCCGCCTGCCCGCGCGGGCGCAACGTGACCGGGAAGCGGGCAGCCTGCTCCCGGCCGAGGGCGCCGCCGCTCCACGCTGCCCGATGGGCTGCCGTCGCCACGCGCCACCCCAGCGGCGCTCCGGCAGCCAACAGCTCGACGCTCGCCGGGACGTCCAGCGTGAGGCCCGTCATCGGCTGCGCCCGCTCGTTGGGGGCCTCCAGCTCGAGGGGCGTCGCCACGTTCTGCTCGGCGGAGATCGGGATGACGGTCACGTGGGCCGCCACGGGCGCCGCCACCACGAGCGTCGCGACGGCGACGCTACAGGCCGAGACGGCGCGCGATGACCATGCGCTGCACCTCATTCGTCCCCTCGCCGATCTCGAGGATCTTCTGGTCACGGTAGAGACGCGAGATGGCGAACTCGTCCGTGTACCCGTAGCCGCCGTGGATCTGCAGCGCCTCGTTGACGACGCGGTGTGAGAGCTCGCCCGTGTAGAGCTTCGCCATGGCCGCCTCGAGCCCGAACGGTCGGCCGGCGTCCTTCAGCCACGCAGCCCGGTAGACGAGCTGCCGCCCGGCCTCGATCTCGACGGCCATGTCGGCGAGCTTGAAGGCGACGGCCTGGAAGCTGGAGATGGGCCGGCCGAACTGCTCCCGCTCCTGGGCGTAGCGAAAGGCGAGATCGTACGCGCCCTGCGCCAGCCCCACGCCCATGGCGGCGACCGAGATGCGTCCGCCGTCGAGGATCTCCAGGAACTGGTTGAACCCCTGGCCGCGCTGCCCGAGCAGGTTGCCCTGCGGCACACGGCAGTCGGTGAAGGTGAGGGCGCGGGTGTCGGAGGCCTTCCAGCCGAGCTTGTGCATCGGCGCCGAGATCTCGTAGCCCGGGGTGCCGTTCTCGACCACGAGGTTCGAGATCTCGTCCGGGCCGGTGCGTGCCGTGATCGTCACACCCCACGTGATGTCCGTGCCGGCGTTGGTGATGAACATCTTCGAGCCGTTGATCACCCACTCGCCGTCCTCGGCCGCCGCCGCCGTGCGCGTCGCGCCGGCGTCGGAGCCCGCGTCGGGCTCCGTGAGCCCGAACGCGGCGAGTCGCGCGCCCGATGCGAGCGCCGGGAGCCAGTCGCGGCGCTGCGTCTCGCTGCCGAAGAGCAGGACGGGCATCGTCCCGAGGGAGGTGTGCGCGGCGACGGTGATGGCGACCGACGAGTCGATGCGCGTCAGCTCCTCGACCGCGATCGCGTAGGAGACGGTGTCGCCGCCGCCGCCGCCGTACTCCTCGGGGATCGGTATGCCCATCAGCCCGAGCTCTGCCATCTCCGCGACGAGCTCGTAGGGGAAGCGCGACTCGCGATCGAGCTCCTCCGCGACGGGCGCCACGCGCTCGCGGGCGAAGGCACGCACCGTGTCGCGGACGAGCTCCTGCTCGGGCGTGAGGTCGAAGTCCACGGGCGGCCAGGGATGGTACCCGCGCTCCCGGCCTCGGCGGCCGTGTCTCGTCTCTGACACCGGACACGTCCTTCACGGCGGCGTCGCAGCGGTTGTCCGGGGGCCGTCGTCCCAGCAAACCTGCCCGGTCGGCGCCTCCCGAGACGTGTCGGCGCGGTCGCTGTCCGGTGTCAGAGAAGGGACGTGTCCCTCGCCCCGCGCCGGGGCGTAGCGCCGAAGTACGCTGGGCTCCATGCGCACGGACCTCGATCGGCGGGCCATGGCGGCGCTCTCGAGCGGTCACCTCGCAGTCGACTTCGCGTCCGGCGCGGTGCCGGCGCTCCTGCCCTTTCTGGCCGAGCGCTTCGATCTGAGCTACACGGCGACGGCCGCGATCATGCTGGCCGCGACCGTCTCCTCGTCGCTCGTGCAGCCGCTCTTCGGACTGCTCTCGGACCGCCGCGGCGCGATGTGGCTGCTCCCCGCCGGGATCTTCCTGGCCGGGTCGGGAACGGCGCTCGCGGGCCTCTCGCCGAGCTACGCCCTCGTCCTCCTCGCCGTCTTCCTGGCCGGGCTCGGCATCGCTGCGTACCACCCCGAAGGCGCGAAGTTCGCGAGCTACGCGAGCGGGAGGCGTCGCGCGAGCGGCATGGCGCTGTTCAACATCGGCGGCAATACGGGCTACGCGCTCGGCCCCATCGTCGTCACGCCGGTGGTCATCTGGCTGGGCCTGTCCGGCGCGCTCGTCGCAGCTCTGCCCGTGTTCGTCGGCGGCGTGCTGGTGCTCTTCGCGCTGCCGTACCTCCGCACGCTGCGACCCGACGGACGTGTCCGCGGCGTCGCAGCCGGCCCCGATCGCCCGCGGGCGATGGCGGTGCTGATCGGGGTGATCCTCGTCCGCAGCCTGACATGGTTCGGGCTCATCACCTTCGTGCCGCTCTGGGTCGTGTCGCTCGGCCATTCCAAGGCCGACGGCAACCGGCTGCTGTCCCTGATGCTCGTGGCCGGCGTCCTCGGGGCGCTCGTCGTCGGGCCGATCGCCGATCGCGTCGGGCTGCGGCGGACGCTGCTCGGCACGACCGCCCTGCTTCCGCCCCTCGTCCTCGTCTTCGTCTACGTAGGAGGCGTCGCCGGCGCGGCCGCGCTGATGCTGGTCGGGGTGTGCGTGGTCGGAGCATTCGGGGTCGTCATGGTGCTCAGCCAGCTCTACCTCCCGCAGCACGTCGCCATGGCCTCGGGCCTCAACGTCGGCCTCGCGGTCGGCCTCGGCGGTCTCTCGGCGGTGGCGCTCGGGGCGGTCGCGGACGCGGTCGACCTGGAGACGGCGCTCACCGTGTGCGCCGTGGCGCCGGTCTTCGGGGTGGGCCTGTGCCTGCTGCTGCCGGCGCCGCGCGAGCGGGTTGCCGCTGAGCCGGTGAGCGCATAGGCTCAGAGGCCGTTGGAGTCGATTGGCCGATCAGTCAACGAGGTGAGCACATGACGGTGCAGGAGTTCTTCGAGCAGCTGCCCGGCCGCGTCGACGCCGAGAAGACGGCCGGCATGAACTCGAGCTATGTCTTCGACGTCGAGGGCGTCGGCCAGTGGACGGTGAGCGTGGCGGACGGCGCTGTCTCCGTCGCGGAGGGTGCCGGCGAGGCGGACTGCACCATCTCGGCGAGCGAGGAGACGCTGCTCAAGATCGTGCGGGGCGAGGCGAACCCGACCACGGCGTACATGACGGGGAAGCTCAAGATCGCCGGCGACATGGGCGCCGCCCTCAAGCTCCAGAAGCTCTTCTGAGCGTGGACTCGACGTCCCCCGCCAGGCTCGGGACCTGAGAGCCGCACGGCGCCGCCGCGCCGTTTAGGATCCCGCGCGTGAGGCTGGCGATCAACGCGCTCGTCCTGTGGGGGATCAACATCCTCGCGCTGATCGTCGTCGATTGGATGTTCGACAGCGTCCTGATCGACCGCTGGGGGCCGCTGCTCCTCGGCGCGGCTGTGCTGGGGCTGGCGAACGCGATCCTGAAGCCGATCCTCGCCATCCTCACCCTGCCGCTGATCGTCGTCACCTTCGGGCTCGCGTACTTCGCGCTGAACGTGGCGATGCTGGCGCTCGCCGAGTGGATCGCCCCGGACTTCTCGATCGACGGCTTCTGGACCTACGTCGGCGCCACGATCGTCGTCTGGCTGGTGAACCTCGTGGTCGGGTGGGTCCTGGGCGCGGTCACCGACGACCGCCGCTAGTTTGCCGGCGCAGCACGGAATGCCCGGCGGATTCCGTGCGCGCAAACCCCTGAAGCCGTCCGCTTCGCGGCCGGGTGCCACGCTTTCACAGCAAGCGTCGCTGCCGGCGCAGCGCGGAAATCCGCACGCCGCGTCTCACTCCTCGAGCTCGACGAGGACGGCTCCCGCTGCGACCGTGTCGCCCGGCTTCACATGGACGGCCGTGACCGTCGCCTCGAACGGCGAGCCGACGGGCTGCTCCATCTTCATCGCCTCGAGCACCACGAGCGGCTGGCGCGGCGCGACCCGGTCTCCCACCGTCGCAGGCACCGCGATCACGGTCCCCGGCATCGGCGCGGCGACGACGCTCCCACCACCGTCGTGCGGGCGGTCGTGCGCCGCTGCGTCCACGTCCGGCGGAGGAGCCACGCCGGGCGCCGGCAGGTTGAGCCGCCAGGGGGAGCGCCAGACGGCATCCGGACGGGTGAGGGGAGCCGCCCGGAGCGGCGGGTGCTCGACGAGAAAGGCCGTGGAGACGTCGCCGTCGCGGAACGCCGGCTCCGCGACCAGCCAGCGGAGGAACGGCAGGTTGGTCACGACCCCGGTCACCTGGGTGTCGTGGAGCGCGGCCGCCAGCCGGTCGAGCGCCTCGGACCGTGTCGCCCCGTGCGCGATCAGCTTGGCGATCAGGGGGTCGTACCGCGTCCCCACCTCGTCGCCCTCCTCGACGCCCGCGTCCACGCGCACGGTGGCGGGAAGCCGCAGCCGCTCGAGCCGCCCCGCCTGCGGCAGGAACGTGCGCGGGTCCTCCGCGTACAGCCGCGCCTCGACGGCGTGCCCGTCCTGCTTGTGCTCATCGAGCACAAGCGGTTCTCCGGCGGCGATGCGGAGCTGCTGCTCGACGACATCGACGCCGGTGACCGCCTCCGTCACGGGGTGTTCGACCTGGATGCGCCCGTTGAGCTCGAGGAAGAAGACGTCCCCGCCCTCGACGAGGAACTCGACGGTGCCGGCGCCCCGGTAGCCGATTGCCGCTGCGAACGCCAGCGCCGCCTCGTCCAGCCGGCGCACGACGGTCGCGGGCAGTCCCGCAGCCGGCGCCTCCTCGACGAGCTTCTGGTGGCGCCGCTGCACCGAGCAGTCGCGCTGCCCCAGAGACACGACGGCGCCGTGGGCGTCGGCGAGCAGCTGCACCTCGACATGCCGCGGCCGTTCCAGGTAGCGCTCGCAGAAGACGGCGTCGTCCCCGAAAGCCGCCGCTGCCTCGCGCTTCGCCGCAGCCAGAGCGTCGGAGAGGTGTGAGGCGTCCCGGACGACGCGCATGCCACGGCCGCCGCCACCCGCCGCCGCCTTGACGACCAGCGGAAGCCCGACCTCGTCGGCTCCGCCCGAGGGGAGCGTCGGCACGCCCACCTCCTGCGCCGTGCGCTTGGCGCCGAGCTTGTCGCCGCCGCGGCGCAGCGCGTCCGGCGGCGGCCCGATCCAGGTGATCCCCGCGCGCTCGACCGCCTCCGCGAACGCGGCGCTCTCGGCGAGGAAGCCGTATCCCGGATGGACGGCGTCCGCGCCGGTCTCGAGGGCGGCGTGGACGAGCTCTGCGGCGTCGAGGTAGGAGGGCACCTCGACCGCGGTCTCCGCCGAGCGAGCATGCAGCGCGCCTGCGTCGTCGGGCTCGACCACGGCGACCGTCGCGACCCCGAGCCGCCGGCAGGTGCGAAAGACGCGCACCGCGATCTCCCCCCGGTTGGCGACGAGCACCTTGGCGAACGGCATGACCGCCACTGTACGGCCGTCACGCGCCCCGGAGCGCCGAGCTCACCCCGCGGAGACGAGCGCCACGGCGACGAGCGCGAGCACGACGCCTGACAGCTGGGCGCGCGACAGGCGCTCCCCCACGACGGCCGCCGCGAGCAGGACGGTGGTGACCGGGTAGAGGGACGCGAGCACGGAGGCGACGGCGAGCGGCCCGCGCTGCAGTGCGAGGAGGAGGAACACCGTCGCGCTGACCTCCAGGAGCGCGATGGAGAGCGCGGGAGTGGCGACGCTGCGGGCCGCGGTCAGGAGCGGGGCGCGGAGGGCGAGTGCCAGCGGGACGAGCACGAGCGTCGACATCAGCCGCTGCAGCGGCACCGGCCACATGCCCGCGTCCTCGCTCACCTCCGCGAGCACGACGAAGAAGAGACCGAAGAGCACGCCGGCCCCGACGGCGAGGACGACCGCGCGGGAGACACGTGCCTTCGCCTGCGCTGTGGCGTCCTCCGGAGCGAGGGAGACGATCGCGACCGCGACGAGCGCAAGCGGTATCCCGACGAGCGCGGTCGTTCCGGGGCGCTCGCCGCGCGCGAACCCCACCGTCGCCGGCAGGAGGGCCCCGACGACCGCCGTCACCGGTGCCGCCAGGCTGATCAGCCCGCCGCTCATTGCGACGTAGAAGAGCACCAGGCCGATCCCTACGAAGGCGCCCGAGAGCAGGGAGAAGAGCACGTCCGTCGCGCTGAGCGCATCGAAGCCGTAGACGAGCGCCAGCGGGATGCCGACGAGCAGGCCGAGCGCCTGCGCGCTCGCCGCCACCACGACCGCCGGTGCCCGGCGGGAGGTGAGGCCGCCGACGAAGTCCGCCCCGCCGACGAGCACGGCCGAGGCGAGCGCGAAGAGCGCCGTCACTCGTCGTCCGTGGACCGTGCCCAGGCTGGCCTGCGGCGCTCGAGGAACGCGCGCAGCCCTTCCTGGCCCTCCTCGCTCGTCCGCCGCTCGGCGATGTGCCTCGCCGTCTCCGCCCCCTCGGGACGCTCCAGCACCAGGCGCTTGGCGTGCCGGGCGGCGCGAGGGCCGGCGCTCATCAGCTCGGCGAGAACGCCCTGGAGTGCCACGTCGAGGTCGTCCGCGACCTCGTGCACGAGGCCCAGGCGAAGGGCGGTGGCGGCGTCGAACCGCTCACCGGTGACGAAGTAGCGTCGCGCGGCGCTCTCGCCGATCTTGCGCAGCACGAACGGCGAGATGACCGAGGGGATGATCCCGAGCTTGACCTCCGAGAAGGCGAAGACGGCGTTCTCGTGCGCGATCACGATGTCGGCGCACGCCACCAGGCCCGCGCCGCCGCCGAAGGCGTGGCCCTGGACGACCGCGACGACCGGCGCCGGGCACGCATCGACGGCCTCCAGCATGCGTCGGAGCGCGTTTGCGTCTGCGACGTTCTCCTCGTAGGAGAGGTCGACCGAGGCACGCATCCAGTCGACGTCTGCACCGGCGCAGAAGCTGGGGCCGTCGCCCGCGAGCACGACGGCGCGCGCCGTGCCGACGTCGACGAATGCCTCGGCGAGCTCCGCGATCAGCGACGCGTCGAACGCGTTGCGCACGTCGGGCCGCGCCAGCGTGACGCGGAGAACCTCGTTTGCACGCTCTATGCGCAGCGCGCCCATCGCGCCGGAGCATAGAGTCGTCTCATGCTTCGGGGAGCCGTCGCCGCCGCGCTGACGCCGCTGCGTGAGGACGGCGCCCGTCTCGACGAGGACGCCTTCGAGCCGTACGCGGGCTTCCTGGCGTCCGGGGGTCTCGACGGCGTGCTGGCGATGGGCACGACGGGCGAGGGCATCCTGCTCTCGGTCCCGGAGCGAAAGCGGGTGACCGAGCTCTTCGTGCAGGCCGCCGCCGGCAGGCTGCTCGTCGCCGCGCACTGCGGCGCGCAGACGACCGCGGACACCGTCGCTCTCGCCGAGCACGCGGCGAGCGCCGGAGCGGACGGTGTGGCCGTGATCGGGCCGCCGTACTTCAAGCTCGATCCGGAGGCCCAGCTCGCTCATCTCCTCGCGGCCGCTCGCGCGTGCGCGCCGACGCCCTTCTACGTCTACGAGCTGGCGGCAGCGGCCGGCTACCCGTTCGACGTGGACGTCCTGCTGCGGCTACACGAGAGGGTGGAGAACTTCGCCGGGCTCAAGGTCTCCGACACGCCGTGGGAGGCGTTCGAGCC
>DATBIN010000094.1:0-67802 GCA_036556925.1 Gaiella sp.
GCATTTACAGCATGGATCTGGAAATGGACGTGGACGTTAGATGAAGGTTCGAGCCCCGAAATGGGCGCGACGACCCAGATCGGCGACGCGTGGGTGTGGGCCTGGGGGGCCGCGCAGCCGGCCGAGGCCAACGCGGCCCCGGCGACGGGCACGCTCCAGCCTGGCGACTGGATCTGGACCTGGAGCTGGTCGCTTCCGGGCGATGCGGAGGCGTGGCGACGCAACTGGACGCTGCCCTCCCTCGACTGCAACTGCGCCTGGATCTGGGAGTGGTCGTGGGATTGGAGCAAGGGAGTCCTTCCGGCCGGCGCGCCCGCAGAGGGCGCCGCACCGGGCGCGACCGCCTCGAGCGCGGCGCAGGTCTCGCAGGCCAACGTCACCACTGCCACCGCGGACGCCGCGGCCGCCGCGACCGTGGTGCAGCACGTCGAGCAGGACGGCTCGGCGACGCAGTTCGCGGGTCAGATCGCGGCGATCGACCAGGCGGTGGCCGCAGACGCGGCGGCGATCCAGGCGGATGCCTCGAACACCTGGTTCGACGGCGTCCCGGTCGTGCAGGAGAGCATCCTGGTCGTCGACGCCGACGCGCTCGTGGTGGCTGCGATCGACCAGGCCGTCACGCAGGGCGAGACGGCTACCGACTCGGGCCTCGCCGACGAGCAGGTCTCCCTGCCGCCCGCCGAGGTCTCGCAGTGGTCGGGTCAGCAGGCCGAGGTCGCGCAGATCGTGACCGCCTCGGCGAGGGGCGAGCAGGCCGGCGTGGGCAACACCGGCGGCACGGTCAACGAGGCCGCTGCGACGGCCACGTCCGAAGGCGTCGTCGAGACGTCCCAGGACGTCGACCAGTTCATGCGGGGCTTCGGGCCCAGGAGCCAGTGGGCGGGGCAGCTCGCACAGGTCGGCCAGGCGGTCGACGCGGTCGCCGCCGTGACGCAGAACGGCGAGTCGCGCGGGCGTTCGCGCTCGGCCACGGCCTCGAGCCAGGCGGGCGCCACCTCGATCACGGCGCAGGCGAGCCTGCAGGGCGCGTCCGGCCTCGGGAACAGCGCACAGACCTCGGCGCAGCTCGTGATCGTGCTGCAGGAGGCGTCGGCGACGTCGAGCACCGCGCAGCCGTCCGACCAGGCGCCCGGCCCTGACGGGGCGGTCCACGCGACGAGCGAGTCCTACGCCTTCGACGCGTCGCTCGCCGTGCAGGCGGCCGAGCAGCTCCTCGACGGCTCCGGGACACAGGTCGTCGTGCAGAACACGCTCGTGGAGCAGCGGGCGGTGGCGACCTCGCTGTCGCAGGGCGGAATCGGCGGGATCGCGGTCGTCGCCAACTGCGCGACCGTCGGTCAGTCGTCCAGCCAGGTCATCGGCGGCGCCGCGTCGCCGTTGCTCGGCGGCCTCGGGTCCTTCTGCACTCCGCCCGCGAAGCCCGGCGGGAGCGGCGGGCGTGCAGGCACCGGCTCGGCGACCGCGGCCGTGAGCCTGAGCGCGGCGGTCGCCGTCGCGCCCGCAGAGATCCCCGTCGAGGAGCTCGAGCCGTGGCCGCCGCACGGCCGCTTCGTCGACCACGCTGCGGCTGCGTCCCGTCGCCACGGGCGCGCCCTCGACTCGACGTATCACGCCGCAGCGCCTGCCGCCGCGCCTGCACAGGCCGCGCGCAGCCTCGGCGTCCAAGTTTCGACCCTGCCGGCAGGCCGGCCCGTACCCGGGCTGGTTCGCATCGAAGGCAGCGTCGAACAGACCGGTGTGGAGCCACCCCTCTCACCGGTGTCCGGCGTCTTCGCCGGAAGTGGTTCCGCGAGCCCCGTATCCGTGGGCGGAGGCGGCGTCGCCGCCATCCTGGCCGCCTTCGTGATCTCGTTGCTCGGCGGCTTGCGGAAGCTCAGCGAGTCGGCCGTCAGGCGGCCGGCGTTCGTCACAGGACGGCTCGAGACCCCAGGGTAGCCCCCTTCGTTGCGACTCGTACCGCGGCGGGCCCGGATCCGCGCGCGGGAATGACCCAACGAATGCAACGAAGGGAGTGAGAGCATTGCGTCGGAAGTTCCTGATCTCAGGCGTCCTCGCGGCAGCCGCGCTGGCACTACCGTCCTCGGCCTTGGCCGACGGGTGGGGCGGCTTCTCGTCGAACGACCTGAGCCAGAACATCCAGTCGGCGATCCAGACGGCGATCGTTCACCAAGGCGGTGAAGCGACGTCCGTGGCCATCGCCGGCAGCGCCTCGGCCGAGTCTGGCGACGCGACGGGTGGCGAAGCAGGCCACGCGAACAGCGGTGCCCAGAGCAACCAGGACAACACGGCCATCACCGGTGGCGGCTCCGCCGAAGGCGGGGACATCGGTGGCAACACCTCGTCCGAGGGCAACAGCGGCGGCAACGCCGGGACGGCCACCGAGACGAGCGCCGAAGGTGGCATCGCCGCGAACGAGCAGTCCGGCGGCAACGCCTCCAACGAGACCGAGTCCTCGGCACGGAACAGCGACGGCTCCAACAGCTCCTCCGGCGGCAGCCAGGGGAACCTGGGCGTCGCGATCGGTGCCGGCGGCGGTGAGGGAGGCGACTCCGGATCGGCCAGCTCGGGCGACGGTGGCAGCACGAACGACAGCAACAGCGGCAGCGGCGGCTCGGGCGGGAGCTCGGGCTCCGTGTCCGACGGCAGCGCAACCGGTGGCGCCGGTGGTCCCGGCGGCGCCGGCGGCACGGCAACGGGCGGACTCGTCGGCGTCAGCGAAGGCGGCGACGGTGCTGCCGGTGGCACGGCCACCGACACCTCGGGCGGCACGGGCTCTGGTGGCTCGGGTGGCTCGAACCCGCAGGGCAACTTCGGGGAGGGCGGCGATTCGTCGGCGACCTCCGGTCGCGGCGGCGCGGGTGGCGCCGGCGGCGAGAACTCCAACGAGCAGCTGAACAACGGCGCCAACGGCGGTCCTGTGACCGACAGCGGCCCGCAGACTGCGACGAGCTCGGCCACGGGCGCTCCGGCGACCGGTGGCTCGACCTCGGGCAGCCAGTCGGCCAACGCAGGTGCGGAGGCCAACTCGCTCAACGAGTCGCCGGCAACGGGCGGCAGCAGTGACACCGTCGGCGCAGTCAACAGCGCGGATGCGCTGGCCGGCGGCGGCACCTCGGTCGTGACGGGTGGCGCCACCACTGCGTCGAACAACGGTGGCTCCAACGCCAACGGTGGCGCGGCCACCAGCGGCGGCGCCACCGCCACCGGCGGTTCCGCCCTCGGCGGCCCCGCTGCGGTGATCAACACGGCGAACGTCGGCCAGACGTCGTCGCAGTCGATGACGCTGACGAAGTGGGACTTCTCCGAGTACAAGTGGTTCCAGTCGGAGGACGACCACACCAACAACAGCGTCAACAACAGCAACAACACCAACGAGAGCAACAACGGGAACGGGAACACCACGGGGGGAGACGCTGTCAACGGCAATGACAACTCCGCCCGCCGTTCGTTCGAGATCTCGTAGGTGCTGGAGGACCGGTGACGAGATGCGCGCAACGACCATGACGACCGAGAGCAGGGAATGGGGTGGCCGCCTGACGGCTGCGCACGGACCCGCGCTCGACGTGGTCGGGTCTGCGCACGCTGACCGTCGCCCTGGGACGGACTCCACAGGATCGCGGTGCCTGCCGGGCCTGCGAATGCCGCACGTTCACGGCGCTTCCTCCGGGAGGAGCACCGACGCGTGGCGCGATGTCGCCCGGCAGGCGAGATCCTCGGGAGGAACTCCCGACCACTAGACCGAGAGAGCCGTCGCCGGCCGGTTCAACCCCTCGCCGGCCGGCGACGACCTCGGTCGAAGCACACGCTCTCGGGCCCCGCTCCACGCATGGAGCGGGGAGACGAGGGCTGCGCGCGCCAGCGCCTGCGGGTCGGTCGCTCGTGGCGCTCCCCGGTGGCCCGATCCCAGGCTCTAGCATGCTGCGATGCCCGTCGCCTCCGTGCTGAGCGAGATCACGCACGCCGTCACCAGCGTGATCGGCGACTACGGGCTCTACGCCGTCTTCCTGCTCATGCTCGTGGACGCCGTCTTCCCCGCAGCCAGCGAGCCCGTGATGGTGTACGCGGGAGCGGTGGCCTCGGGCGCCTTCGCCGGCCAATCGGTGACGCTCTTCGGCTACGAGTTCGAATCCGGCTGGCCGGCGTACCTGGCGATGGCGACGGCCGGCACCGTCGGCTATCTCATCGGCTCCATCGGCGGCTGGGCGATCGGCGACTACGGTGGCAGGCCCTGGCTCGAGCACCACGGGCGCTGGCTGCACCTCGACGCGGAGAAGCTCGACCGCGCCGAGGCGTGGTTCGACCGCTACGGCGACTGGGCCGTCTTCCTCGGCCGGATCACGCCGGTCGTGCGCTCGTTCATCTCGATCCCTGCCGGCGTCTTCCGCGCCCGCTTCCGGCACTACGTCGTCCTCACCGCGCTCGGCTCGGCCATCTGGTGCTTCGGGCTGGCGGGCGCCGGGTGGGCGGCCGGCGCGAGCTGGGAGTCGCTGCACGACACGTTCCGCTTCGTCGACTATCTCGTGGCGGTCGCGGTCGTCGCAGGGATCGCCTACGTGGGGTTGAAGCTGGTGCGCAGGCGCCGTGCCGGACGGGAATCGGCACGGGGATACACTGGCCCGGAATGATCCCGCTGATCGACATCAGGGCGCAGTACGCACCGCTCGTGGACGAGCTCAAGGAGCGTTTCGCCCAGGTGCTCGAGTCGGGTCGCTTCATCTTCGGCCCGGAGGTGGAGGCGTTCGAGCACGAGGCGGCCGCCTACCTCGGCGTGCCGCATGCGATCGGCGTCGGCAACGGGACCGACGCGCTCGTCCTCTCCCTCGAGGCGATGGGCATCGGCGCGGGCGACGAGGTGGTCTGCCCGTCGTTCACCTTCTACGCGACGGCCGAGGCGATCGCCCGGGCGGGCGCCACGCCGGTGTTCGCGGACATCGACCCGGTGACGCTCAACCTCGATCCCGAGGACGTCGCGCGCAGGATCACCGCGCGGACGAAGGCCGTCATGCCGGTGCACCTGTTCGGACGGCCGGCGCCGCTCAGCGAGCTCTCCGCCTTCGGCCTGCCGCTCGTGGAGGACGCGGCGCAGGCCTTCGGCGCGCCGGGGGTCGCGACGGAGGGTGTCTGCTCCACGTTCAGCTTCTTCCCGACCAAGAACCTCTTCGCGCTCGGAGACGGAGGCCTCGTCGCGTGCACCGACGACGAGGTCGCCGAGCGGGTGCGCAGGCTGCGGTTCCACGGCTCCGTGGACAAGGCGACCTTCGAGCTCGTCGGCACCAACTCGCGCCTCGACGCCATCCAGGCCGCCGCGCTCAGGGTCTTCCTGCCCCATCTCGCGGGGTGGAACGGCGCGCGGCGTGAGGCTGCGGCGCGGTACGCGGACCTGGGCCTGGGCGAGGCGGTCGAGCTGCCGGCGGACGAGCCCGGGCACGTCTACCACATGTACGTCGTGCGCACGGCGGAGCGGGAGCGTCTCGCCGAAGCGCTGCGCGCGGCAGGGATCTCCTGCGCCTCGTACTACGTGACGCCCCTCCACCTCCAGCCCGCCATGCGCTACCTGGGCTGGGCGCCCGGCTCGCTCCCGGAGACCGAGCGCGCCGCGGCCGAGAACCTCGCGCTGCCGATGTGGGGCTGCATCGGCGCCGACGTGCAGGAGCGCGTGGTGGAGACGGTGCGCGCGGTGGCCGGGGTCGCCGTCTGACCGGGTAGGTCGCGGACGTGAGAAGCCCCGTCAACCGGCATTCGCTCTGGCAGGTCGTCGTCGACGCCGCGCTGGTGGCGCTCGCGTGGTTCCTCGCCTGGAACCTGCGCTTCGACACGGACTGGCCCCGCTACTACGACCGCTACCTCTCGTGGGAGATCGTCCTCCTGGTCGTGGCCGTGAAGCTGCCGGTCTTCGGCCTCTCCGGCTTCTACAACCGCTGGTGGCGGTACGTGTCCACGCGCGACATGTGGACGGCCGCGCGCGGAGTCGCCTTCGCGTCGGTGGCGCTCTTCCTGGTGTTCACCCTGTTCGAGGTGCACCGCGTGCGCGTGCCGAGCGGGGTCTGGTTCGGCGACATGCTGCTCTGCCTCGCTCTCGTGGCGGGCTCGCGGCTCCTGGCCCGGACGATCATCGAGCGACCGCGTCCCGGGAGCATCGTCGCCCGCGGCAAGGAGGCGATCGTCGTCGGAGCCGGCGACGCAGGGCAGCTCGTGGTGAAGGAGATGCTGCGCAACGCCTCGTTGGGGCTCACGCCGATCGGCCTGGTCGACGACGACCCGCGCAAGCGCAACCTGCGCGTGCACGGCGTCCGCGTGCTGGGCACGACCGACGAGCTGGCGCACATCCTGCGCGACCGCAGGCCGGACGAGGTGCTGATCGCGATCCCGTCGGCCTCCGGCGCGTTTCGCCAGCGCGTGCTCGACGTCGCCCGCACCGCACGGGTGCCGGTGAAGACTGTGCCCAGCCTCGCCGAGCTCGTCACCGACTACGACCTCGCCCGCCGCATGCGCCCGGTGGAGGTGGAGGACGTGCTCGGCCGCGAGCCGGTGCAGGTCGACCTCCAGGCCATCGCCGGCTACCTCACCGGGGAGATCGTCCTCGTCACCGGGGCGGGCGGGTCGATCGGCGCCGAGCTGTGCCGTCAGGTGGCCCGCGTCCGGCCGGCGAAGCTCGTGCTGGTCGACAACTCGGAGCCGGCGCTCTTCGAGATCGAGCGCGAGCTCGTCCGCGAGCGGGGCTTCCGCGCCGCCGCGGCGGTGATCGCCGACGTCAGGGACCGCGCCAAGCTCCGCCAGGTGTTCGACAAGTACCGGCCCGCGGTCGTGTTCCACGCCGCCGCCTACAAGCACGTCGCGATGATGGAGGCCAACCCGGTCGAGGCGGTGCGCAACAACACGATCGGCACGCAGGTCGCGGCCGAGGTGGCGGCCGAGTTCGGCGCCAAGCGATTCGTGCTCGTCTCCACCGACAAGGCCGCCAACCCCAAGACGGTGATGGGCCGGTCGAAGGCCCTCTGCGAATGGATCGTCGAGGCCCTCGGCCACCGCGCCGACGTGCCGACCCGCTTCTGCGCCGTTCGCTTCGGGAACGTGCTCGGCTCCTCCGGGTCGGTGATCCCGATCTTCCGCAAGCAGATCGCCGCCGGCGGCCCCGTGACCGTGACTCATCAGGACATGACGCGGTTCTTCATGACGATCCCGGAGGCGGTGCAGCTGATCGTGCAGGCGGGTGCGATCGGCGAGCGAGGGCAGGTCTACGTGCTCGACATGGGCGAGCCGGTGAGGATCATGGACCTGGCGGAGCGGATGATCCGCCTGTCGGGCAAGGAGCCCGGCACGGAGATCGCGATCGAGCTCATCGGCCCCGCGCCCGGCGAGAAGATCCACGAGGTGCTCGTCGGCGACGGCGAGACCGTTTCGCCCTCGACCCACGCGAAGATCCAGCGCGTCACGCGTCCTCCCGTCGACCCCGTCTGGCTCGAGATGGAGCTCGCGGAGCTCTCGCGACTCGCCGACGCCGGCGAGACGCTGGAGATGGTCGGCGCGCTGAACCGCATCATGCGCCCCGAGCAGCGGACGGAGGCCTTCGAGGCGGGCACCGCTGCCGCGGCACCCGCCTCGAAGGATCTCTGAGCGCTACGCGCCCGGAATGCGGATCAGCAGGAGCTGTCCGCCCTCACGCTTGTAGGTGAAGTCGGGGCCGGGGAAGTTCGCGAGCACGTCCGGCCCGTCGGCCTTCGCCACCCAGAGCGAGTGGGCCTGCACGTCGACGAGGAACCAGCCTCTGCCGAAGACCGAGGACGCGTCCACGATGCCGCTCGACTCCCACGAGCCGAGGTTGGCCTTGACGACTGCGGGCGGCTGGTTGGCTCCCGCCCCGTCGACGTCGGTGGGCCCCTCGTCGGCCGCCTGGTCGACGACCGCCACGACGCCCTTGTCCGCATCGGGATTGGACGACGCGAGGTTCACTCGCCACAGCCGTGCGGTCGTGCGGAAGCGGTTGGTCGAGCTCGCCGCGAACTGCTGGGTCGAGCCCGGATCCTCCGTGACGAGGAGGCTTCCGCGCCGCGTCGTCTCGAGGTTGTCGGGTTGGCGCATCTCGCCGAACGCGAGCTCTGCGGCATTCAGCGGCGCTGTGCTGTTCGAGACCGGGCTGTCGTCGCCCTCCACGAGGACGGTGAGGGACTCGACGATCTTCGGATCCCTCTTGTTCAGGACCATCTTCCAGATGCGGCCGTTCGTCGACGCGAACGCAGTCGGATAGGCGTCCGTGTCCTGGCTGCGGCGCCCGCGGCCCGAGTCGGCGATGTAGACGACGTTGGACATACCCGGACGCTTGTCGTAGGCGATGTCCTCGACGCGGACGAAGCGGAACACGTTGACGCCCTTGCCGTCTTTGCCCGCAGTGTTGTTGGCTGCGTTCCCCCACTGGTCGAGCACCCACTGCGGCCCGTCCGGCGGGGGACCCGTGACGCCTTCGGGCGGCGGCAGCATGCCGGGGAAGTCCGTCGAGAGGAGCTCCTTGCCTGCGCTGTTCTTCCCTCGCGCGATCTCCTTCGGCACCTTCACGAACCGGCCCCTGATCGGCGTCGTGTCGCCGGGTGCGACGTCGAAGTAGTCGTCGTATCCCGGCGTCTCGGAGACGAACGCCCACAGGTCGCCGCGATCCCGCAGGAGGTCGTTCGTGTCGTCGGCGATGTAGCTGTACAGCTGCGACCACGCCGTCGTGTTGTAGGTCCGGACGACCGGTGGCGTGCCCGTCGTGGTCGTCCCGACCGGCGTCGTGAAGAACGTGTCGTCGCCCGAGAGGACCACGAGATCCCGGTAGCCGGGAATGGCGACGTTGTTCTCGTGGTTGTGGCGACCCATCCCGTAGATGACGCGCTTGCGGCCGTTCTCGGGGTCGTACGCGACGACGACGCCCGTCTGCTCGGTGCCGGACGCCCCTGGCGCGAAGCCCGGGATCTCCCACGACGTGCCGGTGCGCCGCACCCAGTCCTGCGCCTCCTCGTTTGTGAACAGGATGTTGCGATCGAAGCCTTCCTTCCGGGTGGCCATGTAGTTGGAGCAGAAGCGGTGGAAGTTCTCCCCGCTCGTGATCACCATGCGCCCGTTGAGCACGCCGTGGGAGCGCGTGTCGAGGCGCAGCAGGCTGAGCTGCGAGTTGTCGAAGTCGTTCTGGTTGACCTCGGGCGCCGCGCTCGAGTTGAACGGGAACGGCACGGTCGAGGTCTCGTGGTTGACGTAGACGTCCACGCTCCGCTTGCCCCTGTTGTCGTCGTCGTCGTCATCGTCGTCCCCGCCTCGGGGGGCGAACGAGATGCCGTCGGGGATCGACTCGAAGCGATAGCCGCCCGAGAGTGCCGGGTCGCCGACCGTGATCAAGGCCTCGACCTGGACACCCGCGACTGCGCCCGGCTGAGGAGCCTGGGACGGGTTGGCCGGCTCCGGGAACAGCACCGTCGTGGCCGGCACGAGCATGGGGCTCTGCGTGGTCTTGAAGCCGTCGTCGTCGGCGGCCAGGGCTGTCGCGGTGCCGACTGCCGTCGCCAGGACGGCGGCGGCCACGAGCACGGCGCGCACGAGGTTCCGCATGTCTCCCCTCCCTTGGTAGACGGCGGGACCTTAACCACTTCTCGACCAACGTTGCGCCGCCTCGACTCTTTCTCGCCGTCCTCCTCCGGCCAAACCCCCGAGGCAGCCGCCGACTCGGCAGGACGTCGAACGACGACCCGTCTCGCGCTCGAGGGCGTGCCGGCAGCGTGCCGGCACGCGCAGCTCAGTGCTCCAGCGCCGTCAGCAGGAGGTCCAACAGGGACGCCGGATCGCGGCTCGGCAGCGGCGCGCTCACGGGCTTCTTCTCCAGGCGCAGCGCATCGGGTGCGTCGAGGATGCGCAGGCGATCCTGCGCGACGAGGCGCTCGTCGACGGCGCCCAGGCGCTCCGAGAACACGGTGTACACGGGCGTCCCGAGCGCGACTGCCTCGCGGTTCATGGTGCCGCCCGCGGAGACGACGAGATCGGCGAGCGCGACGAGGCTCTGCGCGTCGACGGCCCGAGGTGGGACCACCACCGACGGCAGCTCCCGCGCCAGGACGGCCGAGCGCTGCTCGGGAGTACGCGGCAGGACCACGGCGTGGACGCCGGGATCCGCGCCGAGGCGCTCGAGCACGTCCGTGAACAGCGGATTGCCGTGACGGTGGTACAGCGAGACCTCGGGCGGTGTGCGCACGACGACCAGCACGCGCCCGAGGTCGAGGCCGAGATCGGCCAGCACGCTCGTGCTCGGCGCGAACCCCGACAGGTAGTACTCCTCCTTCAGCCCCGGGTAGGTGCGCACCTTCCGTGCGTGCGCCCCCAGTGGGTCGAGTCGCTCCTGCGGGATCGCGTCGGGGACGACGACGAGGGACGCGGCCCGGCACCCGAGCGTGTGCTGCGCGCGGGCGAACTCGTAGTCGAACGCGTAGGCGGACGGCACCCCGAGACTGCGGGCCGTCAACGGGAGCTCGTGCGACGCGTGCGCCAACGCGATGTCGAACGCACGGCCGCGCGCGAACCTGCGCAAGGCCCGCAGCCGCGCCGTCATGGCGCGGGCCTTGCCCGTGCGCGTCGCGCCTCCGTGAGCCGGGCCGACCACCTCGTACGGGATCTCTGCGTCCTCCAGCAGCTCGAGGGTCTGGGCGAACGCCCGCGCCGTCACCGTGACCTCGTGCCCGCGCCGCTCCAGCAGCCCGATCAGCGGCCGGAAGAACGGCACGTGCGGCGAGTTGGTGACGTCGATCCACACGCGCACTAGCCCTCACCGCCCTGCGGTCGTGGGCCCGCCTGCTCGCGCTCGAGCCAGGGGGCGAGAAACGGCTCGCAGATCGCGTACCTGCCGTCGGCCCCCTTCTCGACCACGTCCTCGCGGACGAGCGCCCCGACTGCTCGCTGCACGAAGGTCGGGCTGGGCAGGCCGGCGGTCCGCCGCGTCTCCTCCGCGTAGATGCTGCGGGGCCCGGCGCGCAGGGCGAGGAGGACGAGCCGCTCGTTCTGCGTCGCGCCGTCCCAGATCCGCGCCAGGCTGTTGTGCTCCGCGTTGAGCACGTCGGCGAGCGCGGCGCGGACGTCCTCCACGCGGGCCGCATGGCCGTGAGGGACGTGCGTCCAGGTGAAGAAGGCGAGCTCCTGGGTCGCGTACGGGTGCCCGTCGGTGATCTCGAGCAACAATGCCACCGCCTCGTCGTCGATGTCCCGCTCGGTTGCCGCGAACCGTTCGCGAAGATACGGCGCGAACGCAGCGTGCGGGATGCGCCCGAGACCCATGTGCCGCGCGCTGTGCCAGAAGGGCTGGTTGCGGTCGTCGAAGAGGCTCTCCAGGACGTGCCGCTTGCTGCCGAGGTACACGTGGCAGACCTCCGGCTGCGTCTGGAAGATCGACCGCATCACGCTCGGCAGCGCCTCGTCGAGGCGGACGACCTCCTGGAACTCGTCCAGCACGAGCACGGTACGGCGCTTCCGCTCCGCCGCGATGCGCCCGGGCAGCTCGAGCAGCCGCTCGAGCGTGTCGTCCAGGTCGCGCGGGCTTCTCGTCGGCTCGAAGACGAAGCGCACGCGACCGTCGTCCGGATCGATCTCGATCGTGGGCCGGACGCGCAACCCTCGCACGAGCGCCGCCGCCCGCTCCACGAGCCCGCCTGCGGGCGAGGAGAGGTCGTCGAGGATCGTCTCGGCGAGGGCGGCCGCGAATCGCGCCTTCGTCGGCGTGCGGAGAAGGTCGCAGTAGGCCACGAGCATGCCCTCCACGGCAGCGTCCTGCATGGCACGGAAGACGAGCGAGGACTTGCCGAGACGGCGCGGGGCGAGCAGGAGGACGTCCTGGCCGCTGCGGAAGTCCCCGGACAGCGCGCGCAGCTCGTCCTCCCGGTCGACGAAGACGTCGTCGTAGGCGAGGCTGCCGAACAGGAAGGGATTCGTCTTATACGTGGCGGCATTATACATGGAACTCAAGATTGTGGTCACAAAGATGTATAATACTTGTCGGTATACGCTCCTCTCGCGGCACGTAGCTATAACATTCCGTTATGGACACACGGCAGCTGGCGGCCTTCTGCGCCGTGGTCGAGCGGCGGAGCTTCTCGCAGGCCGCAGAGCGCCTCGGCGTCACCCAGCCGGCCGTGTCGCTCCAGGTGCGGGCGCTGGAGAAGCGGCTCGGGACGCAGCTCCTCGACCGCTCGGGCAGGCGCGTGGAGCCGACGGAGGCCGGCTGGCGGCTCTACCGCGGCGCCCAGCGTCTGCTCTCGCTCGAGGAGCAGCTCCTCGACGACGTGGCGTCGGAGGGCGAGGGCGAGCTCACCGGAGAGCTGAAGCTCGGCGCGTCCACGGGGCCCGCCGCCATCGTCGTCCCGCTGCTCCTGTGCGAGTTCCAGCGGCGCAACCACGGCGTGCGGGTGGCTCTCGAGGTGCACGACACGCAGACGGTGGTCGAGCTCGTGGCCGACCGGCAGCTCGAGCTCGGCATCGTCGGGGCGGCACGACGGCACCGCGGCGTGCGCTTCGAGCCGTTCCTCCAGGACGAGGTCATCCTGGCCTGCCCGCCCGATCATCCCTTTGCCGGTCGCACGGTGTCGCTCGAGGAGCTCCGTGACGAGACGCTCGTCGTGATGCAGGAGGGCGCCGGCGTGCGGCAGATCCTCGAGGACGAGCTGCGGGCCATGGGAACGCGGTTGCGGGACCTCGACGTGCGGCTCGAGCTCGGCCTGCAGGAGTCGGTGCGGAGCGCCGTCATCCACGGCTACGGGATCACGTTCATCTCGCGCACGGCGATCGAGACCGAGCTCGCGGCCGGGACGCTCGCCGAGGCGCGCGTGGAGGGAATCGACGCTCAGCGCGAGATCTCGCTCGCGCGCGGGACCGGGCGGGTGTCGACACGCGTGGCGGAGGCGTTCGTCGCCTTCGCCCGCGATCACATCGGCCGGTGAGCCGCATCGTCAGGTTCGGCGCCGGGAGCCTGCAGGAGCTCGGCCACGTGTACGACGAGCTCGGCGTGGGCCGGCCGCTGCTCGTCACGACGCGCAGGGGCGCCAACGTCGTGGCTGGGCGCGTCGAGACTGCTGCGACGTACGACGGCGTGCGGCCGCACGTTCCCGCCGAAACGGTGCACGAGGCGGCGCAGCTCGCGGCTCGGGTCGGCGCCGACGTGCTCGTCGGCCTCGGCGGCGGAAGCGCCATCGACACGTGCAAGGCCGTCGTGGCGGAGCTCGGCGGCGAGGACGCCGAGCGGCTCGTGATCGCCGAACACGAGGTTCCCGTCGTCGTCGCGGTCCCGACGACGTACGCCGGGGCGGAGTGGACGGCGGGCTTCGGCATGCTGCTCGGGCCGGGGCGGAAAGGGGGCGGCCGGAGCGTCGCGCCCGTTGCCGCGGTCTACGACCCGGAGCTCACGCTCGGCCTGCCGCTGCCGGAGTCGGTCGGCACGACGATGAACGCGCTCGCGCACTGCGCCGAGGCGTATTACCACCCGGCGACCAACGACCGCGCGGCGCGGCACGCCGACGCGGGGGCGGGCGCGATCTCGCACGCGCTGCCGCTCGTCGCCGACGAGCCGCGCTCGCTCGATGCCCGCACGCGCCTGCTCGAGGGGGCGATGCGCGCGGCGCTCGCGCTCGCCGAGAGCGGGCTCTGTCTCGGCCATGCCATGGCCCAGGCGCTGGGCGGCCGCTACGGGCTGCCGCAGGGGAGGATGAACGCGCTCTGCCTGCCGCCCGCGCTTCGCTTCAACGAGGCAGCGGTTCCCGACGCAGTCGCTCGCTTCGGCCGGGCCCTCGGCGCCCCCGATGCCGCCGCGCGCTGCGAGGAGCTCGCCCGGCTCGGCGGGTTCTCGCTGCGGCTGCGGGACCACGGCGTCCCTGCGGCCGAGCTCGGCGCCGTGGCGGAGGCGATCGCGGCGCGACCGGGAGCGCAGGCGAATCCGCGCCCGGCCGAGCCGGCTGACGTCGAGCGGCTGCTGCGCGAGATCTGGTGACCCCGCGGCGCTTGCCGGCGGCCGCCGGGGCGGTTCAGGTCTTGGCGGCCGGCTGTGCGGCGGCGACGACCCTGCGCAGGCTGACGATGCCCACGACCTGGCCGTCCTCGACCACGGGCAGGTGACGGAAGCCGTTGTCGAGCATGATCTGGGCGGCCTCCTCCAGCGCCATCTCTGGAGTCGCCGTGATGGGGTCCTCGGTCATCCACTGGCGCACCCGCGCTTCGCTCGAGTGGACGCGCGCCGCCATCGCCTTGAGCAGGTCGCGCTCCGTCAGGATGCCGATCAGCCGTCCGAAGTCCTTCACCACCACCGCGCCCACGTTCTTCGCGGTCATGCGCTCCGCGACCTCGCCGAGCGTGTCCTCCGGAGCGACCTCGATGAAGCTCGGGCGCACGATCTCGGCCAGCGTCCCCGCCATTGCGCGGAAGTCTACCCGAGCCGCTATAGAATAAATAGTCGTAATTCCTAGTATTAGCCGGACGCGCACGCTGGTGGTACACTGCGCCGCGTCGTGATTGTGACGGCGCCTCTCGACGTGCTCGTGGTGGGGAGTGGAGCCTCCGGGCTCTCGGCCGCCGTGGCGGCCGTCCGCGCGGGCGCCCGCACCGCCGTCGCCACGAAGACGACGCTCCAGGCGAACAACTCGTCCAAGGCGCAGGGAGGCATCCAGGCGGCGTTCGGCGGCGACGACTCCCCCGAGCTGCACGCGGAGGACGTCATGCGCTCTTCCCACGACACGGCCGACCCGCAGCTCGTCGCCGCCCTGACCGGCGATGCGCGGGATGCGATCCACTGGCTGGAGGAGCGCGGCGTGGGCTTCACGCGCGAGAACGGCGGCTACCGTCTGGCACGCTGCGGCGGCGCGTCGCGACACCGGCTCCTGCAGGTCGGAGACCGCACCGGTCACGCGATCACGAAGGCGCTGCGCGAGACGTACGAGGAGAGCGAAGGGCTGGAGCTCGAGCATCATGCCCTCGTCGAGCTCGAGCCGGCCCAGCACGGGTGGCGCGCGGTGTTCGAGACTCGGGACGACGGCGTCGTCGCGATCGAGGCCGGCGCCGTGGTGCTCGGCTCGGGCGGGCGCTGCTACGCCGAGGCGCAGTCGCGCGGCGAGCTCTCCACGAACCACCCGAACGCGACCGGCGAGACGACGCGCATCGCCATCGCCGCCGGAGCCGAGGTGCGCGACCTCGACGCCCTCCAGTACCACCCGAACGGCGGCGCCTGGCCGCCGACCATGCAGGGCTACTCGATCCCCGAGACGACGCGTGCGTACGGCGCCGTCCTGCTCAACGCGGACGGCGACGAGTTCACCGACTCGCTGGGCCCGCGCGACGCCGTCTCGCAGGCGATCTTCGACGAGGTCGCGGAGGGGCGCGGCGTGGAGACGCCCGACGGCCGTCCGGCGGTCTGGCTCGACACGACGCGGATCCCCGAGCGCGACGCCGACATCTCCCTCCCCTACATGCTGCGACGCTTCCGCGGCGCGGGGATCGACCCCCTCGCCGAGAAGATCTACACGTATCCCGTCCTCCACTACCAGAACGGAGGCCTCGTCATCGACACGCACGCCGAGACGACGCTCGAAGGGCTCTTCGCCTGCGGCGAGATCGCCGGCGGCACGCACGGCCGGAACCGCATGATGGGCAACAGCCTGCTCGAATGCGTCGTCTTCGGACGGCGCGCCGGGAAGGCCGCCGCCGAAAGGGCGCGCGCATGATGTCCACCGTCAGCCGTGAATGGAACGGCCGCCGAAGGCGGCATGAGGAGAGGGCACGCGCATGAGCACCCTCTCCGTCACCGATCTCGGGCAGGCGGTGGAGGACGCCGCCGCGCACCTGTACGTCTGGGCGCTGAAGGACATCCCGCAGGACCTGCGGGACGCCCTGGCGGCCGCCCTCGACCGCGAGACCTCCACGACGGGCATCCGCGTCCTCGAGACGATCAACCGCAACGTGGCGATCGCGGACGAGCAGAAGAACCTCGTGTGCCAGGACACGGGGATCGCCGTCTACTACTGCCGCGTCGGCGAGGGCTTCCCTCTGCATCCCGCGCGGATCTACGAGGCCCTCAAGGCGGGCACCGCGCGCGCCACGGTCGAGCACCCGCTGCGGTCGAACACCGTCCACACGCTGACGCGGGAGAACACCGGGCCGAACGTCGGCTACCGCGTGCCGATCGTCCACTGGGACTTCGTCCCCGAGTGGGACGGGCTCGACGTGAAGTGCGTGCCCAAGGGCTCCGGCTCGGAGAACATGACCTTCCTCAAGATGCTCGTGCCGGCCGACGGGGTGACCGGCATCAAGAAGTTCGTGCTCGAGTCGATCGTCGGCGCGGGCGGCAAGCCGTGCCCGCCCGGAATCGTCGGCATCGGCATCGGCGGGTCGGCCGACTACGCCATGCACCTCGCCAAGGAGGCGATCGCGCGACCGGTGGGCACGCGCAATCCCGACCCGCTCGTCGCGCAGCTCGAGGACGAGCTCTACGAGCTGCTCAACCAGACCGGCATCGGCCCCATGGGTCTCGGCGGGGACGTGACGGTGCTCCAGTGTCACATCGAGCACGCGGACACGCACATGACCCTCAACCCCGTGGCGGTCAACTACCAGTGCTGGGCGGCGCGGCGCGCCTCGGCGCACATCGCCGCGGACGGCACGACCGAGCTCGACCGGGAGTTCTGATGGCGACGCACGAGGTCACCTTCCCGATCACGGACCCGGCGGAGATCCTCAAGCTCCGCGCGGGCGACGAGGTCGTCGTGCAGGGGCACATCATCGGCATCCGCGACCGCACGCAGATCCGCATCTTCGACCACGGGCAGGAGCCGCCCATGGACCTGAGCGGAGCATTTCTCCTCCACACGGCGCCCGGCGTGCGCAAGCTCGGCCCGGGGCGGTACGAGAAGGTCTGCATCGGCACCACGACCTCCGCGCGCATGGTGCGCTTCACGGAAGGGCTCGGCTCGCGCTACGGCGTGCGCGCCATCTGCGGCAAGGGCGGCTTCCCGGACGAGGCGATCGAGCCGATGCAGCGGCTCGGGATGGTGTACTTCGCCATCGTGGGCGGCGCGGCGGCCCTCGAGACGACCCAGATCGAGGAGATCGAGGAGGTCGCCTGGGAGGAGCTCATGCCCGAGTGCTTGTGGAAGTTCCGCGTGAAGGACTTCGGACCACTCATCGTCGGGATCGACGCCCACGGGAGCTCGCTCTATCGCGACGTCCAGGACCGGGCCAAGCAGAAGCTGGAGGAGCTGTATGCACGTCTCTAATGGGCTGACGTTCGACGGGGACGGCTTCCTCGACGTCCCGCGTCGCGCGGGGAAACCCCGGACAAGGGGGCTCACGCACGTCATCGACAAGGGCATGAACCTGCGCGAGATCGAAGGCCTCTTCGACACCGCGGGCGAGTACGTCGACATCGTCAAGTTCGGCTGGGGGACGAGCTACGTCACCAACAACCTGGAGAAGAAGATCGCCCTCTACCGCTCGTTCGCCACGCCCGTCGTGTGCGGCGGCACGCTGTTCGAGGCCGTCTACGGCCAGGGGAAGCTCGACGGGTTCAAGCGCTGGCTCGAGCACTACCGCTTCTCCCACGTCGAGATCTCCGACGGCACGCTGGAGATCCCACGCGAGCGCAAGCTCGAGCTGATCGCCGAGTTCGCGCGGGACTTCACCGTCCTCTCCGAGGTGGGCTCCAAGGACGCCGAGGTCGTCTTCGCTCCCTACCAGTGGGTCGAGTGGATCACCGAGGAGCTCGCCGCCGGTGCGTGGAAGGTGATCACCGAGGGGCGCGAGGGTGGCACGGCAGGCATCTACCGCCCCACCGGCGAGATGCGCACCGGGCTCGTGGACGAGATCGTGCACTCGATCGAGGTCGACGCGCTGCTCTTCGAGGCGCCCACGAAGTCCTCCCAGGCATGGTTCGTGAAGCACTTCGGGCCCGAGGTGAACCTCGGCAACATCCCGCCCGAGGAGGTCATCCCGCTCGAGACGCTGCGGCTCGGGCTGCGCGGCGACACGCTCCGCGAGGTCCTGCTCGGCGGCGAGCCCGCCCCGGCCTGAGGGTCGCGTCCGGGTGGACTGGAAGCTCTCCGTCGCCGGTCTGCTGATCGGGCTGCTCGTCGGCATCACCGGCATGGGGGGCGGCTCGCTGATGACGCCGTTGCTCGTGCTCGCGTTCGGCTTCAAGCCGACCGTCGCCATCGGCACGGACATCCTCCACGGCGCGATCTTCAAGTCCATCGGCTCGGCACGGCATCGCCAGCTCGGCCACGTGCACGCCCGGCTGACGGCGTGGATGCTGCTCGGCTCGGCACCCGCGGCGCTCGGGGGCGTCGTGTTCTCGGAGTGGCTCAAGGGGCGCTACGGCGAGGGCTTCGAGGACGTCGCGCAGGAGATCCTCGGGGTGACGCTGATCATTGCCGGCATCGGCTTCCTCGCGAAGACGTTTCTCCGCTCGCATGCCGTCGACCTGCCGTTCCTGCTCGCCAACCGCGACCGCGTCGCGGCGATCCTGATCGGCCTCTTCGGAGGCTTCGTCGTCGGCCTCACGTCGGTCGGCTCGGGAACCTTCTTCGGGCTCGCCATGCTCGTCCTCTTCCCTCTCACCGCCGCGAAGATCGTCGGCACGGACATCTTCCACGCAGCGTTGCTGCTCTGGGTCGCGGGGGCCGGCCACATCGCGGCCGGGAACGTCGACCTCGGAGCGACCGGCTGGTTGCTCATCGGCTCCGTGCCGGGGGTGCTGCTCGGCAGCCAGGTCACCGTCAAGCTGCCGGACCGCTTCCTGCGCGCCGCGCTGGCGACGACGTTGACGCTCGCCGGCGTCAAGCTCGTCGACCCTCCCGGCGCGAACGCGATCCTCGTCACCGGCCTGGGCGTGGCCCTCGCGGGCGCCGTCGCGAGCGTCGTGGTCCGGCTGCGGCGCAGGCGCCTGGTGCCGGATGCCGCGCAGTCCGCGGGGTAGGCTCCGCGGCCGATGACGAGCGGGGACGCATCCGGGCCGGACACGCGCAGAGCCGGCTTCACGGTCTGGGTGACCGGTCTCTCCGGCGCCGGCAAGTCGACTCTGGCCGGCCTCGTCGTCTCCGCGCTCGAGGGCCGAGGCCGCGTCGTCGAGTACCTCGACGGCGACGTCGTGCGCACGCATCTCTCCAAGGGGCTGGGCTACTCGCGCGCCGACCGCGACACCAACATCGGACGCATCGGCTGGGTCGCGTCGCGCCTGACCCGGCACGGCGCAGCCGTCGTCGTCGCCGCCATCTCCCCCTACCACGAGGCCCGCGCGGGTGCGCGCGCGGCGGTGGAGGAGTTCGGGCCCTTCGTGGAGGTGTGGGTCAAGGCCCCCGTCGAGGTGTGCGCGCGCCGCGACCCGAAGGGGCTCTACGCGAAGGCATACGCCGGCGAGCTCACGGGGTTCACCGGGGTCGACGACCCGTACGAGGAGCCGGAGGACGCCGAGGTCGTCGTGGACACGGAGCACCTCGCGCCCGAGGAAGGACTCGAGCTCGTGCTCGCCGAGCTCCGGCGCATCGGCGTCACCTGACGACGCGGCGGGGGCCGCGCAGCGGACGGCTTCAGGGTTTGCGCGTCCGGGATCCGCGCGAGCGGATTCCGTGCTGCGCCGGCTAGTCGTTGTAGCCGAGCTCCCGCAGGAGGTCGCCGCTCTCGCGCTCCACGTCTGCGAGCTGCTCCTCGTCGAGGTCACGTCGCCAGCGTCCTGCAGAGCGGTCGTGCGCGTCCGAGAGGGCGCTCGCGAGCGACGTGGCGTCGACGCCGAGAAACGGCGCCAGCCCGGCCGCGACGGCGCTCGGGTCGGCGACGAGGTCCTCGTAGCGGAGCTCGTACGTGCGCTCGGGGACGGCACGCGCGGCCGTGACGTAGCGCCGCCAGGCCCAGGCGGCGCGCGTCGTGTCGCTCGACCCTCGGAACTCGTCCACGCGACCGGGCTCGACCCAGAAGCGGGTGTGCGCCCCGAACTCCAGGCCGGCGTCGTCCTCGCCGCTCGAGCCGGCGCTCAGCCAGCCGCGCTCGAGCAGCGAGCACACGACGTCTCTGCCGTCGCGCACCATGTGCACCGCCGTCGCCCGCGGGTAGGCGCGGAGGGCTGCGCCCAGCACGAAGCTCGTCTCGGGCGTCTGCTCCACCCCGCGCAAGCGGCGCACGAGCGCGAGGCGCCGAACGCGCTCGAGCGCCCGGCGCAGCCGCTCCGAGGCCTCCTCGTCGGGCAGCCCGTAGAGCTCCGGCACGGCAGCCTTGAGCGGCTGCACCTCGCCGAGGTCGACGAAGCCGGGCAGCGACCCCAGAGCGCCGCCCATGAACGTCGTGCCGGAGCGGGGCGAGCCCACGACGAAGACGAGCCGCTCCTCGGCCGCCGCGCGGCGCCCGCGCCGCAGCACGCGCGCAGTCGTGCGCGCGTAGAGGGCCGGCGTGCCGGCGAGTCGGCGCAGGGCGCGCAGCGGATCCGTCACGCGGCGAAGGCTATGTCGCTACCGCTGCGGCTGCGGCGGCAACGGGCAGGCGACGAACGGCCGCCCGGAGAGCCGGTAGCCGATGCGGTACGCCCTGCAGCCCGCGCAGAATCCCGTCGCCGCGGCGAGCAGCGCGAGCACGGCGACGAGCGCTCCCAGCGCCGCCCCGGCCGCCGTCCAGCCGGCCGCGTAGGCGAGCGAGGCCGAGGTGAGCACGACGAGGCCGACGAGGTTGGCGAAGCGCGGCGGCCTCGCGTCCTCGAGCCGTCCCTCCCCGAAGCGTGGCTGCAGCACCTCGAAGTAGAAGACGCAGGCGAGGCACCAGCGGCGGCCCAGCGTGAGGCCGAGCGCAAGCTGGAGCGCGAGGAGCGCGAGCAGCCACCACCAGCCGGTCGCCACCGCGAGGAGCGCCACCGTCCCGATCACGGCCTGATTCGTCCGCGGCGCCCGCTCGTCGATCACCTGCGTGTGGCGGTAGGGGTCCGCGGCACGCGTGAATTGCCGCTTCATTTCGGAAAGCATTAGCAGATCGAGCCTTCGCGGAGCGCGCCGACGCACGGCGGTCGACGCCACGGCTCCGTCTAGAGTGCGCCCGCGTGGATGCTCCGCCGCTGATCGTGCTCGGCGTGCGCCGCTCGGGGACGACGCTCCTGCGCGTGATGCTCGACCGCTCGAGCGTGCTCGCGATCCCCGACGAGTCCTACTTCGTCCCGCAGCTCGCGCACCGGCACCGGGGCAGGGTCGATCCGGACTCCTTCCTCGAGGACGTGCGGCGGCTTCCCACGATCCGGGAGTGGGGCCTCGACGCCGGCGACGTGGAGGAACGTCTGCGCCCCGGGATGACGACCGGCGAGGCGATCGGCGCCCTCTTCGCCGCATACGCAGGCCGGCAGGGGAAGGAGCGCTGGGGCGACAAGACACCGCTCTACATGCAGTACCTGCCGCTGCTCGAGTCGCTCTTCCGCACGGCGCGCTACGTCCACCTCGTCCGGGACGGCAGAGACGCGGCGCTCTCCTACCTGGCGGTGCCGGCGGGGATCATGACCGCGGGCTGGGGGCACCCGCGCGACGCCGCCGCGTTCGCCTGCCTGTGGCGCAGCGAGATCGAGGATGCCCGGGCGCTGGGGCGCCGCGTCGGCGACCGCTATCTCCAGCTCGCCTACGAAGAGCTCGTGGCGGAGCCCGAGCGGACACTGGGTCGCGTGTGCAGCTTCGCGGAGCTGCCCTACGAGGCGGCCATGCTCGACTACGTCGGCCGCTCGGAGTCCGCGCGCAAGCCGCACCAGCAGCGGCTCAACGAGCCGCCGACGCCGAACGTGCGCGACTGGCGGCACGAGATGCCGGCCGCCGACCGTCGCGCCTTCGAGGAGGTCGCCGGAGACCTCCTCGCCGAGCTCGGCTACGACGTGGAGGGAGGGGGGACACCGCCCGGTCCCGGCGCGCGCCTGCGTCTCGCGCGCTACCGGTCGCTCGCGGCAGCCTGGCGCGCCGCCGGGTGGGCGACGCAGCGCTCGCCGCTCTGGCGGCGCCGTCATCCGCGGCTGCTGTAGGGACGCTAGTAAGCGGGCGCAGCCCGGAATCCGCTCGCGCGGATTCCGGACGCGCAAAACCCCTGAAGCCGTCCGCTGCGCGGCCGGATGCCACGGCTTTCACAGCAAGCGCCTCGTTGCCGGCGCAGTCCGGAATCCGCTCGCGCGGATCCCCGGACGCGCAACCCCTGAAGCCGTCCGCTTCGCGGCCGGACGCCACGGATTTCACATCAGGCCTCTAGCCGGGGGCCGAGCTCCGCCCGCGGAAGGCGACGAGGATCCCGTTGAGCGTGAAGTAGTACGCCTTCTCCGTGGCGATCCCGGGTGAGTACTTGCCGATGCCGATCTGCCAGACGACGCGGCCGTTGCCGACGCGTGCCGCGTAGGTCTTCTGCTCGAGGGTGGAGAAGAAGACGAGGTTCCCGACCACGATCGGCGCGCCGAGGATGCGCCCGCCGACACGCGCGCGCCAGAGCTCCGCGCCCGTCGACGCGCGGTACGCGTGCAGCGCCCCGTCGAAGCCGCCCACGAAGATGCGCTCGCCGGCGATGGCCGGGGTCGAGTAGCCGAGCGAGTTGACGTGCTGCGTCCACAGCACCCGTCCCGAGACGACGGACAGCGCGACGATCTTGCCGGAGCGCGCGATGGTGTAGAGCCGACGGCCGTCCGTCGACGGGCTTGCATAGAAGCTCTCGTACCGGAACGCGTCTCTCTTCACGAACGTGCTCCAGAGCTTCCGTCCGTTGCGCCGGTGGAGGCAGAAGATCGAGCCGGCATAGGTGCTGATGCAGACGCGGTGGCCGACCACGGAAGGGCTGGCGTTGATGCGGCCGCCCGTGTCATAGGCCCAGCGGATGCGGCCGGTCGCCGCGTCGACGGCGAAGAGGTGCCCGTCGGTGGCGCCGAAGTAGGCCGTCCCGTCGACGATCGCCGGGGAGGACTCGACCTTTGCCTGGGTGCGGATCTGCCAGACCTGGCGGCCGTTCCTGCGGTCGAGCGCCGTCACCGTCCCGTCCTTGGAGCTGACGAGGACGTACGGCCCCGCGATCGCCGGGGTCGACGGCTTCTCGGCGCGGCTGCGCCGCCGCCAGACGAGCTTCCCGGTGGCGGCCTCGACGGCCCAGGTGTCGCCGCGCACCGTGTTCACGTAGAGCACGCCGTCGCAGTAGCTCGGCTGGTACTCGATGTAGCCGTTGAGCGCGCGGGCCCAGAGGGGCGGCCGGGTCGGCACGCCGAGGTGGAGCTCGAGGCGGGCGAGGTCGCGCCGCGGGCTCCCGCCGAACATCGTCCAGCAGCGCTTGTCGACCGTCGGCTTGGGAGGTGGCGGAGGCTCCGTCTCGGTCGGAGGCGGGGTCGTGGGCGCGACGACGGAGACGTCCGTGAGCGTGGTCTCGAGGTGGCCCGACGACGGCTCGCGGGTGGCGAGCACGAGGAGCGCCACACCGGCCCCTGCGAGCAGCACGAGGACGATGGCGCCGGCGATGAGGAGGCGTCTGCGCACGAGCTCGGAGCCGTCAAGTGTGCCTGGAGGCGACGGAGGTGCTGCCCGCACGCGGCGCCCGGCGCCATAGTCGCGGCCTACAATCGCCCCCGGCGTGGCCAGATACGCACCAGCTGCGCTCGTCGCGGCCCTGCTCGTGGCGACGGCGGTGGCGTTCGTCTACACGGAGAAGCTGAAGCTCACGCCGAGCCCGATCGTCGGCACGCGGGTCGACAAGGTCTTCTCGCCCGTCTGCGACTGCGAGACCGACATCGCCCGCATCTCCTTCCGGCTGCGCGAGGCCGACGTGGTGGGCATCCAGATGATCGACCGGGACGCCACGGTGGTGCGGGAGCTCGTCCGGGCGCGGTCGGCGTCGCGCGGGCGGCTGACGTTCACGTGGAACGGCCGTGACGACGAGGGCGACGTTGTTCCCGAGGGGCGTTACCGCCCGCGCGTGCACCTCGCCAACGAGCGTCGCACGATCGTGCTGCCGAACCCCATCCGGGTCGACGTGACCCCGCCGCGCATCGAGCTGCGCTCGCTGCGGCCGAAGGTGTTCTCGCCCGACGGCGACCGTCGCCGTGACCGCGTCGAGCTCGGCTACCGGGTGGATGAGCCCGCCCGGGTGTCCCTCTTCGTGAACGGCCGGCAGCGGGTGCGGAAGCTCGGTCAGAAGCGAGAGGGGACGGTGCAGTGGTTCGGGCGCGTCGACGGCAGGTCCCTGCCGCGCGGCGTGTACCGCCTGGAGCTGAGCGCGAGCGACACCGCCGGCAACCTGGGCGTGCGCACGCCCGCGAAGCCCGTGGTGATCCGCTACGTGGCGCTCGTGCGCCGGCGGATCGTGACCGGGCCGGGACGCCGCTTCGGCGTACGCGTGCTGAGCGATGCCGTGCGCGTCCGGTGGCGCCTCGCCCGCTCTCGCGGCGAGGCCTCCCCCGGCAGGCTGCGCCTGCGGGCCCCGCAGGCGCCCGGCCGGTACCGGCTCACGGTGACGGCCAACGGCCACAGCGACCGGGCTGTGGTCGTCGTGCGGGAGCCCGCTCCGTGACGTTGGCTGCGCAGCTCGGCGCGGTGGTCTCGAGCGCAGGCCTGGCGCTGCTCCTCGTCGCCGAGCGCCGCGAGTTGCGCCTCGCGGGCCTCGCGGCCTGGGCCGCAGGACTGGCAGCGCTCGCGCTCTACCTGCTCCCCGACCTCCGTCCGGCCGAGCTCGCCGCCGCCGCGGTCGGGGGTGCCGTCGTCTCCGCGCTGGGTGCCTGGGCGCTGCTCCGCTGGCCGTACCTGCTCGCCTTCGCCACGCTCGCGTGCATCCCGCTCCGGATCCCGGTCGACATCGGCAGCGAGGAGGTCAACCTCCTGCTGCCGCTCTACGCGGTCGTCGGAGCGCTCGCCCTCTCGCTTGCATGGCAGTTGCTGCGCGGCGACGCCAGAGTCCGGGAGCTCGGCCCGGCTGCCTGGCCGCTCGCAGCCTTCGTGATCTGGACCGGCGTCACGCTCGCCTGGTCGGGGGACGTGCGCCGCGGGGCGATCTTCGTCGGCGCCTTCGTGCTCCCGTTCGGGCTGCTCGCGATCGGGTTCGCGCGGCTCCCGTGGCGCGGCCGGTGGCTGGCATGGCTCTGGGGCGGGCTCGTCGCGAGCGCGCTGGCATATGCCGCGGTCGGCTTCTACCAGTGGGCGACACGCGACGTGTTCTGGAATCCGAGCGTGATCGTGTTCAACGCCTACGCGCCGATCTTCCGCGTCAACTCGGTCTTCTGGGACCCGTCCGTCTACGGCCGCTACCTCGCCGTGGCGGTGCTGGCCACGCTTGCGGGCATCCTGCTCGGCGGCGTGCGGGGCTGGAAGGTCGTGGGTCTCTACGCGGTGGTGGCCGCGACGTGGGTAGGCCTGCTGCTCTCCTTCTCGCAGTCGAGCTTCCTCGCGCTCGCGGCCGGGATCGTCGTCGCGGCTGCGGTCGCGTGGGGCCGCCGGGCGGTGCTCGGGCTCGTCGTCCTCGGCACGCTCACCGTCCTCGTCTCCGTGTCCGTGCCGCAGGTGCGTGAGGAGCTCGTCGGCAAGTCGCGCTCCAGCTTCGACCGCGTCACGAGCGGCCGCTCCGACCTCGTCGGCCAGGGCGTGCGCATCGCGCTCCGCCATCCCGTCCAGGGCGTCGGGGTGGGCGGCTTCGGACGCGAGTACGCGAGACGCGTCGGCATCAGGGGGGACGACCCGAAGCGGGTCGCGTCGCACACGACGCCGGTGACCGTGGCGGCCGAGGAGGGGGTTCTCGGACTGGCGCTCTTCGGCTGGCTGATGGTCGCCGTGCTCGTCAGCACGTTGCTCCGTCTCGGCCGCGGGTACACCTCGCGCGTCTCGCTCGCGGTCGGCGTCGCCCTCGTCGCCATCCTCGTGCACAGCCTCTTCTACAACGCCTTCTTCGAGGACCCGACGACCTGGGCGCTCCTCGGACTCGTCGGCCTCGTCTCGCGCGTTCCCAAGAAGGCGCAGCCCGTCCCGCCCGCACAGTCGCCGGCACCGGCGGACTCCGCCGAGCCGACTATGCTCGCCACGTGATCGAGGCCTGGCAGCGGGCCCTCGTGCTGGCCCCGCACACGGACGACGGCGAGTTCGGCTGCGGCGGCACCATGGCGCGGCTCGTGGAGGTCGGATGCGAGGTGCGCTACGTCGCCTTCTCGATCGCGACGCGCTCGCTGCCGCCCGGGTTCGCGCCCGACACGCTGGCGCGGGAGGTACGCGAGGCGACGGCGGAGCTCGGGATCCCCGAGGAGCTGCTCACGGTCCACGACTTCGACGTGCGCACGTTCCCGGAGCGGCGTCAGGACATCCTCGAGCTGCTCGTCGCCCTGTGGGAGGACTTCCGGCCCGACGTCGTCTTCCAGCCGTCGCACCACGACGTGCACCAGGACCACCAGACGGTCGCCCAGGAGGGACTGCGTGCGTTCAAGCGGACGACGATTCTCGGCTACGAGATCCCCTGGAACAACTTCGACTTCTCCTACGGGGCCTATGTCTCGCTCGAGGCGCGGCATCTCGAGCGCAAGGTGGCGGCCGTCCAGCGCTACGCGTCGCAGCAGCACCGCCGCTATGCGAACGGCGACTACATCTGGAACCTCGCGCGGGTGCACGGCACGAACGTGAACCGCGAGTACGCCGAGGTGTTCCAGGTGTACCGCATCGTCGCGTGACCCGTGCGCTCGGGTACCTCGGCCCCCTGCTGTGCATCGCCGCCGGAGCGTGCCTCGTCGCCGGGCTCGCGGTCGAGCTCGACTCGGCGGCGGCGAAGGTGCTGATGGCCGTCGCGGCGATCCTCTTCGTGCCAGGCTCGCTGCTCACGCTCGGCTGGGTGCGGGCGCGGCTGGGACCGCCGGCGTGACGCGGGCGCTCCTCGCCCTCCTCGCCGGCGCCCTCGTCGTGGCCGTCGCGCCGGGCCGGGCGGCGGAGCGGCCGGTGGTGGTCGTCGACCCCGGCCACGACCTGCGGGCGAACGCCGCCACGGAGCCGATCGGTCCGGGGTCGGCGACGCCGAAGATCAAGGATGGCGGCGGCACGCGGGGTGTCGTGACGGGCATCCGGGAAGCGGACCTCGTGCTCGACGTCTCGCTCCGCCTGCGGCGCCTCCTGCAGTCGGCCGGCATCCGCGTGGTGATGACCCGCACGCGTACGGCAGGGGCGAGCATCGGCAACGTCGCCAGAGCGGACATCGCGAACCGCGCGCGAGCGCGGCTCTTCCTCCGCGTCCACGCCGACGGGCATCCGGACGCGAGCGTGCGCGGGACGCACGTCCTGGTCCCCGCGTTGCGGCGCGGCTGGACCGACGACGTCCACGCGTCCAGCCGGCGCGCCGCGCGCCTGCTGCTGGGCGAGGTCGTCGCGGCGCTGGGGTTCCCGGACCGGGGCGTCACCGAGCGCTCGGACTTCACCGGCTTCAACTGGAGCGACGTGCCGGTCGTGCTCGTCGAGATGGGCTTCATGACGAACCCCGCCGAGGACAGGCTGCTCGCCACCTCGGCCTACCGGCAACGTGCGGCGCGCGGGCTCTGCCGCGGCACGTTGCGGTTCCTGGGCCGTTCGCCGTCGCGCTGTGGATGAGCGGGGACGTCCCGCCACGCTTGCCCGTGCCTGCCTCTCCGAGCAGGCACGTGCCGGCGGCGTGGGCGTGCTGCTCGTGGTTCCCATCGGCTTCGTCGACGGCGGGCTCGCACCGCGCTCGTGGGCCTGGCTGACGATCGCCCTGGCGGCTGCGGCGGGGATCGGCCTGCTCCTGCTGCCGTGGCCCCGGCCGTGCTCGGAGGCCATTGTCGCGCTGGCTGCGCTCGGAGGCCTCGCTGCGCTGGCGGCGGCGTCGGCAGCCTGGGCCGTCCAAGGTGCGAGTCCCTGGCTCGAGGCGCGGCGGACGTCTCTGTACCTCGCCGGGTTGTCCGCGGTGCTCGTGCTCGTCACCGCGCGGACGCGTCGTGCCCTGCTCGTCGGCCTCCTGGCCGGGGTCTCGTCCGTCGTCGGCTGGGGGCTCGTCGATCGCGTCGCCCACGGCACGGGGGCTCCCGACCGCTTCAGCGGCACGCTCCTTCGCGACCCGATCGGATACCCGAACGCGCTCGGCCTGCTGGCCGCGACCGGCGCGCTCCTCGCGCTGGGTCTCGCGGCGTGCGAGCGGCGCGCGCCGGCGAGGCGGGCCCTCTCCGCAGTGGCGTACGTCCTTCTCGTCGCGCTCTCCCTCACCGAGAGCCGTGGCGCCGCGCTCGCTCTCCTGGCCGGCTTCGTGATCGCGCTCGCCTTCGCGGCTCCCGGCCAGCGCACGGCGCTCCTCCGGGAGGCCGTGACGGTGCTGCCGCTCGCGGTGCTGGCCGCGCTCGTCGCCGCTCGCGCCGGCAGCCTCGCACTCGCGCTCGTGCTGGCCGTCGGCGCTGTCGCCTCGGCGGCGCTGCCCCGGCTGGCGCGTCCGCGCCACGTCGTCGTGCTCGCGGCTCTCGGGTCGACGCTGGCCGTGCTCGCGCTCGTCGTCCACCCTCCGTCCGCGACGTCGAGCTATCGCGGCGAGTACTGGCGCGCCGCCCTGGAGGCCGCGGCCGACCGGCCCCTCCTCGGCGCCGGCGCCGGAAGCTTCGACGCGTTGTGGCTCGAGTACCGGACGGTCGGGGTCGACGTGCGCGACGCGCACAGTCTCTACGTGGAGGTGCTCGCCGAGCTCGGACCCCCGGGCCTGGCGCTCGTGCTCTGCCTCGTGGGCGCTCCGCTCGTCGCCGCGGTGCGGAGGAGGGGCGATCCGGATGCGTGGATCGCCGCGGGCGGGTTCGCGGTCTTCGCCGTGCACGCCGGGCTCGACTGGGACTGGGAGATCCCGGTTGTCACGCTCGCGGCGCTCGGCTGCGCCGGCGCGCTGCTCCTCTCCCGGCCCGGATCGGACGGATTGACAGGAGTCAGGGGCACTCGTAGCGTGAAGAGGACGGCTCGTGGGGAGGGCTGACCGACACGGAGGGGGTGGACCGATGCGCGGAGGCGCTCTGTCGCCGTGGCGCCGGGTGGGAGCGGCGACGCTCGCCGTCGTCCTCGCGGCCGCGCTCGGCGCGCTCATGCTCGACGGCAAGGCCGACGCCCGGCCGTGCCAGTACGGCCAGTACTGTCCGCCAGCCGCACCGAAGGGCGCTTCGCTGGTGGCCGACATCAATCCGGCCGGCGCCTCGACTCCGCGGAGCCTCGTCGTGTTCCAGGGGCGCGTGTTCTTCCGCGCCTCCGACACGACCCCCGACGACGGCGGGGAGCTGTGGGCGAGCGACGGCACCGCGGCCGGCACCGCGCTGGTCGCCGATCTCCAAGCCGCAGGTGGATCCAATCCGATCGACCTGACCGTCTTCGACGGTGCGCTCTACTTCAGGGCCGTCGGGAACGGCGACGGCTTCGAGCTGTGGAAGAGCGACGGAACAGGTCCCGGGACGCAGCTCGTCGAGAACATCAACCCCACGGGCGGCTCCAGCCCGACGGGCTTCACGCCTCTCGGCACGAAGCTGTACTTCAGCGCGTTCTCCGGGACCGACGCCGGTCTGTGGGCGACGGACGGCACGGAGCCGGGCACCGTGCTCGTCAAGCAGGTCGCCGTCTTCGAGCTCACCGAGATCGGGGACATGCTGCTCTTCAACGGATCCGACGCGGGGACGGGCGCCGAGCTCTGGAGGACGGACGGCACCGAGGCGGGAACCCAGCTCGTGAAGGACATCTCCTCGGGCAGCTCCTTCCCCGAGCACCTGACGGCGGTGGGCGGCACCCTCTTCTTCTCCGCCGCGGCGGACGGGAGCGGCAGGGAGCTCTGGAGGAGCGACGGCACGGAGGCCGGCACGCAGCTCGTGAAGGACATCAACCCCGGCCCGGGCGAATCGCTCCCGCGCGAGCTCGTGAACATCGGCGGGACGCTCTTCTTCAGCGCGTTCGACGGGAGCGGCGACTCCGAGCTCTGGCGGAGCGACGGCACGGCGGGCGGCACCGTGCGCGTCAAGGACGTCAACATCGAAGGCAGCTCGTTCCCGCGTGAGCTGGTGGTCTCCGGCGGCCGGCTGTTCTTCGTCGCCGACGGCGGAGCGGGCACCGGAGAGGAGCTCTGGACGAGCGACGGCACGGAGGCCGGCACGCACATCGTGAAGGACATCAGCGCGGCGGCCGGATCGTTTGCGTCGCACCTCACGGACGTCGGCGGCGTTCTCTACTTCGTCGCCCAGGACGACGCCTCGGGGCAGGAGCTCTGGCGCGCCAACGCCGCGGGAACGGATGCCTCGCGCGTCACCGACCTCCACCCGGGCGGCAGCTCCTTCAACTCCACGCCGGGATTCGTCCAGTACGCCGGCTACCTGGTCTTCGCGGCGAACGACGCCTCGAGTGGGACGGAGCTCTGGAAGCTGCCGATCGCCCGGTGCGCGCTCCTGCGCTCCTGCCCGCCCTCGGCGCCCGCGCAGTCTGCCGCGACGGGTGGGGGCGGAGACGCGCCGACCGCGTCCGGGCAGCCCGTGGAGGCAGGCTCGTCCACCACGTCGGGCGCCTCGACGCCGCGGCCGTCGCTTCCGCGGCCTGTGACGAGCTCGAGCCGCCGCTGACGGCTACCGTCCCCGCGCGCGCCGGGGGAGAAAGGCGGTCGAGCCGGGGCTTGTTCCTGCCGATAGGATTTTAGGCATGCCTAAAATCACGCGCCGCAGATTGCTCGCCGGTGCGGCGCCGCTCGCCGCGGCGCCGGTGGTCGGCAAGCTCGCGCTCGGCGGCGAGGCCAGCGCGGCCGGCGCGGGCGACGCGCGGCACCTGGCCACCCACGAGGGACACGACCATCTGCACGCCGTCATGGGCCACGCCGCGATGATCGGCGAGGACGTCCCGGCCGTCGGCGGGCCGCACGATCTCGACGCCTTGCTCCATCCGCCCGAGGCGCTGCCGCACAAGCCGGGGCGGGTACGGGAGTACACGCTGGTCGCGCGTGACGTCGAGGTCGAGGTCGCGCCGGGAGTGTTCTTCCCCGCGTGGACCTACAACGACACCGTTCCCGGGCCGGTGATCCGGGCCACCGTCGACGACATCCTCAAGGTGCGCTTCGTGAACGAGGGATCGCATCCCCACACGATCCACGTCCACGGCATCCACCCGACGCACATGGACGGCGTGTTCGAGATCGTGCCGCCCGGCGCCACCTTCGTCTACGAGTTCCCCGCGAAGCCGTACGGGATGCACCTCTACCACTGTCACGCCACGCCGCTCAAGAAGCACATCCACAAGGGGCTCTACGGCGCCTTCATCATCGATCCGCCCACGCCGCGCCGTCCGGCCCAGGAGCTGGTCATGGTGATGAACGGCTTCGACACCGACGGCGACGGCGAGAACAACCTCTACACGGTGAACGGGCGGACCTTCTACTACGCGCGCTACCCGATCAGGGTCAAGCGCTCCCAGCTCGTCCGGATCTACCTCGCCAACCTGACCGAGTTCGACCTGCTCAACTCGTTCCACCTGCACGCCGACTTCTTCCGCTACTACCCGACGGGCTCGAGCGACTTCTACGAGTACACGGACACCGTGATGCTCACCCAGGGCCAGCGCGGCGTCCTGGAGATCGAGTTCTCCAACACCGGCCGGTTCATGTTCCACGCGCACCAGTCCGAGTTCACCGAGCTCGGCTGGATGGGGTTCTTCGACGTGGTCGACTGATGGAGGCGAGGGCCGAGACAGGGTCGGGCGTGGGCTGGCGGCTGTGGGCGCTGCTGCCGGTGGTGCTCCTCGCCGCGATCGTCGGCCTCTTCGCCTGGACCGGCTCGTCGCTCGTCGAGCTGATCGGGCGGAACCCGCCTCCTGCCGACGAGCTCGACATCCGCAGGGTCGAGTTCCGACCGGGCGAGATCCGGATCCGCGTCCAGAACCCGCAGCGCGAGGCGATCACGATCGCGCTCGTCACGGTCGATGACGCGATCGTTCCCTACACCCTCGACGGGCCGCGCGAGGTCGGGCGGCTGCGGACGAGCACGGTCGTCGTCCCCTACCCGTGGGTCGAGGACGAGCCCATTTCGGTCGGCGTCACGAGCTCGACCGGCATCCAGGTGACGAAGCAGGTCCCGGCGGCCGTCGAGACGCCGACGCCGTCCGCGCGCGGCGTCCTCGGCTACACGATCATCGGGCTGCTCGTCGGCGTGATACCGGTGGCGCTCGGGCTCGCCTGGCTCCCATCCTTGCGCCGGGCGAGCGCGCACTGGCTCGCCGCGTTCATGGCGCTCACGGCTGGCCTCCTCACCTTCCTCGGGGTGGAGGCGCTGTTCGAGGCCTTCGAGCTGCAGTCGACCCTCTCCGGCGGGCTCGCCGGCGGCGGGCTGGTGCTGCTCGGCGTGGCCTTCAGCTACCTCGGGATGACCTACCTCTCGACCCGGCTCTCGCAGGGCGGCTCCGCGGCCGGCGGCATGACGCTGGCGCTGCTCGTCGCCGTGGGGATCGGCGTGCACAACCTCGGCGAGGGGCTCGCCATCGGCACCTCGTTCGCCTTCGGCGAGCTCGCCCTCGGCTCGTTCCTGATCGTCGGCTTCATGATCCACAACATCACCGAGGGCCTCGGCATCGCGGCCCCCGTGGCGGAGCGCGGCGCGCGCCCCTCGATCGGCAAGCTGGCGGCGCTGGCACTCGTCGCGGGTGCGCCCGCGATCCTCGGCGGCTGGCTCGGCGGCTTCGTCTCGAGCGACGTCCTCGGCGTGATCTTCTTCGCGGCGGCGGCCGGAGCGGCGCTGCAGGTCGTCGTCGAGGTGACGCGGTTCGTCGCGCGCCGGGCGCCGGGCGGTCTCACCTCGGGCTACGCCGTCGGGGGCTTCCTCGCCGGGATCGTCGTCATGGTGGCGACGGGCCTGCTCATCGGCTGACACCGGCTTGCGGGCTCCCCGCGAGGCCCTCGGGGCTTGCCCTGATGGCATCGAGCGCCGCCAACGGGCATCCTGAAGGCATTCGGAAGGAGGTGCCTCATGGCCGGAACGGGGAGCGTCACGACGCTGACCCGTGCGCTGGACGAGGCGGGTATCGCCTACGAGGTGCTCGAGCATCCGCGCACGGACACCGCGGCCGCCGAGGCGGCTGCGCTGGGGCTCGAGCAGGACGAGGTCGCGAAGACGATCGTCGTCTCCGGGACCGCGGGGAACGTGCGTGTCGTCGTCCCCGCGTCGGAGCGGATCGACATGCACAAGCTCCGCGAGCTGCTCGACGCGGGCAAGGAGGCGCACCTGCTCGCCGAGGGCGACCTCGCGCGCGAGTATCCCGAGTTCGAGCTCGGGGCCGTCCCGCCCGTCGGTGGGCGTGACGACGCGGTGATCGTCGACCGGCGCGTGGCGGAGCGGAGCGCGGTGGTGCTCGAGGCGGGCACGCACGACCACTCGGTGCGACTCGCCACGGCCGATCTCGTCGCGCTCACGCACGCACGGATCGCCGACGTCTGCAGCGACTGAGCCGGAGGGGGCGGTCGCTCGCCGCCGCCCCTCGGCTCATCTCGCGAGGCGCAGACGGGCGCTGAGCGCGCGCCGCTCGGCGGGCAGGTAGAAGCCGAGCGGGGCGAGCACGAGCGGGTAGGCGAGCGCGAGCGCGAGCGCCACCGCAAAGCCGCCCCCGACGAGCTTGCCGGCGACGACGAGCGCGACGCCGGTGAGGCCGGCAGTGAGCACCCGCCGCCACTGGTAGGGCACCGGGTAGACACGCCCCGCCCACCAGGCCATGCCGGCCGCCATCGTCACGTACGCGACAACGGTGGCCACCGCCGCGCCCATGATCCCGTAGGGCGGGATGAGGATCAGGTTCAGCGCCACGTTGACGACGGCCGCCGCACCGGTGACGACCCAGTTGAACTGCGTCCGCTTGGCACGGCCGACGCCGATCGCGACGACGATGTAGGCGCCGAAGGCGGCGGCGCCGAAGGCCAGGGGCGCGACGACGCGCGACGCCTCGGAGAACTCGTCCGCGGCGAGCCAGGCCACGAGCCACGGGGACAGAAGCCCCAGGCCGACCGAGGCCCAGGTGGAGATGGTCACGAGGTAGGTGAGCACGAAGGCGTACGTGCGCCGGGCCTCCGCGTCGTCCCGGATCGAGTAGGCGAACGCCGGCCACGCCGCCCGGAACGCCGTGAGCAGCAGCACCATCGCGGAGGCGATGCGGACGCCGACGGAGTACACGCCGACCTCGCCGGGGTCGGTCAGCTTCACGAGGAAGATGCGGCTGGAGAAGTTGGTCGTCCAGAGGAAGAGCGCCGACGGCACGAGCGGCAGCCCGAAGCGGTTCATCTCGCGCAGCAGGCCGCGGTCGAACTGGAGCCCGAGCTGCTCCCGGCGGTAGCCGAGCAGTCCGAGGTAGACGAGCAGCGTGCCGGTGAAGTTGCCCACGATCACGCCGACGGGCCCCTTCTCGAGCACGATCACGAGCAGCACCGTCGCGCCGACGGTGAGCACGACGTTCGTCAGGGTCGCCCCGACGAACGCCGCGGGGCGCTGCTCGACGCGGAAGACGGAGCTGAGCTGCTCGTAGTTCATCTGGGCCCACAGGCCCACGAATGCCGCCCGCACGAGGTTCGCCGAACCGGCGTCGCCGAAGAGGAGCTCCGAGATCGGCGCGGCCAGGGCAAGGCCTGCGACGAGCCCGGCGGTGGCCATCGTCATCGTGAACCAGAACGACGTGCGCAGCACGAGGCGGTGGCCGGCCTCGTCCTCGGTGTCGAACCAGAAGCGGAAGAAGGCGCTCGAGATTCCCGCCCGCAGGAGGATCGTGAGCACCGTCGTGAGCGCGACGAGCGTCTCCACGCGCCCGTAGTCGGAGGGGGAGAGGTAGTGCGTGTAGAGCGGCAGGAGGAGGACCGCGAGGATGCGCGAGACGAGCCCTCCCAGGCCGTAGATCACCGACTGGCTGCCAAGCCGGCGAAGCTCTGTGCCGAGGGCCATCAGAGGCGAGCGTAGACGTCGAGCAGGCGGTCGGCGACCAGCTCGAGGTCGTGTACCTGCTCCGCGTACGCACGCGAGGCTGCGCCGATCTCGCGGCGCCGCTCGGGGCCGGCCGCGGCGAGCTCCTGCAGACGCTCGCGGAGCGTTGCCGCGGAGGCGTTCACGATCGGGACGCGGACTCCGAGGGCCTCCTCGGTCCGTCGCACGGCCTCGTCGTGCAGGAAGGTCACGACCGGCTTGCCGAGCGCCATGCACTCGATCGCGAAGACGCCGTACCAACCTGCGTTCAGCTGGTCGACGACGATGTCGGCGCCGCGGAAGCGCTCGAACGCCTCGTCGTGGCGCAGCCCTTCGACGATCTCCAGGTCGACGTCGAGTCCGTCGCAGGCGGCGACGACGTGCTCCGTGCCCTTGCGGCGGCGCGACGAGGGCGCGTGGACGACGACGGGCCGCCCGCGGCCGGAGGGAGGCGCCGGCTCGATCGCCGCCACGTCGATTCCCGGCGGGATCACCTCCGCTTCCGGCACCCACCGGATGGCGTCGTAGCTGCCGACGATCTCGCGGCCCGCCTTCTTCCCGGCGCGGAGCTCGGACGGCGCCTTCCCGCGGATGTCCGAGCCGAGGTAGTGGAAGACCGACCTCTTGCGCAGGGCGCGCAGGATCGGAAACTGGAGCGACTGCGGGACGAGCGTGAGCCCGAAGTAGAAGTGGAAGACGTCGGTGCGCGGGAGGAGCTGGAGCAGCGCCCGCCACTGCCGCGGCTGGCGCCGCAGGAAGCCGGGGGGCAAGTCGAGCGAGCGATCGGCCTCGGGATGGAGGGCGTACCGGTTGAAGACGACGAGGCTGGCGTCGACGCCGCGGCGCCGCAGCGCCTGGACGTTCGCCCACGGCACGCCGGCAGTGTTGACGGGGCAGTGGACGACGCGGAGCGGGCGCGTGCCCGCGCGTTCCCCCACGCTAGTCCCACTCGAGCTGGTCGAAGTAGCGGAGCGCGGTGCGGCCCGGGCGGATCCGCGACGCGAGCGCGGCGAGCTCGTCGTCCGCGATCTCGCCGAGGGCACGCTTGACGCCGAGGTAGGGGAGGTTGAGGTCCTCCTGGTAGACGATCGTCGAGATCCTCGGGTTGACCTCGATCACCTGGTCGCCGACGAGCTGGATGTTGAAGAAGTGCTCGATCGCGAGCTCGCGCACGATGCGGTCGGCCATCTCCATCAGCCCCGGGTCGTCGAGCGTGACGAAGTACATGGCCAGCCCGGCGCGCATCGCCTCGCGGGTCTTCGGGTGGCCGAGCACGACGCGCACGCCGTCGGCGACGCCGTCGACCGTGCGCTCACCTCCCGTCGCCAGCTCCATCACGAGGAGGTCGGGCCCGCCCTCGGCCGGGAGCAGCTCGACGGCCTCCTCGAGACGCATGGCGACCGATCCCGGGCGCTCGTACAGCAGCTGGTGGGCGCGGTCGACGGTGGGGTCGAGGACGCGAAAGCCGCGCGAGCCGGACGAGAAGACCGGCTTGAAGCAGACCGGCCGCTCCGGATACCCGAGCTCGCGTGCCGCGGCGTCCACCTGGGCGGCGCCGTTCACGCGCCGGAACGCCGGGGCGGGGACGCCGATCTCGTGCAGGAGCGCGTAGCACTCGGCCTTGTCGTTGGAGCGCCGGATCGTCTCCGGCCGCGAGACGAGCACCGGGACCGGGAAGGAGTCACGGTGCGCGGCCAGGCCTTCGAGGTCGAACGAGGACTGCGGCAGGACGGCGTCCACGCCCTCGCGCTCGACGATCTCGGAGATCGCGCCGGCGAAGCCGGCGTCCGAGCCCGCGGGCACGAGGTGGAAAGCGTCGCAGAGATGGCGCCCCACGGAGCGCTCCGACATGTCGGTGCCCACGAGCCGGACATCCCGCTCCCCGTTCTCGCGCAGGGCGCGGAGGAGGGCGGCCGTGCCCGGGGCGCCGGCCGCGGTCACGAGCACGGTGACCGGTCTCAGGAGAGCCATGCGCGCACCTCCGCCCGTCGTGCCTCGAGCCACTCCTGTCGCGCCACCAGATACCGGTCCTGGTCGCGATCCCAGAGCTCCGCCCACCCGGGTCGGCGCTCGTCGCGACCCCAGCGCCGGTAGGTCGCGAGCCCGGCCGCGGTCTTCTGCTCGATCGCCTCGAGCAGCGAGGGGCGCTCGGCGCGTGGGAGCTCGTAGCCGTCGAGCAGCAGGCCGAGCCGCTCCCGGCGGCGATCGCAGGGAACGCCCCAGGCCTCGCACTGGTCGTCGGGGCGGAGCGCGACCCAGAAGTTCGCGGCGGAGGCGAGGTCGAAGAGGCGCGGCGCGGGCGCGGCGAGGTCCCAGTCGACGAGGCCGACGAGGGCCCCGTCGCGGAAGACGAGGTTCGTCCAGAACAGATCGTTGTGGCAGACGACCTCTCCCGTCGAGGGTGCGCCCACCATGCGCTGCCAGGGCCCGCGCGCGCCGAGCGCGAACCCCTCCTGCGCATCGTGCATCCGGCGGAGGAACGCGCCGATGCCGGCGACGACCTCGTCGGCAGCAGGCACCGGGGCGAGCGCGGCGTCGCCCTCGATGTACGTCAGGAGCTCGTGGTCACCGTCGAGGCCGACCACGCGCGGGGCGCCCTCGAACCCGACCGCCACGAAGTGACGGAGGAGCGCGTGCACGGCCGGGGTCCACGGGCCGGTTGGACGGCGGACCGTGTCGCCGACGCGCACGACGACGTTGAGATCGCCGCCGGTCAGGACCGTCTCGCTCACGTGAGGTCGATCCTGTCCTCTGCGAGCTGCCCGAGGCGCCGCTCCCTCTCCGCCTCCAGCATCGCGCGCATCGTCTGGCCCATCGTCGCGCCGGGATACGCCCAGATCTCCGGGTGCACGAGGAGCTGCAGCCAGGGGAACTGCGACGCCCGCAGCTCTTCGTGCGGGCAGCCGGAGCGCCAGTGCTGGTTCGAGTCCGACCGGTAGGTCGCCGGCGAGAAGTAGCGCTCCTCCATGACGTTGATCGCGCCGGGGATGGGAGCACTCATGTAGTCGGGGTCCGGGTTGTGCCAGGCCACGACCGGCTCGAAGCGCTCGTCGAGCTCCGCGCGCGGGTACACGGCATGGAGCCCGATGCGATGGCCGAGCTCGCGCAGCCGTCCCATCGCGGTGGTCCCCTCCGGCGAGGCGAGGTTGTAGAAGACCGACTCGGTCATCAGGAAGTACGTCGCCGCGGCCTCCGCCTGCGACTCGATCTCGGCCATGCGCAGCGCCGCATCGAGCGACAGGTCGACGTCGTGCCGCAGGAGCAAATCCCCGTCCGCGGGTCCCTCGCCGAAGGCGGCGAAGCGGTAGCCGCCCGCGCGCGCGGCGTCCAGGATCTCCGCGTAGTGCCCGAGGTCGAAGGTGCAGCTCATGCGTGTCCCGCAGACCCCCGGTCTGCAGAAACGGATCGGGGCTCGCGAACACCCCTGAAGCGGCCGCTGTCGCGGCCGGCGGCGACGAAGCACGCGATGGCCGAGGTTGACACGCGGAGGCTCATACGGGCTCGACCTCCACATGGACGAGCCTGGCGGCGGCTTCCGCCCGCGCGAGCGCCGTCACCGAGGTGTCCGCCGTCGCGATCACGTAGCCGCGCCGGTCTCCGTCGAGACGCACGGGCCGGATCGTCTCGCCCGGCTGGAGGTACGTCTCCGCCTGGACGACGCCGGGTGCGTCGAGCACCGCGTCGAGCGGGCCGATGCGCAGCACTCGTCCTGTCGGCAGCGGTCCGGGCTGCGCCGTGAGGAACCGAATCGCCAGCGGCTGCGAGAACCGCGGCAGAGCGACCTCGTCGGGCACGTCCTCGCCGAGCGCCTGCCGGAGCGCCACGTCCACGAGGTCGACTCCGACGGCGTGGCGGACGAGGTCGGCCATCTGGCCGCCGGGGATTCGCGCTGCCACCTCGACGGTGACGATGCCGCCGTCGGGCGTCGCGATCAGCTGCGGGAATGCGATTCCGTCACGCAGTCCGAGCGCGCGGACGGCGTGCTCGGCGACGCGCTGGGCGAGCTCCAGCTGGTCTCCGAAGATGGAGGCCGGGTAGACATGGATCCAGCCGACGCCGAAGCCGATGCCGGGCGGCCGCAGGCGGTCCGAGAGCGACACGAGCCGCGGCTCACCGTCCCGGGCGATGACGATCCCGTTCATCTCGGTTCCCTCGACGAAGCCCTCGACGATCGCCTCGTGGGTGCTCGACTCGGCGAGAGCGGCGTGCAGGTTGCTCTCCAGGTCGTCCGCCGACTCGAGCTGGAAGAGGCCCCGCTGCCCTCCGGAGTCGGCGGGCTTGAGCACGGCCGGCAGCCCGACCGCCTCGAGCGCGGCGCGGCCGCTCGCCAGGTCGCGCACCGCGGCGAACGGCGGCTGAGGCACGCCCTCCTCGGCGAGCACTCGCCGCATCGCCACCTTGTGCGTCATCCGGTGCGCGACGTCCGTGCCGATCGTGGGCAGGCCGAGGCGCTCGGTGACGGCGGCGACGACGGGCACCGCGCGATCGGCGGAGACGGTGAGCGCCCCGTCGACGCCGTGGCGTCGCGCCACCTCGGTGACTGCGCCCACGTCGGCGAAGTCGACGACCTCGGGGACGTCCGCGAGCTTGAGGCCGAGCGCCTCGGGATTACGGTCGACGGCGACGACGCGCAGGCCGCGCGCGTTGGCCTGCGCGATCGCACGGCGCTGGTGGCGCCCGGCGCCGACGAAGAGGACGGTCTTCACGCCGGCCGATGCTATCGGCGGGTCACGGGCAGAATGCAGAGCCGTGTCGTCCGTCTCGCAGACGCTCCGCGGGCCGAGCCGTGTCGGAGCGTGGGTGGTGCTCGCGCTCGCGGCCGCCGTGGTGCTGGTCGTCCTGGCCAAGCTCGGCGCCAGGCTGTACCGCGACGAGGCGATGTGGGCGCTCGCAGGCTGGACGATGCCCGGCGACTTCGGCGTCTTCCTCCGGGCGAGCGAGGACGTCCTTCACGGCACGAATCCGTATCCGGCTCCGAGCGAGAGCATCGAGCCGCCGCTCGCGCCGTACGCCTACCCGCCCTTTCTCGCGCTGGCCATCGCCCCCTTCACGCTCCTGCCGGTCAGCGTCGCGCAGACGTCGTGGACGCTCTTCGGCATCGGGGCGATCGTGGCCGCGCTGCTCGTCCTCGACGTCAGGGACTGGCGCTGCCATGCGGTTGCGCTCCTCAACCCGTTCACGCGCGACGCGCTCGAGTACGGCGCCCTCGGGCCCGTCCTGCTCCTGCTCATCGCGGTCAGCTGGCGCTACCGCGACCGCGTCTGGCCTCCCGCCGCCTGCCTCGGAGCGAGCATCGTGCTCAAGCTGTTCCTGGCTCCCTTCCTCCTCTGGCTCGCGATGACACGCCGTATCGGCGCGGCCGTGCTCGGCGGCGTGCTGGCCGTGGCCGTCCTCGTGCTCTCGTGGGCGGCGATCGGGCTCGACGGGCTCGGCGACTATCCGGGCCTCCTGCGGCGGCTCACCGATCTCGAGGCGGAGAACTCGTATTCCGCCTTCGCCTTGCTCCAGGCGCTCGGCCTACCGTCGGCCGCAGCCCGCGCGGCTGCCGTGCTCGGGGGCCTGGCGCTGCTGGTGCTCGCCTACCGGGCGGCGCGCTCGAGCGCGACCGCGGACGAGCGCGACCGGCGCTCGCTGCTCCTGATGCTCGCCGCGGTCCTGGTGCTGACGCCGATCCTGTGGCTCCACTACCTCGTCCTGCTCCTCGTCCCGCTCGCGCTCACGCGTCCGCGCCTGAGCGCGCTCTGGCTCGTGCTCCTCGTGCCGACCGTGTTCCTCTGGCTCGGCTGGTACGAAGGCTGGGCCGCCGGGAGCCTGCGTGCGCTCGTCAGCGTCGCCGCGACCGCGGCCGTCGTCCTGGCCGGCTGCCTGCTCGGGCGGGGGGCGCGGCTTCCTGCGCGGGCCGCGACGGGCGCCGCCTAGCGCACGCCTGGGCGCGCCGGGATCAGGAACCGGAGGCGGTCCCAGCGCGCGATCTCGCAGCCGTTGTCGCGGCGCAGCCGCGTCCAGACCCGCTTGCCGTCGACGGTGCCGGCCACGACCGCGGTCTGCGGGCCGCCGTAGATCTCCGTGCACGCGGTCTGCGGCGGGACCGGCCGGAAGGCGTCCCTGCCTACCCGCGCCAGGCCCTCGCAGGCTCTCGCCGGGGAGGGGTGGGTGCCGCCGCTCGGGTCGCAGCGGAGCGTCCACACGAGCGGCGGTGCCTGCCGGCGAGCGTCCTCGCGATACGCGATTCGCAGCTCGGTGCGCCCCTCCGCAGCGCCCGCCGCGGGTGCGAGGAGGATGGAGCCGGCGAGCGCGAGGAGGGCGCCGAGCGTGCGCATGCCGTCGAAGATACGTCGTTACACTCGCCCGGTGTCACTGGCCGGCAAGCGAGTCCTGATCACCGGGGGCGCCGGCTTCATCGGCACCACGCTCGCGCGGCGGCTCGTCGACGACAACGACGTCGTCGCCTTCGACAACCTGCACCGTGACGCGCTGAGCGGCACCGAGCTCAACGAGCACCCGAGCTTCACGTTCGTGCAGGGGGACGTGCTCGACCTCGACGCGCTCACCGAGGCCATGTCGGGCGCCACCCACGTCGTGCACGCGGCCGGCATCGCGGGCGTCGACACGGTGCTCCGCAGCCCGGTGCGCACGATGCGCGTGAACATGATCGGCACCTACAACGCCCTCGAGGCCGCGCGCGCGACCGCGGGGACGGTCGAGCGGCTGATCGAGTTCTCGACGAGCGAGGTCTTCGGCCAGAAGGCGTTCAACGTGGACGAGGGCCAGGTGACGACCATCGGCTCCGTCGGCGAGGCACGCTGGGCGTACGCGGTGTCGAAGCTCGCCGGCGAGCACCTGGCCCATGCCTACTACGCCGAGTTCGGCCTGCCGACGGTCTCCGTGCGGCCGTTCAACATCTACGGGCCCGGCCAGATCGGTGGCGGCGCCATCCGCGCCTTCATCGAGGCCGCGCTGGCGGGCGACGACCTCACGATCCACGGCGACGGCTCGCAGATCCGTGCGTGGACCTTCGTCGACGACATGGTGGACGGTGCGCTCCTCGCCCTCGAGCACCCGCGCGCGGTCGGCGAGAGCTTCAACATCGGCAACGCGCGCTCGGTCGTCACGATCGCCGACCTCGCCGCACGCATCAAGCGGCTCTCCGGCTGCCCTGGCGACATCGTCTTCCAGCCGCTCCACTACACGGACGTCGAGCTGCGCGTGCCCAACGTCGAGAAGGCCCGGGAGCTGCTCGGCTTCGAGGCGCAGGTCGAGCTCGACGACGGGTTGCAGCGGACGATCGCCTGGTACCGGGCGCGGCTCGGGACACCGGCGTGAACGCGAGCTCGTCACGTGAGCGGATAGCGCTCGCCCGCCGAGCCGCCGCTTTGGGGATTTGCCGCCGAAGGCGGATCTCCGCGGCAGGAATCAGCTCCTGCGGATTCCTGCCTCACGGGGAGAGATGAGCGAGCCGATCCGGCTGGCGCGGCCCGACGTCGGCGAGGCCGAGCTGGCGGCGGTGGCGGAGGTGCTGGCCACAGGGCAGCTGACCATGGGGCCGAAGGTGCCCGAGTTCGAGCAGGCCTTGACCGACGCGGTGGGGACGGCCCACGCGGTCGCGGTGTCGTCGGGCACCGCCGCTCTCCACCTGGCGCTGCTCGCCCTCGGGATCGGCGCAGGCGACGAGGTGATCGTCCCCGCCTACACGTTCCCGGCGACGGCGAACGCCGTGCGGCTCTGCGGTGGCGTGCCGGTGCTCGTCGACGTCGACCCGGAGACGTTCGTCGCCCAGCCCGAGCACGTCGTCGAGGCGCTCACCAGGCGCACGCGCGCCGTCATGGCCGTGCACCTGTTCGGACGTCCGGTGGACTGGGAGGCGTTGCAGACGGCGGTGCCGCAGGACGTCGTCCTTCTCGAGGACGCCGCCGGCGCACTCGGCGCCCGCTACCGCGGCACCGCGTGCGGCGCGCTCGGGCTCATGGGCTGCCTCTCCTTCCACCCGCGGAAGATCGTGACGACGGGGGAGGGGGGCGCGGTGACGACGGACGACGCCGAGCTCGCGGACGACGTCCGGCGCCTGCGTCACCACGGGATCCTTCCCCGCGGCGCGTTCGACATCTCGCAGGCGGGTCTGAACTACCGGCTGCCCGACATCCTCTGCGCGGTCGGCCTGCCGCAGGTGCGGCGGCTCGAGGAGCTGCTTCGCGCGCGCGAGCGCGTCGCCGGCATGTACACGGAGCGCCTCGAGCATCTCGTCGGCACGCCCTCCGCGGCAGAGGGCGACCGCCACGGCTGGCAGGCGTACGTGGTGCGGCTGGACCGTCGCGAGGAGGCGCTCGCAGGCCTGCGTGCGGAGGGGATCGAGGCGCAGATCGGGACGTACGCGCTGCACCGCCTCTCGGCCTACCGGGACCAGGGGCCGTTCCCGGGTGCCGACGCGGCGTACGAGCGCGCGCTCGCGCTGCCGTTCGCGACAGCGACGACCGAGGACGAGGTCGACCGGGTCTGCGACGTGCTCGGACGGTACGCCGGTGCGTGAGCCGGTCCGGCGTGCAAGGTGGACAGCTTGACAAGCGCTAGCTAGTTAGTGAATACTCACTATCAATGAATGCAGCGACACAGCGGCACACGGCCGAGGAGCGGCGCGAGTCGGTCCTGGCGGCGGCGCGCGAGGAGTTCGCGCTCCGCGGGCTGCACGGCGCCTCCACCGACGCCATCGCGCGCCGCGCGGGCATCTCGCAGCCCTACCTCTTCCGGCTCTTCGGCTCGAAGAAGGAGCTCTTCCTCGCGGTCAACGAGGCCTGCTTCGTGCGCACGCTCGACGTCTTCCGCGAGGCCGCCTCCGGGACGTCGGGGATGGCCGCACTGCACGCGATCGGCGCTGCGTACGGCCGCCTGATCGAGGACGACCGGACGATGCTGCAGGGACAGCTGCAGGCCTATGCCGTCTCCTGCGAGGACGCCGACGTGCGCGAGAGCACCGCTCGAGGGTTCGGCCGGCTGGTGGACTACGTCGAGACGGTCTCGGGAGCGGACCGGGAGACCGTGGCCCGGTTCTTCGCCACGGGGATGCTGATGAACGTCCTCGCGGCGATGCAGGTCGCGCCGAGCGACCATCCCCGGGAGCCCTGGGCGGCGCGGATCGCCGAGGGCTGGAAGGGCGGCCCCGACGCTGCCTAGCGGCCCGTGCCTCTCTTTTTTCGCATCGGAGTGAGTAAGCAGTCACTAGTCATGAAGTCATACGACAAGTCGCAGACGGAGCAAGGAGGATCGATGACCGCCCGCACCCGCACCCTCTGGACGTTCGCGATCACCTCGATCGCGCTCTTCATGGTCTCGCTCGACAACCTCGTGGTCACGACCGCCATCCCGGTCATCCGCGAGGACCTGAACGCGTCCCTCGAGAGCCTCGAGTGGACGGTCAACGCCTACACGCTGACGTTTGCCGTGCTGCTCCTGACCGGCGCCGCGCTCGGCGACCGCTTCGGCCGCCGGCTCGTGTTCGCGATCGGCCTGTCGGTGTTCACGCTCGGCTCGGTCGGCGCGGCGCTCGCTCCGACCGTCGAGGCGCTGAACCTGGCGCGGGCGGTCCAGGGCCTCGGCGGCGCGCTCGTGATGCCGCTCACGCTGACGCTGCTGAGCGCTGCGGTGCCCGCCGAGCGGCGAGGGCTCGCGCTGGGCGCCTGGGGCGGCATCGGCGGTCTCGCGGTCGCCTTCGGCCCGGTGGTCGGCGGCGCCGTCGTGGAGGGCATCGCCTGGCAGTGGATCTTCTGGCTCAACGTGCCCATCGGCATCGTGCTCGTTCCGCTCGCGCTGTCGCGCCTGCAGGAGAGCCACGGCCCGTCGGCGCGCCTCGACCTGCCCGGGCTCGGCCTGGCGAGCGCCGGATTGTTCGGGATCGTCTGGGGCCTCGTCCGCGGCAACGCGGAGGGCTGGGGCAGCGCGGAGATCGTCACCTCGCTGGCGCTGGGAGGCCTGCTCGTGGCGGCATTCGTCGCCTGGGAGCTCCGGACGCTGCAGCCGATGCTGCCGATGGGCTTCTTCCGCAGCCGGACGTTCTCCCTGGCGAACGTCGCGTCGCTCTTCATGTTCTTCGGGATGTTCGGCTCGATCTTCCTTCTGGCGCAGTTCTTCCAGACGGTGCAGGGATACTCGCCGCTCGGGTCAGGGCTGCGCATCCTGCCGTGGACGCTGGCGCCGATGTTCATCGCGCCGGTCGCAGGCGCCCTGTCGGATCGCCTCAACCCGAGCAGGATCCTCGGCACGGGTCTCGCGCTCCAGGCGCTCGCGCTGGCCTGGATCGCGACCGTGTCCACGCCCACGATCGCCTACGGGGAGCTGATCGTGCCGTTCGTGATCGCCGGCGTCGGCATGGCCCTCTTCTTCGCCCCGATGGCGAACGTGGTGCTGTCGGCCGTCCGTCCGGAGCAGGAGGGGCAGGCCTCCGGCGCCAACAACGCGATCCGCGAGCTCGGCGGGGTCTTCGGCGTGGCCGTGCTGGCCTCGGTCTTCGCCCACGTCGGTGGCTACGAGTCGAGCGAGGCCTTCAGCGACGGGATGAACGTCGCCGTGTACGTCGGCGCCGCGGTGGTCGCGCTGGGCGCGCTCGCCGCGTTCGCCATCCCCGACCGGCGGCGCCTCTCGGCAGCGCCCGTGCGGCGCGACTCGGGGCCCGAGTCCCTCGAGCCGCAACTCGACGCGGCGTAGGCCTTCCCGTGGAAGGCAGGGGTCAGACCCCAAGGGGTCTGACCCCGGGGCTCCGAGACTGCCGTCGGAGGTAGGCTCATCGCACCGATGGGGCAGCCGGACACGCTTCCGGGCGTCGCGCCCTCCGCCGAGGCGAGCGAGCCGCCGGAGCTCTCCGTGGTCGTGACGCTCTACAACGAGGCTCCGACGCTCGACGAGCTCTATCGTCGCACGGTGGCCGCGCTCGACGGGCTGGGACGCCCGTACGAGCTCCTGTTCGTGGACGACGGCTCGAGCGACGGCACGTTCGCGGCGCTCGAGCGGATCCACGCAGGCGACCCGCGCGTGCGCGCCGTCCGCTTCAAGCGGAACTTCGGCCAGCATCCGGCCATGCACGCGGGCCTGGCGCGGGCGCGGGGCTCGATCCTCGTGACGATGGACGGCGACCTGCAGAACCCGCCCGAGGACATCGCGAAGCTGGTCGCCGCCATCGACGCCGGCTACGACGTCGCGTCCGGCCGGCGCGGGGTGCGGGCCGACTCGTGGGGTCGCACGCTCCCCTCGCGTCTGATCAACGGCATGCTGCGCCGTTTCACGGGCGCCTCGATCACCGACTTCGGCTGCGCCTTCAACGCCTACCGGCGCAGCGCCGTGGAGCCCATGCTCGGCTCCATCGGCCGGCAGAAGTTCACGAAGGCGCTGGTGCTCTCGGGCGGCGCCTCGGTGATCGAGGTCGAGGTCGGCCACGCGCCGCGGCAGGGGTCCTCGCGGTACTCGCCGCTCCGCCTGACGCGCACCGCGCTGCACGTGCTGGCGGGGTTCTGGCCGCAGCCGATCCAGTGGGCCGGAGTGATCCTGGGCATCGTCTGCTCCGCCGCCGCCCTCGCGCTCGGCGTGTACGGGGCGGTGTACTGGCTCGCCGAGGGGAACTTCCCCGGGCCGCTCCTCCTCGGGGCGCTCGTCGTCTTCGTGCTCGGCGTGCAGGGCTTCATCCTCGCCTTGGTGGGAGAGCACCTGGGGCGCATCCAGCGCGAGGTCGAGGGCCGTCCGCTCTATACGATCGACCGCGAATTGTGAAGCGGATCCTCGTCACCGGCGGCGCGGGCTTCATCCCGTCCAACTTCGTGCGGCACCTGCTCGAGCACACGCCCTACGAGGTCGTGTCGCTGGATGCGCTCACGTACGCGGGCAACATCGAGAACCTCGCCGACGTGATGGCCCACGAGCGGCTCTCGTTCGTGCACGGGGACGTTCGGGACGCCGAGCTCGTGCGGCAGGTGGTGTCCGAGGTCGACGTGATCGTCAACGCGGCCGCGGAGTCCCACGTGGAGAAGTCGATCGCCGAGGGCGCCGCGGAGTTCGTGACGACGAACGTCGTCGGCACGCAGATCCTCCTCGACGCCGTCCGGGAGACACCGGTCGAGCGCTTCATCCTGATCTCGTCGAGCGAGGTCTACGGCACGGCGCGGTACGCCCCCATGGACGAGGAGCACCCGCTCGACCCGCGCAGCCCCTACGCGGCCACCAAGGCAGGTGGCGACCGGCTCGCCTCGAGCTACTGGCTCACCTACGGCCTGCCCATCGTGATCGCGCGCCCCTTCAACAACTACGGGCCGCGCCAGCACCCGGAGAAGGTCGTGCCGCGCTTCATCATCCAGGCGCTCACGGGCGAGCCGCTGACCATCCACGGCGACGGACACGCGAGCCGGGACTGGCTGTACGTCGACGACGACGCGGAGGCGATCGAGGCGCTGATCGCCGCGCCCATCGAGGACGTCGCCGGCGAGGTCGTGAACATCGCCACCGGCGTCGACCTGTCGGTGACGGAGATCGCCTCGCTCGTGCTCGACGCGGTCGGTGGGTCGGGCACCACGGTCAACCTGCCGGAGCGGCCCGGCCAGGTCGACCGGCACATCGGCTCGACCGAGAAGGCGGCCCGCCTCACCGGCTGGCGAGCGCGGACGAGCTTCACCGACGGGCTCGAGCGCACCGTGGAGTGGTACCGGGCGAACGAGGCCTGGTGGCGACCCGCGCTCGACCGGTCGGCGCTCCTCATCTAGTGCTCCAGAAGGGCCACTAGTGCCGGCGGCACGGACGCTGCTCGTGCTCGGTGCGGGTGCCTCGCAGCTCGGCCTGCTCGAGGCGGCGCGGGAGCGCGGCGGCCTTCGCGTGATCGCGGCGGACCGCGATCCGCAGGCACCCGGCTTCGCGCTCGCGGACGAGCGCGCCGTGATCTCCTCGGAGGACGAGCCCGCCCTGGAGCGGCTTGCACGTGCCCGCGAGATCGACGGCATCGTCTCGCCGGGCGCCGACTGGCCGGTGGGGGTCGCAGCGCGGATCGCGGAGCGGCTCGGGCTTCCGCATCCGATCGACGCCGCGACCGCCGCGGTCGCGACCTCCAAGACGCGTCAGCGCGAGCGGTTCGTCGCCGCCGGCATCCCGTGCCCGCGCACGTTCGACCCGGGCGCGCCGGACCTCCCCTTTCCGTGTGTCGTCAAGGCACCGGACCGCCAGGGGCAGCGTGGCCTCGCCCTCGTCGGCGCCGCCTCGGAGCTCGAGCAGGCGCTCGCCGAGGCTGCGCAGGAGGCGCGCTACGGCCAGGTGCTGGTCGAGGAGCTCGCCGAGGGGCCGGAGATCACCGTCAACGGCATCTGGGAGAACGGGTCGCCGGTCGTCCTCACGGTGACGGACCGGGTGCTGGCGGAGCCGCCGGCCTTCGGCGTCGCGCTCGCGCACGTGTGGCCGAGCCTCCACGCCACCGACGAGGCCGTGGCCGTCGCCACCGAGGCGGCGCGCGCGGTGGGGATCGCGAACGGGCCGAGCTACGTGCAGGTGCGGATCACCCGGGACGGGCCTTCGGTGATGGAGGTCGCTGCGCGTCTCGGCGGCGGTCACGACGCCGAGCTCTGCCGCGCAGCGCTCGCGGTCGATCTGAATGCCCTCGCGATTGCGTTCGCTCTCGGCGAGCCGCCGCAGGACATGTCCGGTGCTTCGAGCGCGAGCCATGTCTCCGGCGGTGCGTGCGTGCGCTTTCTCGTGGCGGCGCCCGGTCGCCTGGTCGCGGTGCACGGCCTCGCGGAGGCCGAGGCCGTTCCCGGGGTGGAGTGGGTGCGCAGCTACCGGCGGCCCGGATGGGAGCTCCCCCCGCTGCGGCGCGGCGCGGACCGTGCAGGCGCGACCCTCGCCGTCGGCGCCACGCGGGAGGAAGCGCTCGAGCGGGCCGACCGTGCGGCGCAGGCCGTACGCTTCGAGGTCGATGCGGACGCGCCGTAGCACGCGCCTCGGCTTCCAGCCGCCTGCGATCGGGGAGGAGGAGATCGAGGCGGTCGTCGACGCCCTGCGCTCGGGCTGGCTCACGACGGGACCGCGGGCAGCGCTGCTCGAGGAGCGGACGGCCGCCTACCTCGAGGCCGAGCACGTGCTCGCCGTCTCCTCGGGCACGGCCGCCATGCACCTCGCGTTGCTCGCGCTCGGCGTGGGGCCGGGCGACGAGGTGATCACCTCGCCGATCACGTGGCCCGCGACCGCCAACGTGATCGAGCACTGCGGCGCGCGCCCGGTCTTCTGCGACGTCCGCGAGGACGACCTCAACATCGATCCCTCCCTGGTGCCTGCGCTGGTCGGCGAGCGGACGAAGGCGATCCTGCCGGTGCACCTCGCCGGCCAGCCGGCCGATCTCGACCCGCTGCTCGCGCTCGGCCTGCCGGTGGTCGAGGACGCGGCGCACGCTCTCGAGAGCGCCTACCGCGGTCGCAAGATCGGCTCGATCTCCGACGCGTCGTGCTTCTCGCTGTACGCGACCAAGAACCTCACCGCCGGGGAGGGCGGGCTCGTCGCCACGAGCCGCGGCGACGTCGCAGAGGCGATTCGCTCCATGCGGCTCACGCGCCGCGGCGACGGCGCGCTCTACGACCAGGTCTCGGCCGGCTACAAGGCGAACCTCTCGGACGTGCTGGCGGCGATCGCGCTCGTGCAGCTCGAGAAGCTCGAGCTGCACGCCGCGATCCGGGCGCGCCAGTTCGGGCTCTACGACGAGGGTCTGGCAGGGCTCGCCGGCATCACGCCGCTGGGGCGGGATCCCCGTGACACGCACGCCCTCCATCTCTACGTCGTCCGTGTCGACGCCACCGAGGCCGGAGCGACGCGCGACGAGTACCGGCAGGCGCTCGCCGGGGAGCTCGTCTCCACGAGCATCCACTTCCTGCCGGTGCACCGGCTCACCTGGTTCGCAAGGCGCTACCCGGAGCAGCCGGCGCTCCCGGTGGCGGAGCGGGCCGGAGGCGAGGTGCTCTCGCTCCCGCTCTCGCCGGCCCACTCGGACGACGACATCCTCGACGCGGTCGACGCCGTGCGCCGCGTCCACGCCCGCTTCACCGCATGAGGCGATCCGTCCGGATCGCCGGCACCCTCGTCCTGACGGGGCTGGCGCTCGCGTACATCGTCTGGAAGATCGACGTGGGGGCGGCGTTCGACGCCGTCCTCGACGCCGACCCGTGGTGGTTCGCGCTCGCCGTCGCGATCATGCTCGGGACCGTGCCGCTGATGGCGCTGCGCTGGCAGTGGCTCCTGGCCGCGCAGGCCATGCGCGAGCGTCTCGGCTGGCTGACGCGCTCCTACCTGGTCTCCTACGCCGCGGGGCAGGTGCTGCCGACCTCGATCGGCGGCGACGCCGTGCGCATTGTCGATTCGTCGCGCCGGCATCCGGGCCGGGCCGGCGATCTGACCGCGATCGTGCTCCTCGAACGCGGGCTCGGCGGCGCGGCCACGCTCCTGCTGGGTGCGATCGGGTTCCTGCTCGCGCTCGGGCACTACGACGTCAGCGCCTACATCTGGATCGAGGGCGCGTTCGTGCTCGGCACGATCGTGCTGCTCTTCGTCTTCTTCGCGCGATCCGCCCGCCCCCTGCTCGCCCGCCTGCAGCCCCTCCTCGCGCGCGTCCGCCTCGACCGCCCGCTGCGCGCGTTCTACGACGGCGTCCACCACTATCGTGGCCACCCGCGGCTCCTCCTCGGCACGTTCGCCTACACCACGCTCCTCCAGTCGGTCCGAGTGCTCGCGATCTGGGCATCCGCCAAGGCGGTCGGGATCGACCTGGGGCCGCGCATCTACTACGTGATGGGCCCGCTCTTCTTCCTCGTGCTCCTCGTGCCGTTCACGCTCAACGGCATCGCGGTGCGCGAGGCGTTCTTCGTCAGCTTCCTCGGCTCGGTGGGGGTCGGCGCCGACGAGGCCTTCGCCGCCGGCTTCCTGTTCTTCGTCGTCACGGTGGCCGTGGCGCTCCCCGGGTGGGCGATCCTGCTCTACGAAGGCATTCGCGGCGGCGCCGGCCGTCCTCGCGTCGAGCATGGGTGACGGGCGCAGCGGCGTCGCCGCGGTCGTCGTCACCTACGACGCGCTGCCCTGGCTCGAGCAGTGCCTCGACTCGCTCCGCGGGGTGGAGACCGTCGTCGTCGACCACGGCTCGACGGACGGCACCCCTGCGCTCGTCCGCGAGCGCTTCCCGGACGTCCGGCTCGTCGAGCAGGAGAATCTCGGGCTCGCTGCGGGCTGGAACCGGGGCATCGCCGAGGTGGAGGCGGACTGCGTCCTGGTCGTCAACGCCGACGCGTGGCTCCTCGACGACGCGCTCGAGCAGCTCGTGGCCGTCGCGCGCCGGCGGCCCCGGGCGGCCTGGGTCGGTCCCAAGCTCCTGAATCCGGACGGCTCCCTGCAGCGCTCGGTGCGCGGCTTCCCCACGCTGTGGCGACTGGCCACCGAGTACCTCTACCTGCGCAAGCTCGCGCCGCGGTCACGCGCGCTCAACGCGTTCTACGGGGGAGGCTTCGACCACGAGAGCGAGTGCGCCGTCGAGTGGATGCAGGGGTCGTGCATGCTCCTGCGCCGCGACGCGCTCGCGGAGGTCGGCCCGTTCGACGAGGAGTTCTTCCTGTTCAGCGAGGAGACGGACTGGTGCCGCCGTGCGCACGACGCCGGCTGGGAGATCGTCTTCACGCCGGCCGCCCGCTGCGTGCACGTCAGCGGCGCCTCGCACGGCGGCCGCATGTTCCGCGAGAACGTCCGCAGCCACCTGCGCTACCTCGCGAAGCACGATGGTGCGGAGGCGGCCGAGCGCGGGCGCCGCCTGCTGCGCGCCGGGCTCGTGCTCCGCGGCCGCGTATATCGCGGCCCGCGCGGGCGCCAGTACCGGGAGACCGCTGCGTGGCTCGGCTCCGGTGACGTCCCCTCGCTGCTCGAGCGGTGACCGCGATCCTCCTCTACCTGCGCCTCGCGACGGCGACGGCGATCGTCCTTGCGCCCGGCTTCCTCGTCGCGCGCGCCCTGGGGGTGAGGTGCGTGGCGGCCACGCTTGCGTGGGCCCTGGCAGTGCTCTTCGCCGTGACGGCTGCGACGATCCTGGCCTCGGGCTCGCTGACGCTCACGCTCGTGCTGCTGCTCGCCGTCGGCGTCGGCGCCCTGCCCTTCGCGTGGCGGGGACGGCGGCCGGTCGTGCAGCGTGCGCCGGGCGCCGTGGCCGCGGCCGCGGCCGGGGTCGTGCTCGGCATCCTGCTGTGGCACGTCGCGGGCGAGATCGGCGGCGACGGTCTCTTCCATCTCGCGCGGACGCGCAAGCTGCTCGACTTCGGCGCCCTCTCGCTCGACACCGCCAACGAGTTCCCGGACGGCAGCCTGCATCCCGGCTACGCCTTCCCTCTCTGGCACGCGCTGCTCGCTCTCGTGGCGAAGGTCGCGGTCGTCGATCCCGCCGACGTCGTCCTGCACCTCCCGTCGGTCCTCGCGCCGCTCGCGGTGCTGCTCTGGCTGGAGGCCGGGTGGGCGCTGTTCCGTCGCGTCGCGCCGGCCGCGGCTGCCGCGGCCGCCGCCGTCTGCCTGGCCGCGATGGCGCCGGCCCACGGAGGCGCGTACACGGCTCTCGCGCTCCCGGCCACTACCTCGCGCCAGCTGCTCGTACCGGCGGCGCTGGCCCTCGCGCTCGCTCTCGTGCGGCGGCCGTCGTGGCCGCTCGCCGCCAGCACGGCGGCCGCGGCGCTCGCGCTCGTCGTCGTGCATCCGACGTACGCCGTCTTTCTGGCGCTTCCCTTCGCCGGCTTCGTGCTCGTGCGGCTCGCGTGGGTGCGCCGCGACGGCCGGTCGGGGGCGCTCGCGCTCGCGGCGCTGTCGGTGCCCGCCGCTGCCTACGTCGTCTGGCTGTTCCCGATCGTGCAGGACACGGAATCCGTCTCACCCGACGCCGCGGAGCGTGCACGCGCGTTCGCGCTCTATGCCGGCCAGCTCGACATCCGCTCGCCCGACAGCTTCAGCGTGGTCCCGGAGCTGTTCGGACGGTCCGGCGCGATTGCCGTCGCGGCGCTCCTGCTCGTCCCCTTCGCCGCGCTCGCGGCGCGGCGCCGCTGGTCGGCGTTCGTCGTCGGTGGAGGACTCGTCGTCTTTGCAGTCACTTTGCTCCCCTTCCTGTTCGTGCCGTTCTCGGACATCGTCTCCCTCTCGCAGGCCCGGAGGTTCGTGGGCTTCTTCCCCTTCCCCTTCGCGTTCGCGGGCGGCATGGGCGTGCTCGCCGCGCTCCTCGGTCCGCTCGCGGCCCCGGTTGCGCTGGCCGGAGGTATCGCGCTGCAGCTCGCCTTCCCGGGCGACTTCGACTACCGGCTCACCGAAGGAGGGCCGGCGGTCGCCACGTGGATCGGCGTGGCGGGCGCCGTCGTCGCCCTCCTGCTCGGGCTGCGGTACCGGCTGTCCCGCGAGCGGAACGCCGGGCTCGCGTCCGCGCTCCTGCTTCTGCCCGTGGTCGTGCACGGGCTCGCGAACTGGTCGCCGTCGCCCGCCAGGGCGGCAAGCCCGCTCTCGCCAGGGCTCGTTGCGGCGCTGCGCGACCGCGTGGCCCTCGGCGCCACCGTGTACGCAGACCCGGAGGCGAGCTACCGCATCGCCGCATTCGCGCCCGTCCGGATCTGCGTGGCGCCGCCCGGCCACGTCGCCGACACGGTGAAGAACCGGCCGCACGAGCGTGTGGAGGACCTGCGCCGCTTCGTCGCCACCGGGTCGCTCGCCATTCCGCGGCGTTGCGGTGCGAGCTGGATCGTGATCGACGAGGGGCGCTTCGATCTCCGCCTCGATCTGCCGGTTGCCTACCGGGACGGTCGCTGGGCGCTCTACCGGCTCGGCGGCCCGTAGCCGCCACCCCCGGGCGTCTCGATGCGGACGAGGTCGCCGGGGCGAAGGTCGGCACTGGCGGCCGCAGGCAGCGCGACGCCGTTGACCAGCGTGCGGCCCGGTGCTCCGTCGCCGCCGCCGCCGGCGCCACGCGGGGCGAGGGCCCGGCGTTGCGCGACGACCGACAGCCGGCACGCCTCCAGCACCCGCAGCTCGCGTACGACGCCGTCGCCGCCGCGGTGCCTGCCCGCGCCCCCAGAGCCCTGGCGCACGCCGTAGCGCTCGACGCGAAGCGGGTACTGGAGCTCGAGCGCCTCCACGGGCGTGCTCAGGGTGTTCGTCATCGCGACGTGCACCGCCGAGGGGCCGGCGGCGTCCGGACACGCACCCTGGCCGCCGGCGATGGTCTCGTAGTAGACGAAGCGGTCGTTGCCGAGGACGACGTTGTTCATCGTGCCCTGGCCCTGCGCCGGCACGCCGGGCAGGCCGGCGAGGGCGGCGAAGAGCACGTCGACGATCCGGCTGGACGTCTCGACGTTGCCCGCCGCCACCGCCGCCGGGGGACGGGCGTTGACGAGGCACCCCTCGGGCGCCGTGACCGTGACCGGTGCGAAGGCACCGCCCGAGGCAGGCAGGTCGGGCTCTGTGAGGCAGCGCACGACGAAGTAGCAGGCGGAGCGGGTCACGGCGAGCGGGCAGTTGAGGTTGCCGCCGTGCGCCGGCGCGGTGCCGGAGAAGTCGATGTGCGCCTCGTCGCCCGCGATCTCGACGGTGGCGCGGATCTCCAGCGGACCGTCCGGGGCCTCCAGCCAGTCCGTCGCCTCGTAGCGTCCGTCGGGGATGCGCGCCAGGCCGGCGCGCACCACCCGCTCGGCGTGGGCGAGGAGCTCCGTCATCGCCGCCGCCACGCGCTCACGCCCGCGCCGGGCACAGAGCTCACCGAGGCGGCGGCGGGCCAGCAGCTGCGCTGCCAGCTGCGCGCGCAGGTCGCCACGCCGCTCGTCCGGCTGGCGCATGCGGCCGACGAGCCCGGCGAGAGTCTCCTCGTCGAGGCGCGTGGGCGGGATGACGACTCCCTCCTCGGCGAGGGTTCGGGAGCCCGCCGGGAGGCTCCCCGGCTCGAGGCCGCCGACGTCGGCGTGATGGGCGCGTGAGACCGCATACCCGAGCTCCGTCCTCGAGACCATCGTGATGTCGGGAAGGTGGGTGCCGCCCCGGTACGGGTCGTTGAGCACCCAGACCTCGTCGGGCCCCGGCTCGTGCGAGGCGACCGCGGCGACGGCGTCGGGCATGGCGCCGAGATGCACGGGAATGTGCTCGGCCTGCGTGACCATCCTTCCGGCTCCATCGAACAGCGCAGTCGAGCAGTCGCGCCGCTCCTTGATGTTGGCGGAGAACGCAGAGCGGACGAGCACGGCGCCCATCTCCTCCGCGATCGCGCGGAGCTGCGCGCCGACGACCTGGAGCTCGACGTCCATCAGCCGGTCCGCCGCAGGACGAGCGTCCCGTCGCGGTCGGTCTCCCCGGACCAGCCCGGCGGCACCCAGCACGTGGCGCCGGCGAGCTGCACGAGCTCCGGCCCTCGGGCGGAGAGCGACGGCCCCTGCAGCTCGATCCGCGGACCCGGAGCGACGAGCGCGGTGCGCACCGCGACGAGCTCGATCTCGCGCGACGCGTCGGCGTATCCGTAGCGGGCCTCGTGCGCGGCATGGAAGCGGTCCGCGAGGCCCGGCCCGAGCGGCACCGCGAGCTCGAACGACTGCCCCGCGTAGCGCAGGTCGGCCACGCCGTCGGCCGGGAGCTCCCCCGCCTCGCGGAGCGGGACGACGTAGGTCGTGACCGCGTCGCGCCGCTCCTCGCTGGCGGCGAGGCCGAGAGCCGAGAGCACGCCGGCCGCCGCGGGAACGAGAACGGCGGGCATCTCCAGCTCCTCTGCGAGCGCGCATGCGTGGAGCGGGCCCGCCCCGCCGAACGCGACGAGTGCGTGCTCGCGGGGATCGAGGCCCTGCTCCACCGACACGACACGGAGCGCGCGGAGGAGCTCGGCGTCGACGACGTCGATCACGTGCGCCGGGTCGAACCCGGCGAGAGCGCGCTTCGCGGCGTCGACGTCCAGCTCCAGGCCGCCGGCGAGCGTCTCCGGGAGCCGGCCCAGGAGAAGGTTGGCGTCGGTGACCGTGGGGAGCGTGCCGCCCCGCCCGTAGCAGGCGGGTCCCGGCAGCGCGCCGGCGCTCTCCGGGCCGACGAGCAGCGCGCCGCCGGCGTCGCGGCGCACGAGTGACCCGCCTCCCGCCCCGACGGTGTGGATGGCGAGCGTCGGCAGCCTGATGGGGAGACCCCCGACGAGACGCTCCGCCTCGCGCCGAGCCTCGCCGTCCGCGACGGCGCAGACGTCCGTCGACGTTCCTCCCATGTCGAGCGCGATCGCGTGGCGGAACCCCGCGCGCCTCGCCACGACGGCCGCCCCGACCGCGCCCGCCGCAGGGCCTGAGAGAAGCGCCCACGTGGCGTGCGACGCGGCCTCGTCGAGCGTGACGACGCCGCCCGAGGAGCGCATCACGAGCGGCTCCCGAAGCCCTGCGCCGGCGCACGCGGCGCCGAGCCTGCGCAGGTAGGCCCCGAGCACGGGGCCGAGATAGGCGTCCGCGGCCGTGGTCGACGCGCGCTCGTACTCGCGGAGTTCCGGCGCCACCTCGTGCGATGCGACGACGTGTGCCGCGGGGTAGCGCCGCCGCAGCTCGGCGGCGACGACTCGCTCGTGCGACGGGTCGCGGTAGGCGTGCAGGAGGCAGACGGCGACCGCCTCGGCCTCCTCGAGCCTCGGCACGCTCTCGGGGTCGACCGGCTCGAGCTCGCCTCCCGGCCCCATCCGTCCGCGGACGCCGAAGCAGCGCTCGAGGGGTACGAGCGGATCGGGGTGCGGAGCGCACGGCCGGTAGAGGTGGGCGCGCGTCTGCCGCCGCAGGTGGAGGAGGTGCTCGAACCCCGCTGTGGCGACGAACGCCGTCCGCGCTCCGCGTCGCTCGAGGAGCGCGTTCGTGGCGACCGTCGTCCCGTGCGTGAAGCGCTCGATCTCGGCCTCGAACGCGCCGACCGCGCGGGCCGCCGCGAGCACCGATCCGTCCTGTGAGGACGCCGTGGCGACCTTCGCTGTGCGCACCTCTCCGGCTGCGACGAGCACGGCGTCGGTGAACGTGCCGCCGACGTCGACCCCCAATGTGGCCACGCGGGCGACGCTAGATGGTCGCGTGCCGCACCTCCGGGCTCCAGTCCGGCCAGCCCGTACCATCGCGGCGGTGAAGGCCCTGCTCGTCAGCTTCTACTTCCCCCCGGCGGGGGGCGGCGGCGTGCAGCGGCCGCTGAAGCTCGCGCAGTACCTTCCCGCGCTCGGCGTGGAGACGCACGTGCTTGCCCCAGACGACCCGCGCTGGGTGCATCGCGACGACGGCCTGCGCGTCCCCACCCAGGCCTGGGTGCACCGTGCCCGCTATCTCGGCCCTCGCGGCCGCAAGCCGGCGGAGGAGCTCCATGGCACGGCGGGCCTCGAGCGGATGCTGGTCCACGCCCGGCTGCTCGGACGGAGGACGCTCGTACCCGACGAGAACGTGACGTGGAACGTGACGGCCGTGCCGGCTGCAATCCGCATCGCGCGGGAGCACGGCATCGACTGGGTGATCACGACCTCGCCGCCGACGTCGGTGCACCTGATCGGCGCCGCCGTGCAGCGTGCGACGGGCGCCCGCTGGCTGGCCGACCTGCGCGATTCGCTGGTCGCGCATCCACACCGCCGCGTCGACAGCGCCGCCGTGCGGGCGAAGGAACGGGTGAAGGGAGCGCTCGCGCGGCTGGTCGCGGCGCGCGCGGACGCGATCGTCTGCGTGTCCGAGGCGATCGCCGACGAGATGCGCGGCTTCGACCCCAAGGGCCCGGTGGCCTCGATCGCCAACGGCTGCGACTTCGACGACTTCGCCGGGCTCACGTACCGGCCCGGCGAGCGCATGCGCGTGACGCATACGGGCAGCTTCTTCGGTCGCCGCGACCCGCGGCCCTTCCTCCAGGCGCTGCACGACTCCGAGCTCGACGTGGTGGCGCGGTTCCTCGGCGACTTCCGGACGACCGACCGGGAATGGGCCGACCGCCTCGATCTCGGCGACCGGCTGGAGCTGATCCCGTACGCGCCGAGGGCGACCTCGCTCCGGCTGCAGCGCGAGTCCGACGTGCTCCTCCTGCTCATTCCCGACGCCGGCGGGCGTGGCCGCGGGGTGCTGTCCGGAAAGGTGTTCGAGTACCTCGCAGCGGGTCGGCCCATCCTGGCCGCGGTCCCGCCCGACGGCGCCGCCGCCGAGCTCCTGCGCGCGACGGGTGCGGGCCCGGTGGTCGCGCCGGACGACGTCGCCGGGCTTCGCACCGCCCTCGTCGAGCTGCACGGCCGCTTCCTCGACGGCGGGCTGCCCGACCTCGAGCTCGGGGAGGACTGGCGCCGGAAGCTGTCGCGCAGGACGCGTGTGGAGGAGACGGCGGCGCTCATGCGCGAGGTGATGGCAGGCCCGTGACCCCGGCCACATCGCAGCGGCGACAAGCGCTCCTGCGTGCGCTCGTGGCGGGAGCGGCCGGCCTGACGATCGCCGTCGGCGTCGTCGGAGCGGTCGTTGCGGTTCGCGATCTCGGCGAGCGGGCCGACGTGAACAGCGGCTACGACTTCGCCGACCGCGAGATCGCCTGGGGCAACGGGTGGACGCTGAGCCAGGAAGGCCTGTACGCGGCACGCTCGCTGATACCGCCGCAGGCGGACTACGACATCGTGATGGGGGACGAGTCGAAGTTCACCGACCCGCTCACGCACCGCTTCGCGCCGAACTACGTCCACTCGTTCCTCATGCCCCGGCACCTGCGACGAGGGGCCGGATGGGTGGTCTGCTTCCGGTGCGAGCGCGAGACGCTCGGAGCCGGCGTCACGGTGCTCTGGGAGGATCCCGAGGTCGGGCTCTCGGTGCTCCGGCTGCCGCGCGAGGGCGCTGCGTGACGACGGCCGCGACCGGCCGCGGAGACGAGCTCGCGTGAGCGCGGCGGGCCTGCTCGGACTGGCCGCCTTCGTGGCGGTGTTCACGACCGCGGGACTCGGGGTTCTCGTCGCGCTCGAGGGCACTCCACACCTGCGCAGCGTCGTCCTCGACCTCGGGCTTGCCTACCTGCTCGGCGTCGTCTCGCTGGGCTCGGTGCTGACGCTCGCCGTCCTCGCCGGGGTCCCGTTCTCCGCCACCACCATGCTCGTCGGCGCAGCCGTGTTCGCCCTCGGCGGCGTGCTCGTCGGACGCGCGCGCGGACGGCGGGAGGAGATCGAGGGCCCGCGGGCGGGACGGTACGGCTACCTCGTGGCGGCCGGCCTGCTCGCGCTCGTCCTGGTCGTGGTCGAGGCGTACTTCCGCGCCGGCAGGCTGCACGGCCTCTTCGGGTTCGACGCGGGCGCCTTCTGGACACCGAAGGCCGCCGCCCTCCACGCTGCGGGCGAGTTCGACGAGGCGCACTTCGCGAGCTTCCCGGCACCGAGCTATCCGCCGCTCGTGCCCATGCTGCAGGCGGCCTTCTTCGAGCTCCGCGGCGAGGTCGACCTCGTCGGGCTGCACCTCGTGTACTGGTCGTGGCTCGCCGGGTTCGTCGCCGCGAGCGCACGCCTGCTCCTGCGTGTCGCGAACCCGGTGCTCGTCTGGGGCATGCTCCTGCTCCTGCTCGTCGCGGGCCAGGCGAAGAAGGATGCGCTCACGCCACAGGCCGACCTCTTCCAGGACGTCGTCCTCGGCCTCGGCGTCCTCTTCGTCGCGCGCTGGCTGGCCGACCGGCGCACGTCCTCCCTCGTCGGCGCGCTCCTGTTCGTCTCGGCGCTCGCGCTCGTGAAGCGCGAGGGGTACCTCTTCGCAGCCTGCGTCGCCGGGGCCGTCCTCCTCGCGTGCGGCCTCCGGACCAGATCGTCGTGGGGCCACGCCGCGCTGTTCGCCCTTCTGCCCGTGGCCGTCGCGTTGCCCTGGCGCGTGTGGTTCACGCGCCGCTCACTGGTCGGCGACGGACCCGACGTGGGCGTGCTCGACCTCGCCGATCACGCCGACCGCGTGGCGCCGGCCACGTGGCTCGTGCTACGCACGCTGGCGGACGTCGACGTGTGGCCGGCAGTGCTGGTGGTAGCGCTCGCGGCCGCCGTGGGCGCGCTCCTGGCCGGCGAACGCACGCTGCCCGTGTTCACGCTGTCGCTCCTCGGGCTCACCGCCGTCGGCTACGTGTGGACGATGTGGGCGTTCACGAGCCTGCCGATCACGCAGGACAACTCCCAGAACCCGATCACGCGGCTCGTCGGCGGCGCGCTCGTGCCGGCGGCGCTCCTCAGCCCGATCCTGCTGCAGCGCGTGCTCGACGCGACCGGGTGGGAGGCGCCGCGCGCGCCGACCCACCGGCTGCGCGTCGCGGCGGTAGCGGCCGTGGCGGCGGTCGCAGTCGCCTATCCTGTCGGCGTCCTCGCGCTGGAGGGGGCGCCGCGGTTCCCCAGCCGCGCCGACTGCGCCGCGCTCGCCGCACCCGATGCCACCGAGTTCGTCCTCGTCTACGACCATCGCTCCTGGCTCCCCACCGCCAGGGCCGTGCGCGACCGGCTTGCGGAGGTGGGCTTCGCGGACGCGGAGGTGCGCGCCGACGGCTGTGGCGGCTGGGAGGTCGTGAACCCCGGCGTGCAGACGCTCGAGCAGGCTCGCGGGCACATCGAGGATGCGAGGCGCGTGGGGTTCGAGCCGCGGCTGGAGGAGCGGTGAGCGCGCGCCGCACGCCGGTCGTCGACGTCCTCTTCTTCGCGGTCGTCTTCACGGTCACGTTCGCGAAGCTGCAGTGGGAGGCGGCCGGCACGCTCTGGCTCTCCGACGTGATCACGGCGCTCTTCCTCGTCGCCTTCGCGCTGCATCGCCTGGAGCGCTTCGACCTCCGCTTCACCCACTGCGCACTCGCTGTCGGCTGCTTCTTCCTCGCCTTCCTCGCCGTGTACCTGCTCGGCTTCTTCAACCTGGAGACGGGACAGTCTCTCGCGCAGTGGGCGAAGGGGATGGTGAAGTTCGTGCTGCACTTCCTCTTCCTCGTCGCGGCGCTCGCGCACCTCGCACGCAAGGGCGAGCGCTTCTACTGGCTCACGCTGGGCGTGTTCTGCGCAGGCGTCGGCGCGAACGCGTTGTACGGCGTGGCCCAGCTCGCCGTCGCCGAGCTCACCGGAGGCAACCTCGATGCCGCGTTCGTGCGCCCGATCACCGGCGGCGCGAGCCAGATCAACGTGTTCGGCGCCATCGAGGGCGCCAGCGTCTACCGCCCCAACGCGCTCACCGGGGACCCCAACCACCTCGGCATCGAGCTTCTCGTGCCGCTCCTCGTGCTCCTGCCGATCTACCTCCGGCTCGAGAAGGGCCACCGGTGGCGCACGCCGCTCCTGCTGGGGCTCGCCTTCGGTCTCGTGATCGAGCTCGCGACGCTCTCCCGCAGCGGCCTCCTCGGGCTCGCGTGCGGCATGCTCGTGCTGCTCGTCCCGTACCGGCGCCGGCTGCTCTCCAGGCAGTTCCTCCTCCCGCTCGCCGGGGTCGGAGTGCTCGTCCTGGCGTTCGTCGCGCAGCGTGCCGACTTCTTCGAGCAGGTGCTCCGCTCGCGTCTCGACACGGGCGGCCAGGGCGCGTCGACACACTTCGTCGTCTACGAGTTCATCCCCGACGTGCTGTCGCAGCACCCGCTGCTCGGTCTCGGCCTCAACAACTTCTCCGTTTACTACGAGTTCGTCACCGGCCGCACCAACTTCGGGCCGCACTCCTTCTACGTGGCGCTGTTCGTCGAGACCGGCCTGATCGGCGCGGCGCTCTTCGTGGCCTTCGTCTGGTACCTGTTCCGACGGCTCGCGCTCGCGCGTCACATCGGACGGGCGCTCGCCGCAGCCGGGGACGCCGTCGCCGCGCGCGTACGCCCGCTCGCGTGGGGTCTCACCGCCGCGCTCGTCGGCACCCTCGCGGCCAACGCCTTCTACCTGACCATCAACTTCAACTACTTCTTCGTCGTGGCGCTGCTCGCCATTGCGCCGCCGGCCGTGTTCGGGCCCCGTCTCGCGTCGATCCGGCGATGAGGGTCGTCGTGGTGACGACGTCGTACCCGCGGTACGACGGCGACGTGGCGGGCGTGTTCGTCCAGCAGGCGGTGGGGGCCATGCGCGCCGAGGGCGTCGAGGTCGACGTCGTCTCGCCCGCGTCGTTCCGCCACTACGGCATCGCGTACGGCGACGGCGTCGTGAACAACCTGCGGCGGCGGCCGTGGCTCCTGCTCGCGCTCCCCCTGTTCCTCTGGAGCTTCGCGCGGGCGGTGCGGCGGGTCGGGCGCACCGCCGACGTGATCCACGCCCACTGGATCCCGTGCGGGTTGCCGGCGCTCGCCGCGGGCCGTCCCGTCGTGCTCCAGCTGTGGGGATCCGACGTCGCGTTGGCGCGCCGCCTGCCGTGGGCGTTTCGACCGCTCGTGCGCCGCGCTCGCCTCGTCGTGTGCGCCTCGGGGTCGCTTGCCGAGGAGGCGCGCAGCCTCGGCGCGCGCGAGGTGCGGGTGATCCCGAGCGGCGTGGACGTGCCCGATCGCCTCGTCCCTGCCGAAGAGCCGCCCCATGTCCTCTACGTCGGGCGGCTTTCCTCCGAGAAGGGGGTGCTTGACCTGGCCGAGGCGACCAAGGGCCTGCCGCTCACCGTCGTCGGCGACGGGCCCTTGCGGCACGCGCTCCCCGGGGCCGTCGGCTTCGTGCCCCACGAGCAGCTGGGGGCGTACTACGAGCGCGCCGCCGTGGTCGCGGTGCCCTCGCACCGCGAGGGGTACGGCATGGCGGCCCGCGAGGCGATGGCCTACGGGCGGCCGGTCGTCGCCACCGCGGTCGGCGGCCTCGCCGACGCGGTGGAGGACGGCGTCACGGGCCTGCTCGTCCCGCCCGGCCAGCCGCAGGCCTTGCGCCAGGCGCTGGAGCGGCTGCTCGGCGACGCCGACCTGCGCGCGCGGATGGGAGCCGCCGCCCAGGTCCGCGCGCGCAAGGCGTTCGGCCGCGACGGGCAGGCGCACGCGATGCTCGAGGCCTACCGCGAGCTCGTCTGACCGTCGGTTGCGAGGTCGAACACGAGCAGCCGGGTGCTGGCGTAGACGAGATGCCCGCTCGCGGGAGGGCCGAAGGGGCGGCCCGTCTGGTAGGTGCAGAGCGGGTCGACCAGCGCGTAGCGGACGCCGAGCGTGGCGGCGAGGCGCTCGCCGTCTCGCCCGTACAGGATCCTGCGGGCCTTCGCGACCGGCTCGAGCTCCCGCTTGGGAAGGATGAGCGCGGGATCGAGCGCTGCGAGCACGGGCCGCTGCAGGAGCCAGGTCGAGAGGAAGCTCCAGCACTGGTCGGTGACCACGGCGTCGCCGGGCCGCGCACGCTGGCTCACGTACCCGAGGCCCTTCAGGCTGGCGGCGTCCACGTGCGAGTAGAAGCGGCGGTAGTCGGTGGCGAGCGACCTGGCCTCGAGGGCGGTCACGCCCACGAGCAGCGCCGCCAGCGGGGCGACGACGCGCACCGGCAGCCGGCTCGCGAGGAGGCCGAGCGACGCGGCGAGGAGCATGGGCGCCAGGTACGACGCGCGGTTGTACGACGTGGGCAGGTGAACGAGCCACGCATAGCTCAGCGCGAGGATGGTGGCGCCGAGGCCGAGCAGCACGAACCTCGAGGCGTCGCGGCGAAACCAGGGGCCGAGGACGACCAGCGCGAGCGCGGCCAGCCCGGCGACGGTCAGCGGCCACGTGACGTCCCGCGCGACCAGGTCCCAATGCACCTTCGTCGGGAGGAACGCCTCGTAGCCCTGCACGCCGCCGAGCGCGAGCGTGCGCTGGACGAGGTCGACCGCGACGCCCGCGCCGGCCACGATCCCGAACACGGCTGTCCAGGCCATGAAGCGAACCGTGGGCCGGGGTTGCCTGACGAGCGCCACGGCGAGGACGAATGCCACCGCGACCGCGCCGAGCAGGAAGCCGACCCGGTGCGCGGCCGCGAGGCCGACGAGCGCCACCGCGAGCACCGCGGCCCAGCGCCGCCCGGCTTCCCCGCGTAGCGCCATCCCTGTCGCGAGCAGTGCGACCGGAATGATCACGAAGGCGTCGACCGTGGGCAGGCCGTGCCACGAGAGGACGTTCAGGTTCATCGGCACGACGGCGTACACGGCCGCTGCGACCAGCCCAGCCCGGCTCCCCCAGAGGGTGCCCACGAAGACGAACAGCGACAGGATGCCGAGGACGGCGAACACCCAGATTCCCTGCAGCAGGCTCGCCGCCGGGGCGTCGGCCAGGGCCAGCGTCGCCCCGTAGAGGGAGGGCGCGCCGGGGTCGAGGGGGAACGAATCCCCGCCGAGCATCCAGAACGGGTTGTCGATCAGGAGGGAGTGCCGCCGCGCGATCTCCTGCGCGTAGAGGAGGTACTCGCCCCAGTCCTCGCCCGGGATCGGCCTGGAGCCGAGAATGCGCCACTGCATGGCGATGCCGAGACCCACGACCGCGGCGAGCCCGAGCAGGACCGACGGCCATCGCTCCGGGGGCGCGCCGAACGCGGGCGTGGGAAGCAGGATCCCGCCGATCAGCCCGGCCACCGCGACTCCGGCGAGGGTGAGCCGGACTCCGAGCGGGTCGAGGGGGACGGCGAGCGCCGCCGCTCCGACCAGGACGACCTGGGCGAGGACGACCCCGACGACCGGGACCGCCGGCACTGCGAACGGGAGGCGCCGGAGCTCGCGCGGGAGGAACGGGAGCGCGGCCAGGCCCGGAGCGAGGACGACTGTGGTCGCCGCCAGCGACCGCTGAGGCTGGACGAGCCACGCCCACGTCGCCTCGACCCCGATCAGCACGAGAGCTGCGAGCGGCCCGGCCGGCAGCCTCGACGCGGCGCGGAGGCCTGTCGCGCGGTCTCTCAACGCCGGGCGATCGCTCCGGCGGCTCCGGCGAGGGCGAGAGCGGCGGCGACGAGCACGACGACGATCGGCTCGCGCACGTCCTGGTCGCGCGGACTCGCGACTCCTGCGCGAATCGTGGGCGTGAGCCCGCGCTCGGTCAGGCTCACGCTCGCGGCGGTGACGAGCTGGACCCTCGGGGCCCGGCGCCTCGCCTCCGTCGGCTTGGGCCTGGCGGGAGGAGGAGCGCTGGGACGCACGACGGCTCCCGAGCGCAGGAGCGACGAGGAGACCGGAGCCGGCGTGCCGCTCTGACGCAACGCCTCGCGGACGACCTCCACCGCCTTCTCCTCGGCGACCGGGCGGGGCGCGGGATCCGTGTACACGCTCACGGGCGGCCCCTGCCCAGCGTCGGCCTGGGCCGCTGGAGCTCCCATGATCGCCGCCGTCACGACCAGGACGGCGGCGGCGACCCCGTTGCGGCCGCGCGTCATCCGTCGGAGTGTAGGGACCGCTCTGGTGCGCGGGTCCCGGGCCGGTCGCTCACGATCCGTGACTGCCGGAGCCTTCGGGCTCGACCCCGAGCCTGTCCAGAACCTCTTCCAGGCAGACGACGACCGCCACCCCGTCGTCCGCCGTCATGCCCGCGATGCGCTCCGGATTGCCGAGAGATGCGTCGACGAAGCGGCGGACGACCTCGTCGTTGCCATACGTGAGGCGGCCTCGGGCCATCAGCGCTCCGGACGACGTGAAGCCGACCAGGTGGCCGCCCACGAGCGCAGCCGACGTACGCAGGACGTCGTGCGCCTTGTGCCCGCGGTCGTTCGGCAGGACGACCACGAGGTCGCGGTAGACGTCGAAGGCGGCGACCGCCTCCGATCCCACGACGACGAGCAGCCACTCGGAGACGGAGGCGTCGAAGTCCATGGTCAGCGTGGCCCAGACCGACGAGTGGGCGAACGTCGCCGTGACGTCCCGCACCTCGTTCTCGCGAACCCGTCCGTCGACCACGCGGAGCTCGAGGCGGCCGAGGATCCTGCGGATGAGGTAGAGGAGGTGCGATGCCTCGTCGAGGAACAGTCCGCCGGGCAGCGTGCGATGCCAGTGTGGCAGGCGCCGTCGCCGGTTCGAGAGCTGGAAGCCGTGGATCGCCTCCACCTCGCCGAGGCGGCCGGAGTCGATCAGCCGAAACAGTCGCCGGCCGCCGCGGGAGAACTGGAAGTTGTGCACGACGGCGACCACCAACCGGCTGTCGCGCGCGCGCTCCGCGAGCTCGGCGGCCCGCGTCGCGGGAAGCACGAACGGCTTCTCGCAGAGGCAGTGCCAGCCGCGCGCGAGTGCCGCCTCGACGAGATGCGCGTGCTGCATCGGGGGCGCGCCGATCGTCAGGGCCGACACGCTGTCGACGCGGATCTCGTCCAGCGTCGTACCGGCGTGAGGTACGCGAAAGCGCTTCGCAAGCGCTCGAGCACGCTCGATGTGCGGGTCGACCACCCCGACCACGCGGACGCGGTCGTCGCGTGCCAGAGCGGGCAGGTGACGCTCACCCGTCGCCCAGCCGGCGCCGGCGCAGACGACGTCGAGCGTCATCGCGCGGCTTCTGTCCTCGAGGCTCGATCGCCCGCGCGCAGGCTCCGGCCGCCCGCCATCACGGCGAGTCGGCGCTCGCGCTGCACGCTTGTGATGTCCACTGGCTGATGCGTCGTCGGTCGGACGGCTCGCACCGCGCGGTCTCGCGGCAGTGCTGTGTACCACACGCGCGCCGAGGCCATCGGTCGATCGCTCGTATCATGGCCCTGCGTGGGGTCCGCCGGAACCGAAGCAGCATGCGGCGCGTGGGCGCGAGCCGCGGTCGGTGTCCTGGTCGTCGCACTGGCGCTGTGCGTCGTCGGCGTCCGGCCCGCCGCCTCGGCCTCGCCGTCCGCGACGGCGGCCGCTCCGGCACGGCCGCTGCGAACGGCCGTCGTGGACCCGCCGGCGTTCGCACGGACGGACCGGGCCGACGCATTTGCCCACGTTCGCCGCGCGGGAGCCGGGCTCGTGCGCCTGATCCTCGATTGGGCGGCCGTCGCACCTCGCGGATCGACGAGGCCGAGCGCGTTCCGCGCTCGTGACCACGAGGATCCGGGCTATCGCTGGGAGGGCTTCGACGCCCAGGTGCGGGAGGCGGTCGCGGCAGGCCTCGTGCCGGTCGTCGATCTCGTCAACGCCCCGGCCTGGGCGCAGGACCCGGGCCCGCGCGAGCGTCCGAGCGACGGCCCGCGCCGGCCGATGCCGACCGCGCTCGAGGACTTCGCGTTCGCCGCCGCCACCCGCTATGGCGGCGGCATCCCGGAGCTGCCCCGCGTGCGCCACTGGCAGGTCTGGAACGAGCCCAACCTCAGCTACTACCTCAATCCGCAGGAGGTCGGCGGCCGGCTCTTCTCGCCCGCCTGGTACCGGGCGATGGTCAACTCCGCGGCCAAGGGCCTGCGACGGGTGCATGGGGACAACCTCGTCGTCGCCGGCGGGCTCGCGCCGCACGGCCCGCGCGACACGCGCGGGGTGGAAGGTATCGCGCCCCTCCGGTTCATGCGCGCGGTCCTCTGCATGTCGGCCGGCCCGCGACCCCGTCCTACCTGCAGAGCGAAGGTCGCCTTCGACGTCTGGTCGACGCATCCCTACACCAGCGGTGGGCCGACGACGTCGGCGGGCTACCCGGACGACGTCTCGCTCGGCGATCTCGCCGAGGTGCACGAGCTCCTGCGGGCGGCCGAGCGCGCCGGCCATGTCGACACCAGGCGCCGCGTGGGTCTCTGGGTGACGGAGTTCAGCTGGGACACGCGGCCGCCGGACCCCAGGGGCGTCCCCCTCGCTCTTCACGCACGCTGGGTCTCGGAGGCGCTGTACCGCATGTGGCGAGCGGGCGTCGACCTCGTCACCTGGTACGGCCTCCGCGACGCCCCGTATCCGCGCGAGCCGGCGCAGTCGGGTCTCTACTTCCGGTCGTCCCGCGGTGTCGCCGCGGATCGGCCCAAGCGGGCGCTGCGCGCCTTTCGCTTCCCCTTCGTGGCACTGCGTGAGGGAGCCTCGCGCATCGTCTTCTGGGGCCGCATTCCCGACGCGGGGACGCGGACGGTGGTCGTCGAGCAGTCGGGGCC
>DATBIN010000095.1:0-42938 GCA_036556925.1 Gaiella sp.
GCACCTGCACGAAGAGGTCGCCGGCCGCCGCGCCGAGACTGCCCGCGTGCCCCTCCCCGCGCAAACGGATGCGCTGCCCGTCGTGGATGCCCGCCGGAACGTCGACGCCGAGCTCGCGCTCCTCGAGCACCCGGCCCGCACCGTCGCAGCGGGCGCAAGGGGACTCGATCACCCGGCCCGTGCCACCACAGCCCGGACAGGTCGACGTCCGCACGAACTGCCCGAACGCGCTCTGCGAGACGTGCTGCACGCGCCCGGCCCCGCCGCACGTCGGGCACGACACGGGCTCCGTGCCCGCCTCTGCGCCGCTTCCGGCGCAGACGGTGCAGGCCTGCGCGACGCGGATCGGCACCGTCAGCGTGACGCCGGCGTAGGCCTCCGCCAGCGAGATCTCGGCGGTGGCGGCGACGTCCGCGCCGCGGGCCGCACGCGCCGAGTGGGCGCCGAAGAGGCCCTCGCCGAAGAGCGCGGAGAAGATGTCCGACAGGTTGCCGAAGTCGAAGTCGGACGGCTGGAAGCCGCCCCGCCGCAGGCCGGCGTGCCCGAAGCGATCGTAGGTCTGCCGCCGCACGGGGTCGGAGAGGACCTCGTACGCCTCCGCGACGTGCCGGAAGCGCTGTTCCGCGTCGGGGGCGTCGTTGACGTCGGGGTGCAGCTCGCGGGCGAGGCGCCGGAACGACTTCTTGATCTCGGCATCGCTCGCGTCGCGTGACACGCCGAGCAGCTCGTAGTAGTCCTGTTCCCTCGTCGCCATGGGCCGGGGCTAGACGCCCTCGTAGACCTCCTCCACGAGGCGCGAGAGCTCGAACGCCGCCGCGCGCACGGCACGGATCGCCTTGTCGTAGTCCATGCGCTGCGGCCCGAGCAGTCCGACGGCGCCGAGCGAGCGGTGCGAGAGCCCGTAGGTCGACCCCACGTAGGCCACCTCGTGGAGCTCGGCCCCCTCCACGGCAGGCCCCACGCGCACGACGGTGCGCCGTGCCTCGAGCGCGTCGCTGAGGAGCTCGAGCACCGACGCACGCCGCTCGAGCAGCTCGAGCAGCCGCTGCGTCGCTTCGAGCTCGGCCCCCTGCACGTCGTCGAGCAGGCCGGCGGCCCCGCCGACGTAGAGCTGGGTGCCGGCATCCGCGAGGACGTCGAGGAAGGCCGGATGGACGGCGTCGAGGAAGGCGCGCTCGCGCGCCGCCAGCGTCGGGTCCTCGAAACGGCGCCGCAGCAGACTGGCGCCGAGGCGCAGGCCGGAGACGGTCTCGTTCAGGTACTCGCGTCCCCAGTCCACGAGCCCGGGATCGACCGGCTCCTCGAGCTCGAACACGCGCTTGATCACGCTTCCGGAGGCCGTGATCACGACGATGATCACCACCCGCGGCTGCAGCTGCAGCACCTCGACGTGGCGCACGACGGCCGCGTCCAGCGCCGGGGCGGAGACGAGCGCCAGCAGGCGCGTCGCCTGCGAGAGCGCATCGGTCGTCTGCTGCAGCGCCGACTCGAGCTCGTTGCGCATCGCCGTCAGGTCGAGGGGGAACTGCGGCGGTCGGCCCTCGATCGACTCGACCAGCTCGGCGGCGTAGAGGCGGTAGCCGCTCTCCGTGGGCACCCGCCCGGCCGAGGTATGGGGATGCGTCAGCAGCCCCAGCGCCTCGAGCTCGTTCAGCTCGTGACGCACCGTCGACGGCGAGACATCGAGCCCGGCGCGCTCGACCAGCGCCTTCGAGCCCACGGGCTGTCCCGTGGCCACGTACTCCTCCACCAGCCGTCGCAGGATGGCGCGCTTTCTGACGCTCAGCTCCACCGTTGCCAGGGATGGTAGCCCGGGGCGCGGGCGCTTCACGCGACGCCGACGCGCGTCTCAGGCGGCCAGGAGCTCGGTCGTGACGGCGCTCCCGAGAAAGCGCCCTCGCCGTGTCAGGCGGATCTCGCCGCGGGCGTCCTCGCGCTCGACGAGGCCCCGCTCGGCGAGCCAGGACAGCGCGCCGGTGTCGATCGCGCCCTCGAGCTCCGCGAGCGCGAGCGGCTCGTCGAGGCGTAGCCCGAGCATCAGCCGTTCCCGTCTGCGCGTCGCCACATCCAGCGTCTCGAACGTCCGCGGCGGGTCCGCTCCGCCGCCGAGCGCTGCGATGTAGCGGGCCACCGAGGGCCGGTTCCGGCGCCGCGTCACGCCTCCCGCCGACGACACCGTCGAGACCGCTCCGACACCGAGGCCGAGGTAGTCGCGACCCCGCCAGTAGCCTAGGTTGTGCTGCGCGCGAAGGTCACGACCGGGCACGTCGCGGCAGAAGTTCGCCGTCTCGTACCAGCGGTAGCCGGCCGCCGTGAGCCGTTCCACGACCTGCTCGAAGTACCCCTCCATCGCCTCCGCCTGGCGCAGGAGCTCCCCGCCCCACGCATGGGTGAAGCGCGTGCCGGGCTTCGCCTCGAGCTCGTAGCAGGAGAGGTGCTCGGGCCCGAGGGTCAGCGCCTCCGCGAGATCCGCCTCGAGGTCGGAGGGCTCCTGGCCCGGGACGCCGTAGAGGAGATCGAGGGAGATGTTGTCGAAATTGACATCACGCAGATGATGCACCGCTCGCCGGACGTCGTCCGGCCGCGCGCGGCGCTCGAGCACGTCGAGCAGGTGCGCCTGGAAGCTCTGGGCACCGAGGGAGACGCGCGTCACGCCGTGATCCCGAAGGAGTGCGGCGAGTGGCGCGGTGATCGTCTCCGGGTTCGCCTCGACGGTCATCTCGCGAGCCGGCGGCAGCGCACCGAGGAGACGTGCGAACGCGTCGCCGTGCGTGAACGTTGGCGTCCCGCCGCCGAGGAACACGGTCTCGAGTGGCTCCGCGAGCATGTCTCCCTCGCGCTCGAGCTCGACGAGCAGCGCCTCCACGTACGGACCGTGCGCCTCCGCCCCGCCGACCGCGGTGACGAAGTCGCAGTAGCCGCAGCGGTGTGCGCAGAAGGGAAGGTGGACGTACAGGTGACGCACGTGGCCGCTGCCGGATGCCACCCGGACGACGTCCTCCCACGTCACGTGCGAGCTCCCGGCGTCACGTGCGCTTGCGCTCCCCGTCGAGGTTGAGGACGGCCAGGAACGCCTCCTGCGGCACCTCCACGCCTCCGACCTGCTTCATCCGCTTCTTGCCCTTCTTCTGCTTCTCGATCAGCTTGCGCTTGCGCGTGATGTCGCCTCCGTAGCACTTCGCCAACACGTCCTTGCGTTTCGCCTTGACGGTCTCGCGCGCGATCACGCGGGAGCCGATCGCGGCCTGGATGGGGACGTCGAACATCTGCCGCGGGATCTCCTCCTTGAGCCGCTCCACGAGCTGCTTGCCGCGCTCGTACGCGAACTGGCGGTGGAGGATGAGCGAGAGGGCGTCCACTTGCTCGCCCCCGACGAGCACGTCCACGCGTGCCAGATCGCCCTCCCGAAACCCGGCGAGGTCGTAGTCGAAGCTCGCGTAGCCGCGCGTCCGCGACTTCAGCTGGTCGTAGAAGTCGAGCACGATCTCGCCGAGCGGCAGCTCGTACGAGAGGAGCACGCGCTCCTCGGAGAGGTACTCCATGTGGTCGAAACGCCCCCGGCGCTCGGTGCAGAGCTCCATCACGGCGCCGACGTAGTCCTTGGGGACGATGACGGAGGCCGTCACGTACGGCTCCTCCACCCTCTCCGTCTCCCGCGGCATCTCGGCGGGGTTGTGCACCTCGACCATCTCGCCGCCGCGTCGCTCGACGCGGTAGGCGACGTTGGGGGCCGTGACGAGGAGGTCGAGATCGAACTCTCGCTCGAGGCGCTCCCGCACGATCTCCATGTGCAGCAGTCCCAGGAAGCCGCAGCGAAAGCCGAAGCCGAGCGCCTGAGAGGTCTCCGGCTCGTAGAAGAGCGCGGCGTCGTTGAGCTTCAGCTTCTCGAGCGCGTCGCGCAGGCCCGGGTAGTCGTCGGAGTCCGTCGGGAAGAGCCCCGCGAACACCATCGGCTTCACGTCCTTGTACCCCGGGAGCGGCGAGGCCGCCGGCGTGACCCGGGCCGTGAGCGTGTCACCGACGCGCAGCCGCGAGACGTCCTTGAGCCCGGTGACGACGTACCCGACCTCGCCGGCCGTCAACGCGGGTACCGGACGGCGCTGCGGCGACATGAAGCCGAGCTCCTCCGCGTCGAACTGCGTGCCCGTGGCCATCGCGCGCACGGCCGAGCCCGCCTCCAGGCGGCCGTCGACGACGCGCACGAAGGCGATCACGCCGCGGTACTGGTCGTAGGACGAGTCGAAGATGAGGGCACGCACCGGCGCCGCCGGATCGCCCGCAGGAGCGGGGATCCGCGCCACGATGGCGTCCAGCACGTCCCCGACGTTCTCTCCCGTCTTGGCCGAGATGCGCACGACGTCCTCGGGCCGCCCGCCGAGCAGCTCGGCCACCTCCGCCGCGGCGCCCTCCGGGTCGGCCTGCGGCAGGTCGATCTTGTTGACGACGGGGACGATCTCGAGCTCGTTCTCGATCGCGAGGTAGGCGTTCGCGAGTGTCTGCGCCTCGATCCCCTGCGCAGCATCGACGACGAGCACCGCGCCCTCGCACGCCTGCAGCGAGCGTGAGACCTCGTACGTGAAGTCGACATGGCCGGGGGTGTCGATGAGGTTGAGCTCGTAGCCCTTCCAGTCGACGCGCACCGCCTGCGCCTTGATCGTGATGCCGCGCTCGCGCTCGAGCTCCATCGAGTCGAGCAGCTGGTCGCGCATGTCGCGCTCGCTCACGGTCTCCGTCAGCTGCAGGATGCGGTCCGCGAGCGTCGACTTCCCATGGTCGATGTGGGCGATGATGGAGAAGTTGCGGATGCGGCTCTGGTCCATGGCAGGTCGCGCGTGATCGTAGCCGTGGCGCCGTTTTCCCCGGACTCGGCCCCGGACCGCGGTACGCGTTCGCAGCGCAAACGCTAGGTGCCCGTGACGCGGCCGCGACGAAGCAGGTCGAGCAGCGTGTCCAGCTCGCGCACGCGCATCAGGCGACAGACGACGAGGTAGGCAGCGCCGCCGGCAGCGAGGGCCATACCGACGGACAGGATCTGCGCCCAGAGAGCGCGCCCCACGAGCTCGTCCAGCACCCACCACGTCCCGAACGCGACGACCGCGAGGATCGCGGCGGCGACGACGAAGCGCACGATCGTCGTCGCGGTCGCGCGCGGTGACACACCGCGAAGCCGCGGTCGCATCACGACGAAGAGCGCCGATGCGCTGACCACGTTGGCGATGGAGACGCCGAGCGGGATTCCCCACACGCCGACTCGATAGAGGGCGAGGTAGAGGACGACGTTGAGGCCGACGTTGCCGAGCGCCACCAGCGTGGGCACCCAGTTCGTCTGCAGGCTGTAGTACGCGCGGTTGAGGAGCAGCATCCAGCCGTTGAAGACGAGACCGAGGGAGAACGCTGCGAGCGCGCCGGCGACGATCGGCGTCTCCTCCGGCTCGAAGGCTCCGCGCTCGTAGACGAGGCGTACGATCGGCTCGGCGAGCACGGCCGCACCGACACCGGCCGGGATGAGGAAGAACCCGATCTGACGCGCGCCGACGTCAAGGGTGCGGCTGAACCCCTCGCGATCCTCGCGCGCCGCGAGCCGCGAGAGAGCAGGGAAGAGCACGGTGGCGACGGCGACGGCGAACATCCCCTGCGGGAGCATGTAGAGCCGGAAGGCCTTGTCGATCGCGGTCGGCGCGAGCTCCGGATCGATGAGCCGCGACGCGAAGAGGATCCCGATCACCGCGTTGATGTTGATCAGGCCGAGCGTCAGCGTGACGGGGAGCATCAAGACGAAGAACCGCTTCACGGCGGGGTCACGCCAGTCGACGACGGGGCGCAGGCGGCCGTCGAGCCCGCGAAGCCATGGCAGGGGCAGCAGGAACTGCACGAGGGTGGCGACGAGCACCGAGGCGGCGTAGACGTAGAGCTCCGCGTCCTCCCCGTCCGCCGCGGGCACGCCGAGCGCGAGGCCGGCGATGATGACGAGGTTCCACGCCACCGGGGTCAGGGCCGGCACGGTGAACTGCTCGTACGTGTTGAGGATGCCGACGACCACGCCGGACAGGCCGAGCAGGACGACGATGGGGAAGAGCACACGGGAGAGGCCGACGGCGAGGTCGGCGTCTCCCCCCGGGTCGCCGAAAGGCCGTAGGACGAGCGGAGCGGCCAGCATGAACAGCGCCGTGACGCCTCCGAGGACGAGCAGGACGAGCCAGAAGATGGTCGAGGCGACGCGCCACGCGCGAGCCCTGTCGCCCTTCTCCAGGAGCTCGCTGAACACCGGCACGAACGCCCCCGACAGCGCCGCGTCAGCGACGAGCGCCCGGACGAGGTTGGGGATCTGGAAGGCGACGGTGAAGGCGTTGATCTTGCCGCTGACGCCGAAGAAGTAGGCGGCGACCATCTCTCGCACGAGGCCGAGCACGCGCGAGAGCCCGGTGGCGAGCGAGAAGATCGCGGTCGAGTGGGCCAAGCGCCGACCGCGACGCCCGGGTACCGCATCCGGTACCTCGCCGGCAGGGCGCTCGGACGTGCTCATCGGGGTGAGTTTCGGCACGAAGTCGGCACGGACCTGCGACAGCTTCCCCGATAGCATCATCAGCGGGGCGGAGGAGTGGTGGCCCCCGCGGCCGGCAAACGCGCTTTCGACGGGAGCTTTGCTAGCATTCGGCCGCCCGCGACTGCGGGTTTTCTCACGGTATGCCGAACATCAAGCAACAGGAGAAGCGCGTCCGCGTCGCCGCCCGCCAGCGGCTGGAGAACCTCCGCTACCGGTCGACGATCAAGACGCTCACGCGGCGGCTGGAGAGTGCCGTGCGCGACGGCGACGCAGACCGGATCGCCGAGGAGCACCGCGAGCTCGTGCGCACGATCGATCGCGCTGCATCGCAGGGCGCCCTGCATCGCAACGCGGCGGCGCGGAAGAAGTCCCAGGCTGCCCGCCTGATCTCGACGAGCGCGTAGCGCGGCCGCGGCAGTCGTCGTCCACCGCGCCGGCGTGGGGCTGACGCTCGTGCGCGCGAGTCCGCGCCCAGCAAGCTCTCCGTCGTCGAGGTCGGCGCTGAGTGCTCAGCTCGTGGCGCTTCCCGCCATCGAGGGCACCGTCGGGCCCCGCTGGCCACGTGCCGGCGACTGGGTCCTGCTCCGGCCGGTGGTGTCGAAGAAGGTGAGCGCCCGTATCGCTCCGCGCCACCTCGTGCACCCGTGTCCGAGGTCACGCAACGCGCGGGGCCAACCGTCCGACGACCCGCCGGCCGCAGCCTCTCCTCAGGATTCGAGCCGCGCGCGCTCCTCGTCGCCACGGCACACGTCTGCCAGCGCCCGTTCGAGCTCGAGGTCGGGTGCGAGCCTGCTCCCACCCTTGAGCGCATGATCGAGCTCGGCGAGACGGACGAGCGCGTTGTCGAGCTCGGCCTCGCTGAAGTTCTGCGCGAACTGGAAAGCCCGCTGGGCCTGGAACTCGAACTTCACGCCAAGCTCCTGCAACGCGTCCTTGGCGCGCACCCCTTGCTCCTCGAGGCGCTTCGCGCGGCGTACGACACCGACCTGGCGTGCGAGCTGGCCGGCGACGATGGGGACCGTGGCAGCCACCGGCCGGCCGGAGCGCTCGACGAACATCTCCGCCGCCTCGAGCGCCCGCGCGAGGTCGCGGCGGCCCCACGCGTCGGAGATCGCGAACACGGGCGTGTCGGCCGTGGCCGCGACGAGGTGCTCGACCTCACGCTCGCCCACGGGTTCGTCGCCCGCCCAGGTGGCGATCTTCTCGACCTCCAGAGCGAGCGCGTGCAGGTCGTCGCCGACGATGTGGATGAGTGCCGCGCAGGCGTCCGGCTCAGCGCGCACGTCCAACGCCTTGAACCGCTCCGCGACCCATTGCTGCAGGCCCCGCCGCGCGACGTCGTAGCTGAGGACGGCTCCGACGCGACCGCATGTCTTGGCGAGCGGCGCGTCCTTCTTCATCGCCTGTGCCACGAGGGCGAGGACGGTGTCGGGTGCCGGCGCGGACAGGTATTCCGTCACCGCGGTGACGTCGGCTGCCTTCCAGCCGTTGCGGAGCCGCCGCTCGGAGTCCGGACGGCCGTCGACGTCGTCCGCGATGACCAGCCTGCTGCCGCCGAAGAGGCTGCCCGCATTGCAGAGCGCGACCACCTCCGCACCGGTCGTATCCGTGGCCGACACGTGCTCGATCGACTCGGGCTCGAAGTGGCGGCGGAGCCTCGACACCGCAGTCTCCACCTTGGGACGATCGGTCCCCACGATGAGGTAGACGGGCTCGAGGTCGGCCACGCGAGCAGCGTACAGCGAGAGGCAGCGCACACGGCCCCCGCCGCTCCCACCCCGGCCGGCACCGGGTCACCGCTGGGAGCTGACGACGAGGCGGCGTCCGTCCGACTCGACGACCACCTGCCCGTCGTCGTCCGTGCGCAGCACGCGCAGGCCGCGCGACGTGGCAAGAGTGTCGAGCGTGTCGGGGTGGGGATGGCCGTAGTCGTTGCCGCGCCCGACCGAGATCACGGCGACCTGAGGGCGCAGCACACGGAGCTGGTCGTCGAGCCCGGCGTCCTGCGAGCCGTGGTGGGCGACCTTGAGCACCTCGACCGGACGCAGTGGCAGGGCATTGGTGACATCGGACTCTGCGTCGGCTGTGAGCAGGATGTCGGTGGCCCCGTAGCTGGCGAGGATCACGACGGCGTTGCGATTGGGATCCTCGTCCGGCAAGCCGGGGCCAGCCGGCCAGAGGACGCGCAGCCGTAGGAGGCCCAGGCGAAACACGTCTCCCCTGCGTGCCATCACCACGGGGACGCGGCGGCGGCGCGCCGCGGCGAGCGCGGCGTCGTGATAGGGCGAGCGGGCTCGCAGCGCCGGGTCGAGGACGACGTCGACCGAGAGCCGCCGGATCACATCCGCGGCGCCGCCGATGTGGTCCCGCTGCGGATGGGTCAGCACGACCGCGGACAGGGCGCGCACACCGAGCCGGCGTAGCTGCAGGGCGATGCGCGCCTCGGGCGGCCCTTGGTCGACGAGGACGGCGCCGCGTCGTACCTCGAGCAGGATGCCGTCGCCCTGACCGACGTCCAGGAACGTGACCCGCAGGCCCTGCGGTGGAGGGCTCCACGCCGGTGGCTCGCGCGACACCCACCACCCGACGAGCGCCACGGCCCCGAGGCCGCCGACCGCGGCGCACGCCGCCGCCCGGCGGTACGGGGGCAGGCGCAGGATCGCGAGCACGACGACGCCCGCGCCGACGAGCCCGACCAGCACGAGGCCCGAGCGCAGCTGGGCGTGCGGAAGGCCCGCGAAGAACCGGGCGCAGCAGGCGAGCCACCAGGCGCAGCAGCCTGCGAGCCACGAGAGCGTGGTGGCCGCCTCGGGTGACACGGGCGCCAGGGCCGAGCCGAGCAGAGCCAGCGAGAGCGCGGCCGGCATGGCGGGCTCGGCCGCGACGTTGGCAGGGACCGTCCAGAGGGCGACGGCACCGAAGTGAGCCCAGAGGATCGGCGCCGTTGCCAGCCCGCAGGCCGCTGCGACCACGGTGACGTCGGCGAGCTTGGCAGGGATCGGATACCCGGCGAGCACCCGTCTGCCGAGAGGCACCGCGCCGAGGATCGCCGCGACGGCGACGAAGGAGAGCTGAAATCCCGGCTCGAGCAGCGAGGACGGGCGCCAGAGGAGGAGGACGAGCGCGCCGAGCGCGAGCGCGTGCCAGCGGTCGCTCGGGCGCGAGGCGAGCCATGCGAGCGAGGCGACGGAGCCCGCCACCGCTGCACGCACGACGGAAGGCTCCCAGCCGACGGCGAGGGCGTACGCGAGGATGCCGGCAATCGCGCATCCGTGCACGGCGAAGCGGCCCAGCCCGAGGAGCCAGGCGATGCCGCCCACGAGCACCGCGACGATCGCGACGTTCTGTCCGGAGACCGCGGTGAGGTGCGCGAGCCCGGAGGCTCGAAAGGCGTCCCGGAGCTCGTCGCCGAGGCGATCGTCGTCGCCCAGGACGATGCCCCGCAGAAGCGCACGCGGCTCACCCGCCGTCCCCAGACCCAACGATCGCTCGACGTGTGCGCGCAGCCGGTCGGCGACGCCTCCGATCCCGCCCCGCCGGCCGACGACGCGGACCGCGTCGGCCCGGAGGACGACGTGGATACCTCGCCCTGCGAGCCACGCACGCTCGTCGAAGCCGGTCTCGGGCCCGCGCGGCTCGACCAGCCGCGCACGCACGACCTCGAGCACGGCGCCGCGCGGCGGGGAGCGGCCGCGGCCAAGCTCGAGCATCGCCGCCTCGCGCACGGCAGCGCCTCCGAAACGACGCACCTCCACGGGCACGCGCGTGGCAAACCGTGTCGTGCGGGCGGTCCCGGTCACGACGACACGCGCGCTGGCCGCCTCACCGACCCGCGACGCGAGCGCGCTGTGCTCGAGAGCCGACATCCGCAACGAGCCCCATGCCAGACCGAGCAGGATGAGGGCAGCCCCGAGGCAGACCGCCCGTCGCGGCGATTCGCGGCCGATCGCTGCGCCGACGGCAAGCGCGGCGGCGGGTGCGAGCACGAGCGTCGTGTTCGGGCGGATCCAGTTCGCGGCGGACAATCCCGCGCAACAGGCGCACACGAGAAGTGCCGGCCAGTGCTGTCGCACGAGACGGCCGGCCTGCATCACGGGGTGACGAGATCGCGCAACTGCTCCACGCGCGCCGGACCGATGCCGGGGATCCGGTCGAGGTCGTCGACCGACCGGAAGGGACCGTGCGTGGTGCGCCAGTCGACGATCTTCTGGGCGGTCACGGGCCCGATGCCGGGGAGCTCGTCGAGCTGGTCCGTCGTCGCCGTGGCGAGGCTGACACGACCACCGACGAGAGCGTCCGCCGCGGAGCCGACGGCTCCGGGCGGGGCCCGGCGTGGGACGATCACCTGCTGCCCGTCCGCGAGGGGTGCGGCGAGGTTGACCGCCGCCAGGTCGGCGCGCGGCAGCGCGCCGCCCGCGCGAGCGAGCGCGTCTGCGACGCGCGCTCCCTCGGCAAGCCGGTACAGGCCAGGGCGGCGGATCGCGCCCACGACGTGCACGACGAGCCTGGGCGCGGCAGCGGATCCGCTCGGCACGGCCTGCGTCAAACGGCCGGCGCGGGCCGGCCCTTCCGCCGCGCCGGTCCGTGCCAGGCGCGTTCCCACGAGCGCGAGCACGGCGACGAGCCCGAGGACGAGGAGGAGCGCCTGTCGACGCGAGACGGCGATCACAGATCGACAGTGCCCGCCGATCCGTCACGGGTGTGTGCCGCCTTCGTGCCGGTTGTGCACCGCCGCCCGCACGGGCTCGACGGCCCGCGGCAGCCGGCGGAGCCCGCAGGAGCTATCGAGGGCGGAGCTCGTCCACGAGCTCGTCCGGACGCTCCACCGACACGCGCAGCTCCCGTAGCCGGATCCGGAAGACCAGTGTGCGCGCCCGCTGCGGCGGCTCGAGCTCGAGCTTCACGATCCCGCGCGAGGAGCCGTTGACGAGCCAGGTGCCGCGCCAGCCGTGGACGCCCCACTCCCAGATCGAGCCCGTGTCGAGCGCAGCCGAGCGAACCGCCGACCGCGGGAACCTGCTGCTGAACGCCCACCCCATGCGCACCGTCACGTGGGCGTCGTCGATCTCCACGCCGCTGCGGCGAGGGCCGAGCCCGAGGACGCGGAACACGACGCTGTTGACCGGCGAGTAGCTGATGGCGAACGCGGGCACGCCGTCTCAGACGACGATGTTCACCAGCCGGTCGGGCACGACGATCGTCTTCCGCGGCTCGCCCCCGTTCAGATGCGCCTGCACGCGCTCCGAGGCGAGAGCGAGCGCGACGAGCTCCTCCTCGCTCGTGCCCGCCGGCACGTGCAGGCGGTCGCGCAGCTTCCCGTTCACCTGCACGACGACCTCGACCTGATCCTCGACGAGCAACGCCGGATCGGCGACGGGCCAGGGATGCTCCCACAGCCGCTCGTGCCCCAGGTGCTGCCACAGCTCCTCCGCGAAGTGCGGGGCGTACGGTTGGATCAACGACACCGCCGTCTCGGCGGAAAAGCGCGCGGCCGGGTCGTCGGGCGAGCGTTGGATCTCGTTGACGAGCTCCATCACCGCGGCGATGGGCGTGTGGAAGAGGAAGCGCCGGTCGATGTCGTCGGTCACCTTCGCGATCGTGCGATGCGCCTTGCGCGCGAGAGCGGTGTCCACGCCGGCCTCGGCCGCACCGGCCCCCCCGGTCTGCGCGGCCTGCTCGTGCGCGACACGCCAGAGCCGGTTGAGGAAGCGCCACGCGCCGTCGATGCCCGCGTCCTGCCAGTCCATGTCCTCGTCGGCGGGGCCCATGAACAGGGTGTAGATGCGCACCGCGTCCGCGCCGTAACGCTCCGCGTACTCGAGCGGGTTGACGACGTTGCCCTTCGACTTGGACATCTTCGCGCCGTGCGCCGTGATCATCCCCTGGTTGAAGAGGCGTGCGAACGGCTCGCGGAAGCCGAGCAGGCCGAGCTCGTTCATCACCTTCGTGAAGAAGCGCGCGTAGAGCAGGTGCAGGATCGCGTGCTCGACCCCGCCGATGTACTGGTTGACCGGCAGCCAGTAGTCCGCGATCTCGCGGGAGAACGGCTCGTGGTCGTTGCCCGGGTCGCAGTAGCGGATGAAGTACCAGGACGAGTCGACGAAGGTGTCCATCGTGTCCGTCTCGCGCCTGCCGGCGCCGCCACAGGCAGGGCATGCGACCGCCACCCAGTCCTCGGCTGCGGCGAGCGGCGAGCGGCCCTTGGGCATGTAGTCCTCCACCTCGGGCAGCAACACCGGGAGCTGGTCGTCGGGGACCGGCACCGCGCCGCACGCCTCGCAGTGGACGATCGGGATCGGGCAGCCCCAGTAGCGCTGGCGCGACAGCAGCCAGTCGCGCAGACGGTAGCCGACGGTGGCCTCGCCCTTGCCCTGTGCGCTGAGCCACTCGGTGATCGCGCGCTTGCCCTCGGGCGCTGGCAGGCCGGTGAACCCGCCGGAGTTGACGAGCACCTCGTTCTCCGTATGGGCGACGAAGGCGCCTTCGTCCTGCCCCGCCCCGCCGTCCGCCGGCGCCACGACCTGACGGATCTCGATCCCGTAGCGCTCGGCGAACGCGTGGTCGCGCTCGTCGTGGGCGGGTACGGCCATGATCGCACCGGTGCCGTACTCGATGAGGACGTAGTCGGCGACCCAGATCGGGATCGACTCGCCGTTGACCGGGTTGACCGCGTGCCGGCCCGTGAAGACGCCGTCCTTCTCCTTCGTCTCCCGCTCGACGGTGGAGCGGGCGGCCGCGTGGCGCACGTAGTCGAGCACCGCCCCCTCGTGCTCCGTTCCCGCGACGAGCTCGGGGACGAGCGGATGCTCGGGGGCCAGGACGAAGAAGGTCGCGCCGAACAGCGTGTCCGGCCGCGTGGTGAAGACCGGCAGCTCCTCTCCGGAGCCCTCGACGGTGAAGACGACCCGGGCCCCCTGGGAGCGACCGATCCAGTTCCGCTGCATCGTCAGCACGCGCTCGGGCCACTGCTCGAGCAGCTCCATCTCGTCGAGCAGCTCGTCCGCGTAGTCGGTGATCTTGAAGAACCACTGCGTCAGGCTCTTCGCCTCGACCTCGGCGCCACAGCGCTCGCAGTGCCCGTCGATCACCTGCTCGTTGGCGAGAACCGTCTGGTCGTTGGGGCACCACTTGACCGCGGCCTCCTTGCGATAGGCGAGGCCGCGCTCGAAGAAGCGCAGGAAGAGCCACTGCGTCCAGCGGTAGTACTCCGGCTCGTGCGAGGAGATCTCCCGCGACCAGTCGATCGCCCAGCCCATGCGGCGCATCTGCTCGCGGATGGTGCGGATGTTTCGCTCCGTGATGACCCGCGGGTGGCCCCCCTCCTTGATGGCGGCGTTCTCCGCCGGCAGGCCGAAGGCGTCGTAGCCCATGGGGCGCAGCACGCGCAGCCCGCGCCGGCGGCGCAGGTGGCAGAGCACGTCCCCGATCGTGTAGTTGAGGACGTGCCCCATGTGCAGCTCGCCGGAGGCGTACGGAAGCATCTCCACGACGTAGGTCTTGTCACGGTGGTCGACGAGCTCGCCCGGGCCGGGATTGGGGACGACGAACGCCTGCTCGGCGTCCCACACCTGCTGCCACTTGGCCTCGATGACCTGGGGGTCGTACCGCTCCATCGTCTCCATCGTTCGTCGAGGGGTACAAAAAAGCCTCTCGGGCGAGAGGCTCAGAGGGAGGTGCCGCGGCACCGCCGCGTTCGCTCCCTGGACTACAGAAGAAGCTGCTTCACTGGCATGAATGCTAGCACCTGCTAGCGTCGCCGGCCATGAGGCTCCTCCGCTTCGACCCGGACGAGATCAGGCGCATCGACCACCACGGCAGCGTCGGCTTCGACCTGCTGCGGCTCGTCAAGGTGAACGGCCAAGTGGTCGTGGAGATCGCGTCCCTCACGCCCGGCGGCCGCATCGGACGGCACCCGACGGTCGTCCCCCAGCTGCTCGCGGTCGTCGCCGGCAAGGGCACCGTGTGCGGGGCGGACGGCGCCTGGCAGGGAATCGAGGTCGGCACCGCCGCCCTGTGGGAGGCGGGCGAGGAGCACGAGACGCGGACCGACGGCGGCCTGACCGCTGTCATCGTGGAGGCGGCCGAGCTCGAGCCGCTCGCCCCGGAGCGGTGATCGACCTCTTCCCGGACTCGGCGCTGGTCGAGGGGAACCGGCTGCTGCTCGGGGGCATCGACGCGACGCGGCTGGCCGAGGAGCTCGGCACGCCGCTCGTCGTCTACTGCGAGTCGACGCTCCGGGCGCGCGCGCGGGCGCTACGGGAGGCGCTCGGAGGCGGGCGGCTCTTCTACGGCACCAAGGCCTTCGCGAACGTGGCGCTGCTGCGCCTGCTCCGGGAGGAGCGCGTCGGTGCGGACGTCGCCTCCGAGGGCGAGCTCGCTCTCGCGCGGGCCGCCGGGCTGACGGGCGACGAGCTGGTGGTGCACGGGAACAACAAGGGCGGGGCATTCCTCGCCGCGGCGGCGGCGGAAGGAGCTCCGGTCGTGCTCGACGGCGCCGACGAGGCTGGGCTGGCGGCCGCCACGGGGGTGCGCCGCGTGCTCGTCCGCGTCACGCTCGGCGTCGACGCGGACACGCACGAGGCGATCCGCACGGGCCACCACGGCTCCAAGTTCGGCCTCCCGCCCGACCAGGCAGTCGCGCTCGTGGCGGATGCGCTCGGTCGCGGCCTCGAGGTGCTCGGGCTCCACGTCCACGTCGGCTCGCAGCTCGCCGACTTCGACGCCCAGGCGGAGACGATCGTCCGCCTCGCCTCGTTCGCAGCGCGCTGCAGACGGGAGCTCGACTGGACGCCGCTCGTGGCCGATCTCGGGGGCGGATTCGGCATCCGCCATCACCCCGACGAGCACGTGAGCGACGCGGCAGAGCTCGCCCCGGCGGCAGCCGCCACGGCGCGGACGGCGTTCGCCGAGGCGGGATTGCCGGAGCCGGAGATCTGGCTCGAGCCCGGACGTGCCCTCGTCGGGCGGGCCGGCGTCACGCTGTACCGCGTGGGCGCCGTCAAGCGGCTGCCCGGCCGTACGTGGGTCGCAGTGGACGGCGGCATGTCGGACAACCCGCGCCCGCAGCTCTACGACGCCCGCTACACGGCGTTGTCGGCTTCGCGTGCGGAGGAGACCGCGGACGAGCTCGTCAGCGTGGCGGGCATGCACTGCGAGTCCGGCGACGTGCTCATCGACGACGTCGCGCTGCCGTCGCCCCGCCGCGGCGACCTCCTCGCGGTGGCCGCCACCGGCGCCTACACGCTGGCGATGGCGTCCAACTACAACGGCGTCGGCCGCCCGGCGGCGGTGCTCGTCTGTGACGGCGAGGTGCGACTGATCAGGCGCCGCGAGACCGTGGACGACCTGCTCGCGCTCGAAGCCTGACCACGTCAGCCGGACGTCGCCAGCCTCGCGCCGAGCAGGGCGAGGACGGATCCCACCACCCGCTCGATCACGCGCTCCACGCGCCTGTAGACCCGTCGCGGCGCCGAGAGCGAGAGCGCCAGCGCCACGGCCGAGTACCATCCGACCTCGATCACGAAGCCGCCGGCGAGGATTGCGAGTCGCACGGCCGCAGACGCGTCGGCCGGGATCATCGCCGCGTAGAGGCCGACGAAGAACGCGATCGCCTTCGGGTTGGAGAGGCTGACGAGCACGCCGGAGCGCAGGCCGGCGACCTGCTCGGTGCGGCGGCGCGCATCCACCGGATGCCCGTTCGCCTCAGCGGCCCGCCGCCGCCACGCCGAGAGGCCGAGGTAGACGAGGTAGCACCCTCCCGCGACCTGGATCCCACGGGCGAGCCAGCCGACGCGATCCAGGACGGCCGCGAGGCCGACCATGGTGGCGACCGCATACGTCGTCGCGCCCACGGCGATTCCGAGCGCCGCCGCCATACCGGCCATCCGTGATCGTCCCGCGGCGAGCCGGGTGACGACGAGGAAGTTCGGCCCCGGCGCGACCACCACTGCGAGGTAGACCGCGAGCGTGGTGACGATGACGTGCACCGCGCGATCCTACGCGGCGAAGGTGCTGGAGAGCGGGCTCGTGCCCATCGCCTTCTTCTAGCGCAGCACCTCGACCGTGTCGCCGTCCTCGACCACGTGCTCGCGGCCGACGCGCTGGCCCTCGAAGCGCGCCGACGGGCCCCAGATCCGCGCTCCCTTGAAGTCCGCGGCGAGGTCGTGGTGGATCTCGTCGGCGACGTCGAGGACGGTTGCGCCTGCCGGCAGCGCCAGCGGCTCCTCGTCGACGGCGCCGTCGTGACGGAGCCGAACGCGGATCAGGCCGGTCAGGGCCCACACCGCCTCGCGGAAGGCGTCGAGGCTGGCGTCGTCGAGCACCGAGACGCCGATCACGTCGAGCTCCGGCACTGCACCGGCGAGCGCCGCGAGTGCGCCTGACGGCGCATCGTCGAGCTTCGTCGCGGCCAGGATGGCCGGCTTGTCGATCCCTGCCGCCGCCACCTCCGCCCGCACCGCAGCGAGACCGTCGAGCGGCGCGCCCGCCTCCGCGCAGTAGACGATTGCATCCGCGTTCCGCAGCACGCCGAGGAGCGCGCGGCCGCCGCCGCGGTCCTCCGTCGCGCCCTCGATCAGCCCCGGGATCTCGACGAGTTGGACGAGCACGCCGCCGATGCGCGTCAGCGCCGGCACGGGCCGCAGTGTCGTGAAGGCGTAGTCGCCCGTCTTGATCTGGATCGAGGAGAGCGCCTGCAGGAGCGACGACTTGCCGGCGTTGGGCGGGCCGACGAGCGCGATCTGCGCGGCGCCCTCACGGCGCACGGCGATGGAGTCCCGGTGCACCACCTTCGCGCGCACCCGCGTCTCCTCGATCTCTTCCTGTAGCCACTTCCTGATGTCGGCGTACGGCCCGCTGCGGTAGCCGGGCAGCTCGGCGAGGAGCGCGCGGATCACCTGCACGCGCTCGGTGCCCTCCTTGCCGACGAGGCGGCGCTTGGCCACCTGCCTGAACGTGCGATGCGGCATCGGCATCGCGTCCTCCTTCCATCTCGTGCGGGTCACGCCGCGACGGCCCGGTGCTCGGGTCGCGTCGTGTCCCGCCGCTTCCTCCGACGCTGTTGTCAGGAAGCGGCGATCAGCCGCAGGTGTGCGAGATGGTGGAGAGCCAGGAGCCAAACCGGTCCCGGCCGAGCGTGGCGATCACGGCCCGAGGCTAGCATCCCGGCATGCCGGCCGAGGAGTGGGAGCAGCTCGCGTCGGCGCCGGCCTTCGAGCATCCGCACTTCCGCGTCCGGCGCGACACGCTGCGCCTCCCGAGCGGACGGGTGGTGGACGACTACCTCGTGTGGGACGTCGAGGACTACGCGCTGATCGCCGCGACCACCGCGCAGGGAGAGGTGGTGCTGACGCGGCAGTGGAAGCAGGGCGTGCGGCGCGTGACGCTCGAGCTGCCCGGCGGAAAGGTCGACGAGGGCGAGACGCCGCTCGAGGCCGCCGCCCGCGAGCTGCGCGAGGAGACGGGGTACGCGGCGCCCGAGCTCGAGCTGCTCGCCTCGCTCGAGGTCGACCCGTCCAAGACCATGCAACGCGGTCACATCGTCCTCGCCCGCGACGCGGAGCCGCTGCACGAGCCGGAGGAGCATGAGATGGAGTCGCCGGACGTCGTGCTCGTCCCGCTCGCGGAGGTGGCGTCGCTCATCCGCTCGGGGAAGATCTGCGCGGCAGCGTCGGTCGCCGGCTTGCTCCTGATCCTCGAGCGGGTCGGCTGACCCGCTCGGGACGCGGTGCAGCGGTGACGATGTCCTCGCTCACAGCGGTGTCCGTCCTCGACGCGCCCGGGTCACGGACGAGCCCTCCAGCCGGGACGCGTCTGGTGTCAGAGACGAGCCATGTCCCGCTCGCACGTCGCGACCGACGAGACGCGCATGGTTGCAGGAGTTGCCAGCGCGCGGGTGGAACGGCGTCTCTGACACCAGACACGTCCACCGCGGACGCTCGCCGCGTCAGCGCGCCGGTACGAGCGCCTTCTCGAACCAGTGGTGCGCGTACGGCTCGTCGTTGAAGGGGGCCACCTCGACGTACCCGGCCGAGCGGTAGAGGCTGATCGCCTCGGCCAGCGTGCCGTTCGTCTCGAGGCGGGCGACCGTCGCCCCCCGCTCCCGCGCCCGGCGCTCGAGCTCGTGGAGGAGGCGCCGTCCGAGGCCGAGCCCGCGGGCTGCCGGCGCGACCCACATCCGCTTGATCTCCACCGGGTCGGCGCCGTGGAGCTTCAGGGCACCGCAGCCGATCGGCACCTCCTGCAGCCTGGCGACCAGGAGGAGGCCCGCGGGCTCACGGAGCTCGTGCGCCTCGGCGGAGATGCTGCGACGAGTGTCCCAGCCCGCGTCGAACCGCTCGTCGAGCTCGGCCATGTACGACTCCAGGCAGAAGCGCGCAGCGGCGGTCTCCGGGTCCTCGACCTCGACCTCGACCAGCCCGGCGGTGAGGAGCCGCTCGACGATGTCCATCGCATCCACGAGACGCTCGCGCTGGAGGCGGTCGAGCGGCTCGAGCAGCGACCACGCGAGGTCGTCGCTGCGCCTGTCGAGCAGGTCGAGCTCGGCGCGGCCCGCACCGGTGAGTCGCGCGACGCGCGCTCGCCCGTCGTCGGGGTCGGGCTCGACTGCGATCAGCCCTTCGCCTTCGAGACGCCGCAGCAACCGGCTCAGATAACCGGAGTCGAGCCCCAGGCGCGCACGCAGGGATCGGACGTCGACGCCGCCCTCGCCGATCTCCCAGAGGACGCGCGAGGCGCCCAGTGGACGCCCGCGGGCCAGGTACTCCTCGCTCAGCGCCCCGATGCGCTGCGTCACCGTGCGGTTGAAGCGCCGCACGCGTTGCGTCGCTTGCGTGTCCATTTCTCTGACTCTAGTCAGAGAAATGGGACCGTGCCCACCCTCCGGAGCGTTGCGGGAATGCCCTTGGGCGTCCGCGCGGACCGCCCGGTTCCCTGGGAGGCAACCACCACGAATCTCTACTAGCGTCGCACGAATCGCGGTCGCTGCTTCTCCTGCAAAGAAGGTGGATGGTGTCGAGGTCGAGGGATACGGGCTTCTACGACCGGAACTTCGCGCGGTCCGCCGACGAGGTGAACGCCGGGGTTCGCGCCGAGGCGTTCGGCGAGGACATCGGCCAGTTCTCCTGGACGACGGCAGAGGAGCACCGTCGGTTCCAAGCCGAGCTCAGGCTGGGCGCGGCCTCCAGGGTGCTCGAGGTCGCGAGCGGGTCGGGTGGGCCGGGGCTGTTCCTCGTTCGCTCGACCGGATGCCGGCTCGTGGGAATCGACGTTCACGAGGGAGGCGTCGACGCGGCAACCGCGGCGGCTGAAGAGGACGGCCTCGCCGAGAAGGCGACCTTCCTGCTCCACGATGCCCAGGAGCCGCTGCCGTTCGCGGACGCATCGTTCGACGCGGTCATCTGCATCGACTCCATGAACCATCTCTTCGACCGCGACGCGGTCTTCCGGGAATGGGCGAGGGTGCTGACCGACGGAGGCAGGTTCCTCTTCACCGACGCAGTCGTCGTTCGCGGACCGCTGCGTCGCGAGGAGATGGCTCGCCGGAGTCCCGGCATGGGCGAGTTTCTCTTCACTCCGTTCGGGTGGTACGAACGAGCCCTCGTCGATGCCGGATTCGTCGACGTTTGCACCGAGAACGTCACCGCGAACATCGTCGGCGTCGCCGAGCGCTGGCATGCTGCGCGCGAGAACGCGGGGGTCGAGCTTCGCGCCGTCGAGGGCCCCGAGAGGTACGAGGAGTTCCAGCAGTTCCTGGCTACGACGGCGCTGATCGCGCGCGAGGATCGGCTTGGTCGTTACGCGTACACGGGATCGAGGCCCGCCCGCTGACGGCGTGCCGGGCGCGCGACCGACGGCATGTGAACACCCGCGCAGTCCCTTCTCGTCGGGCGCGAGGTCGGGTGGATTCGCGAGAGAGTTCCGACGACAGCACGGCCTTCTGCGAGAGTGCGCGGGACTGTCGCTCGAGCGTCGCGTCGACCGCGGGACGCGCTACCGGACGACGCGGTACTCGAGATGCGTCACGCCGTCGGTCGTGCTGAGTCCGGTCTGTTCCAGCTCGATTCGCTGCGGGAGCTGGTCGAACAGCCGGCGGCCTCCGCCGAGCAGGACATCGATCACGTGGATCCTGATCTCGTCGACGAGCCCTGCCGCGAGGAATTGCTGGTCGACGTTCGCTCCCATCAGCCCGATCCGCTTCTCGGCGGCGACCTCCTGGGCCTTCGCGAGGGCACTCTCGATCCCGTCGGTGACGAAGGTGAAGACCGGCTCCGAGCTCGCGGGCGGCTGGTGAGTGACCACGAAGCACGGGACGTCGCCCAGTGGGCCCTTGCCACCCCAGGCCTCGATCGAGTTGTCGTACGACCGGCGGCCCATGATCACGGCGCCTGTCTCCTCGACCAGGTTGCCGTACACCCGCTCGAACACCGAAGGATCCTCGAAAGCCCAGTTGTGGAGGCGCATCCCGTCTTCGCCGAGTCCCTGCTCCGGGTTGTCATTTGGGGCCGCGATGTAGCCGTCCAGTGACATGCTCATGTCGATGACCACGTTGCCCATGTCGCCTTCTCCGTTCTGGCCGATGAGACCGCGGACGCTCACGAGCTCCGTCGCACATGCGCGGTCGTCCGCCACCGTTGGCCCCCGCGAGTAGAGACTGCCTCGACGGCACCCGTACCAAACTGGGGCTCGACCAGCTCGTAGACGCTTTCGACCGTGCGTCGCGTGTGGATCGCGATTGCGCTCGGTTCTGGGCGCAATCGTCGGCGGTGTGGTCGCCCATCGGCTCACCTCGCGGCGTTTCGCCGATCGAAACGCCGAGCCCTCCTGATTGCCGGCGCCTCTAGCCGAAGCCGAACACTGGTGGGAGGACGACCACGACCGTGGCGGCCCACAGGGCGAAGACGGGGAGATAGGTGGTCTGCCAGCGCTCGAGCTGCTGAAGCCTGCTGCGTCGCATGAGGAAGCGGGCGGAGAGCCAGGCGGCCACCGCCAGGTTCACGAGGAGGACGAGATTGAGGCCGAGTGCCGCCGTTCGGTTCGGGGTGAACCCGAGCTCGCCGACCCGAGCGATCATCGTGCCGAGCACCATCAGGTCGAGCACGAGGGCGCTGGCGACGGCGACGAGCTGGATGCGGTCCATCCAGCCCGGTGTCGTGGACGGGTCGCGCGCAGACATCCCGTACAGGACGAGGCCGAAGACGACCAGCAGCAGGGCGTCGCAGACACCGAGGAGCTCGCGATCGAACGCGCCGCCGAGCCCGGTGACGGCGTAGACGACGGCGGCGCAGGCGAGCATCACCGCGAACAGCGGCGTGAAGAGCATCGTGAGCACGGGCGCCATGTTCTCCACGACCCGTTGCTTCCACTCGACGAGCCACGCGGCCACGATCACCGCACCCGCCGCCCCTGAGGGCAGCACCCACTCGGCGACCCGGTCGACGTTGACGCCCGTCGGCTCGAGGATCGCGGCGGTCAAGCCCATGAGCACGCCGCCACCGAGCGCAATCAGCACGTAGTAGATGAACCATTCGCCCGTGAAGCGGACGAAGTCCATGCGCCGCTCGTGCGATCGGATCGTGCCGCCCATGTATGGGTACGCGACGACGAACCACAGCACGATAGGGAGATGAAGCGCCGCGAGCATCTCGGTGTCGGAGACCTTCGTGGCGAAGATCTCGGTCTCCGAGTCCGTGTCCCACGGATAGACGTTGACCACGACCGCGGCGAGCACGAACGGCACCGCCGTCAGCACCCAGTGCCGGGGGTCGAGCCGCCGCCGGCGCGCGAAGTACGCGGCGAGGAACGGCAGCACGAACAGGCTGGCGTTCCGCGCCAGCCAGGACGACTCCGCGTCGGGAAGGCCGGCAGCAAGACGTGCGGCCTGGATCGCGACCGCCGCCGCCACGGCCAAGGCGAGCGGCTCGAGCCAGCCGCCGGACGCGCGTGCCGGCTCCTCGTCGTCCCTCAGGATGAGCTGCTTCCACAACCGGCCGCTGTGCTCGCGCGCGAACTCGCGGGACAGGGTGTCCAGATCCCCCAGCCGCTTGACGGCGACCAGGAACGCCTCGTCGTCGGTGAGGCCGGCCGCCTTCAGATCGGCGATCTGGTGGCGAAGATGATCCTCCAGCTCGTCGACGTCACGGCCGTCGACGCCCGGGGCAGTTGCGACGTAGGCCCGCCATTCCGCGATCTGCGACTCCACGCTCTCCATGACTCACGTCTCGCCGAGCGCCGTCAGCAGCACGCCTGACCCCGGCCAGACGTCGTTCAGGGCGCGGGTGACCGTCATCCACTGCCGCTGCTGGTCGGCGAGCGCCGCTCGTCCGTCGTCGGTGAGCATGTAGTACTGGCGGCGCCGACCTTCCGGTGGCGTGCGCCACTCCGTCGTCACGTACCCGAACCTGCGGAGGCGATGGAGCAGCGGATAGAGCATCCCGTCGGTCCACTCGAGCTCGCCCCCGGAGAGTGCACGTACCCGCTTCAGGATGGCGTAGCCGTAGCTCTCGCCCTCGGCCAGAATCGCGAGCACGAGCGGCGTCGCCGAGGCCGCCACCAGATCCTTGTCGATGTGCAATGCCCGCCTCCACAGCTCGAAGTACTACGCATAGAAGCAAAGGGTACATAGATCCGCAAGGCATTGGGAGGGGCCGCACAGGGCCGGAGCCGTCGTAAGGCTCCACCGTGCCCGAGCTTTCTCTCGCTCGAGAGGACGGCCGTTCCGCTATCCGGCGTGGCGGCGGCGGAGCTCGTCCTCGACCGCGGTCGCGTCGAGACCTCGGGCGGCGAGGAGGACGTACGAGTGAAACCAGAGGTCGGCGAGCTCCTCGACGAGGCGCTCGTCCGACTCGGAAACCCCTGCCAGGGCGGCCTCGACGCCCTCCTCCCCCACCTTTCGTGCGGCCGCCGCGGCGCCCCCGTCGAGGAGGCGGGCGACGTAGGAGCCTTCCGGCCTCGTCTTCGCCCGTTCCGCGACGACGCGCCAGAGCCACGGCGCGAAGCAGGACTCGGCGCCCGTGTGGCAGGCGGGACCAGCCGGGCGGACGCGGTAGAGGACGGCGTCGCCGTCGCAGTCGTCGCGGATCTCCTCGACGGCGAACGTGTTTCCCGAGGTCTCCCCCTTGCGCCAGTACTCCTGGCGGGAGCGGCTCCAGAACCACGCTTCCCCCGACTCGCGCGTCCGGCGAAGAGCCTCGTCGTCCGCGTAGGCGAGCATCAGCACCCGCTCCGTGGCGGCGTCCTGGACGACGACGGGGGTCAGCGCCGGACGTTCCATCCCAGCCCTTCGAGCTCCGCCTTCAGCTCGGGTAGGCGCTCGGGCCGCTCGTGGACGATCGACGCGATGAGCGCTGCCTCCGCCCCGGCGGCGTACGCCTCGGCCAGATGCGTCGCCTCGCCCGCACCACCGGAGGCGATCACCGGCACCTCGACCGCGGCGGCGACGGCCCCGGTGAGCTCGAGGTCGTAGCCGGCGCGCGTCCCGTCGGCGTCGATGGAGGTGAGCAGGATCTCGCCGGCCCCTCGCTGGACCGCCTCCTCGGCCCACTCCACAGCGTCGCGTCCGCGCGGCGTACGTCCGCCGTGTGTGACGACCTCGAAGCCGCCGTTCGCGATGCGTGCGTCGATGGCGCAGACGACGGCCTGCGCGCCGTACTCGTCGGCGAGCGCAGTCAGGATCTGCGGGTCGTCGAAGGCCGCGCGGTTGACGGCGACCTTGTCGGCGCCCGCACGGAGAAGCGCCCGCGCGTCCTCCAGCCCGCCGACGCCGCCTCCCACGGTGAACGGGATCGAGAGCTCCTCGGCCGAGCGCTCGATCACGTCGAGGATCGGACCGCGGCCTTCGACGGTCGCCGTGATGTCGAGGAAGACGAGCTCGTCCGCGCCGAGCTCGGAGTACCGGGTCGCGAGCTCGATCGGATCGCCGACCTCGCGGAGACCGACGAAGTTGACGCCCTTGACGACGCGCCCGTCGGCGACGTCCAAGCAGGGGATCACGCGCTTCTTGACCATGCCACGACGTCGGCGAGCAGGCGCGCGCCGGCCGCGCCGCTCCGCTCGGGGTGGAACTGGACGCCCACCAGCGGGCCCGACTCGACGGCCGCGACGATCCTGCCGTCGTGCTCGGCGGTGGCGGCGGTCACGCCGTCGTCCGTGGGCTCGGCGGCGAAGCTGTGGGCGAAGTAGACGTCGGCCCCGTCGAGGCCCGCGAGCAACCCCTCGCTCTTCGTCACGGCGAGCGTGTTCCAGCCCATGTGCGGCACGCGACGCGCCCGCAGGCGGCGCACGGGGCCGCGCAGCAGCCCGAGGCCGCTGCCGCCCTCGTCGCTCTCCTCGAAGAGGAGCTGCATGCCGACGCAGATGCCGAGCGTCGGCCGGCCGGCGGCTGCCCGCTCGCGCACGGCGTCGTCGAGCCCGCGGCCGGCGAGGCCTCTCGCGGCGCTCTCGACGTGTCCGACGCCGGCGATCACCGCCAGGGTCGCCTCGCGGATCGCGGCGGCGTCCGTCTCGACGCACGCGTCCACCCCCGCGCGGGCGAACGCGGAGGTGACCGAGCGGAGGTTGCCGGCGCCGTAGTCGGCGAGAACGACCTCGGGGACGCTCATGCCTCGCCCTTCGTGGACCGGATGCCCTCGCCGCCCGGGGCGACCGCCTCACGCAGCGCCCGGCCGAGGGCCTTGAACGCAGCCTCGGCGACGTGGTGGTCGTCCGAGCCCGACGCCTCGACGTGCACCGTGCAGCCGGCCTCCATGGCGAACCGCTCGAGCGCGTGGGGGAGCAGCGACGGCGCGAGCGCGCCGACGCGCCCCCCGGTGAAGGCAAGGGCGATCTCGGCGTGCGGCCGGCGAACGAGGTCGACGGCTGCGGTCGCCCGCGCCTCGTCCATCGGGACGACAGCCGAGCCGTAGCGCGCGACGCCTTCGCGGGAGCCGAGCGCCTCGCGGAGGGCGGTGCCGAGCGCGGCGAGGACGTCCTCGACGAGGTGGTGCTCGTCGACGTCGAGGTCGCCCCCCGCCAGCAGCTCGAGATCGATGTCCGCGTGGAAGGCGAGGAGCGTGAGCAGGTGATCGAGGAACCCGATCCCGGTGGACACGCGGGCACGCCCCCGCCCGTCGAGCGTGAGGGTGAGCCGGAGCGCCGTCTCGGCGGTCGTGCGCAGGACCGTCGCCTCGCGACCGGCGCCGGCAGGACGGCCGGGGTCCGCGCCGAGGGCCCGCAGGAGCACGTCGTTCTCGGACGGCCGCCGGATGGTCGCCCGGATGCCTTCCGGGAAGGCCCGCACGACGATGCCCTGCCGCTCGAGCAGCTCGGCGAGAGGCTCCGAGCTCGCGATCCAGACGAAGTTCCCTCCCGCGGGGGGGCAGTCGTGCCCGGCGGCGAGCAGCGCCGTGCGCACGCGTTCGCGCTCGGCCACGGTCGTCTCCACGTCGAGCAGCCTCGGCTCGCGCAGCGAGGCAGCCGCGATGCGGGCTGCGGGTGCGGAGATCGACGCCGGCGGGCGGCGGGCGTCGAGCACGGCGGCGGTCTCCGGGTGTGCCAGGGCGTAGCCGACGCGAAGCCCGGCGAAGCCGAATGCCTTCGAGAGCGTGCGCAGGACGACGAGGTTCGGCAGCGCGTCCACCCACGGGGCCGCCGATCGCGCCCCGTACTCCACGTAGGCCTCGTCCACCACGACGACGGCGTCCGGCCGCGTGCGAGCGAGCTCGACGAGCTCCTCCGGCTCGACCACCTCACCGGTGGGGTTGTTGGGGTTGCAGCGCCAGTAGACGTCTGCCTCGTCGTCCGGGCCCACGCGCGTCGCCGCGCGGAGCTCCGTCACGATCCCGTAGAGCGCGTAGGTCGGCGAGGCGAACGAGGAGCGCGAGCCGGGCCCGAGGAACGTGTGCGCGACGAGGAAGATGAGCTCGTCCGCACCGGCTCCCACGACGACGTTCTCCGGGGCGAGACCGGCATACGACGCGGCGGCCGAACGGAGATCGCCGTACGCGCCCTCCGGGTAGTCGCTGAGCCGCGCCATGCTCTCGCCGAGCGGCACCTGGGGGACGCCGGGGAGCGGCGACGTGTTCTGGTCGAACTTGAGCACCGCCTGGGGTGCGAGCCCGTGCCGGGCCGCGACCTCGGCCACAGTCGGCGACCAGCGGTACGCGCCGAAGCCAACGCCCACGGGTTGCGTCTTCGCCCTGACGGCGGCGACCGCAGCCTCGGCGGCCGGCAAGGCGCTCACGCCTGTACCCCGGCCACGTCCTCGGCCGCGTCTCCACGCACACCCGCGACCGCAGCGGCATGGAGTGGCAGGCCTTCGACCCGCGCCAGCGGCCCGACCACCTCCGCTGCACGCCGCTCGCCCTCGGGCGTGACGCGCACGACCTGGAGCGCCTTCAGAAATGTCTCGACGCCGAGGCCGCCGGAGGACCGCGCGAGGCCGCCCGTCGGCAGCACATGCGTCGCGCCGGCCGCGTAGTCGCCGACGGCCGCAGGTCCGCCCACGAACACCGAGCCGGCGTTCCGCACCCGCGCCAGCAGCCGCTCCGGATCGGCGACGTGGAGCTCGAGATGCTCGGGCGCATACTCCTCGGACCGGCGAAGCGCCTCGTCCAGCGAGTCCACCAGTTGCACCTCGATGTTGTCATGTTCGACAACGATGCTAGCGACGGCGTCGGACAACGCGCTGTCGTCGGTGAGCAGGAGCGCCTCCGACTCGGGGCCGTGCTCCGCCTGGGCGAGCAGGCCCGCGGCGACACGCGCGGGAGACGCCGAGCGGTCGGCGATCGCCACCACCTCGCTCGGCCCGGCAGGCAGGTCGATCCGCACGCTCGCCGACACGAGCAGCTTCGCGGCATTCACGTAGGCATTGCCGGGGCCGACGACCAGGTCCACGGCGGGGACCGTCGCCGTCCCGTAGGCGAGCGCGGCCACCGCCTGGGCGCCGCCGACGGCGTAGACCTCGTCGAGGCCGAGCTCGCGGGCGGCCGCCAAGATGGCGTCTGCCGGGTTGGCCGTGACGACGGCGATCCGCCGCACGCCGGCGACCTGAGCCGGTACGGCCGTCATCACGAGCGAAGAGGGGAGCGGCGCCCGGCCGCTCGGAACGCAGATGCCCACCGCGTCCACGGGCAGCCAGCGACGTTCAGTGACGATCCCCGGCGCCGCCTCGAGGCTCGTGCTCTGCGGAAGCTGCGCCTCGCTGAAGCGCCGCACCGCGTCGATCATCCGACGCAGGGCCTCGCGAACGTCCGCGTCGACCAGCGCCCGGTCGATGCGCTCCCGGCTCACACGCATGCCGTCCGGCCGCGGCCCGTCGAGCCGCTCGGCCCACTCGAGCAGGGCCTCGTCGCCGCGTGCCCGCACGTCGGCCACGATCGGCGCCGCGACGGAGATCGCGTCGTCGAGCAGCGCCGATCTCACGCGACGAGCCTCTCGACCGGCAGGACGAGGATCGACGTCGCGCCCGCCTCCTTGAGCGCGGGGACCAGCTCCCAGACGGCGTCGGCGTCGACGGCCGCGTGGACCGCGATCTCGCCCTCGTCCGCCAGCGGCACGACCGACGGGGCTCCCATGCTCGGAAGCAGCGCGCGGATCGCCGGCAGGTCGTCGACGTGGGCGTTCATCATCAGGTACCGGCGCCTGCGCGCGGCCACCACGCCGGAGAGCATCAGCTCGAGGCGCTCGACGAGCCCGCCGCGCTGCGCGACCGCATCGCGGCCGCCGACGAGCACGGCCTGGGACGAGAGCAGGCGGCCGATCCGCCGCAGTCCGTTCGCGCTCGTCGTCGAGCCCGTGGAGACGAGGTCGACGATCGCGTCGGCCAGCCCGAGGCGCGGAGTCGCCTCGACCGAGCCGGAGACCGGCACGAGCTCGCAGGTCACGCCATGCTCGCCGAGAAGCGCCCGGGTCGAGACGGGGTACGCGGTCGCCACGCGGAGCCCGTTCAGGTCCGCGATCGTCGCCTGCGCGGCGTCCTCCGGCACGGCCGCTTCGAGCGTGCACCGGGCGAAGCCGAGCTCCGCCAGCGTGAGGACGTCGGCCTGCGCCTCGACCACGAGGTTGGCCCCCGTGATGCCGAGATCGACGACGCCGTCCTGGACGTACTCCGGGATGTCGCTCGGGCGCACCAGCAGCAGGTCGACCGGGGCGTTCGCGCAGGGGACGAGCAGCGACCGCTCGGTGACCTCGAAGGCGAGCCCGGCGTCCGCGCACAGGCGGAGCGACGGCTCGGCCATGCGGCCCTTCGCCGGCACGGCCAGCGTGAGCCGGCCGTTCTCGCCGGCCCGCGTGAAGCCGGCGGCGGTCACCGGTCGCCTCGCCTCTCGAGACGGTCGAGCGCCAGGCGGTAGCCTCCCGCGCCGTGCCGCAACCACTGCGCGACCCGCGTCACCGTGGCCGTCGACGTGGGAACGCGGTCGGCGATCTCCACGTACGGCACGCCCCGGTCGACGAGGCGCGCGATCTGCCACCGGTGCGCGAGGGCCTCCAGCTCGGGGAACGTGCAGAGGTCGCGCAGGAAGCGCTTCGTCTCGTCGCGCGTCTGCATCGTCAGCACGGCGTCGGCGAGGTCGTCGAGACCGGCAATCGGCTCGACCACTCGCTCGCCGGCCACGCCGGCGTCGGCGTTCGCACCCGACTGTGCTCGCATTCGCGCCATGGTGCGATCATGTTAGCATGCTAGCGTGCTAGCACGTCAATTCCAGATGATCCCCGCGATCGACGTGCTCGAGGGCCGCGCCGTGCGCCTGCGTGAGGGACGACGGGAGCAGGTGACGCTCGAGGGAGGGGATCCCGTCGACCTCGCTCGCCGCTTCGCCGCGGACGGAGCGACGCGACTGCACCTCGTCGATCTCGACGGCGCGTTCTCCGGCCGTCCGTCGCTCGAGCTGCTGGCCCGCGTCGCGGAGGCGGGCGGGCTTCCGCTGCAGGTGGGCGGCGGCTATCGCACGCTCGACGCCATCGCGGCAGCGATGGAGCACGGCGCCGAGCGGGTCATCGTCGGCACCGCTGCGCTCGACCCTGCCTTCCTGGACCAGGCGGCGCCACGGTTCGGCCGCCGGCTCGTCGTCGCAATCGACGTCCGCGACGGCCGGGTCGCCGTGGACGGCTGGGCCCGGGCTACCTCGGCCGCTCCGGAGGACGTTGCCCTGCAGTGCGCGAGGTCGGGAGTCGAGCGCCTGCTCGTGACGAGCGCGAACCGCGACGGCTCCCTCGCCGGGCCGGACGTCGAGCTCCTCGGCGCCGTGCTGCCCGCGGGCCTCCCGGTGCTGGCCGCCGGCGGGATCTCGTCGCTCGCCGACCTCGTGACGCTGCGAGAGCTCGGCTGCGAAGGAGCGGTCGTCGGGAGCGCGCTGCTCGCCGGTCGCTTCACCGTGGCAGAGGCGCTTGGCCTCTCGCAGCGAACGTGACGCATCGCACCGGCGGCGTGTCCGGCCGGCAGGCCGTCCCGCCCACGTACCCTCGGGGCATGAGCCGCCATGACGAGCGCGACGAGCCGGCTCTGACGTTCCGGCGCATGGAGCTCGCCGACCTGCAACTCCTCCACGAGTGGCTGCAACGCCCCCACATCCGGAGGTGGTGGGGCGACCACGACACGTACGAGTCCGTCGTGGAGCACTACGCGCCCGCCATCCGGGGCGACAAGGCGACCGAGCTCTACCTCGCGGTGCTGGACGGTCAGCCGGTCGCCTTCGTGCAGATGTACCTCGTCGCCGATCACCCCGACTTCGCCGCGCTGATCAAGGCGGGAGATCACGTGGCCGGCGTCGATCTCTTCGTCGCCGACGACGCGCTGACCGGGCAGGGCCTGGGCACCGCGTTGTTGCGCCGGTTCGTGGACGAGGTCGTCTTCACCGCCCACCCGTCCACGATCGGCTGCATCGCCGACCCGGACGTGCGCAACGCCGCCTCCCTCCGCGCCTTCGAGAAGGTGGGCTTTCATGCGGAGCGGCAGTTCCTCGATCCGAGCGACGGCCAGATGCACGCTCTCCTCCGCCTCGATCGCGAAGGGCCGCGGGCCGCGTCGCCGCCCGTGTCGCCGTAGGGCCGCCGGCGATGGACGCGCGCTACTGCGACGACCGGGGAGAGCGCGGCTTCTCGTGGACGATCGACGAGCCCGCCACGCGCACCTCGCACGTTCTCGCCGACGAGGGGCGAACATGGCTCGTCGATCCGGTCGACTGGCCGGACGCGATCGAGCGAGCCCTCGCGCTCGGCCGCCCCGAGGCCGTGGTGCAGCTGCTCGACCGCCACAACCGCGACTGCGCCGCGCTTGCGGAGCGTCTGGGCGTGCCCCGCCTCGTCGCGCCGGAGAGCCTGCCCGGCACCCCCTTCCAGGCGACGACCGTGAAGCGGTCGCGACACTGGGCGGAGACCGCGCTCTGGTGGCCCGCTGCACGGACGCTCGTCGTCGCCGAGGCGATCGGGACGAACCCGTTCTACACCGGCGGCCACGGCAGCGCGGGCGTGCATCTCCTTCTTCGCCTCTCCCCTCCTCGCGCGCAGCTCGCGCGGTTCGGGCCCGAGCACCTCCTCGTCGGCCACGGAGAAGGCATCCACGGCGCTGCCGCGAGCGCGGAGCTCCACCGTGCCCTCGCGGAGGCGCGCGGCGGGCTCCTCCATGTGCTGCCCCGGATCCCGGCGCTGATCGTCGACGCGCGTCGCCGGCGGCGCTCCACCTAGGCCGCGCGTCCCCCCGTGCCCTCCAGGGCCTCCTCGGGCTAGACCACGCGCTGCCCGATGTGCGCCTCGACGGGCCTGCTGCGAGACAGCACGGAGAACCCGGCGCTCTGCTCCACGTCGGCGAACCAGTCCTCGAGCGACTCTGCCGCCCGCACGGCGCCGAACTCGAGCTCCGCCGTCTCGGGCGAGGACTCGAACGTGAACGCAACCGTCAGCTGCTCCAGGTGGTCGAAGTCGCCGTCGCGATCGCAGATCGTGAACTGGCGCGTCGCCTCCACGAGCAGCCGCCCGGCGTCGTCGCCGTCGGCGTGCCAGTGGAAGAGGAGGTCGTCGCTGTCGACGTGGCTCGGCAGGTCGCCGACGACCGGCTTGTCCGCGAAGCTCTTGAACACCTCCCACACCGCACGCGGATCGGCAGGAGGGTCGTGCAGGCCGGCGTCCGCCAGCATGGCCCGGAGCGTCGTCTCGGCCGCGCTGACCGGGATCGCGCCGGGCGGCCTCGGCGGCGGTCGGAACCCCGGTGGCGGGTGGCCCGTCCCGCGCGGCTTGCGCTCCCTGCGCACGAACTCCTCGTCGTCGATCTCGCCCGCGACGTAGCCGCGCACGAACTCGAGCAGGTCCCTGGCGAGGGGATCCGACGACCGGCGCTTGCTCGCGGCCGCGAGCGCCGCCTCGAGCGACAGGCCGGGCGTGGGCAGGTCGGCATGCTCGACGAGCCAGGTGGCGAGGTGGACGGCGATCAACTCGGGGTCGTGATCCGGCGCGTCGCCCTCTCGCACGTGCTCCAGGTAGCGCATGCGGGCGTCGATGTCCGCGCGCGCCATGGCCTCGCCGATGCGATCCGGCGCATCCTCGAGATAACGACGTGCGTCGGTGAGGACCCGCACCACCTCGTCCAGCACGTCGCTCACGGTCACGCTGTGACCCGTGGACTCGTGCGAGGCCATCCTCGTGGTGATACCCCGCCGGGTGGCGGGCGAACCTCCCCCGGTCGAGGCACAGGGATGTGCGCGCCCGGAATCCGCGCGAGCGGATGCCGGGCTGCGCCGGAGACGAGAGGCTTGCTGTGAAAGCCGTGCCGTCCGGCCGCGAAAGCGGACGGCTTCAGGGGTTTGCGCGTCCGGAATCCGCGCGAGCGGATTCCGGGCTGCGCCGGCTAGTAGTCAGCGGCCCCGCGCCGCGGCGAGCATCCCCGGCCGCACGAGGCGCGGCGGCGCCTTCAGCCCCGCGTCGCGCACGGGCGGGTTGAGTGGCTCGGCGAGCGTGTCCGCGCCGAACGACGCGCGCACGCGCTCGGCGGGCGGCGTCCCGTAGAGCGTCGTGCGCTGGCGCGGGACGCGGCCCGCGGAGCGGATCAGCTCCTCCATCGCCTCCGGCGGCATCTCCTGCCCCCACTCCGAGCCGGCGGCGCGCGAGATCGACTCGTTCATGAGCGTGCCCCCGAGGTCGTTGACGCCGGCGGAGAGCACCTGCCGCACGCCCGCCGGGCCCAGCTTCACCCACGAGGCCTGGATGTTGGGGATCGCCGGGTGGAGTGCGAGCCGCGCGACGGCATGGACGAGGAGCGCCTCGCCGAACGTGGGCCCGCGGCGCGCTCGCCCCTTCACGAACATGGGCGCCTCCATGGGCACGAACGGCAGCGGCACGAACTCGGTGAAGCCGCCCGAGCACGCCTGCTGCTCGCGGGCGCGCAGCAGATGGCGGGCCCAGCTGCGCGGGCCGTCGACGTGGCCGAACATCATCGTCACGTTCGAGCGCAGACCCACGCGGTGTGCCGCGTCGTGCACCTCGAGCCACTGCGCGGTCGTGACCTTGTCGGGGCAGATCACCGCCCGTACCTCGTCGTCGAGGATCTCGGCCGCCGTTCCCGGCAGCGAGCCGAGCCCGAGGTCGCGCAGGCGCGTGAGGTAGTCGCCGAGCGACAGCCCGAGCGTGGCGGCGCCCTGCCAGATCTCGAGCGCCGAGAAGGCGTGCACGTGGATCCCGGGCACGGCCGCCCTGATCCGCGAGACGACCTCCGCGTAGTAGTCGCCCGTGAAGGCCGGGTGGATCCCTCCCTGCAGGCAGACCTCGGTGGCGCCGCGCTCCCACGCCTCCTCCACCCGCCGCACGATCTCCTCGAAGGGGACGAGGTACGCGGGGCCGCGGAGGTTCTCGGCCAGCTTGCCCTTGGAGAAGGCGCAGAAGCCGCACCGGAAGTAGCAGACGTTCGTGTACTGGATGTTGCGCGTGACGACGTACGTCACCTCGTCGCCGCAGACCTCGCGGCGGAGCCGGTCCGCGGCTGCGAGGACTCCCTCGCGCTCCCTTCCCCGCGTCTCGAAGAGCCGCGCGAGCTCGTCCTCGCCGAGCTCATCCCCCGTGAGCGCGAGCGGCACGGCGTCGCGGCGTACGAGGAACGGGACGTCGACGGGATCACCGGGTGCCCACCGGTCCTCGCGCGCGTAGCCGAGGGCGTCCGCCGCCTTGCGCACGTGGGGTTGCACCGCCGGGTCGACCCACGTCTCGAGATCGGCGACGTGCTCGGGGTAGAGGGGCAGTCGCGCGACGAGCTCGAACCCCTTGGCGCGCGTCCCCTCGCGGAGCCGCTCGAGCTCGGGCCACGGCGCCTCGGGATTGACGTGGTCGATCGTCACCGGCGAGACCCCGCCCCAGTCGTCGATCCCCGCGTCGAGGAGCACGGGGAAGTCGTCGTAGGTGAGGTTGGGCGGAGCCTGGACGTGCCAGTGCGGGCCGAGCAGGACGCGCGCCGCGGCGACCGACCACAGCTGCTCCTCGAGCGGCGCGTCGGGATGCGCTGCCATGCGTGTCCCGGGCTTGGAGCGGAAGTTCTGGACGATCACCTCTCCGACGTGGCCGTGCTCCTCGCCGAGCGCACGCAGCGCGAGGAGGGCCTCGACACGCTCGGCCCTGGTCTCGCCGATGCCGATCAGGATCCCGCTCGTGAACGGAACGCGTGCCTCGCCGGCGAGGCGGATGGTCTCGAGACGGCGCGCCGGGACCTTGTCCGGCGACGCCCAGTGCGGCTGGCCCTTCGCCGACAGCCGGTCCGCAAGCGTCTCGAGCATGATCCCCATGGACGCCGACACGGGCCGCAGGAGCTCGAGGTCGGCCCGGGTCATCACCCCCGGGTTGAGATGCGGCAGCAGCCCTGTCTCGTCGAGCACCAGGCGTGCGCAGCGCGCGAGGTACTCGAGCGTCGTCTCGCAGCCGAGCGCTGCGAGCTCCTCCCGGGCGACCTTGTATCGCGCCTCCGGCTTGTCTCCGAGCGTGAAGAGCGCCTCGGTGCATCCCGCCTCCGCGCCGGCGCGGGCGACCGCGAGCACGTCGTCCTCGGCCAGGAACGCCTTCTCGCCGCGTCGGGGCGGCCGGGCGAACGTGCAGTAGCCGCAGACGTCGCGGCAGAGCGTCGTCAGCGGGATGAAGACCTTGGGCGAGAACGTGACGAGATCCGGCCGTGCGCGCGCGGCGCGCACGCGCCGTGCCTCGGCCATGAGGTCGTCGAGCGGAGTGTCGAGCAGGTCGGAGACGAGATCGCGCATGTGGCTCGGGTCGAAGATGTCGGCCCGGGCGGTCTCCTCGCACCGGAGCGCGCAGCATACCCACCCGGTCTGCGCGCGAGCGGCGGCAGCGGGCGAGGCGCCGCGAGGGAGTGAAGACAGGGGTCAGACCCCTCGGGGTCTGACCCCGGGACTCACGGACGCCGTCGGGACGGGCTAGAGGCCGAAGGGGAGCGGCCGTGCGGGCGAGACGAAGATCCGGCCCTCGAGCGGGCCGAGGCCGAGCTGGACCGCTCCGCCCGCGTCGACGGTCGGCAGCGGGCCGCCGTCGAGCGCCACGAGCTGGCGGCCGGCGAGATCTCCGCCCCAGAGGCGGGCCTTGGCCGACTTCTCAGCATCCGCGTTCACGACGATCACCATCAGCGCATCCGCGCGTCGCCGGACGCCGACGCGGACGTCGCCCGCATTCTCGCCGCTCACCTGCACGGAGAGCTGCTCGCCCGGGAGGAAGGCCGCGAGATCGGCGAGCTGGTCGAACGTCTGGCGCACCGCCGGGACCACGGACGGGTCGTTCCAGAAGGACGGGAAGATGCCGAGGCCCGAGGCCCCGCCCGCCACCGCGAGGAGCATCTCGGCGCGAATCGTCTGGGGCGTGACGCGAAGGCGCTCGGCGTCGCCGGGGCTGAGACGCGAGCACCGCATGGGCGCGACCTCGATCCACTGGAACGTCGCCTTGCGACCGGAGATCGCCACGAGGTTGCGCTGCAGGTCGTACACGGCCTGGAAGTCGTTGGCGCGGCAGATCTCCTGCGTCGGGTAGTAGTCGAAGCCGACCACGTCCGCCTTGTTGATGTACGCCGCGTAGTAGGCGTCGGTGCCCCACGGGAGCCCGCGGTTGACGACATGGTGCGTCAGCGTCAGCACCGAGACCTTGTCCTTGGCCGAGATGGTGGGCACCTTGCTCGGCGGTGTGGCGCGACCGTCGGGCTCGTCGTCGTAGCTGTACCCGACGAGGCCGTGGATCGACCGCACCTTGCTCCGGCGGTCCCAGGCGACCGCGTTCCAGCCGCGGCGGCCGACCGCCGCGATGCTGTCGTTGAGCCGCCCGCCCGCGCTCGTGTCGCAGTAGTCGTGGATGAACAGGTTGACGCCCGCGGCGAGGAGGTCGGGCACGTTCCACGGGCACGGCGCGAAGGCCATCAGCGGCAGCACGGTCGCGTCCTCGAGCTGAAGCGTGCCGTTCGTCACGTTCGCGTTCACGTCGGCCGGACGCGCCTTCGTCTGGAAGACGAGCACCGGGTTCCCGGGGCCTTCGTGGGAGAGCACGTCGAGCTCGTAGCGCCGGCCGGGGAGCAGACCGTCGACGCGGACCGTGTGCACGAGCGAGGGGCCGGCATCCGCGGAGGCGAGGTAGAGCGGCCGCCGCTGGCCGTAGGCCACGCGACCGAGGACGGCGTGCGAGGTGCGGAAGGAGACGAGCGCCGAGTAGGAGCCGAGCCCCACCAGCTTCAGCTGCGAAGCCTGCACGGGCTGGCGCGCAACGCCGCCCGACTCGGGCGCGCCGGTTCCCGAGGACGGCGGAGCCACCGTCCCACCGGCAACGGGCCGCGGCGGCACGTACTCGGCGAGCGCCGTCTCGGCGGCCGCGAGGACGAGCAGGGCCAGCGCCAGCACGACGACAGCCCGGCGGCGAGCGCGCCGCGGGATGGTCTCGTGGTCCATGTGCAGTGGCCGTGCGCCGGCCCGGGGAGCAAGCCTCACCCGCCTTACGTCGGCCGAAAGCGCAAAACCCTTGAGTCCCCCATGGCGCTAGCTCAGGTTGCCGGCGGAGCGCCCACCGCCCGCGCGCCCCGCCGGCGGGGCGAGAGGAGTCAGCGTGCCGGCGCGCGCCTCAGGTCGCGCGATAGCCCCAGATCCCGCCGAAGCTCTTCCAGGCGCCCTTGTCCCAGCGCTGAAGGAGCATCTGCTCGATCGGGAAGTGATCCGAGGGCCCCGTCTTGATGGCGATCCCCGGCAGCAGGAACGGGTTCCGCCCCATGCTCATCGTCCCCAGCGCGGCCACGAGCGCGTTGCGGGTGAGGTTCTTGCCGACCTTCTTCAGCACCTCGACGGTCGTCCAGGCGACCGCCATCCCGTACACGTGGTAGACGTCGTTGACGTTGGCGCCGGGCGCGTACTTCTTCATCACCTGGCGGTAGAGCTTCATGGTCGGGTCGTTCTTCCACTTGGGGTCGGTGGGGTCCTTGAGGAAGACGACGGAGACGCTGCCGTTGACGACCTTGTTCGTCCCGCCCTCGGAGGCGAGGAGCATGATGTTCGAGGCCGAGGAGACGGCGTTGTTGATCGTGAGCCGCGGCTTCCAGCCGAGCTTGTTCGCGAACACGTACGCCTGGATGGCGAACTTCGGCGTGGCGAAGACGGCGAACACGTCCGCGCCGGACGACTTCAGCTTGGCCACCTGCGACTGGACGTCGGAGGCGGTCACCTCGTATGGCTGCGCGGCGACGACCTTGACCTTCGAGCGCTGCAGCCCCCGCTTCAGCCCGGCGAGCAGGTCCTTGCCGTAGTCGTCGTTCTGGAACAGCACCGCCACCCTCGAGCCCACGCCGGTGCGCGAGAGGTACTTGCCGTAGACCCAGCCCTCGGCCTGGTAGCTCGGCTGGAAGCCGATCAGGCCGGGATAGGCGTCGACGTCCCGCCCGAACGTGGTGGCGCCGGACGCGGCGAAGATCTGCGGCACGCCCTGCGCCTTGAGGTAGTCGCGAATCGCGATGTTGTGCTCGGTGCCGAGCGCGTTGAAGACCGCGAAGACCCCGTCCTGCTCGACGAGCTGGCGCGTAGCCTGCACCGTCTGCGCCGGGTTGTAGGCGTCGTCGAGGTACTTGTAGGTGATCTTGCGCCCTGCGACGCCCCCCTTGGCGTTCGCGTACTTGAGGTAGGCGTCCGCTCCGCGTGCCACGGAGGCATACGCCGACGCCGAGCCGGAGAGCGGCGACGTGCCACCGAGCAGGATCGAGGTGGCGGTCACGCCGGGGTCACTCGTCCTCTGCTCCTGGCCGGCGCCGGCGGTTGCGACGCCGGCGGCGAGGACGAGAGCGAGGGCAGCAAGCGTCAGCGTGAGCTTTCTGGTCATGAGTCGGCGGTCTCTCCTGGGGTCCGAAGGCGGTGTTCCCGATGTTGGACGATCGTAGCCGCGGGTTGTTAAGGAAACAGGCCTCAGATCCCGGTGGAGCCGCGCCTCGGCCGGAGCAGCCTGGCGATCAGCCCGGCGACCCCGTACGGCAGGAGGAACATCACGGCGATGAGGATGGCTCCGTAGACGACGGCCGGCGCGCCCGGGGACTTGGACACCTCCTGCGCCCAGAGGGGGAGGAACTGGATGAAGATCGCCCCCGCCACGAGACCGGCGAGCGAGCCCAGCCCCGCGACCACGACGCCCACGAGGAGGAAGATCGACAGCGAGATGGGGAACGTGTCGGGGTTGACGAACGTCGTCGCGATCGCGAACAGAGATCCGGCCACCCCCGCATAGGCGGCGCTGACGCCGAAGGCGAGCGTCTTGTAGCGCGTGAGGCTGACGCCGAACGAGACGGCCGCGGTCTCGCTGTCCCGCACCGCCCGCAAGGCGCGGCCGGTGCGCCCGCGGAGGAACAGCCACGCGACGACGTAGAGCACGAGCGAGACCGTGGCGCAGAGGTAGTAGAGCCAGTTGTTGAAGTTGAGCTCGAAGCCGAGGATCTCGACCGGCGTGAGAGAGGCCGTCAGCTCCTCCGTGCCGAAGAGGTTGATCCCGGAGCCGCCGCCGGTGAACCCTTCGAAGCGCTTGATCACCGGCGGCGTGGCGACGGCGATGGCGAAGGTCGCGAGCGCGAGGTAGAGGCCCGAGAGCCGCGTCGCGGGGATTCCGAAGAGCACGCCCGCGGCGCCGGCGACGAGCGCGGCAGCCGGGATCGTCCAGACGTCCTTGACGCCGTAGTCCGTCATCAGGATGGCGGTCGTGTAGCCGCCGATCGCCATGAAGGCCCCGTGGCCGAGGGAGATCTGCCCCGTGTAGCCGGACAGCACGTTGAGGCCCGTGATCGCCACCAGGTAGATGGCGACGTACGCGAACTGCTGCGCGCGGAAGTCGTTGACGAACGCGGGCAGGACGAGCATGAACGCGGCGAGGAGGGCGAACGCCACCACCGGCACCGCCGTCCTGCGCAGGCGCGCGCTCATACCTTCCTCACTGCCTGGCGCCCGAAGATGCCCGCGGGCCGGACGAGCAGCACGCCGAGGATGATCGCCAGCGCCGTCGGCAGCCGCAGCTCCTCGGTGAACCAGTCGAAGAGGCCGTACTGGCTGAGCCAGCTCAGCACGTTGAGGAGCACGCCGAGGAAGAGCCCGCCCACGACGGCCCCCACCGGGGAGTCGATGCCGCCGAGCACCGCAGCCGCGAACGCGTAGATGAGGATGGCCTGCATCATCGTCGGGTCGAGGAAGACGCTCGGCGCCGCGAGCATGCCGGCCACCGCGCCGAGCACCGCGGCGAGACCCCAGCCGAGCGCCAGCATCCAGGTGACGCGGACGCCGACGAGGCGCGCCTCCGCCGGGTTCACCGCCGCCGCGCGCATGGCGAGGCCGATCTTCGTGAACTGGAAGAAGAGCCAGAGGAGGACGACGACGCCGAGGGAGACGGCGATCGTGCCGACGTCCTGGTAGGCGATGGCCACCTCGCCGACGGTGAAGGTGCCGCTCGGGAACGGGCTCTCGACCGCCCGCACCTCACCGGACCAGATCAGCTGCACGAGGCCGTTCACGAGGATCAGCAGGCCGATCGTGACGATCACGACGCGCAGCACGGATCCTCGCTCGTTGGGCCGGATGACCACCTGGTACACGCCCACGCCGCCCCCGAACGAGACAGCCAGCGTGAAGAGGAAGGCCGGCCAGTACGACCAGCCGTGGTTCGTCGTCAGCGTCCACGCGATGTACGTGGAGAACGTCGCCATCTCCCCCTGCGCGAAGTTGATGATTCCCGTGGCGCGGTGGATGAGCACCAGCGCGAGCGCCAGGGATCCGTAGATCCCGCCGGACGCGAGCCCCGAGACGACCTGCTGCAGAAAGTCCGCCATGCTCGCTCCGCCCCGGCCTCAGTATCCGAGGTAGCTCCGGCGCACGGCCTCGTCCGCGCGCAGCTCAGCGCTCGCACCCGCCAGCGCCACGCGTCCCACCTCGAGCACGTACGCGCTCGATGCGGTGTCGAGCGCGATGCGCGCATCCTGCTCGACGACGAGCACCGTGAGGCCTTCCTGCGCGTTCAGCTCACGCACGATGCGGAAGATCTCGCGCACGACCATCGGCGCCAGCCCGAGCGACGGCTCGTCGAGCATCAGGAGGCGCGGGCGCGCCATCAGCGCCCGCGCGAGCGCGAGCATCTGCTGCTCGCCGCCCGAGAGCGTGCCCGCCTGCTGATCGGACCGGTCGTGGATCCAGGGGAACCACTCGGCGACCCGCTCGACGTCCGCGCGCAGGTTGCGGTCACGCCGGGTGTAGGCGCCGAGCTTGAGGTTCTCGACCACGGAGAGCTCCGTGAACGTGCCGCGCCCCTCGGGGACGTGCGCGATTCCGGCCCGGGCGGCGGCCTCGGGACCTCCACGCAGCGGCTTGCCGGCCAGCCTGATCTCGCCGCTGCGGCGTACCGTGCCCGACACGGCTCGGAGTGTCGTCGTCTTGCCGGCGCCGTTCGCGCCCAGCACGGCCACGATCTCTCCGTCGGGCACCTCGAGCGTGATCCCGTGCAGGGCCTCCACCGGGCCGTAGCGGGCCCGTACCTCGTGCAGCTCGAGCAGGGCGGTCACTCGCCCGCTCCCAGATAGGCCTCGATCACCGCCGGGTCCGCCTGCACCTCGGCCGGCGTGCCCTCCGCGATCTTCCGCCCGAAGCTGAGCACGTTGACGCGGTCGGAGACACGCATGACGAGGCTCATGTGGTGCTCGACGAGGAGCACCGTGAGCCCTCGGTCGTCGCGCAGCCGCCGGATGAAGCCGCCGAGATCCTCCACCTCCTCGTGGTTGAGCCCGCCCGCGGGCTCGTCGAGGAGCAGCAGCTGCGGCGCGGCGACGAGCGCCCGCGCCATCTCCACCCGCTTCTGGATGCCGTACGGCAGCGCGGCGGCCGGCTGGTCTGCGCGCTCCGCTAGCCCCACGTACGCCAGCGTCTCGCGCGCCTCGCTCTCCCCCATGCCGCGGCCGCGCGCGTGCGCGCCGACGAGGACGTTCTCGAGCACCGACATCGTGCGGAAGAGGTTGATGTTCTGGAAGGTGCGCGCGATCCCCCGCTCGACGATGCGGTGCGCCGGCGTGTCGAGCAGCGACGAGCCGTCGAGCTCGAGCTCGCCCGAGTCGGGCGCGTACAGGCGGGTGACGACGTTGAAGACGGTCGTCTTGCCCGCCCCGTTCGGCCCGATCAGGCCCGTGATGGAGCCCGCGGTGACGTCGAACGAGACACCGTCGAGAGCCACGATGCCGCCGAAGCGGAGCGTCACGTCCCGGACCGAGAGCAACGGCGCCATCTGAGCGAAGGAGCCTACTGCCCTCCCGTGCGGGCGGGAAGCCCGGGACGCGTGCTCGGGGCACGCGCGCGCCGCTACGGCAGCCGGGGCATCCAGAGCCCGGCGAAGGCGCCCGCGACCGCGAGCAGGGCGGCGCCGGCGGCGACGAAGGCGACCGTCACCTCCCGCTTCTCGTCCACGCGGCCCACGAGCGAGCCGAGGTTCTCGTACACCTCGCTCAGGCGGTCGGCGTCGCGCACGTCGAAGCTCTTCCCCCCGGTGACGGCGGCGATCCGGGCGAGCGTGGGCCGGTCGGGCGGCACCGGAATCTGGCGGCGCTCGCCGAAGCGCTCGAGCTCGATCACGCCCTCGTCGGTGCCGAGCGCGATCGTATGCACGGGCACGCGAGCCCGCTGCGCGCGCTGCGCGCCCTCCTCCGGCGTCAGCACGCCCCTCGTCTGGAAGCCGTCGGACAGGAAGACGACGACTGCGGGAGGAGCCTGCTGCTCGGTGGGCGGCGCACCGCCGGCCTCGGGATGGGGCGTGGCCTCCCTGACGAGCTCCGCCGACCGGGCGACGGAGTCGCCGATCGCCGTCCCGAAGCCCGGTACGAGCTGGCCGAGGCCCTCCAGGACGAGGTCGCGGTCGCGCGTCGGAGGCGCCACCACGGTGGGGTCCGAGCTGAAGAGGATGAGCCCGACGCGGATCCGCTCGGGCAGGCGCTCGAGGAAGCGGCGCACCGCGGCGCGCGCGGCCTCGAGGCGCGTGGGCTTGACGTCCTCGGCGAGCATCGAGCCGGAGACGTCGAGCGTCAGGATCACGGTGGCACGCTCGTCGGGGACGCTCATCGTCATCTCGGGCCGGGCGACGCCGATGCAGAGCGCCGTCAGGGCGAGGAGGAGGAACGCGGCCGTGAGATGCCGGCGCCAGGCGCGGGAGCGGCCGGCGACGGCCTCGAGGACGGCGAGGTTGGGGAAGTCGACGGCGTACTTCGACGGTCTCCGCTGCAGCCACAGGTAGGCCGCCAGCGCGAACAGCGGGAGGGACAGCGTGGCGAGCAGCATCGGCGACTGGACGCTCACAGGGACGCCTTCCTGCACACGGCGTGCACCTGCGCCACGACGCGGAGCGCCGGCGGCAAGCTCGGCGCCGTCGTGACGGTGGCGACGACTGCCCCGGCCTGCAGGCGGGTGACCACCTCGACCGCGCCGAGCAGGCTCTGCCCCGGCGGGGCGTTGCCGGTGAAGAACCCGACCGCGTGCGACCCGGCGACGAGGCGCTCTCCCTTGCGGCAGCGCGCGACGACCCTCGACGACACTCCCGACTGCAGGCGCCTCGTCACCACGCGCCGCTCGAGCGGGCGTGTCGGCCGCAACGCCGCGGGCCGCCGGACGCTGGTCTGGTCGCGGCCGCCGCCACCGGACGTGGGCACACAGCCGATGAACGGCCTGAAGGCCGTCTGGACGCGTCTCGTGCCCGCGAAGGTGCCGCTGAAGAGCACGGCCCGCGAGGTCGTGACGCCCGGCGAGACGGGGCTGCCGGTCTCGCCCCGGAACGAGACGTCGATCTCGCGGTCGGAGAGGCGGACGTCGGTGCCGGCCACGATGTAGCCGGGCAGGGGGCACCGCAGCTCGTACAGCGCCTGTCCCGGCGACGCCTCGGTGCGCGCGGGAATGGCGACCCAGGGTCCGGGGACCGGCAGGCA
>DATBIN010000096.1:0-2084 GCA_036556925.1 Gaiella sp.
TGGTCGGCCATCTCCTCGGCGTTCCAGCCGGCGCCGATGCCGAACAGGAACCGCCCGCCCGAGATCTGGTCGAGGCTCGCCACCGCCTTGGCGGTCTGGATCGGATCGCGCTGCACCACGAGGCAGACGCCGGTCGCCACCCGGAGCCGCGTGGTGGCGGCGGCGGCCGCCGCCAGCGTGACGAAGGGGTCCATCACGTCGTAGTACTTCTTCGGCAGCTCGCCGCCCTGCGGGAACGGCGAGCGTCGGGCGAGCGGGATGTGCGAGTGCTCGGGCGCCCAGAGCGAGCCGAAGCCGCGCTCCTCGAGTGCCTGGCCGAGGGCGACCGGCCCGATCGAGTAGTCGGTGAAGAAGATCGCCACGCCGAGGTCCATGCTAGTCACTCAACGGGACGATCGCGTAGACGCGGGGGGCGTCGCCGACGACGCGGGTGACGTGCCCACGCCCCGTCAGGTCCTCGGCGAGCACGACGTCGCCGGGCCCCACGCGGACGACGGTGCCGTCACCGACCTCGATCTCCGCGACGCCCGAGAGCGAGATCGAATACTGCCGGCGCGGCGCGCAGTGCCAGTCGAGCACGTAGCCGGCGGGGGCGACGCGGAAGGCAATGCCGTGCGCGGACTGGAGCGCCGTCGTCTCGCCGTGCGCGCCCTCGACGTCGACGAACGGCTCGAGGTCCAGCGACAGCTCGGCCACGTGCGACTGGCCGTCGGCGCCACTGTACACGCGCCACATCCGCGGGCGAGCTCTCACAGGTCTCCGATGATACTGCGTTTCGCCGCCCGGAGGCCTTGACTTGCCCCGCGCCGACGGCGCAGAGTCCGTGGCCATCGTGGAGCCGAGGGACGCGCTGCGCGCCTGCTGGCATCCGGTGGCGTACGCCGCCGACGTCGCGGACACCCCGCACGCGACGACACTCCTGGACGAGCCGCTCGTCCTCTGGCGTGACGGGGCCGGTGCCCTGCACGCCTTCCGCGACGTCTGCGTTCACCGGGGCACGGCGCTCTCGCTCGGCTGCGTCGAGGGCGACGAGCTCGTGTGCGCGTATCACGGCTGGCGGTATCGCGGCGACGGCGCGTGCGTCGCCATCCCGCAGCTGCCCGAGCCCCGCCGCGTGCCGGCGCGCGCGCGGGCGCTCGCCTACCCGGTCGTCGAGCGTCACGGGCTCGCGTGGGTGGCGCTCCGATCGCCGCGGTGGCCGATCCCGGACGTGCCCGAGCTCACCGCGCCGGGCTGGCGGACGGTGCGCACCGGCCCCTTCGCCTGGGCGTGCGACGCGTCCCGCCAGGTCGAGAACTTCACCGACTTCGGGCACTTCGCCTTCGTGCATCCCGGCCTGCTCGGGGACCCCCGCAACGCGGTGGTCGCCGAGCACGAGGTGCAGGTGGACGACCACGTCGTCCGCTACGCGTACGGCCGCCCGGACGCGCCGAACACCGAGGCCATCGCGGTCTTCGCGGGGGCGGAGCGCGAGGACGCGATGCGACGCACCCGCTACGCCCTGCACCTGCCGTACACGATCGTGGAGCACATCGACTGGGGCGGCCGCGACGGGCTCGTCTACGTCTTCGCCTCGCAGCCGGTCGGCGCCAACCGCTGCGTCGGCTACTGCCTGGTCGCCCGCAACTACGACCTCGAGCAGCCGGACCAGCTGCTGCAGGACTTCGAGCGCACGATCTTCGGGCAGGACCAGCGCGTCGTCGAGTCACAGCGGCCGGATCGCGTGCCGTTCGACCTGGCGGCCGAGCTCCACCTGACGTTCGACGCGGTCGCCGTCGCGTACCGGCGGGCCATGCGGGCGCACGGTCTCGGCTGACGCGGGGCACCAACCCGCTTGACACGGCCGGCGCTTTCCGAGGATTCTCTCGCCACCATGACACCTTTCATGCGCCTGTTCGTCGTGTGCACGCTCCTGCTCTTCGTCGCTCCCGTCGTCGCGCAGGAGATCCTCGGCAACGACTCCGTCATCGCCATGAAGAAGGCGGGCCTGTCGGACGCCGTGATCCTGGCGAAGATCCGCAGCTCGCAGTCGAAGTTCGACACGAGCACGCAGGCGCTCGTCGGGCTCAAGTCCGCGGGGCTCT
>DATBIN010000097.1:0-43834 GCA_036556925.1 Gaiella sp.
GCTGACGGCCGCGACCCGGCCGGCGCCGACGCTGCCACCGAGGTCGTCGTGGAGCTCGCGGAACAGCCTCTCCATCTGATGCTCGAGCTCGTCGGGGGTCATGGGTCCACTCCTTTCGGCTCACCGCGAGTGCAGCGCACACAGGCGGGAGGTTGTCCTAGGCCGCCTTCATCTCCGCCATGCTCCGGCCGGAACGAGTTCAGGACATCAGTGCGCTCCCGCAGACCCGCGCGACGAAGTACGGAAAGACCCCGCTCTGTTTACAGGGTTGTCACCGGAACGGCACATTCGCCGTATCGAGGACTGCGATCCTACGCCGCGTCCGGTGCGGGTGGGACACGCTCGATCTCGAACGCCGCCTCGTCCCCGACGCCGACGCCCGCAGCTCCCATCATCTTCTTGCTGACGCTCAGGGCCAGGCGGCCGGACCCGGCCGGCATCACGTTCGACAGGTACTCGGCGCCGTTGATCGTGCCCCGGACGCGCATCTGCTTCAGGCCGCCCAGCCGTTCGACGTGCTCCGCGGGGACGTCGGCGACCGCGAGACCGCTCCCGCGCTCGGGTCGCCAGTACCGAATCGTCGCCTGGAACCTCATGTCGCTCGACGGAGGGGGAGGGATTTGAACCCTCGAGAGGCTTGCACCTCTAACGGTTTTCGAGACCGCCCCGTTCGACCGCTCCGGCACCCCTCCGGGCGGCAAGCGTAGCGGGCGCGGCCCGGGGCCGCGACGGGTCGCAGCGTCGGCGCTCGTCGGCGACGCTGCGCGTAGGGACGAGATAGTTCTCGCCCCTACGAGGATGCGCGGGCACGACGTGAGGTGTCCCGAGATCAGGGCGACAGGTGTACCGAGCCGTCGTCCGCGAGCGTCCAGAACGGGTTGTGGGCGACCTCCCACGGATGGCCGTCGGGATCGACGAAGACGCCCGAGTAGCCACCCCAGAACGTCTCCGCGCCGGGCCGCCCGATCGTCGCGCCGGCGGCGCGCGCCTCCTCGATCACGGCGTCGACCTCGGCCGGCGAGCGCACGTTGTAGGCAAGCGTGATGCCGCCCCAGCCGCCGGCGTCCGCGACCGTGCTGTCCTCGGCGAGCTGGGCACGGTCCCAGAGCGCCACGATCATGCCGCCGGCCTGGAAGAAGGCGACGTCGTCGTCCGGCGCGGCGCCGGTTGTCCAGCCGAGCGCCTCGTAGAAGCGCCGGGCGCGGCCGAGGTCGGAGACACCGAGCGTGATCAGGCTGACGCGCTGCTCCATCCACGCCTCCCTGCGGACGGCGGTTCGGGATCGATCGACGGAGAAGGAGGGATTCGAACCCTCGAGGCAGGCATTCACCCACCTAACGCCTTAGCAGGGCGCCGCCTTCAGCCACTCGGCCACTTCTCCGGGTGCGAAAGAGGATATCGGACGGTCCGTGCATCCCCGGAGCGCCGAGGCGTTCGCGCGTGCGTGCGCTGCGACCGCGAAGCGGACGCGCCGGGTACAGAGGCTTGATGGGAAATCCGTGGCGTCCGGCCGCGAAGCGGACGGCTTCAGGGGTTTGCGCGTCCGGAATCCGCGCAAGCGGATTCCGGGCTGCGAGAAAGCTAGTCGTGGACGCGCGCGATGAGGTCCTCGCGCTTCAGCACCTTCACCTCGATGCCGCCGAGGCGGACGTCGTAGCCTGCCTCCCGCGGATACAGCACCTTGTCCGACACCTCGACGCCGTCGGCATCGGCGCCGACCGCGGTGACGATGCCCGTGCGGCAGGCGGCGGACGCCGCGGCCGAGGCGGGCAGGATGAGCCCGGCGCGCGTCTCCGTCTCGTCGCTCACCGGCTGGATGACGAGGTACTGGTCGAGGGGCTCGAGCGTGACGTCCAAGTGCTTCGTGTGCTCCACGTGCACAGGGTACCCGGCTCGGAGGCGAGATTCTCGCCGTGCGAGGCGGCGTGCACCGCTTCCTACAGGCGCCCAGCGTCGACGATCCGCTGCAGGAACTGCTGGGTGCGCGGCTCCCGCGGCGAGGAGAAGATGGCCTCCGGCGCACCCTGCTCGAGGATCACGCCGTCGTCGAGGAAGCAGACGCGGCTCGCGACGTCCCGCGCGAAGCCCATCTCGTGCGTCGCGATGACCATCGTCATCCCGCCGGCGGCGAGCTCGCGGATCACGTCGAGCACCTCCGCCACGAGCTCCGGGTCGAGCGCGCTCGTCACCTCGTCGAGCAGGAGGAGGCCGGGGCGCATGGCGAGCGCGCGCACGATGGCCACCCGCTGCTGCTGGCCGCCCGAGAGACGGTCCGGGTACTCGTCCCGCTTGTCGCTCAAGCCGAAGCGGGCCAGTAGCTCGTCGGCGTCCTGCTCCGCCCTGGTCCGGGAGTGCCCGAGCGCTTTGCGCGGTCCGAGCGTCACGTTGCGGATCACGCTCATGTGCGGGAAGAGGTTGAAGGACTGGAAGACGATGCCGATGCCGCGGCGGATGCGGTTCACGTCGACCCCGCGTACGGTGATCTCCTCGCCGCCGACGACGATCCTTCCGGCGTCGATCGGCTCCAGCAGGTTGACGCAGCGCAGGAGCGTCGACTTGCCGGAGCCCGACGCGCCGATGAGGCAGACGACCTCGTGCTCGGCGACGCCGAGATCGACGCCGCGCAGCACCTCGAGCTTGCCGAACGACTTGTGCAGGTCCTCGACCCGCAGCGCCTGGGAGGGCCCCGTGCTCAGACGAGCCTCCCGGCCTGCTGGCGGCGCCGGTCGCGCGCGACGAGCCAGTCGGTGAAGCGCGCGAGCGGGATCGTGATGGCGACGAAGAGCGTCGCGGCGACGAGGTAGTAGGTGCCGTTGAAGGCGGCCGCCTCGTCGATCTGGGTCTGCCGGAGGACCTCGACCACGCCGAGCACGCTCACGAGCGCGGTGTCCTTCTGCAGGCCGATGAAGTCGTTGAGGAGCGGCGGCACCACGCGCCGCACGGCCTGCGGGACGACGACGAAGCGCAGCGACTGCGCGCGCGAGAGGCCGAGCGAGCGGGCGGCCGCGTCCTGGCTGGGATGCACGGACTCGATCCCGGCCCGGTACACCTCCGAGACGTAGGCGGTGTAGACGAGGACGAGCGCGACGACCGCCCAGAACACCTGGTCGTCCGGCACCCAGGAGAGCTGCAGGGCCGGCATGCCCTGGCCCAGCATGAGGATGACGAGGATCGTGGGGATGCCGCGGAAGAAGTCCGTGTAGACGATCGCCAGCACGCGCACGGGGAAGAACACCGGCCCCGGCAGGCCGCGGAGGACGGCGAGGGCGAGCGCCGTGACGAGGATGATCGCCTCGGCGATGAGGAAGATCTTGACGTTGAGGAGGAACGCGTCCGCGATCTCCGGGAACGAGTCGCGGTACTTGTCCCAGTCGAAGAAGTACGCCTTGAACTCCTCCCAGCCCGGCGAGCGCGTGACCAGGATCACGACGGCGGCGACGAGCACCACCGTGCTCGTGAGCGCGATCGCGACCGCCCGGCCCGGTCCGGGCCGGGCGGTCGTCAGGCTCAGGATCCTGGATCGGCGGTTCTCGTCCAGCTACGGAGGCGTCACTTCAGGTCCGGCGCGCCGGCCTTGGCGAGGTAGAGGCGCTGGAGGTTCCGGATCGTCCCGTTCTGCCACAGCCGGCCGATCGCCCGGTTGACGCAGCGCCGGAGCGGGTCTCCCTTCTCGAACACCATGCCGAACCGCTCCTTCGTCCCTCTCGTGGGCAGCTTGCCGACGATGACGCCGTCCTCCACCTGCACGGCGGTGACGTAGAAGCCGGTCGGCAGGTCGACCACGATCCCGTCGATCTGGCCGTTCTTCAGGGCCTGCACGGCGAGGTCGTTCGTGTCGTACGCGAGGGGCTTCGAGGACGGCCGGATGAAGCGCTGGATGTAGGAGTAGCTGGTCGTCCCGAGTTGCGCGGCAAGCTTGAAGGGTCGCAGGCCGGAGATCGACTTCACGCTCGCGATTGGGGTGCCCTTGCGTCCGACCACCGCCTGGTTGACGAAGTAGTACGAGTTGGAGAAGTCGACGGCCTTCGCGCGCTCGGGCGTGTACGAGACCTGCGTGAGGTAGAAGTCGAACTTCTTCGGCCCGGGCCGGAAGGACTGGGCGAAGGGGATCGGCGTCCACTTCACCTCGGCCTTCGTGAAGCCCAGCTGCCTGGCGACCGCGTAGGCGACGGCGGACTCGTAGCCCTTGCCGCTGTACGGGTCGCTCACCTTCCACGGCTTCGTCTTCTCGGCGCCGCCGAACCACGGGCCGAAGGCCGGGTTGTCCGCGCCGATCGTGAGCTGGCCCTCCTGGTAGAGGTCGAGCGTGTCCTTCGCGCACCCTGGGATCGCGGCCGAGACCTGCCGCGCGCCCGTGGCGGTCGCAGCGAGGATGAGGCCGCAGACGGCGAGCGCGACGAGAGCGATGTGAGCCTTGCGCATCGGTGGCACCACTCCTCGAAGCGTGTCGGAGACCGGAGGCCGCGAGGCTAGCACCTTCGCAAAGCGCCGCGAAGCCCCACATGCCTCGTACTGCGCGCGCACGCTACGGTGGGCGGATGGCGGGCGAGGCGATCGAGCTCGAGGTCGGCGAGCGCGTCGTCCGGGTCTCGAACCCGGGCAAAGTGCTGTTCCCGCAGGCGGGCCACACGAAGCTCGACCTCGTCGACTACTACCGCGCGGTCGGCGAGGGCATCGTGCGCACGCTGTACGAGCGGCCGACACAGCTGCGGCGCTTCCCGGACGGGATCGACGGGGAGGCCATCTACCAGAAGCGCGTGCCCGAGAAGCGTCCCGACTGGATCGAGGTGGCCCGGGTCACCTTCCCCTCGGGGCGTCACGCGGACGAGCTCTGCGTGACGGAGCTCGCGCAGGTCGTCTGGGCCGCCAATCTCGCCGTGATCGACTTCCATCCCTGGCCGTCCCGCCGGCGGGACACGGAGCATCCCGACGAGCTCCGGATCGACATCGATCCGCAGCCGGGCACGACCTTCGCGGACGGCAAGCGCGTGGCCGCGGTCGTGCGGGAGGTCGTCGACGAGATCGGCTACGTCGGCTGGCCGAAGACCTCCGGCAACCGCGGCATCCACGTCGCCTGCCGCATCGAGCCGCTCTGGGAGTTCCCGGTCGTGCGCCGCTGCGCGCTCGCCTTCGCGCGGGAGGTCGAGCGCAGGCTGCCGAAGAAGGTAACGACGGCGTGGTGGAAGGAGCAGCGCGGCAAGCGCGTCTTCATCGACTACAACCAGAACGCGCGCGACCGCACGATCGCGTCCGCCTACTCGGTGCGGGCGCGCCCCGATGCGGCGGTCTCGGCGCCCGTCACGTGGGACGAGCTTCCCGACGTCGTGACCGAGGACTTCACGCTGGCCACGATGCCTGCCCGCTTCGCCTCCGTCGGCGACCTGCAGGCGTCCATGGACGACGCCGTCTGCGACCTCCGCGTCCTGCTCGAGTGGGTGGAGCGGGACGAGAAGGAAGGGCTCGGCGAGGCTCCGTACCCGCCGAACTTCCCGAAGATGCCGGGCGAGCCGCCGCGCGTCCAGCCGTCGCGCGCGAAGAAGACCGCGGACTGACCGGGACGGCATGCGTGCCGCCCCGACGGCACGCGTGGAGCCTGCCGGCTAGAGCTCCGCCACGTCGTCGAGGAACTCGGCCTTGCCGGTCACGGGCGGTGCTCCGTAGATGAAGAGGACGAGCTCCTCGTCTCCCTCGTTCCGGACCTGGAGCGGGGTGCCCGACTCGACCGCGACCACACCACTGGGCCCGACGTCGACGCGTTCGGGCGGGTCGCCGAGCAGCATCGTCAGCGTGCCCTCGAGCACGACGAACACCTCTTCCTGGCCGGCGTCGCTGTGCCGGCGTCCCCGCGTGTGCGGCGGGTAGCGCCACAGCCGTGCGCGCGACTCCGTGAGCTCGACGGCGGTCGTGACGTCGGCCGATAGCCGCGGTGCCTGTCCCTCGGCGAACGGGCGCTCCTCGTAGTCGTACTCGTCTGCGCGAACGACGTGGTAGGCCATGGCCCGATCGTCTCACATTGCCACGAGCGACTCGAAGGAAGGGTCGCCCGGGCCTCTCACGGGCCGTAGCTCGCGCCACGTGCACTGTCCCGGATCCTTGTCCGGCCGGAAGCGGATCAGCTTGGTGCCGTGGCGGAAGCGGTTGCCCTGCACCTTGTCGAAGCGCACCTCGACGACGAGCTCCGGGCGGACGGCGGCCTCCTCGAGCTCGCCGCCGCCCCAGCGGTTCGGCTCCGAGAACCGCCGCTCGGGAGCGTCGCGGAGCAGCGGCCGCACGAGCTCGGCGATCTCGTCGTGGCGGGCGGGGGCAACGGCCGCCGTGCCGACGTAGTCGAGCTCGCCGTCGTCGCCGTAGAGCCCGAGCAGGAGGGTCGCGATGCGGTCGCCCTCGGCGCGCCAGCGGATGCCGGCGACGACGCAGTCCGCCGTCCGCTCCGGCTTCACCTTGACCACCGCGTCGCGCTCGCCCGCGCGGTAGGGGGCGTCGAGCCGCTTGGCGATCACGCCGTCGAGCCCGGCGGCCTCGAAGCGCTCGAGCCAGCCGAGCGCGGCCTGGCGGTCGGGCGTCGCGGGGGAGAGGGTGAACGCGGCAGCGTCGCGCTCGAGCGCGAGGCGCCGCTCGCGCAGCGGCTTCTGCCACGTCTGCTTGCCCCTCCAGACGAGGAGGTCGAAGGCGACGAAGGATGCCGGGATCTCGGCCGACAGCTTGCGGACGCGGGACTCCGCCGGGTGCAGGCGCGTCTGCATCGCGTCGAAGTCGATCACGCCCTCGCGCGAGATCACGATCTCCCCGTCGAGCGCGGAGCGGGGAGGGAGGAGCTCGCCCAGCGGACGGAGCTCCGGGAAGTAGCGCAAGAGCGGGCGCGCGTTCCGCGACCAGAGCCGAAGCTCGCCCGAGGCGTTCTCGAGCAGGCCGCGGAAGCCGTCCCACTTCGGCTCGTACTGCCACCCGTCCGCCTCCGGGAGCTCTCGCACGAGGTCGGCCTCCATGGGAGGGAAGGGGATCGACGCGTCCAGCTCGGGCGGACGCTCGACCGGCTCTCCGCTCGGGACGCGACGGCGCGGACGGGCCATGGCCCCAACCTATCTCGCCGGCGCAGTCCGGGATCCGCTCACGCGGATTCCGGACGCGCAAATCCCTGCAGAACACGCATGGAATCGGCTCGCGGATTCTTTAGTCTCGTGCGATGCGTCGTGTGGCGATCACCGGACTCGGGGCGATCACGCCGCTCGGCCTCGACGCGCGCACGACGTGGGAGGCCGCCGTCGCCGGGCGCAGCGGGGTCGACTGGATCTCGGCCTTCGACCCCTCGGGCTTCCCCGTGCGGATCGCGGCCGAGGTGAAGGGGTTCGATCCGGCCTCGGTCGTCTCGGCCAAGGAGGCGCGCAGGCTGGAACGGAACGTCCTGCTCGCCGTCGGCGCCGCACGCGAGGCGTGGAGCGACGCCGACGCCGGGCCGATCGCGCCGGATCGCGTGGGCGTCCTCCTCGGCTCCGCCATCGGCGGCCTGCCGGGGATCGTCAGCCAGGCGGACGCGTTGCGCGAGCGGGGCTGGGAGCGCGTCTCGCCCTTCTTCATCCCGAACGTGCTCGTCGACTCCGCGAGCGGCCAGATCGCGATCGAGCTCGGTTTGCGCGGGCCGAACTACGCGCCGGTGTCGGCGTGCGCGACGGGATCGCACGCCGTCGGGGAGGCGGCGGAGACGATCCGGCGCGGCGATGCCGACGTCGTGCTCGCCGGCGGTACCGAGTCCTGCATGCACCCGTTGATCCTCGCCGGGTTCTGCGCCATGCGCGGGCTCGTGGCGGAGGAAGAGGATCCGACCCGTGCGTCCCGTCCGTTCGACGCGACGCGGGCGGGGTTCGTGATGGGGGAGGGCGCGTGCGTCCTGGTGCTGGAGGAGCTGGAGCGCGCCACCGCGCGCGGAGCTCGCATCTACGCGGAGGTGCTCGGCTACGGCGCCTCGAACGACGCGCACCACCTGGCGCAGCCGGACCCGGAGTCCGTCGGCGTGGTGGAGATGATCTCCGCCGCGCTCCGCCGGGCGGGCGTGGCACCCGAGGACGTCGGCTACGTGAACGCGCACGGCACGTCGACGCCCCTCGGCGACCTGGCCGAGACGCGGGCGCTGAAGGACGTCTTCGGCGACCACGCGTACAAGCTGGCCGTCTCGTCGACGAAGTCCGTGACGGGCCATTGCTTCGGCGCCGCCGGCGCCGTCGAGGCGATGATGTGCGCGCTGGCGCTGCACGAAGGCGTGCTGCCGCCGACGATCAACTACCGGACGCCCGATCCCGACTGCGACCTCGACTACGTCCCCAACGAGGCTCGCAAGGTGCAGGTCGACGTGGCGCTCTCGAACGCGATGGGCCTCGGCGGGCACAACGGCTGTGTCGTGCTCGGCCGCGTCGGCTGACGGCGCGGCGGCGAGATCCATCTCACCCGCCCGGCATACCGATCGGCGGTCGCACGACACGCGCCGCGCGGGCGTGCGCACCGACCTTGTAACGATCAGTCACAAGGGGTCGGTCGCGCCACGAAGCCCGTCGTCAGGGCGTCCCGCGAGTGCGCACGCGCCTTGTAACGATCAGTTACGAGGGCAGGCTGGCGCGTACGAGGTCAGGCGTGAGGTCGTCGAGCGACTCGAGTTCCACCTCGGCGAGGGCAAGGACGTCCGCCGGCGGTGGGTAGCGGGCGTTGGGGTACGCGATCACGCGCATGCCCGCGGACGAGGCGGAGCGGATGCCGTTGGCGGAGTCCTCCACCGCGGCGCAGGAGGACGCCGGGCGGTCGAGGCGCCGTGCCGTCTCGAGGTAGACGTCGGGGGCCGGCTTGCCCCTGGCGACCTCCTCCGACGAGACCGTGACGCGGAAGAGCGGGGCGACGCCCGCCGCGTCGAGCACCGCGTCGATGAGGGGCCGGTTGGAGGAGGACGCGAGGGCCAGGTCGAGCCCTGCGTCGTGGAGCCGCCGGACCGCGTCCAGCGCTCCCGGGAGGAGCGGCAGGTCGGCCCGGTAGCGATCGAGCATCCGCCGCACCACCTCGTCGTTGATCTCGGCCGGCGAGCCCCGGACGCCGAGCTCCTCGTGCATATAGCGCGACCATTCGAGCGAGCTCATGCCCATCATCGCGCGCTGCGCCTCCGGCCCGTACCGGCCGCCCCGCTCGAGCGCGAGCCGCTCCCGGATCTCGTCCCAGACGTGCTCGCTGTCGACGAGCACGCCGTCCATGTCGAAGACGACGGCGCCGCGCTCCATCGGCCGATCCTAGGGGCCGCGCTCCTCTTGAGGGGTCTCGGTAACACGAGGATGCGCTCGCTGACGTCCTCACTATCCTGAGACGCGTGGCCCGGCGAGCGTACGAGCAGCTGCTGGCGACGCTGCGCGAGAGCCCGGGGGCGCCGGCCGGCATCCTCGCCGTGCTGGTCATCCTCTACTGGGCGTCGCGCGACGGCGGCTTCGACGCGCTGGTGTACCTCCCCAGCACCCTTTTCCTCGTGGGGCTGGTGGTGGTCGTCGCGCTCACGGCGCCAGGATCGCTGCCGGGCGGCCGGGCAGGGCTTGTCGCGCTCGTGTCGCTGGCGGGCTACACCGCGTGGTGCTTCCTCACGATCTTCTGGGCGGACGTCCAGGCCGACGCGTGGTCCGGTGCCAACAAGACGCTCGCCTTCCTCGCCGTCTACGCGCTGTTCGCCCTGCGGCCCTGGCAGGCCGTCGCCGGAGCGGCGGCGCTCGGCGTCTACGCGCTCGGGGTCGCGGCGATCGGCCTCAACGAGCTGATCACCATCGCGCGCGCCGCGGACCCCGCGCAGGGCTTCATCGTCGGGCGGCTCGCGCAGCCCATCTCCTACGAGAACGCCAACGCAGCCCTCTACATCGGCGCGGCGATCCCCGCCGTCTTCCTCGCCTCGCGCCGTGGGACTCCGCTCCTCCTGCGCGCGGCGTTCCTCGCGGCGGCAGGGGTGGTCGTCGACCTGGCGGTCATGTGCCAGAGCCGCACGTCCCTGCTCGCCGTGCCGCTCGTCGCCCTCGGCTATCTCGCCGTCGTGCCTGGCCGCCTGCGCTCGATCCTCGCGATGGGGCTCGTGGGCCTGGTCGTCGCGCTCTCGGCGAACACGCTCCTCGACGTCTACTCCGCCGTCATCTCCGAGGCCGGGGCGCAGCAGGAGGCGGTGGACGACGCCCTCTCGGTCGTGCTCCTCGGCGCGGCCGCGCTCCTCGTCGCGGGGCTCGCCTGGGGTCTCGCCGACCGCGTCGTCGTCGTGCCCGAGCGTGTGCTGCGCCTCACTCGCGTGGCGGTGGTCGCGGCCGGCGTGGCGGTCGCAGCCGTCGGCATCGGCGCGTTCGTGGAGCGCTACGGCGATCCCATCGACCAGAGCCGCGTCTGGTGGGAGCGGTTCAAGACCAACGAGTACCTGGAGGAGGCGGAGACGCCGCACTTCGTCAGCGGCTTCGGCAGCGGGAGGTACGAGATCTGGCGCGTGGCGGCGCACATCTTCTGGCGGCACCCGGTCGCCGGGATCGGCGTCGACAACTTCGCCGTCGACTTCCTGCAGGAGCGCAAGAACGACCAGGATCCGCTCTACCCGCACAGCCTCGAGCTCCGCGCGCTGCAGCAGACGGGAATCGTGGGCACCGGTCTCCTGCTCGCGTTCTTCGTCGGCGTCGGCGCGGCCGCATGGCGCGTGGTGCGCCGTGCGGACACCGCCTCGCGCGCTGTCGCCGGGACCGCGCTCGCGCTTGCGACCTACTGGCTCGTGCACGGGTCCGTGGACTGGCTGTGGGAGATTCCCTCGCTTTCGGCTGCGGCATTCGCTGCGCTCGGGCTCGCTGTCGGGCTCTCGCCGGAGTCCTCCGGCGCGCGGGCACGACGAGCGGCGCTCGTGGGAGCCGTCGTGCTGGCGGTGGCGACGCTCGTGACGGTCGTGCCCCCGTGGCTGTCGGCCCGCGCCACGGACTCCGCGCTGCGCTCGTGGCGTGCCGACACGGAGCTCGCGTACGAGCGGCTGGAGCACGCGCGCGACCTGAACCCGCTGTCGGCGGAGCCGGACGTGCTCGGCGCGGTGATCGCCTCGCAGCGCGGCGACGTCGCCAGACAGCGGTCCTACTTCCTCCGCTCGCTCGAGCGCGACCCGCACAACTGGTACCCGCACCTCGAGCTGGGCGCGATCGAGGCCCGCCGCGGCAACCGCCGGATCGCGCTCGCGTGGCTCGCCGAGGCGCAGCGCCTGAACCCTCGCGACTCCACCATCCGGTACGTCGTCGAGAAGGTGCGTGAGGGCGACCCACCCACGCAGGCGGAGATCGATGCGGTGTTCCTACGCCGTGCCGAGCTCCTCACGGGGACGAGGCAGTGACGCCGGCCGGGAAGGATAGACACCAACCGACCTTGTAACTATCCTCTGACTGGGACGTCGACCGTACGACGTGACGTGGAGGTTGGGATCTTGAAGAAGTTGACGGTGCTTGCAGTGGTGGTTGCGATGCTCGCCATCGCGCCGCTTGCCGCTGCCGGCTCGAGTGTTCTCAGCGGATACGGGACGAGCGGCTCCAAGCCGGTCGTCCAGGTGAAGGGTACGACCAGCTCTGCCACGCCGACCGCAAGCGGTGCCACGCTTCCGTTCACCGGCGTCGACCTGCTCCTGATCACAGGTGCGGGCGTCGCGCTCATCGGTGTCGGTGCGGGCCTGCGGCGGCTCGGCCGCGACAAGAGCTAGTCCGGACCTTCCACCACCGCGCAGCCGCTCGTGGCGACGGGTCGCCCGCGGCCTGGGCTCGATGACCGGATTGTGCCGTCCGGAGGGGGAGTATCGGCGCCTCCTCCGGCGGCCGCATCCGTCTCGGCCTGTGGGTCGTGCATGATGGCCAGGGTGGGACGTGACGTGCCCGGCAGACGGGGATCAGGCGGTGCGCGCGGATGATCGACACGCACTGCCACCTGCTGCCCGGCGTGGACGACGGGCCGGCGAGCACCGACGAGGCGGTGGCGCTCGCGCGCGAGCTCGTCGCCCAGGGGGTCGAGACCGTCGTCTGCACCCCGCACTGGTCGAGCCGCTTTCCGACGCGGCACGAGGACGCCGCTGCCGCCCACTCGGTGCTCGAGGACGCCCTGCGCCGCGAGCAGGTGCCGCTCGAGCTCGTCCTGGCGGCCGAGCTGAGCGACGCCGTGGCCGTGACGAGGTCCGTCGACGAGGTGCGCCGGCGGAGCATCGCCTCGCGCTGGGTGATCGTCGAGCTCGTCGAGAGGTCGCTGCCCCTCCACGTCGAGATGGTCGTCAGGCGGCTCGAAGCCGCCGGCCTGGGCACGGTCCTCGCCCACCCGGAGCGCTGCAAGGCCGTGCAGGACGACCCGGGCGCGCTCGACGGGGCACGCGCCGCGGGGGCGCTGATCCAGCTCGTGGCGCCCAGCCTGACCGGCCGCGCCGGGCGCAAGGTGCGCAAGACTGCGTGGCTGCTCGCCGACACCGGCCGCGTCGACCTCGTCGGGAGCGACGCACACGACACGGGGAAGCGGCGTTGCGAGCTCGAGGCCGCCGGTGACCTCGTCGCGAAGGAGCTCGGCCCCGAGCGCTGGAGCGCGCTCACGCGCGAAGCGCCGGGCAGGCTGCTCGAGGGCGAGGATCCCTACGACGACTGATCGACGCCTGCGTCGTCTCTGACGACGATCCAGCCGCGCTCGACGGGGCCGCGCACCCTGCGGTCGGCGGGACGCCCGTCTCCCGCGAACACCTGCCAGGCGTAACGCCCCGGGCGCAGCCAGCCCGGCACGACGAGCGTGGTGCCGGGGACGCTCGTCGCGTGGGCGAGCCGCCCGCCGGCGTGCAGCTCGACGAGGTAGTAGTCGGCCGGAGGGCTCGGGCGCCAGGAGAGGGAGAGCGGCGCCGTGCCCGCGGCCGATCCCGCTGGGGACGTGAGCAGGGTCGGCGCGTCGCGCGGCGGCAGGAACGCCGCGGCAAGCAGCCCTGCGACCGCGAGCGACGTCACCGACGTGGCGAGCGTGCGGCGGCGGTGATGCGGAGCGCGGGCGGGCCCAGGTGACCGGGCGGCAGGGCGGGCCGGCGCGGGCGCGAGGCGTACGTCGACCGCGCGCCGTGCGGGCTCGCGTACGGCCGCAGGTGGTGTCTCCGGCGCACGTACGACGGCCGGAGGCTCGGGCTCGGGCACTGCTCCCGGCGGCGCGGGCCCAGGCTCCGGAGGGGCCCAGGCGGCATCCTGGACCGGAGGCTCCGCGGGCGCCGGGACCGGGAGCTCGGGACCGGCAACGGCGAACTGGCGTACCCGTCGCGCGAGCTCGGGATCGACGAGAACGAGCTCCGGGCTGATCGGCTCGTCGACGGTCGGGCGCATCGCTCGACCGCTTCGCTCTCGACGTCCGGCTCCCTCCATGTGCTGCATCCGACACCCCTGGACATCGGCTCGAGAGGGCCCGTAACCCCGATCTCCGGTCTCAAACTCCCTCGATCGCGGGATCCTCTCCCTCGTTCGCGGGATCGGCGGCGCCTCTCCGGCACCCGATGCGAGATAGACCATGTGGGCCGCCGCAACCACCTGGGAAGCCCGTCGCGTTGCTCTCGTACTCGCGGCAGGAGCGCTTCTCGTCGTCGCCACCCTGACGCCTGCAGTCGCGGCGAGCGGCGGAGACGCCGGCTCTCAGACGCTCGAGGCGCCGGCCGGGCTGACGCTCGTGGGCGGCTCGGACTCGACCTTGATCCTCGCCTGGGACGCCGCCGCCGGGGCCGCCGGCTACACCGTCTACCTCAACGGCAAGAGCGTCGGCACGACCACGGAGACGACCTACACGTTCTCGGGGCTCTCGTGCGCGAGCCGCTACATGCTCGGCGTCGTCGCGTTCGACGCGGCCGGGAACACGGCCGGCGGCGGATGGTCACCGCGGTCGCGTCTCATGGCCTCGACCGGCGTGTGCACCACGGCCGCGCCCGCGCCTCAGCCGTCTGCCCCGTCCTCGCCGCCGCAGTCCGCCGCGTCGTCGTCGGTGGCCGCGGCATCGGGGGCCGGTCCTGCGACCGCCCCTGCGCCGACCCCGCCGCCCGTCAGGACGGCGGCGGCGGCGACGCCAGCTGCGGCTCCGGCCGCCGCTGCGAGCACCTCCGACGGGACGGCCACGTTCCCGGCGGTCGCCGACGCGCGCGTGGAGGAGCAGTCGCCCGCCACGAACTTCGGCACGCGCTCGCTCGTCGTCGAGGGCGCCAAGGACCCGGACACGGAGTCCTACGTCCGCTTCGGCGTGAGCGGCCTCTCGGGGACCGTGCGCAGCGCGAAGCTCCGCCTCTACGTCATCCTGGCGACGAACGACGGCCCGGCCGTGTACCCGACGAGCACGGGCTGGGGTGAGCGGAGCATCACCTGGAACAGCCGCCCCGGCCGGACGGGCGGCTCCGCCGCCGACCTCGGCGCGATCGGCGCCGGCTCGTGGCTCGAGATCGACGTGACCTCGCTCGTGCGGGGCAACGGCGACGTCTCGTTCGCGCTCGTCCCGACGTCGAGCGACAGCGTCGCCTTCGACTCGCGCGAGACGAGCAGAGGGCCCCAGCTCGTCGTGACGACGGGCTCGGGCTCGGGGTCCGGCTCCGGCGGCTCGGGTGGCTCCGGCGGCTCGGGCGGCTCGGGTGGCTCCGGCGGCTCGGGCGGCTCGGGCGGCTCCGGCGGCTCCGGCGGCACGCCGCAGGACACGACGCCTCCGACCGTGCCGGGCGGCCTGACGACGGGCCCGGCGTCCGCCGACAGCCTCGCGCTCAGCTGGTCGCCGTCGAGCGACAACACCGGCGTGGCCGGCTACGGCGTCTACCTGAACGGCACCCGCATCGGCACCACGGGATCGACGAGCCGGACGTTCGGAAGCCTCGACTGCGGGACGAGCTACCGCCTCGGCGTGGACGCCTACGACGCCCGGGGCAACCGCTCTGCCGTCGCGGAGCGCACCGCGTCGACGTCCGCGTGCAGCACTCCGCCGCCGCCTCCGCCGCCTCCGCCGCCGCCTCCTCCTCCGCCGCCCTCGGGCTGCGACAAGGTCGTCTCGCCCGGGCAGGGCGCCGCCCAGTCACTGGTCTCCTCGCTCTCCGCGGGCCAGACCGGCTGCCTGCGAGGCGGCACCTACACGGCGTCGGGCGAGTACGTCCTCGACTTCAAGGCCGGCAACGTGACCGTCACGAGCTACCCCGGCGAGCGCGCGAGGCTCGTGGGGATCGTCCAGGTGCGGAACGGCTCGAACGCGGTGCGCCTGTCGAGGCTGGACATCGAGGGCACGGGCGGGAGCAACACGGTCAAGGTCTACGCCGCCGACTTCGTGCTCGAGGACAGCGACGTCACCAACGTCTGGCGTGGCAAGAGCTGCATGATGCTGGGCAGCAACTCCACCGGCCAGGCCACGCGTGCCGTGGTGCGGCGCAACCGCTTCCACGAGTGCGGCAGCCAGGCCAACGGCAACCAGGATCACGGCATCTACGCGGCCAACGTCGCCGACGGCCAGATCGTCGACAACGTCTTCTGGAACGTCGCCGCCTACGCGATCCAGCTCTACCCGAACGCCCAGCGCACCCTGTTCGCGCACAACGTGATCGACGGCGACTCGCCGTCGGTGCGGGGCGGCGTGGTCTTCGGGGGCGACTCGGGCTCGGCCTCGCGCGACAACGTCGTCGAGTACAACGTGATCGCGTATGCCCGCACGTACAACATCACCTCCAACTGGAGCGGCATCCAGGGCAGCGGCAACATCGCCCGCTCGAACTGCCTCTGGGGCGGCGCCCAGGGGAACACCTCGACCGCCGAAGGCGGCGTCACCTACCAGAACAACGTCGTCGCCGATCCCCAGTTCGTCAGCCGGCCGGGCCGCGACTACCGCCTGCGCGCCGGCAGCGCCTGCCTCGCGGTCGTCGGCTACGACACGTTCGCGCGGCTCGGCTGAGTTGGCCGGCGCAGCCCGGAATCCGCTCGCGCGGATTCCGGACGCGCAAACCCCTGAAGCCGTCCGCTGCGCGGCCGGGCGCCACGGATGTCACAGCAAGCCGCTCGTGGCCGGCGCAGCCCGGAATCCGCTGGCGCGGATTCCGGACGCGCAAACCCCAAGCCGTCCGCTGCGCGGCCGGGCGCCACGGATTCCATCACCCTCGACGGGCGGAGACGTCTTGGTAGCATCGGCCGCCGTGCCTCGGTGTGAGGCCGGGTAGACAGCGGGTGATCGTCGAGCGGCCTCATCCGGTTCTCGAGCAGGCGGCTGGGCTCGAGCTCGAGCCCGTCAGGGCTCTCGACGCGATCCGCGAGGAGTGGGCCGCGCTCGCAGCGCGCACGGGAAACGTCTTCGCGAGCTGGGAGTGGAACGCCACCTGGTGGAAGCACTTCGGCGAGTCCGGCAGGCTGCTGACGATGGCGTGCCGCGACCGCGACGGGCGCCTCGTCGCGGTGCTGCCGCTGTATCTCTGGCGCTCGCGCCCCCTGCGCGTCGTGCGCTTCCTCGGGCACCGCGGCGCCGACGAGCTCGGGCCGATCTGCGAACCCGCCGACCGGGAGGCCGTCGCTGCGGCGCTTCGGACGACGCTCGCGACCGCGAAGGCGCACGTCTTCGTCGGCGAGCGCCTGCCCGTCCAGGCCGGCTGGGGCACGCTGCTGGGCGCACGACCCCTGACGCGCGAGGCCAGTCCCACGCTCCGCTTCGAGCACTCCGACTGGGAGGAGTTCCTGCGTACGAAGAGCGCCAACTTCCGGGGCCAGGTACGGCAGCGAGAGCGCCGGCTGTTCCGTGACTTCGAGGCCGGCTACCGGCTGGCGACGGACCCGGCGAGGCTCCAGGACGACCTCGGCACGCTCTTCGCGCTGCACAAGGCCCGGTGGGGCGAGGGCGCCACCGACTTCCAGCAGCGGGAGTCGTTCCACCGCGAGTTCGCCGCACAGGCCCTCGACCGCGGGTGGCTCCGGCTCTGGCTGCTCGAGGTGGACGGTGTGGTGCGGGCCGCGGACTACGGCTTCCGTTTCCACGGCGTCGAGTCCTACTACCAGGGCGGGCGCGATCCCGACTGGAACGCGCACTCGGTCGGCTTCGTCCTGCTGATGCACGCGATCCGCACCTCCGTGGCCGACGGCATGCGCGAGTTCCGCCTGCTTCGTGGCGGCGAGGACTACAAGTACCGCCTTGCGAACGTCGACGACGAGCTCGAGACGGTCGGCGTGACGCGCGGCCTGCTCGCCGGCGCGGCGCTGTCGGCCGTCGCCAGGGGACGCAAGACGCGGATCGTGCGTGCGCTTCGTGGCTAGGCCGCTTCGGGAGGGGAAGCGCAAGGCCGATTCCTCGACTACGATCAGTGGAGGCCGCGGCAGCCCGGTGCGCCGGGATGCGTGGTGCGCGGCGTGAGAGAGACACAGAGTGAGCCTGCGTAGCGCCCCGACCGACCCCAACGACGAGCCGGCACGTATCGTCACCCCTCGGGTCGACTGGTTCTCGGCGAGCACGGAAGGCGAGGGGCTCCCGCACTACCTCGCCATCCTGCGGTCGCGGATCTGGCTGATCCTGCTCGTCGTCGGTGTCTGCGTGGCGACGGCGGTCGTGTACCTCGCACAGGCGCAGAAGGTCTACGAGGCGCAGACCGACCTGCTGATCACGCCGGTGCCGCGCGACAACGTCACGCTGATCGGGCTCGGGCTGCCGCGCGAGTCCTCCGACCCGTCGCGCGACGTGGAGACGATCGCCCGGCTGATCCGGGCTCCCGCCGTCGCCGCGAGGGTCGTGAACAAGCTCAACCTCGATCGCAGCCCGCGCGGCCTCCTGGGCGACGTCCAGGCAGAGCCCGTGGCGCAGAGCAACGTCGTCACCGTCACCGTCCAGGCCGACGACCCCAATCTCGCCGCCCGGATCGCGAACGCGTTCGCTGCTGCCAGCGTCGAGTACCGCACGCAGCGCATGCACGAGCAGCTCGACGTCGCCATCCCGGCGCTGCGCAGACAGATCTCCCGGCTGCCCGCAGGCGAGACGGCTGGGCGCGAGGCTCTGCTGCAGCGGCTCTCCGACCTCGAGTCGCTCCGAGCCGTCAACGACCCGACCCTGCGCGTCGAGACCCCGGCCGCGCCCGAGGCGTCGCCGGTCTCTCCGCGGCCGAAGCTCACCATCGTGGCGGCGATCCTGGGCGGGCTGATCCTCGGCGCCGGCGTCGCGCTCGGGTCGCAGCTCCTCGATCCGCGGCTCCGCCAGGAGGACCAGCTACGCCGCTACCGCATTCCCATCCTCGCCCGGATCCCGATCGAGCGTCGCGTGATGCGGCAGGGGAGAGGCTCGCCCCTGACACCGGAATCGCTGTCCTCGACGACGCGTGACGCTTACCTCCTGCTCGGCGCCACGCTCTCGGGAGGACAGGGGGGGCACGGCGCCACGCACTCGGTGCTCGTCACCGGCCCCACGCCGGGTGACGGCAAGACGACGTCGGCGCTCAACCTCGCCATCGCGCTCGCCGAGCTCGACCGTGTCGTGCTCGTCGAGGGCGACTCGCGCAGGCCCGTCCTCGCCAACGCCCTCCACCTCCGTCCGAAGCACGGTGTCACGGAGGTCATCGCGCGCCGGCTGGAGATCGAGGACGCCCTCGTCGGAGGCGGCAGGGTGGCTCCGCGCCTGCGCCTGCTACTGCAGCGGCCGGAGGAGGCCACCCTCTCGACCGTGATCACGCCCGCGGCAGCCGACTGGCTCGTCCGCAGGGCGCACGTCGTGGCCCCGTGGCTGGTGTTCGACGCGCCGCCGCTCGCCTACGTCCCGGACTCGCTGCCTCTCGCCAAGCAGGTCGACGACGTGATCCTCGTGGTTCGCTTCGGCAACACCCGGCTCAAGGATCTCGCGCAGCTCGCAGAGCTCCTCGCGCAGCAGGGCGTCACGCCCACGGGCTTCGTCGTCGTCGGCGGCCGCGAGCCGTCGTCGTACTACTACGGCGGCCGCTAGCCAGAGGCTTGCTGTGAGATCCGTGGCGTCCGGCCGCGAAGCGGACGCGCCGGCTGGCTAGGAGCTCGTCGTCCCGCGCGCTCGCCGCTCACGGCCTGCGCACGCGCGCGGCCGTGTCGTAGCCCACGACGCGAAGGCATGGGCTGCCGGGCTGCAGCCGGTAGTCGCCCTCGTCGGGGTCGCGGTACAGCGGGTCGGCAACCACGTTCGAGTGGTTGTCGAAGCCGCCGGTGTTCGCGATCTCGCCCTCGGCGGCCTCCCACACGCAGTTGAAGCGGGCCACGTTGCCGGTGCCGACCGGGCCGGCCCAGTGTGAGCGGATGTCGCTCCTCGCCGATCGCGTGATGACGTTGTATTCGACGACGTTGTCGACCGATGCGAGGTCGTCGTCGCCCGAGAACGTCACACCGCCCGAGCCGGTGCGGTCGATCACGTTGTGGGCGATGAGCGCGTGTCGCGCGTCGGGGTAGAGGTGAATCGCGTAGGCGGCGGAGTTCACGATCACGTTGTCGACGATGACCGCGCCGTCGGAGTTGCCGAAGTAGATCGCATGCTCCTGGTTCCCCTGGGCCGGGTCGCCGCAGTCGTACATGTAGTTGCGCCGGACGAGCGTCCGGCGGGCCTCGCCGCCGCCGTTGTGGTTCCCGAGCATGATGCACTGGTCGGTGCTGCGATTCGTGATCGTGTTGTTCTCGACCCTGACGTCGTCCGCGTAGATGGCCAGTCCCGACTCCTGCGCGTAGTTGTAGACGTCGAGGTCGAGGAAGGAGATGCGCACGTTGTCCACCCCGTGGGGGACGTAGACGACGCCGATGAGCTTCGCGCGCTCGCCCGGTGTGCTGCGCACGGTGATCGGCGCGTCGGGCCGGCCGGCGCGGCGGAAGCGGAGCACCGTCGTGCGGGCCTCGTACGTGCCTTCACGCAGGCAGCCGGTGTCGCCCGGGCGCAGCGAGTTGACAAGCCGCTGCGGCGTCTGGAACGGCCGCTTCCACGTACCCCGGTTCGAGTCGGAGCCGTTCGTGGCCGCGAACTTGGAGCACAGCTTCGGCGGCGGCGCCGTCGTCGGCGCCGCCGAGTTCTCGGCTCCCCCCGTGGCCACGAGCAAGGCCCAAACGGCGAGACCGAATGCAATGAGAAGCAGCAGTCGGCGCACGGTCGTCCTTGACGCTCTGGTCGAAAGGATCGTAGAGGACGGTCGCATCCCGTTTGTGACGAATCGATTAAGGCGTACCGGCGCCGCTGCGGCGCGCGACGGCGACGAGGGCGGGCGCGGTCGCAAGCAGCAGCCACAACTGCTTGCTGTAGAGCTGCGATGAGAAGAACTCGGCCGCGAGCAGCCCCACGAGCGCGATCAGGAGGCCTCGCGCCAGGATCTCCGCCGTCGTGTCTCCCAGTCGAGCGAACGCCCGCGCCGCGCGCAGGGCTGCAAGCAGGCAGTAGCCCAGCACGAGGAGGAAGAGCACCAGGCCGACCGCGCCGAGCTCGACGAGGACGTTGAGGTAGATGTTGTGCGGGACGTGCGGCTCGTCGACGATGAACTCGTCGCGGATGAGCGTCCCCGGCTCGAGCAGGTAATGGATCGACGAGGCCTTGAAGCTCCCTGCGCCGACGCCGAGGACGGGCTTGTCCTCGACCATTCGTAGCGCCACGGTCCAGATGTCGACGCGGCCGGTGCCGCTCGAGTACCCCTGCGTGAGCCGGCTGACGCCGCTCGTGGGCGCGAACATGGAGATCACGACGAAGCCGACCACGACCGCGAGCCCGATCAGCCCGAGCGCCCCTACGCGCCGCCCGCGGCCGGCGAGGAACGGCGTCACGAGCAGCGCCACCGCCATCCCCAGCATCGCTCCACGCGAGGCCGTTGCGATCAGTGCAATCGCGCAGAGCCCCGCCACGGCGAAGATGCCGAGACGCGCCCCCTGGGAGAGATTGCGGCCGCAGCCGAGGGCCACCGCCAGCACGGTGGCAACCATCAGCAGCATGCCGAGCTGGTTGGCGTTGATCCCGGCGCCCTCCAGCCGGTTCCCCTCGTAGAGCTGGCCCGAGGCGACGCCGATGGCGGCCGACATGAGCGTGCCGGTGATGAACAGCGCGAACAGCCACTGCACGTGGCGCGGCGTTCGCAACGCTGCGTAGACGATGGGGAAGAGCGCTGCGTTGAGCGCGAATCGCATCGCCGAGCTCCGTCCTGCGCTCGTGTCCTCCGCCCACATGAGGCTGGCGACCGCCCAGGAGAGGAAGACGAGCAGCAGCAGCACGAGCCCGAAGTTGCGCGAGAGGATGTCTCGGCTGGCCCGCTCCTCGGGCGTCGCGATCGCCATCGCGGCGAGCCAGCCGGCCACCAGCAGCAGCCCCACGAGCTTCGTCACCGAGGGGCCGCCCGAGACACCGGGCAGCGTCTCGAGGAACATGATCGCGACGAACATGCAGACGCCCGCCGTCAGGTTGACGAGCGTGATCACCGCCACCGTGAGTGCCAGCACGGCGCCGATCGCGAGCATGGGCTGCATCCCCGCCGCTCCGCCGACGCCGGCCGCGACGGCGAGGATCGTCCCGTAGCCGAGCAGCACGCGGAGGTCGCGTGCCGGCGCCTCGCCGACGTGTGGCCCGACCTTCGCCGGAGGCTTGCGGTCGAACGTCTGCGTGCTCACGCGGCGCGCCTCATCCCCTCGGGCTGCAACCCCTCCACCACGTCTGACTGTAGCCGACCCTCCGCAAAGGTCGAGGGTGCCGGCCGACCTCACTTGCCCCCCTCCGGCGGCGACGGCGAGAATGGCGCGCTCGGGAGAGCCATGCCTCGTCACGACGTCGCCATCTACATGCCGCACTCGGCGGGCTTCTACGACGCCGCCTCGCTGCATGCGGGAGGGGCCGAGCGGCAGATGATGCTGCTCGCCACCACGCTCGCCCGCAGGGGGGTGCACGTGGCCCACATCGTCTATCCGGTCCGTGAGCGCGTGTCGGGGCTCGATCCGCACCTGACGCTCGTCACGCGCGGGCGCTATTCGGCCAAGCTGCCGCTGGTCGGGCGCCTCGTCGAGGGGTTCCACATGGTCCGCGCCCTGTGGGAGGCGGACGGCCGGGTCGTCGTCGTGCGCACCGGGACTCCCGTGGTCGGGTTCCTCGGCATCTTCGCCAAGCTTCGGCGCCGGCGCTTCGTCTTCTCGAGCGCCAACGACTCGGACTTCCTGGCGGACAAGTACCGGGGGCAGATGCTCAAGCGGCGGACGTACCGCCTGGGCGTGCGTCTCGCCGACGTCGTCGTCGTGCAGACCCAGCACCAGCTCGACATCGCGCGCACCACCTTTCCCAGGGTTCGCGACTACGAGGTCATCCCGAGCTTCGCCGACATCCCGGAGCTGCCGCCGCCTGCCGCCGACCGCCGCGAGTTCCTGTGGATCGGCCGTCTCATCGAGCACAAGCAGCCGCTCCGGTTCGTCGACCTGGCCGCGGAGGAGCCGGAGGCGCGCTTCGTCATGCTCCCGGCCGTGTGGAAGGAATCGGCCGCGCCCGAGCGCGAGATGCACCTGCGGCTCCTGGAGGCGGCAGAGCGGATCCCCAACCTCGAGGTTCGCGAGCGGCTCCCGCATCCGGAGCTGATGGATCTCATCGCCGGTTCGGTCGCGGTCGTCAGCACGTCGCGCCTCGAGGGCATGCCGAACATCTTCCTCGAGGCCTGGGCGCGCGGCGTCCCCGTACTCACGCTCGACTTCGACCCGGACGGCCTGGTCGCCCGCCGCGGTCTCGGGATCGCCGCAGACGGCTCGTGGGAGCGCTTCGCGGACGGCGCGCGGGAGCTGTGGCGGCAGCGCAACGACCGGGAGGAGCTGACGCGGCGTACGCGCGCCTACGTCGAGGAGACCCACTCGCCCGACGCCGTCGCCGCGCGGTGGGAGGAGCTCCTGGCCCGGCTCGGGGCACGAAGGGATGCCGCGCCGTGACCCGCGGCTACCGGCCGCTCGTCCTCTGCTACCACGCCGTCTCGGCGACCTGGGAGCACGGGCTGTCAGTGAGCGCGGAGACGCTGGAGGCGCAGATCCGCAGCCTGCTGCGGCGCCGCTACGTCCCGGCGCCCGCCGCGGCCGTCCCGTCGGGGCGCGGCAGGCTCCTCCACGTCACGTTCGACGACGCCTTCAAGAACGTGTTCCAGGCGCTCGCGCCACTCGAGCGCCTCGGCGTCCCCGCCACGGTGTTCGCGTGCTCGTCGTACGCCGAGGACGGGCGGCCATTCGACGGCGGCAAGCTCGCAGGCGAGGCGAGTGCGTACCCGGACGAGCTCGCGACGATGGACTGGGACGATCTCCGCGAGCTCGTCGAGCGCGGCGTCGAGGTGGGCTCGCACACGGTCACCCACCCGCACCTGCCGCAGCTCGAGGACGCGGAGCTCGACCGCCAGCTGGTGGAGTCCAAGTCGCGGCTCGAGGACGAGCTGCGCCGGCCCTGCCCGTTCCTCGCGTACCCCTTCGGCGAGGAGGACCAGCGCGTGCGCGCCGCGGCGCGCCGGGCCGGCTATACGGCCGCGTACGCGCTGAAGTCGGGCAGACGCCCTGCGGATCCGTTCGCGATCCCGCGAGTCGGCGTCTGGCGCAAGGACACGCTGTCCAGGCTGGCGCTCAAGACGTCGCTGCTGGGACGCTACGCAGTGTCGGCCCGGCAGCGCTCGCGCGGCTGAGATCCGTGGGGCGCAGGCGCCCCGGCCGCTCGGCCGCGATCACGTCGGCGATCCGCTCCCCCGCACGGCCGTCCCAGAGCGCGGGTCGGCGCACCTCGATCTCGCCGTTCAGCGCACGCCGGAAACCGAGCCGCACCCGCGCCGGATCGCGCCCCACGACGACGTTGGTGCCCTCGGTCACGGTCACCGGCCGCTCGGTCGACCCGCGCAAGGTCAGGCAGGGGACGCCGAGCATGGTCGTCTCCTCCTGCACGCCTCCCGAGTCGGTCAGCACGACGCGCGCGCTCGCCTCGAGCGCCACGAAGTCGAGATAGCCGAGCGGATCGAGCAGCCGGATGCCGCGCGGGACAGGGCTGCCGCCGAGGGCTGCCCGCAGCCGCGGATGCGCCGGAAGAAGGAGCGGCAGGTCGACGGCGAGCTCACCGAGGATCCCGAGCAGGGGCAGGAGGACGTCCGGCGTGTCGACGTTCTCGGGCCGGTGCAGCGTGACCAGGCCGTACGTGCCCGGCTGGACGCCGAGCGTTGCGAGGATGGGCCGCTCCAGCGCCCGGGTGCGGGCGGCGAGCAGCGTGTCGACCATCACGTTGCCGGCGAGGTGGATCTGATCGTCGCGGTAGCCCTCGTTGCGCAGGTTCTCGGCGGCGTCCTCAGACGGTGCGAACAGGAGATCGCTGACCCGATCGGCGACGACGCGATTGACCTCCTCCGGCATGCGCCAGTCGCGGCTGCGCAGCCCCGCCTCCACGTGCGCCACGACGGCGCCTTGCTTCGCGCCGACGACGGCGGCGGCGAGCGTGGAGTTCACGTCGCCGACGACGACGACGACGTCGACCGGCTCCTCGCGCAGCAGCTGCTCGAACGAGGTCATCACGCGCGCCGTCTGCTCCGCATGTGTCCCCGACCCGACCCCCAGGTAGCGATCGGGCTTGCGCAGGCGGAGGTCGTCGAAGAAGACGTCGCTCATGAGCGCGTCGTAGTGCTGTCCCGTGTGCACGAGCAGCGTCTCCACGCTCCGTGCCTCGAGCGCGTCCAGCACCGGCTTCACCTTCATGAAGTTCGGCCGTGCCCCGGCGACGCATGCGACCTTCACGGTTTCTCTCCGCAAGGCAGGAATCCGCGGGAGCGGATTCCTGCCGCGGGGATCCGCCTGCGGCGGCAGATCCCTGAAGCGGCCGCTTCGCGGCCGGTCGCTCTCCTGACCATGCTGCGCGTTGTTTCTCCGCAAGGCAGGAATCCGCAGGAGCGGATTCCTGCCGCGGGGATCCGCCTGCGGCGGCAGATCCCTGAAGCGGCCGCTTCGCGGCCGGTCGCCGCCCTGCTCACGCCGACTCCTCCAGGGCGTCGATGAAGCGGTCGCAGATGACCCGGCGGTCGTGGCGCGCGACCGCGGCCGCCCGGCCGGCGCGGCCGAGCCGCTCGCGCTCCTGGGGCGAGGACGCGAGGCGGTCGAGAGCCGCCGCGAAGCCCGCGATGTCGCCGGTCGAGACCGAGTAGCCGGCGCCTGCCCTGGCGAGGATCTCGGCCGGCTCCCCGTCGGCCGCCATGACGACGGGCCTGCCGCTCGCCATCGCCTCGTAGAGCTTGGACGGGACGGCGCCCGGCAGGCGCGTGCGGAGCGGCACGAGCGCGATGTCCGCGGATGCGAGCACCGACGGCATCAGGGCGCGGGGCTGCACGTCGACGAAGCGTACGTTGTCGAGACCACGGCGCTCTGCCTCCCTGACGAGATCGGCCTTCACCGGGCCGTTGCCGATGAGGGCGATCGTCAGGTCGTCCCGCTCGCGCAGGACGTCCGCGGCCTCGACGATCTGGTCCAGGCCCTGGAGGATGCCGTGCAGGCCCGCATAGACCGCCACGACCGGCCTGTCGCCGAACAGGCGCGTGCGCAGCGCCTCGTCGCGGAGCGTGGGATCGAAGAGGCTCGTGTCCACGCCGCCGGGCAGGTCGAGCGTGTGCACGCGCGGAAAGCGCTCCTCGATGCTCTCCCGGATCTCGGCGCTCTGCACCGACACCCGCCACGCCTTGCGGTAGCAGAACGCCTCGAGCTTGTACGCGAGGCGGGTGGCGAACGTGTCCTCGCCCATGATGCCCACGTGCACCGCCGTCTCGGGGAGCAGGTCGGAGACGTTGAAGACGAGCTTCGCGCGGCGCAGGCGGCTCAGCACGTAGCCCGCGATGCCGAGCGGGAGCGGCGGGCTCTCGGTGACGAGCACGTCGACCCGGGGCAGTCGCAGCGCGCCGGCGATCGTCGAGCTGGCCGTGAACGAGAGGTACGAGAGGGTGCGCGGGATGAACTGGGGACGCAGGGACGGCCACACCCAGCTGCGCAGCACCTCGACGCCGTCGACGCGCTCGCGCCGGAACACGCCGCCGTAGCCGTCGAAGACCTTCCCGGCCGGGTAGTTCGGCATCGCGGTGAGGACGACGACCTCGTGCCCGCGCTCGCGCAGGCGCGCGACGAGCTCGGAGAGCCGCACGGGCGCGGCACCCATCTCCGGCGGGTAGTACTGGGTGAGGACGCCGATCTTCAGCGCGTGCCTCCTCGCGTGCGGCCCAGCCTGCGCATGGGCGGCCTCAGTTGCGGTAGACGTCCGCGAACGGGTCCTCGACGGCCCCGCTCGAGACGAGGGCCGCGACCTCGTCGATCCCGTCGGGCACCCGCATCGAGACGGTGTAGCCGAGCGCCGCGCCGATCTTCTCGAAGCTCACGCGGTAATCGCGCGGATCCTCCGTGCGATGGACGAACGAGACGTTGGCGTCGGGCACGCGCGACCGCAGGATCTCGACGAGGTCGAGCTTGCGGTAGTTCTCCGCCGAGTCGCCGAGGTTGAACACCCTGGAGCCGACCAGCTCCGCGGGCGAGTCGAGCACGAGCAGGATCCCACGCGCTGCGTCGCGGACATGGACGTAGGGACGCCAGAACTGCTCGCCGTAGACGACGAGCTCGCGCCCGAGCACGACGTCCCGCGTGAACTCGTTGACCGTGAGATCGAACCGCATGCGCGGCGAGGCGCCGTACACCGTCGCGAGGCGCAGACACGTGGCGCTGAAGCCGTTCCCGCTCTGGGCGAGGATGTCGAGCTCGGCGGCCACCTTCGTCTCGGCGTAGAGGGAGACGGGATGGAGTTCCCAGTCCTCGGTCGCGAGCTCGTCCGTCTCCAGCTTGCCGTAGTTCGAGCAGGTGGAGGCGAACACGAAGCGCCGCACGCCGCCGTCGTGCGCCTCGCGGACGAGCAGGCGAGTCGCCTCCAGGTTGACGCTGCGCGCCTCGTCCGGCTCGCGCGAGCAGGCCGGATCGCCGACGATGGCCGCGAGGTGCACGACCTCGTCGACGCCCTCCAGAGCTGCGCGCCGGAGGTCGTCGTCGCGCACGTCGCCCTGCACGAGCTCGACGCCGTCGCCGCTGGCGATCGGCTCCGGGAGGACGCCGTGCAGGAGCGAGTCGAGCACGCGCACCGTGCGGCCGCTCGCGAGGAGCTCGGGCACGAGGACGGACCCGACGTAGCCGGCGCCGCCGGTGACGAGGGTCGTCCGCTGACCGCTCATCTGGGCCGTTCCTGCGAATGGGGAGTGGTCATGGCAGGGATGGTGTGCTCCTTCTCTTCTCTTCGACACGTTTGGGATACGGCTTGAGCCGGCTCGGCGGCACGGCTGCCGGCGGCGCGGCCACTAGGCGTGGGTCGCCGTCAACCGGGTCTCCCGCACCGCATGGAGGAGCCGGTCGCCGACGAGCTCGAGGTTTTCGTCGGTCAGGTTCGGGTAGAGCGGCAGAGTGAGCAGGCGGGGGGCGACAGCCTCGGTCCGAGGCAGGGGACGCGGTGCCGCGTCGGCATATGCGGTGAATCCGTGGATGGGCGGGTAGTGCACGCTCGTCTGCACGCCGGCAGCTGTGAGCGCGGCGCGCACCTCCTCGCGGTGGACCGACTCCGGGAGCAGCACGACCGCGATGTGGTGCGCGGCCTGGGCGCGGTCCGGACGCTCGGCGAAGGGCACCGTGAGCCCTTCCACGTCGTGCAGCAGCGCCACATAGCGATTGCCGAGGCGCGCCCGCTCCGCGGTCGCAGCGGGCAGCCGGCCGAGCTGGACGAGCGCCATGGCGGCGCGGATCTCGTCGAGCCTGTAGTTGAACCCGACGGCGACGACGTCGTAGGCGCTCGCGTGGCCGCGGTGGCGATCCCAGGTCAGCGTCGTCATCCCGTGCGAGCGCAGGAGGCGGACGCGCGCAGCAAGCTCGTCATCCGCCGTCACTACCATCCCACCTTCCCCGATGGGGAGGTTCTTGTTGGAGAAGAAGCTGAAGCAGCCGAGAGCGCCGAGGGTGCCGCATGCCCGGCCCTCCCACGTCGCGCCCACCGCATGCGCGGCGTCCTCGATCACCGTGAGACCATGACGGTCCGCCAGTTCGGCGACGGCCGCCATGTCGCAGGCGAACCCGCCGTAGTGGAGCACCACGACCGCCTTCGTGCGCGGCGTGATCGCGGCCTCGAGGTCGGCCGGATCGAGGTTGAGGTCGTGCTCGCCCAGGATGTCGCAGAAGACGGGCGTCGCCCCCGTGTGCCGGATGGCGTTGGCGACCGCGACGAAGGTGAGCGACGGCGTGATCACCTCGTCGCCCGGGCCGACTCCCGCGGCGAGCAGTGCGAGGTGGAGGGCGGCGGTGCCGTTCGCGACGGCGATCGCGTGCGGCGTCGTGTTGGCCTCGGCGAACCGCTCCTCGAGCTCGGCGACGCGCGGCCCGGTGCTCCACCAGCCGGAGCGGACGGCCTCGCTGGCGGCGTCCACGAGCTCGTCGTCGCCGACGACGTCCGAGAGCGGAACGAGCCAGTGCGGAGCGCTCACGAACTCACCTTAGCCAGGCGCTTCCAGTCCTCTAGCCCAACGAAGGTCTAGCCCCACCCTGAACCGGCGTCTAGTCGGATGTGACGTACTTTCTTGACAGACTGAGGAACGCAGTTGAAATGAGACTCGAGGCATTGACGGGGAGGTTTTGGGGGGATGTCTGAGAGCTCGATCGACCGGGTGGGCACGACCATCGTGCAGTCGGCCGGTCCGGCGCGTCGGCTCGGCGTCGTCGGGGTCATCGACAGTGGGGCGAAGCGCGCCTTCGACATCGGCGTGGCGGGGGTCCTGCTGCTGCTGCTTTCCCCGGTGATCCTCGGGTGCGCGATCGCGATCAAGGTCGAGAGCCGCGGACCGGTCTTCTATCGCGCGCGCCGCGTCGGCAGGTACGGGCGGGAGCTGCGCGTGCTCAAGTTCCGCAAGATGTACAACGGCGCGTCGGGGCACGCCCTGACGGGCGACGTCGACCCGCGCTTCACGCGCATCGGCCGGTGGCTGGCACGGACCAAGCTCGACGAGGTCCCGCAGCTCTGGAACGTGCTCCGGGGCAAGATGAGCCTGGTCGGGCCGCGGCCGGAGGACGAGGGGTTCGTGGCGTTGCACGCGCCGGAGTACGACGAGATCCTGGCCGTGCGGCCGGGCATCACCGGCCTGTGCCAGCTCGCGTTCGCCAAGGAGGCGGAGATCCTCGACCCCGAGGACCGGATGGGTCACTACGTCGACCAGATCCTGCCGCAGAAGGTGAAGCTCGACATGTACTACGCCCAAACGCGGACGTTCGGCGGCGACTTCCGGATCCTGCTCTGGACGGTGCTGCCGGTCTTCCTGCGCTCCGACGTCGCGGTCAACCGCCTGAACGGGCAGCTCACGGTCCGGAGGCGCGAGGCCGACGCGGTGGGCTCAAGCTCGCCGCCTGCGTGACCGAAAACGGAGGCATGGCGGATCTCGATGCCGCGCTCGAGGCTGAGCTGCTGCGGCTGGCCCACCGGCGCCGGGTAACCAGCGTCACCCCGCGCGACACCCGTGTCGTGATCCTCGCCGGCGGCCGGGGCCGGCGCCTCGAGCCGTACACGTCCGTGCTGCCGAAGCCGTTGATGCCGATCGGCAACCGGTCGATCCTGGAGATCCTCGTCCACCAGCTCGCGGACGCCGGCTTCCACAACCTGACGTTCTGCGTCGGCTACCTCTCGCACCTCATCCGCGCCGTCTTCGAGAACGGCGGCAAGGAGCGGCTCGTCGAGATCACCTGGGTGACCGAGCACGAGCCGCTCGGGACGGCCAGCCCGCTGCGCCTGGTCGAGGGGCTCGACGAGACCTTCCTCGCCATGAACGGCGACCTGCTGACCACGCTCGACTATGGGGCGCTCCTGTCGTACCACCAGGAGAGCGGGAACGTGCTCACGATCGCCACCCACCGGCGGCGCATGCAGACGGACTACGGCGTGCTCCACCTGAACGGCAACGAGTCCTTCGCGCGGGTCGTCTCCTACGAGGAGAAGCCCGAGATGACGTGGAACGTCAGCATGGGCGTCTATGCGCTGGAGCCGTCGGCGCTCGAGTTCCTGCCCGCCGAGGGGTCGTTCGACTTCCCGGACCTGGTGCACGCCTTGCTCGACAAGGGGTTGCCGGTCGGGGCGTACGTCCACGACGGGCTCTGGCTCGACATCGGACGCCACGACGACTACCAGAACGCCGTCGAGCTCTGGGCTCACGGGGCGCGGCTCGTCGAGGCCGAGCTGGCTAACGAGCCGAGCTGACGATCCCGGCGTAGATGCCGGCGATCTGCGCAGCGACGCGCGGGTGCGACAGCTCCTCGATCCTCGCGCGCCCGGCGCAGTCGCGCTCGGCACGGAGCGCCGCTCCGAGCGCGGAGGCCAGCGAGACGGGATCCGCGGCGGCGACGGCGCAGCCCGGCACGCCGTCGATACGCTCGCGCACGTCGCCGACGTCGACCGAGACGACGGGCGTGCAGCAGGCGAGCGCCTCCTTGACCACGTTCGGAGAGCCCTCGTGCAGGGACGTGAGCACGACGGCGTCGACCGCGTTCAGCCACGTGGGGACATCGCGGTGGGCGACGCCCTCGAGCATGTGAAGGCGGACGCCGGGAGTCGTCCGCTCGAGCTCGGCGACCGCGTCGCGGGCGAGCTCGAAGCGCTTCTCGGGCCGGTTGGGCGCCGCCGGGAAGAGCACGATGCGCTCGTCCGGCGGCCAGTCGAGTGCCGACCGAGCGGCCTCCCGTGGCGCGGGCGCGAAGCGGTCCGTGTCGACGCCGTTGGGGATCAGCCAGACACGGTCGTCGGCCAGCCCGGCCGGCAGCGCGGCACGGAGCGCGGACGACTTGACGATGACGGCGTCCGCGCGGCGCGCCGCTCTGCGCGAGGCGAGGACGCCGACGCGCTCGCGCACGCGGGTCGCCAGGCTGCCGGCTCTGCCGCCGAGCAGGTCCGTGCCGCAGAAGGACACGACGACGGGAATCTCGTCGACCGCGCGGGTGACCGACTCGGCCATCACGCCCCCGTACATGACGTGCACGACGTCCGCGCCGGTGTCCCGGGCCTGGTCCCGCACGCGTCCGCCGAGCCCGCGGTAGATGCCTGCGCCGGCGGCATGGCGGCGCACGTGCAGCACGTCCAGCTCCAGCCCGAGCGCGTGGAGGCTCTCGACCTGGTCGTGGACGAACGTCCCCGAGAAGGGCCGGTCCGGGGAGGGGTAGACGTTCGTGACGACGAGAACCCGCACCGCAGGAGCGTAGACGGGCACGACGAAGGCGCGCACGATCGCATGCAAGAGTGCGACCCGAGATGAGCGCACCGGCTGCAGGGCGGCGCGGGCCGGTCGGCCGCCTCAAGGCGCGGGTGCTCGCCGACTCCACCCTGACGCAGAAGGCGACGCTGAACATGGTCGCGTCGTTCCTCGACTACGCAGCGCGCCTGGGGGTGGGCTTCGTCCTCAACCCGCTGCTCGTCTCGCGGCTCGGCTCCAACGTCTTCGGCATCTACCAGGTGCTGACGCGCCTGATCGGCTACGCCACGCCGGCCGGTGGACGGCCGAGCCAGGCCCTGAAATGGACGCTCGCGCATCACCAGCACTCGTCCGACCTCGAGGAGAAGCGGCGTCAGGTCGGGAGCGCGGTCACGGTGTGGTTCCTCTTCCTGCCTCCGTTGGTGCTGGTCACCGCGGTGCTCGGCTGGTTCGCGCCGGTCTGGCTCGACGTGCCCGACGACCTGACCACCACCGTGCGCATCGCCGCGGCACTGCTTGCGGCGGACCTGATCGTGATCAACCTCGTGACCATCCCCCAGTCGGTGCTCCAGGGCGAGAACCTCGGTTACCGGCGCATGGGACTGTCGACCGCGGTGGTGGTCGGCGGCGGCGTGCTCACTGCCGTCGTCGTCCTGCTCGGCGGCGGGCTGGCGGGCGTGGCGGCGTCCGTGGTCGCGACCACGATCGTCACGGGCACGCTCTTCCTGTGGGTGACCCGGCGCAACGTGCCGTGGTTCGGGATGACGAGGATGGGCGTGCGGGAGGTCGTCCCCTTCCTCCAGCTCAGCGGCTGGTTCCTGCTCTGGAACCTCGTCATGCAGGTGATGCGCGGGAGCGACGTGGTGGTGCTCGGCATCGTGGGCTCGACGGAGCTCGTGACCGTCTTCGTGCTCGCCCGGTACGTCCCCGAGGCGATCTTCGGCGGCGTCGCGATCGTCGTCTCGGCCGTGATGCCGGGCCTCGGCGGGCTCGTCGGCGCCCAGAAGACGGAGCGGGCGGGCGGCGTACGTTCGGAGTCGATGTCGCTGACCTGGCTGATCGCGACCGCGTTCGGCGCCGTGTACCTGCTCTGGGGGGAGTCGTTCCTCGCGCTCTGGGTGGGGGAGACCTACTACCCCGGCCAGCTCGCGTCGTTCCTGATCATCGTCATGGTGCTGCAGTTCGCGCTGATCCGGAACGACGCGAGCATCATCGACCTCACGCTCGACCTTCGCGCCAAGGTGCTGCTCGGCATCCTGTCGGCGGGGGTGGCCGTCGGCCTCGGCATCGCCTTCGTCGACGCGCTCGATGCCAAGATCACCGGGCTCGTGATCGGGTTCATCCTCGGCCGCTCCATCCAGTCCGTCGCCTACCCGTGGCTTGTCGGCCGTGCGCTCGGCATCCCCACGGCACGCCAGCTCAGGGGCGTGGTGCGGCCGGCCGTCGCCTCGACGGCCCTGCTGGTCGGCGCCGCGCTGCTCGCCCCCTCCGTGAGCACCGGCTCGTGGCTCGTCCTGGTCGTCGCGGGCGCCTTGTCCTTCGTCCCGCTCGCGGCCGCATCGTTCTACGCGGGCCTCTCCGCCCGGCAGCGGCGTCGTCTGCTCGGACGCGTCGCGTCGGTGCTGGGGCGCGGGTAGCGCCCGGCCTACCCCGTCCTGTAGCTGATCTCGAGGACGGGCGGAGAGCCGCCCTCGAACGACTCCGCGGCCCGCTTGCCGGAGCCGGTGACGACGAGCACGAGCGCGTTGCCGGACGCCCAGCCCGGCCGGTCGACGATTTCCTGCACGATCGCGGACAGGTCGGGGCTGCGCTGCCGCGATCCCGCCTCGCCGACGACGGACCAGGGCAGCGGCGTCCAGGTGACGGCGGCCCCCGTGCGCGGCCGTGCCGCGATGTCGCGCCGGCGGCCGCTGAGCGCGGCCGCGTCGTCCGCGCGCTGGCCCCGGAGGGTCAGCCTCGCCCGCCCGGAGCTCGTGGAGTCGGCCCGGAGCTGCAGGTGCGCGCTCACGATCGTCGCCCGCGCCGGAATCGGCACGCCGGCGAACCGCAGCGCCACCGTCTGGGTCGATCGCTTGTCGACGACGAGGTCGAGGTCTCCGTCGCGCAGCAGGATGCGCCCGTCGGAGCGCTGCTCGGCGTCGTCGGCGCCCGTCCTGATCGGGATCGTGAGCGAGAGGATCTCGGGATTGGCGACGGTGACGCTGCTCGTGCCCGTGGCCGTCCTACCGGCTGTGTCGGTGGCGGTGGCGGCCAGCGTATGACTGCCGTTGGCGACGCCGCTCGTGTCCCAGGAGGCCGACCATCCGTCGGCGCCCACCGTGTCCGTGCCGATACTCCTGCCGTCGGCGAAGAACTCCACGCGGGCGATCCCCGGCCCGCTGGTCGAGGCCGTCACGGGGACGATTCCCGAGACCGTGCTGCCGCTCGCGGGAGTGACCACCTGCGGCGCCGACGGCACGGGCTGGCGCGTGTTCGCGACGGTCACCACGTTGGCGTCGCTCGACGTCTGGGCACCGGAGTCGGTCGCGGTCGCCGTCACCGTGTGCGCCCCCTCGGTGGTGCCCTTGGCGCCGTTCCGGGTGTTCCAGGACGCCGACCATCCGTCGGCGCCGTTCGTGTCGGTGCCGATGGACGTGCCGTCGACGAAGAACTGCACCTGCGTCACGCCCTGGTCGTCCCATGCCGACGCCGTGACCTGGACCGTCTCCTCCACGGTCGCCCCTGCGGCCGGCGCGCCGACGAGGACGGACGGCAGTGCGTCGTCCGCCGGGATCGACAGCTCGTAGACCTTGCCGTCGTTCTCGTTCGGGTTGCTGTTGTTGTCCACCTGCCGGTCGCAGACCCAGTAGCTCATCGCGGTCGGGCTGTCGCTCGGGTTCGAGGTGGGCGCCACGGCGACGCCGGCGAACAGCTCGGTCGAGGACGGGATCGCCACGGACAGGTCGATGACGCGCACGAGCGTGCCCGACTTCGTGAACTCGTAGATCTCGCCGCCCAGCGGATCGATGACGAGGTACGTGTGGCGCTGGGGGTCGAAGCCGATGCCCTCCGCGTCGCGCACGCCGCCCACCTCGGCGTCGAAGCTCGTGACCGCGTCGTTGCCGTCGCCGAAGACTCCGTTGACGGGGTCGACGTCGTAGACCTCGATGCCCACGCCGTCGCTGATCAGGAGGTGGCCGGTGTCCGGGTCGAGCTCGGTCCCCTCCGGGTCGAGGCTGCCGAACGTGGCCGTGCTCACCTCCGTGACGAGGTCGTCACTGGTGCCCAGGCCCCCGTCCCCCCCTGCGCGCACGACGAAGACGGAGTTCTGGTCGTCGTCGGTGACGTACAGGCTGCTGTTGGCGGCCCCGTAGCCGGCGCCCGTCGGCTCGGGCGTGAAGGGGACCGTGGTGCCGGTGCGTACCAGGGCGCCCAGCCGGGTGAACTCGTAGAGGTTGGCGCCCTGGTAGATCGACATCTCGTCGACCTCGGAGTCGGTGATCAGGAGCCGGTCGGTGGCCGGGACGTAGGTGAGCCCCGCCGGGTCCGGCGAGGGCGGGGCGAAGAGCGAAGTGTCGATCGTCTGCAGCAGGGTCGGCACCACGATCGGCGCCGCGACCACGACGGCCGGCGCGAGCGAGACCTCCAGCACCCGCCCGGGCACCGAGCCGCTCCCGGCGTCGGCGACGAAGAGGTGCTGCTCGGCCGGGTCGTCGGTCGGGTCGGCGCTCGGCGCGAAGACGAGTGCGCGGAGGTCCTCGACCTCCAGCGCTGCCAGCCCGAAGGACTTCCGGAGCGTGCCCTCTCCGTCGACGGCGTACAGCGTCTCCTGCGCCGGGGCGGCGACGTAGAGGAGCCCGTCCGCGGGGTTGTACGCGAGGCCTCGGAGCCCGGAGCCGAGACCGCTCAGCGCAGCGCGCACGGCGTTCCGCGCGCCGGGGCGCAGCCGAACGAGCGCAGAGTCGCGCGTGTCGAGGACGACCCACGTGCCGTCGGGCAGGAACGTCGCTCCGCCCGCTTCGACGAGGCCGAGGTCGGGAAGCTTCTCGCGGCTCGTCGACGGGCTTCGCTTGCGGAGCTCGCCGACCGACAGCGCGAGCCGCTCGGTGCCGCTCAGGGCGGTGAGCCGCGCTCCCGAGCGATCGAAGGCGACGGTCGCGCTCGACACTTGCGGCAGCGACGCGCTGCCGAGGACGTCTTCGAGCAAGCTCATACGGAGGAGCGACGTCTCGCCCTGGCCGTCGCCCGCCACCACCAGCGCCGCGTCGGCGGGAACGTAGGCGAGGCCGGCGGGGCGCGCCAGGCCGAGCTCGGAGGTGACGATTGAGCGCACCTCGAGCGCCTCGGGCGACGCTGTCGGGGCGGAGGGCGCAGCGGCGGCGAAGACGGCGAGCATGGCGACCGCACCGACGACGAGCGACAGAGTCCCACGGCTCAGGCGACGCGCGGCCGTGCGTCCGCGCTCGAGCATTCCCCGCATGACGACTCCCACCCCCATCGACGAGACTTGAACGGCCTCCTCTCGCGGGGGCGAGTCTATCGCGAAGCTCGCCCTCGCGCCGATGGGCCGGCGCGAGGGCGAGCTCGATGCTTAGGGAACGGTGTAGCCGACCGTGAGCACGGCGGCGGCTGCTGCGCCGCCGCCTTCGAACGACTCGGCGGCGCGCTTGCCCGAGCCGGTGAAGACGATTACCACGGCGTTGCCGGACGCCCACGCCGGCCTGTTGACGATCTCCTGGAGCACGGCCGCGAAGTTCGGCGAGAGCTGGTTCGCTCCGGCCGCCCCTGCCCCCCAGGCGGGAGGCGACCATGCGGTGGACGCCGTCGTCGTCGGCCGCGACGTGAGGTTGAAGGCGGTCGTGGTGAAGGCGGCCGCGTTGTCGGCTGCCTCGCCGCGGATCGTCAGGCTCACGGCACCCGACTGGGCCGAGTCCGCCGTGAACTGGATCCTGGCGCTGACGATGGTGGCGTTCTTGGGGATGGTGATGTTGGTGAAGCGCAGGCCCACGGTCTGCACGGGCATCGTGGTCTTGTCGAGCACGATGTCGAGGTCGCCGTCGGTGCGCAGCATGTTGCCACTGCCCTGCTCCTCGACGTCGTCCGTGCCCACAGCGATGGGCCGCGTGAGCGACGTCGCGTTCGCCACCGTGACCGAGTTCGAGTCGCTGGCGATCTGACTCGCCGTGTCCGTCGCCGTCGCGGAGACGGTGTGGACGCCGTCGGCGACGGTGGTGCTGTTCCAGGTGGCCGTCCAGCCGTCGGCGCCGTTGGTGTCCGTGCCGATCGAGTTGCCGTCCACGAAGAACTGCACCTGGGTCACGCCGCCACCCGGGTCGGAGGCGTTGGCTGTCACGGAGACCGCCGTGCCGGACACGGTGGCCGCTTCCGCCGGCGCAGTGAGCGTGACGGTGGGCGGGCTGTCCGCCGGGACGTTGTCGACGGTGACGCCGTTCGAGTCGCTGGCCGTCTGGTTGATGGTGTCGCGGGCGGTGGCCGTGACCGTGTGCGGCCCGTCGCCGACGGTCGTCGTGTTCCAGCTCGCGGTCCAGCCGTCGGCGCCGTTGGTGTCGGTGCCGATCGAGTTGCCGTCCACGAAGAACTGCACCTGGGTCACGCCGCCACCCGGGTCGGAGGCGTTGGCGGTGACGCTGACCGTGCCGAGGACGAGGGCGCCTTCGGCGGGCGCGGTGAGGGTGACGGTGGGCGGGTTGTCCGCGGCGACGTTGTTCACGGTGACGCCGTTCGAGTCGCTGGCCGTCTGGTTGGCGGTGTCGGTGGCGGTCGCAGTGACCGTGTGCGGCCCGTTGGCGACGCTGGTGGAGTTCCAGGTGGCCGTCCAGCCGTCGGCGCCGTTGGTGTCGGTGCCGATGGAGTTGCCGTCCACGAAGAACTGCACCTGCGTGACGCCGTTGTTGTCGGACGCGTTCGCCGTCACCGAGACGGCGGTCCCCGACACCGTGGCGCCCTCGGCCGGGGCCGTCACCGAGACCGACGGCGGCGTGTCGCTGCCCGGCGTGACGGTGTAGCTGACGGTGAGCTCGGCCGCCGCGGCCTGTCCGCCGCCGTCGAACGACTCGGCCGTCCGCTTGCCGGTGCCGGTGATGATGATGGCCGCGGCGTTGCCGGAGGCCCACCCCGGCCGGTTGACGAGCTCCTGCAGCACGGGGGCGAAGTTCGACGTGAGCTGCGCCGGGCCGGACACGCCGATCCCCGACCAGGCGCCGGGCGCCCACGTCGTCGAGGCCGTCGTCGTCGGTCTCGACGAGACGTTGAAGGCCGCCGTGGTGAATCCCGGCGCATTGTCGGCGGCATGCGCGCGGATCGTGAAGTTCGCGGCCGCCGTGTTCCCCGAGTCGGACTCGAACTGGATCCTGGCGTTCACGATCGTCGCGTTCTTGGGGATCGTGACGTTCGTGAAGCGCAGCCCGATCGTCTGCGCGCCGGAGGCGACCTTGTCGACGACGATGTCGATGTCGCCGTCCGTCCGCAGCATCTGGCCGTTCAGTCGCTCCTCGACGTCGTCGACGTTCACCGCGATGGGCCGGGTGAGCGACGTCGCGTTGGCGACGGTGACGCCGTTCGAGTCGCTGGCCGTCTGGTTGACGGTGTCGCGAGCGGTCGCCGCGACCGTGTGCGGCCCGTCGGCCACGGTGGTGGTGTTCCATGTGCCGGTCCAGCCGTCGGCGCCGTTGGTGTCGGTGCCGATCGAGTTGCCGTCGACGAAGAACTGCACCTGCGTCACGCCGCCACCCGGATCGGAGGCGTTGGCCGTCACGGAGACCGCCGTGCCGGACACGGTGGCGCCCTCCGCGGGTGCGGTGACCGTGACCGTCGGCGGGTTGTCGTTGGGCACGTTGTCGACGGTGACGTTGTTGGAGTCGCTGCCCGTGAGCGTCGCATTGTCGGTCGCCGTCGCGCTGACGACGTGCGGCCCGTCGGGGACGCTGGTGGAGTTCCAGGTGGCCGTCCAGCCGTCGGCGCCGTTGGTGTCGGTGCCGATCGAGTTGCCGTCCACGAAGAACTGCACCTGCGTGACGGTTCCGTTGTCGACGGCGTTGGCGGTCACGGAGACGGCCGCGCCGGAGACGGTGGCGCCCTCGGCGGGAGCGGTCACGGTGACGGCCGGCGGCGTCTCGCCGCCGCCGAGCCCGGTGACCGAGAGCTCGTAGAGCTTGCCGTCGTTCTCGTTCGGGTCCTCGTTGTTGTCGACCTGCCGGTCGACGAGCCAGTAGCTCATCGCAGCCGGGCTGTCGCCCGGGTTCGACGTGGGCGCCATCTCGAGGCCGCCGAGAAGCTTGTTGCCGAACGGCACCTGCGTCACGTCGATCACGCGCACGAGCGTGTTGGAGGACCTCTCGATCTCGTAGATCCGGCTCGTGCCCTGGTCGGCGATGACCCAGAGGCCGCGCTGCGGATCCCAGACGATGCCCTCGCAGTCGACGATCCCGTGCAGGCCGACGTCGAAGTGCGTGGCGACGTCGTTCCCGTTCGCGAAGACGCCGTCCACCGGGTCGAGGTCGTAGACCTCCCTGCCGGTGCCGTCGAGGATGTAGAGGTGGCCGTTCGCCGGGTCGTACGTCACGTCCTCGGCGTCCGTGGCGCCGAAGCTTCCGGCGTTGATCACGGTGACGGTGTCGTCGGAGGTCCCGTGACGGCCGTCGGGACCCGGATTGTCGATGTCGACGCGGTCCGTGTCGTCGTTCGAGATGAAGAGCCGGTTGGTGGCCGCGTCGAAGCCGACGCCCGTCGGCTCCCGGTTGAAGAAGCTGCCGGACGGATACGACAGCCACGTCGTGCCCGTGTCGACGACGGTCGCGCCGGTCGTGATCTTCCAGAGGGTGGCGCCCTGGTACCCGCCCCAGGAGGCGCCGTTCGCGACCGTCATCTCGTCGACCTCGGAGTCGCTGATGACGAAGTTGCCCGTCGCCGGGATGTAGCGGATGCCGGCCGGATCGGGTGCGGGTGGCGAGAGCTGTGACGTGTGGATCGTCTGCACGAGCGTGGCCGACTCGTTCGTGGCGGCCGCGGCGCTCGTGAGGGACGAGAGCCCCGACGGCAGCGCAGCCTCGACGATGCGGCCGAGGCTCTTCGCGTTGCCTGCGTCGGCCACGAACAGGTGCTGGGTCGCCGGGTTGTCGGTGTTGTCCGTGCTCGGGGCGAAGGCGAACGAGCGGAAGCTCTTGATGCCGAGCGACGTGAAGCTATACGTCTTCTTGAGGCTTCCGGACGCGTCGACGCCGTAGAGCAGCTGCTGGTCGGGGCTCGCCGTGTAGAGGAGGCCGTCCGCCGGGTTGAAGGCAAGGCCGCGCAGGTTGCCGCCGAGCGAGCTCAGCGAGACGCGCGTGGGCAGACCGCCGCCGGGGCGCACGCGCACGATGGTGGAGCCGCTGCCGTCGAGCACGTACCACGTGCCGTCCGTGGGGTGGAAGGTGGAGCCGCGCGGGTCGCGCAGCAGGAGGTCGGCGATCGTGCCGCGAGTGGTGACCGGGTTGCGCTTCCTGAGCTCGCCCGCGGCGACCGTGACCAGGTTGGCGCCCGTGACCGCAGCCAGGCGCTTGCGGGCGCGGTCGAAGGCGAGCGTGGCGGGGTTCGAGAGCTCGGGGAGCTCGAGCGTGCCGCGGGCGTCCTCGCCCGTCGTCACCCGTGTGCCGTGGGTCTTGCCGCCCTCCGTGGCGCCGGCCACGACGAGCGCGCCGTCCTCGGCGTCGTAGGCGACGCCCGACGGTCGGTCGACCGCGAACTCGTTCGTCCAGATCGAGCGGATCTTCTGCACCTCGGGCGCGTCGACGCTCGCCCGCGTAGCCGCACCGGCCGCCAGCGAGAGCGCCAGCGGCACCAACAGACAGATCAGAGCAAGCTCGACAAACCTACGCTGCCGAGCGCGAACCCAGCTTCGCCTAGTTCCCCACACGTGTCATCCCCCGCGTACGCCGATACGCCTCAGAAGAGGCCCACCCCTTCTGACGGGAGTCTACGACCTTTCCGGTGCGCCGCAAGTATGGGATTCGCCTCTCCCGAAGGCGGGTTGCCCCGTCCCCGGGCCGGGCAGGATAGACCTCCGGTGACGTGAACGATCAGCCCATGCTTCCGCTCGTCCGCGCGCTCGCCGAGGCGCTCGCCTCCGAGGGGGTCTGCTACTGCCACTGGAAGAGCACGAACGCCCTCGACCGCTCGTACACGGGCGCGAACGACCTCGATCTCCTCGTGCGCCGGTCCGACGCACAGCGCTTCGAGGCGGTGCTGGACACGCTCGGCTTCAAGGAGGCCGTCGCTGCGCGGCCACTGCCAGGTGTGCTCGACTTCTACGGGCACGCGCCGGAGTCCGGGCGGCTGGTGCACCTCCACGCCCACTACCGGCTCGTGGTGGGCGACGACCTGACGAAGAACTACGTGCTGCCGCTCGAGCGCGTCCTCCTCGACGCCTCGGCGGCGCAGGACGGCGGCTTTCCGATCCCGCCCCCGGAGCTCGAGCTCATCGTGCTCGTGCTGCGCCTGACGCTGAAGCACGCGGGCTGGGACGCGATCGCGTTCCGGCGCGGAGTCGTGCCGGACTCTGCGCGGGAGGAGCTCTCGTACCTCCAGGCGCGCGTCGACCGCGAGGTGCTCTACCGCTACCTCGAGGAATGCCTGCCGTTCGTCGGGCAGGGCCTCTTCGACGAGTGCGAACGGGCGGCGGGCCCGGGTGCCGGCGTGCGGCGGCGCGCGGCGGCGGCACGCGCGCTCCACCGCCGCCTCGCGGCCGACGCGCGGCGTCCACGCGCTGCGGATGCCGCGGTCGCCTTCTGGCGGCAGTCGTCGGGGTACGTCGGCCTGCGACCCGGAAAGAGGCGCCTGGCACGCGGCGGCGCCGTCGTCGCGATCGTCGGCGCCGACGGGGCGGGGAAGTCGACGGTCGTCGACGGGCTGCACGGCTGGCTCGCGCGCGACGTTCGGGCCGTGCGGACGCATCTCGGCAAGCCTCCGCGCGGACCGGTCACCTGGGCGGTCGGCTCGGGAGTGCGGGCGGCAGCCGGGGTCGCGAAGCTGACACGCCGGCCGCCCGGGCGCGGATGGAGGCGCGCGGCGCTGCTCGCCGTCGTGACGGCCCGCGATCGGTACGCCGCCCATACGGCGGCGCGGCGGGAGGCGGCGCTCGGCACGGTGGTCGTGAGCGACCGCTACCCGCTCCCGCAGCTCCGGCTCATGGACGGGCCGAGGATCGGCTCGGTCGTCACCGTCCCGGCCGGGAATCGTCTCGGGGAGCGGCTCGCCGGCCGCGAGCGTGCCTACTACGAGCGCCTGCGGCCGCCGGACGTGCTCGTCGTGCTCCGGCTCGATCCCGAGGTGGCGGTGGCGAGGCGGGCCGACGAGGAGCCGGAGTTCGTCCGCACCCGCAACGCCGAGGTGTACGGCGCGGACTGGAGCGGCACGGCGGCGCACGTCGTCGACGCCAGCCGCCCGGCCGCGGAGGTGCTCGCCGAGGTGAAGTCGATCGTCTGGTCGGAGCTCTGAGGGTGGCGGTCGGGCCGACGGGTGCGCTCGTGGTCGAGCTCGTGGGGCCGCCGGGAACGGGGAAGTCGACGCTCCTCGCCGCCGTCGCCGGGGACCGGGCGACCGTCGTCGGCAACCCGCGCATCCGCGACCTCACGAGCCGAGCCGTGATCGCGGCCGCCGCGCTGCGCTCGCTCGCCACCCTCGTGCGCCGGCGCGCGCTCGTCCGCGGCTGGATGCGAGAGCAGGTGCGGACGATGACCAACGTGCGCCTGTGGCCCCGCCTCCTCGCCCGCGGCGACCCTGCGGTGCGCCTCTACGTGTTCGACCAGGGGCCCGTCTTCTTCCTCACGAGGGGATTGCTCATGAACGACCGCCTCGCCCCCTGGTGGCGCGAGACGGTGACCGCCTGGGCGTCCATCCTCGACGCCGTGGTGCTGCTCGACGCCCCGGACGAGATCCTGCTGCCGCGCATCGAGGGCCGCGAGAAGCCCCATGCGCTCAAGGGCGCCGGCGTGGAGGAGGCCGGGGCGAGCCTCGCCGGCGTGCGCCGCGTCTACGAGGACTTCGTCGCGGAGCTCGCGGGTCGGCCCGGGGGCCCGGCGATCATGCGCTTCGACACGAGCCGGAGCACGCTGCCGGAGATCGCGCGCGAGCTCCTGGCGCTCGTCGACGTCGCGCCGAGCCGGTAGCCGGGGGTCAGACGCCCTATGCGGGTGCCGCGGAGGTGGCGCCGCTTTCCCGCGCCACCGGGGTGATGGACACCGGGCGCGCGTACACGATGTAGCGCTGGCTGGCGGAGAACCGCGGGTGGCAGGCCTGGAGCGCCACGAGCTCCTTGCCCGCCGACTTCAGCCGCGCGACGTCGTCGGCGGGGACGATCACGTGGCTCGTGACGCGGTAGACGGCGGTCGCGTAGGGCATGCGCAGCACGACCCTGTCTCCCGGCTCGAGGCGGTCGATGTGCGCGAACGGCGCACCGTAGGTCGTCCGGTGCCCGGCCACGTAGACGAGCTCGCCCTCGCCCGGCATGTACGTGCGTGGATCGCGCCCGGGACCGGTCTTGAGGGTCCCGCTGGACGTGCCGTTGACCATCACCATGTCGAGCCCCAGCCTGGGCACCGAGATCCGTCCGATCGCCTGACCCTCCTGCACGGAGCCGCGGAGGCGCTTCGCGGCGGCCTCGATGGCAGGGCCGTTGTCCTTCTTCGGCAGATCGCGGCTGACGGGCGGCAGGGCGAAGCGGTCGGCGATCCGCTCGTAGGACGAGGAGAGCTCGCGCTGCTTCCAGCGCGTGTAGAGCGACGTCACGGGGTCGCCCCACTTCCACGTCACGAACCCGTATGCGAGGGCGAGGATCCCGAGCACGGCGAGTGTCGTGCCGAGAACGCGAACGAGTCGACGCATGCTCACAGACGAAGGGTAGGCAAGGGTCAGGCGGACCGTCGACCCCCTGCATCCGGGTGGCGGCGCTCGCCGCGGCGCGGAGATCCGGGAGCGCCACCGCGCTGGCGGGCGCCCAGCAGCGCGCGAGCGACTCCGCGGCGTCGCTGGCGTCGGCCCGTACCGCCGCCGCCACGGCGGGGAAGCGCGTGGCGGGCGTCGTCAGGGCGGCGGGGGTGCAGGGCAGGCTGACGAGGGCCCAGTCTGCGGCGACGATCGACGCGTTGCTCGCCGAACTCGCCAAGCGCGGCGTTCCGGCGGCCGAGCTGCGAGCCCTCGTGCCGGCCGCGCTCGCCCCGAAGCCGACGGACGTCCTCGCGACCCTCGGCTCCTACTAGCCGGCGCAGCCCGGAATCCGCGAGTGCGGATTCCGGACGCGCAAACCCCTGAAGCCGTCCGCTTCGCGGCCTGGCGCCACGGTTTTCACAGCAAGCGTCTCGTTGCCGGCGCAGCCCGGAATCCGCGAGTGCGGATTCCGGACGCGCACACCCCTGAAGCCGTCCGCTTCGCGGCCGGGCGCCACGGCGTTCACACCAAGCCTCTAGCGGCGGGGGTGGGATTCGAACCCACGGAGCCTTGCGGCTCAACGGTTTTCAAGACCGCCCGATTCGACCGCTCTCGCACCCCGCCGGGAGCGTCATTGTGGCTTGGCCGCCGGCGCTGTGCGGCGGGGTCGGGCTCGAGGCCGGAGGGCGATTCATTCGCCCGAGAGGCTCACAGCGGTGTGGCGGGAGGTGCCCTGAAGGAGGGGGGACGTGGGGG
>DATBIN010000098.1:0-3873 GCA_036556925.1 Gaiella sp.
CATCCGCCGGACCTCCCGCACGCTCGGCCTCAGGACCGACGCCGCCTACCGGTTCGAGCGCGGCGCCGACATCGAGGGGCTGGTGGACGCGGGCGCGCGCGCCGCGCAGCTGATGGCCGAGCTCGCGGGGGGGACGGTGGCGCGGGGCATGCTCGACGCGTATCCGCGCAAGCGACGGCCCGTGCGCCTCCGCCTCCGGATGTCGCGCATCGAGCGCCTGCTGGGTGTCGCCCCGCGTCCGGCCGAGGCACGGCGCATCCTCACCGCGCTCGGCCTCGCCGCGCGCCCCCGCGGGCGCGACCTCGAGGTGGAGGTGCCGAGCTTCCGCCGCGACATCGCGATGGAGGACGACCTCGTCGAGGAGGTCATCCGCGTCTGGGGTTACGACCGGCTGCCGACCACCTTCAGCCGCGGCGACGTGGCGCTGGCGCGCGACAGCGACATCGCACGCCAGGAGGCGCTCGTGCGCGCGACGCTGGTCGGCGCCGGATTGCACGAGTGCGTGACCTACGCGTTCAGCGACCCGGCGCGGGCGAGCGCCCTCGGGGTCGCGAGCGGGCTGAAGCTCCTCAATCCGCTGAGCCAGGACGCGTCGGCGCTGCGCGGGCATCCGCTCGAGGGCCTGCTCGGTGTCGTGGCGACGAATCGACGCGGCCAGCAGCCCGCCGTGCGCGTCTTCGAGATCGGCCGGACGTACGAGTCCGCGACCGCGGGCGACACGGGGACGGCCGAGCCGCGGTGGGTGACGCTCGCGGTGGCCGGCGCGCGCGTGGACGCCGCCTGGCACACGGCGCCCGCCGCCGCCGACGTCTTCGACGCCAAGGGCCTCGCCGAGCTCGTGCTCGAGGTGTTCGGGGTGCGGGCCGTGGCGCGGCCGGGCGGGCGGCTGGCAGGATTCGAGCCCGACTCGCACGCGACGCTGGTGGCCGGCGACACGGTCGTGGCCGAGCTCGGCGAGGTCGCGGCCGCCGTCCGCGAGGCGTTCGACATCGACGTCCCCGTGTTCGCGGCCGCGCTGCCGCTCGACGGCGGCGTGCCGCTCGCGCCGCTGCCGGTGCGCTACCAGCCGCTGCCCCGGTATCCCGCGATCCAGCGCGACATGGCGTTCGTGCTGCCGGACGCGGGCACGACGGCGGCGGCCGTGGCGGCCGCCATCCGGGAGCACGCGGGGCCGCTCCTGCGCGACGTGAGCGTGTTCGACGTGTTTCCGCTGCCCGGGGGCGGCCGCAGCGTCGCATACCGCTTGACGTTCCAGGCGGAGGATCGCACCCTCACGGACGAGGAGATCAACGCGGTGCACGCGCGGGTGTCCGCCGCGGTGTCGAGCCGGTTCGGCATCACGCTGCGGGGGAGCTGAGGGATGGCGGACGAGCTGGCGGAGCGGCTGACGCAGCTCGAGGAGGCCGTGCGCCGGGCGGGCGAGGTGGTCACGCGGCTGCGCGAGGAGAACGCGCGGCTTCGGCGCGATCAGCGTCGTCTGGAGGACGAGCGCCGGCACGTCGTGGCACAGATCGACACCATCCTGAAGGACATCGCCAAGCTCGACGTGGGACGGTCGGCCAGTGGCTGAGCCCGGGCGCGTGGAGCTGACGCTGCTCGGTCAGACGCTGTCGGTCCGGACCCAGGCGTCCCCGGAGTATCTGCGGACGCTGGCGGCCTTCGTGGAGGACCGGGTGGCCGCGCTCCAGCAGGGCGGCGTCCGCGACCCGTTCAAGGCGCTCTCGCTGGCCGCGCTCGACATCGCCGACGAGCTCCACCGGCTCCGGGAGGACCGCACGGTGGAGGAGGGCGACCTGGGCGCCCGGCTCGATTCCCTGATCGCCCGTCTCGACGAGATCAGCCGACAAGCCTCTTGACGCGGCTGCGCCCGCCGGGGAGACTCTACGTGTCCCTGCGCTGTGCGTGATGCCGGCGGGAAGTTTCAACCTCGTTTACACAACGGGTGTCGAACGCGAGGGCGGTGTGCAAGCCCCTCATCGAAGGGGAAGCCTGAAGCCCTCCACCAGAGACGCCCACCTGGTCATACCAGGTTCGAAACACCCCGGCACACGGCAGAGGTGGGGATTTTTAGTCTCCGATTTGACTCCGCTCGTCACCCCCTCCTATACTCGTCAAATCTGACGCGTATTTCGAAGACACTTAACGGCCTCCTGCGAGAGGACGGATGATGCAGGCTTACGCGATCCTCGACTCCTTCATTGGTATTGCCGCGCTCCTCCTCGGAATCCTCCTCCACAAGTGGTTCACCGATCGGCGCATCGGCGAGGCCTCGGCGCTCGCGAAACGCATCGTCGAGCAGGCCGAGCGCGACGCGGAAGCGGCCAGGCGGGCCGCCGAGCTCACCGCGAAGGAGGCGGACCTCAAGCGGCGCGCCGAGCTGGACGAGGAGGCCCGCCGGCGCGAGCGGAACGTGCAGCAGATCGAGCAGCGCGTGCTCGCCAAGGAGGAAGAGCTGGCGCGCAAGCTCGACCAGATGGAGCGCCGGCTCGGCGAGCTGACCGAGCGGGATCGGACGCTCTCGACGCGGGAGAAGGTCCTGCTCGACAAGGAGCACCGCGTGGCCGCGGCCGCCGAGGAGCAGCGGCGCAAGCTCGAGGTCATCGCCGGGCTGACCTCCGAGGAGGCGCGCCGGCAGCTCCTGGCGCAGGTCGAGGAGGACGCCCGCCGCGACGCGGCGCTGCTCGGGATGCGGCTCGAGGAGGAGGCCCGGGAGGTCGCGCGCGACAAGGCCCGGGAAGTCCTCGCCACCACCATCCAGCGCCTGGCGCCCGACTACACCGTCGAGACCGCGGTGTCCGTGGTCGATCTCCCCTCCGACGACATGAAGGGGCGGATCATCGGTCGCGAAGGCCGGAACATCCGCGCGCTCGAGCAGCATACCGGCGTCGACCTGATCGTCGACGACACCCCGGAGGCCGTGCTCATCTCCGCGTACGACCCGTACCGCCGGGAGATCGCGCGGCTGGCGCTGCAGCGGCTGGTGGCGGACGGCCGCATCCACCCCGCGCGGATCGAGGAGGTCGTCAACAAGGTGAAGCAGGAGATGGAGATCCACCTCAAGGAGGAGGGCGACAAGGCCTGCTTCGAGGTGGGGATCCACGGATTGCACCCGGAGCTGGTGAAGCTCGTGGGGCGCATGAAGTACCGGACCTCCTACGGGCAGAACTGCCTGCAGCACTCGAAGGAGGTGGCCTGGCTGGCGGGAATGATGGCCGCCGAGATCGGGGCCGACCCCAAGCTCGCCAAGCGCATGGGGCTGCTGCACGACATCGGCAAGGCGCTCACGCACGAGCACGAGGGCAGCCACCCGGAGCTGAGTCTCCAGGTGCTCACGAAGTACAACGAGAGCCCCCAGGTGATCAACGCGGCCCTGTGCGGCCACGAGGACGTGAAGCCGGAGACGGTGGAGGCGGTGCTGGTCGAGGCCGCCGACGGCATCTCCGCGGCCCGGCCCGGCGCACGCCGGGACGTGCTCGAGTCCTACATCAAGCGGCTGGCGAAGCTCGAGGAGATCGCGCTCTCCTACAAGGGCGTGGAGCTGTGCTACGCGATCCAGGCCGGCCGCGAGCTCCGCGTGCTGACGCGTGCGGACATCGTGAGCGACCTGGACGCCCACCAGCTCGCCAAGGACATCAGCAAGCGGATCGAGGCGGAGATGCAGTACCCGGGGCACATCAAGGTGGTCGTCATCCGCGAGACGCGCGCGGTGGAGGTGGCGAAGTAGTCCCATGAACGTGTTGATGGTCGGCGACGTGTTCGGAGAGTCCGGGCGGGCCGCGCTCGCCAGGCTGCTGCCGCGGCTGCGCGAGGAGCATTCGATCGAGTTCTGCGTGGTGAACTGCGAGAACGCCGCCGGCGGCTTCGGCGTCACCC
>DATBIN010000099.1:0-9745 GCA_036556925.1 Gaiella sp.
TGCCGGCGTGCTCGGAGGCGCCTGCAGGGGCGTCCGCACCCTCTTCGGTGGCCGTGGCTGCGGTGCCGTCGACCGTCTCGGAGGTCGTCGAAGTCTGCACAGCCGGGCCGCTCGCCCCGGGACTGCCGACCCGGATCACGAGGTTGGTGTTCTCCGGCGCATCCTGCCGCGCCGTCGCGTTCGCCCCCTGACCGCCGGCGCCGTTGCCGCCGGAGGTCGCGGCCGACGCGGCGGCGGTGTTCGTCTGCGTGACCGCGCCGTCGTCGCCGGGCGAGAAGATCCGGATCGTCACGTTCGTGTTCGAGGGCGTCTCCTGCGTCGCGACCGCGTCGGCCGAGGCGTCGGAGGTGCCCGAAACGGCGCCATCGGGCCCGGGGGCGCCCGTCTCGGCGCCCGCAACGGCGTTTGCGGCGTTCGTCTGGGTGACCGGCCCGTTCCCGCCCGGGCTGTGCACCCGGACGGAGACGTTCGTGTTGCTCGGTGCCTGCTGGCTCGCGTCCGCGTGGGCCGCCGCGTGCTGCTGGACGGCCGCCGCGGAGGCGTCGGAGGCGCCACCGGAGCCGTTCTGCTGCGTTCCGGCGGTGTCGGTGGGCTGCGCTGCCGTCCCGCCCGCCTCGGCGCCCTGAGCGCCCGCGGAGGAGGACGCGGGCGTGACCTCCACGCCCGTCCCGGCGGACGCGTTCGCGCTCGCCGTGTTCTGCTGCTCGATCCCAGGCTGGGAGCCGGGTGTGTCGACCTGGACGCCGACGTTCGTGTTGCTCGGACCGTTCTGCGCGGCCGATGCGTCGGCCTGCGCCGACTGCGACGCCCCGATGGTGGTGTCCGCCACCGAGGACGGTTGACCCGCCGGCGGGCCTGCGGCCGCGTTCCCTGCGGGCGCCTGCTCGCTCGCACCAGCGGCGTTCGCACCGCCTCCGGCGTTCCCGCCGCCACCAGCGCCGCTCGCGGCCGTATTCGCCGCGGACGAGCTGGACGTGCTCGCGCCGGAGCCGCTGCCGGCGTCGGAGGCGCTGTTCGAGGAGTTTCCTGCGCTCGAGCCGCTCCCGCTCCCGGGTGTGCTCGAGCTGGATGCTGCATTCGAGCCCTCTCCCGGCGTTCCGCCGGCCGCCGCGGCGCCGCCACCGCCCTGCGGTGAGGACTCCGACGACGCTTGAGGGCTCGATCCTGGCTGCTCCGTGGAGGCTCCCGAGCCGGCGACAGGGGGGTCGGCGGCGGCGGAACCTGCCGGAGCGGGGTCGGTCGAGGACTGATCGGCACTTGCGGGCGACTCGCCGGTGCTCGCAGCCTCGGCGGCGGGGCTCGGATCGGCCCCCGAAGCCGGGCTCTCACTGCTCGACGAGCCGCTGTCACTGCTCGACGAGCCGCTGTCGGGGGAGCTCGCGGGGGCCTGATCGGCCGCCGGCGACGCCGGATCGGCAGCGCCGGCGGGCGCCGCGAGCACGCCGGCGAGCACGATCGCCGTGATGACGGCGATCAAGCCGACGAGCGCACGTACGCTCATGACGCCGACAGGCGTGTCGACCACCCGGAACCGGTTGGCACCGGATCCTCCCCCTTCGTTTCCCCGTTTTCCCCTCTTGGCAGTCGACCGCGACGGCGCCGGTCACTGCCCTCGATCCCACCAGCGAATCGCCACCATGAATACGGGATGGACGGCTTCGAGTCAACGGAATCCAGCCGATTAACGCTGTTAAGCGGCGGGTCGCCGCACGACCGACCGCTCGAGCCGCGCTCGAAACGGGTAGCTGGCCACGCGCTCGACGGACCCGGGGGAGGGACCGCGCGAGAAACGCCTGTCGAAGCCGAACGTGTTCGGGAGCGAGACCAATTTGACGTTCACGGAACGTGTCCTCAGGTCCAGGCGACCTATACCCCGGTCCAGCCCGCGAGGCGTCTGGCCATGGCGAAACCGCCTAGAATGATCTTGACGTAAGGAGCCGCTTTGAGCGATTTGGACGACATTCCGACCTCGAGCGAGATGCGAATCGGCGAGGTCGCGGCGCGGACCGGCCTCACCGCGCGCACGATTCGGTACTACGAAGAGGTCGGTCTCCTCGCGGCCGACGCCGAGCGGGCCAAGGGCCAGCACCGCCACTACGACGAGGCGGACGTCGATCAGCTGCGGCTCATCCACACGCTGTGCATCCTCCTCGGCACCAGCCTCGACGACATCCAGCGCCTCGTACGCCCCGAGCTGGCACAAGTCGTGTCGGACCGCCGGTGGGACCGCATCGAGACGCTGGCGGAGCGGCTCAACGTCGTCGAGACGGCCCTCGCGACGGTCCAGGGGCTCCTCGCCCTCGTGCGCAGCCGCCGGGCGGAGCTGGAGCGGCTGGAGGAGGAGCTCGAGCTCCGGCTCGGCGTGATCGAGTCGCGGCCGGTCGTCGGCGCCTGAGGCCGGGCGCCGCTACCCGCGAACCCGGCGCACGACGAGCGGCTTGGCCTGCTCGACGCTGCCGGCCTCGTTCCGCGCCACCACCCGGACGACGTAGCGCCCGCCGACGACGGGCTTTCGGTCCGAGCGGATCCCGTTCCAGGCGAGCGCAACCTCGCCGGCCGGATACGAGGCGCGAGCGAGCGTGCGCACCCGCACTCCGGACGCGGTCTCGACCGTGGCCACGACGCGCGCGGCGCGCGTGAGCCTGAACGTGATCGGAAGCTCCCGTCCCCCCGGTGGCAGGGAGAGGGTGCGGGCGAAGCGGAGGAAGCCGAGCGTGGTGTTCACGACGAACGACTGGCTCATCGACGACGTCTGCCCGAGGTCGTCGACCGACTCCGCGGTGAGCGTCCAGCGCCCGTCGGCCGCCGCGCCGGCCGCAGTCCCCGTCGTCGCCGGCGGAAAGGTGACGGGATAGCTGCCCGGCTGCCGCTCGGCGGTCTCCGTCGACACGACCGACCCGTCCGGGGCCGTGAGCTTCGACGTCACCGCCGAGGGGCGCACGACGCGGTAGGCGAGCCGCGCGACGTCGTCGACACCGTCGCCGTCGGGTGAGACCACCGGCGGCGGCGGCGTGACGAAGACTCCCGTGTAGACGAGCATGAGCGCCGACGCGATCGCACGCTCGGGTCCCGAGGGCCGGTTGAGCAGCGTGCCGTCGAACGCCATGGTCGTCGAGCCGCCGCCGTCGAGCGCCATGGCCGTCGTGGCTCCGAGACGGACGAGCGCCTGCGCGAGCTCGAAGTTCGTCACGCCGACGCTGTAGCCGGCCTGGCGCCCGTCCACGGCCACGAGCAGGATGCGCCCGTCCGCAGTCTGGCCGACGGCCGAGCGCGGCGAGCGCTGGTTGAGCTGGCCCGACGTGAAGAGCTCACCCGCCCTGAACACGGGCTTGGCGTCCCTCACGATCTGGGGCCCTCCTCCGATCGCACCGACGACGCCCGGCCAGTCCGGCGTCAACCCGAGCCGCACGGTGACGGTGGCGCCCGGGACGACCTCGGCCGCGACCGCCTGCGCCGAGGCACCGCGGGCGACGAGCACAGCGCCTCCGATGGGGATCGCGATCGGCGCCCCGGCCGGCACGAGCTCGACGGCCGTGGCAGGGAGGTCGACGCCCGGGGATGCGAGCGGGAACGGGAACAGCACGACGGCGGTGGCGCCGGCGACCGCCGGTGTGGCAGGACCGTAGGCAGGCGTGAAGAGCGCCGCGCCCGACGCCGCCGGGACCGCGTTGAGGCGTGCCAGTGCACGCGCTGCGCCGCTTCCCTGCCAGGTGCCCTGGTACGCCACGCGCCTGATGTCGAGCGTTCCGTCCGCGAGGATCCCCGCGCTCGAGCGCTCGCGGTTCGGAGGCGTCTCCAGCGAGCCGTCCCGCAGCAGGATCCCGCTCGGACGGCCCGTGGCGAGCGCGAAGAGGTCGCCGTTGACGCCGGCCGAGGTGGCCGAGCCGGCAAGGCGTCGCTGCATCGAGGTGAGGGTCTCCCGTCCCACGATGCTCTCGTTCGAGAGCACGGGGGTCAGCGTCGTGAGGCCTCCGGGACGCGGGCCGGTGAGGACGTGCAGCACCACGGGGCCGGCCGGCCTGAACTGCACGGTCGTCTCGTGGGTGACACCCGGCCACAGGGCGCGCGTCTGCCCCGCCGCCTGCGAGACGACCGTGAGCGCAGCGAGGATGACGAGTGCCGTGACGACGAGTCGGCGCATCGGTTGCGTTCGAGGGTAGCCGAGGCCCAGGCGCGCGCCCGACGCCCTTACGGAATCCGAACCCGGCGGCGTCGTGGAGTCGTGCGAAGGCCTACACGCTGCCGACCGGAGGCTCTGCGCTCCACGGAAACGTGATCCAGCGGTCGGTTCGGCGCCAGACGTACTCGCAGGCGACGACGGAGGCGGGCTTCTCGTAGAGCACCGCGCAGCGCACCTCGGCGACGTGCGGAGCGCAGAACCGCTTGACGAGACCGAGCGTGGCGCCCGTGTCGGCGACGTCGTCCGCGATCAGCACGCGAGCTTCCCGCAGGTCGACCGGGTCCGGCACGGGCGGCAGCAGGAGGGGGGCCGCGAGCCGCTCGTCTACCCCGGTGTAGAACTCGACGTTCATCGTGAACGTGTTCTTGACGTCCAGCGCGTATGCGATCGCGCCGGCCACGAGGAGACCGCCGCGCGCGACCGCGAGCACGATCTCCGGCTCGTAGCCGTCGCCATGGATGCTCTCGGCGAGCTCGCGTGCTCCCGTGCCCAGATCCTCCCAGGACATCACCTCGCGAGACTCCGTCATTGCCGCGACGCTAACGGCTCGCGGCCCCCGCCGTTCAGCAAGACGCCTGGCGCGCCGGCCAACCCACGAGCGCCTTCTTGCAGCAACCGACGCTGCTAGCCTCTTGCGCATCCGTCAGTCGTCAGCAACCGAGGAGGCGCATCCGATGAGTCGTCGGCGACCGGTGTCCAGGCTCCTGCCACTGCTTCTGCTCGCAGCGCCGCTTCTCTTCGCAGCACCGGCGACCGCCAGCAGCGGAGCCACCTCCGCCGCGACCGCAACGCCCCCCACCCCTCCGCCGCCGAGGGCGTGCAGGTGCAACGGCCTGCGTGCCAGAGTGGTCGCGAACGGGACGGCGATCACCCGGAACACGGCGGCGGGCATGACGCTCCGGGTCGGGCTCTCCTGGACGATGAGCTGCACGAACGGTGCAGGCCGCTGTCAGGGACGGCTGACGTTGTCGCCGTCGCTCGCAGCTCGGCGGCTCGGCGCGCGCGTGGCGACGCCGCGGAACGGGGCCGTCACCTGCAGGGGGCCCTGCGCGCGCAGGACCACGCGCTCCCAGGCGTTCTTCGTCGTGGCCGGCCCGAGCTACGGCAGGGGTCAGCGCGGCACGGCCGTGCGGAGCATCACGCTTCGCCTGGGTCGTGTGTGCGGGACGACGCGGGCGCCGCTCGTCTACACGATCGTCTTCACCCGGTCGGGCGCGATCGACTTCAGGCGCAGCGACCTCACGTAGCGCCGCCGAGCGAGCCACCGGGTACGACGTCGCCCGACGGCAGGTGACTGCGCGGGCGGGCGTCTCACGACGCCGCCGCAGCCCGCCGGGGCAGCAGCAGGAACGCGGCGAGGTAGAAGAACGCCGCGATCAGGAGGAGGTTGCGGTAGCCGGTCACGAGGGCGACGTACTCCACGCAGCCGCCGAGCATGGCGCCGAGGATGTTGACGCCGAACGCGCTCGCCGCGTCACCGGTGGCGGCGAAGCGCTTCGCAAACGCGAGATTGGCCAGGTAGATCGGCGCGAAGGCCAGCGCGACGGCGGCGAGCAGGCGTGGTGCGACCGGTAGGGAGAGCAGCGAGGCGTTCGGCACGAGGTACGCGAGCACGAGTGCCGCCACGATGCCCGCGTACAGGGCGGTGAGCGGCGGCGTGGCCACGCGTCGCGTCGTCTCGACCGCGAGCAGGACGGCGAGCAGGACGCCGGCGAACACGATCGCGTTCACGAGCCACGTCGTCCCGAAGAGGAGCGCGAACGTGGTGACGCTCTTCGTCTCCAGCAGGAGAAACGCGGCGCCCATGCAGAAGAGGTCAGCGTAGGGGCGCATCGAGCGAAACGGCCCGGCGAGCATGCGGACTGCGACGAGGCTCGTGAGGAGGATCCCGGCCAGTGCGAAGAGGTAGAGCGACGGCAGAGCGCCCCCGCGGAAGTAGGGGAACGGGCGATCGTCGGTGGCCGGCTGCACCCGCCCCGCGGCCGCGGGCGTCACGCAGCTCTGACTCTCGGCCCGGCGGGCGACCGAGATGACCGCCTGACCCGCACCCGGCTGCACCCGGTCCACGCACGGCTCGTGCCCGAACTCCGCCGCGACCGTCCCGGCGTAGCGGTCGATCAGCCAGTCTTCGCGGAAGAAGTTGTACATCGCGAAGCCGCCGTCCACCGTCAGGTGGCGGCGCACCGTCTCCATCGCCTCGCGCGTGAAGAGGTAGCTCTCGAGGCGCACCGCTCCGCCGCCGGTGACGAGCGCGAGCGAGTCGGGAAGCGCGAACAGGATCAGGTCGTAGCGGCCGTCCGTGCGCTCGAGGAATGCACGCCCGTCGTCGACATACGTGGTCACGCGAGGGTCGTCGTACGGCCGGTCCGGATGGCGGCGCCTGCCGATGTCGAGGATCTCGGGGTCGATCTCCACGGCATCGACGTGCTCGGCGCCCTCGTGCAGGGCGATCGCGACGTCCGTGCCCGTCCCCGCTCCGATCACGAGCACGCGTCCGGGGGAGCCTGGCGCGAGGCGCCGGTACGCCACCCCGTACTGGGGCTCGTCCCGGAGCCGGCCCTCTGCGTCGCGCGCGAGCTGGTGCGGCACGCCGTTGGCGACGACCTGCACCGCGAGCTTCCCGTCGAGCTGCCCGATGTGCTGCGTGATGCGGTAGTAGGGCGACCACACCGTCTCGCCGGAGACGAGGTCGCCCGCGAAGAAGGCAACGAGCACGGCGCCGGCGAGCGCCACCGCCCGGGTCGTGCCGAGAAGCGCCGTGAAGAGAACGACGAGGACGAGACCCCAGACCAGAGGCGGCACTCCGAGAAAGGCGAAGACGGTGAAGCCCCCGATCCCCGCGAGGCTGCCCAGCAGGTCGAGCCGATAGGCCTCGAGCGCCGCCAGCTCCCGGAAGCCGCGACCGACGATCTCGGCCGGCCCCATCACGCAGGCGGCCACGGCGACGAAGACGAGCGGCAGCATCACCCACGCCGGCAGGCCCGAGGGCTCGACCGCCGTGAAGTAGATGAGCCGATCGCTGCGCTGGTCGACCTGCGCCGGGACGACGGCGACGAGGGCGACGAGCCCGGCGGCCACGAGGGGCGAATAGGGCGCCACCGTGAACCGCCGGCGCCCGAGGAGGAACCCGAGGCCGACGCCGAGGAAGGACCCGAGCAGCACGAAGTTGGTGAAGTAGCTGAGGTGGACGACCCGGGCGCCGAGCCAACGAATGAGGACGAGCTCGAGGAAGAGGACGAGCGCGCTGCCGAGGAAGACGCGGGCGCGGGGGGACCGCAGGCCCGTGAAGACCCGTCTGCGCCGTTCCGCCGCCGGCCTCGCCCTCGCGATCATCCGCTGATTGTGTGCGGGACCGTGCGCTCGCGCTCGACCGACCGCGCGGCAGGAGCTCTCCCGCCTGGCCGGGCAGGGAGAACGGCACGGGCCGTCTAGAGGATCGGGCTCGGCTCCCGGCTCAGGCCTGTACCTCGCGTACTGCGTCGCGGACGAAGCGGAGCTCCGGCACGTGCTCGAGCTCGCCCACGTCGCGCGCCATCTCGAGGAAGGTGTAGAGACCGGCGCGCTCGCGCGGCCCGAAGCTGTAGCGGAGCTTCTCGAAGTAGCGTGCGAGGAAGCCGGCCGGATAGCCGTAGCGCCGGCTGGCCTCGTGGGCGAGCTGCTCGGGCTCGGTGCGCGCCATCCGCACGGAGGCGACGAGCGCGTCCTGCAGGTCGCCGAGGCCCTCGTGCGGCGGCTCCAGCGCGGCCCACACGGCGAACACCATCGGCAGCCCCGTGCGCTCGAGCCACAGGCGGCCGAGGTCGTAGTGCGGCGTGGGATCCTCGAAGGCGCTCTTGAGCGCGGCGTCGCCGATCAGCAGCGTGGCCTCAGCCTCCTCGCCGAGCGGCACGTGCTCCGCGTGCGGCAGCAGCACCTTCGTCAGCACCACCGAGGTCGCGCTCTCGGGGGTCACGGCGACGGAGCGGACGCGACCGAGCGGGACGCGGGTGACGAGCTGGATGGAGTCGACTGCGCCTTCCGACGAGACGCAGAGGCGCGGCAGCAGCCGCAGCCGGCCGGCGTGGCGCGCGTACTCGATGGAGGAGATCGGCGCGACGTCGATCTCGCCCGCGAGCAACGCCCGGTTGAGCTCCGTGGGAACGCCGGACACCTCCTCCACCTCGTGCTCGAGCCGGTGGAAGACCGGAGCCATGTTGACGTAGGAGATGCGGCCCAGCCGGATCACGTGGCCAGTCTAGAGCCGCGGGAGCAGGAGGCGCCCCGTTGCCCGCCGGGTGCCGATACCGTGCAGGCGTGAGGGAGCCCGCCTCGACCGCCCGGACGATGCTCGTCGAGTCGCTGATGGAGCGCAATCCGCGGCTCCCGCGGGAGGCGGTGCTGAAGGAGGACCTGCTCCGCACGGGGATCGCATTCGACCCCTCCGCGCTCTCCGACAACCTGGACGGCGAGGTCAAGCCGAAGTCGTACTTCATCTTCTCCTTCGACCAGCAGCCGCTCGCGCAACTGGGCGAGGCCGCCCGGCGCCGGCCGCCCGAGGAGATCGCGCTGACGGGAGGCCCGTACGAGCTGCGGCGCACCATCGTCTCGGTGCGCGTCAACCCCGGCTCGCCGTACCGGGTCGGGCGGGGCGCTGACGGTGACCTCGAGCTCGCCCTCGAGGGCAGGCCGATCGCCGCGGTCGGGCTCCCGCCGATGCCCGAGTACTACCGCCACGCGCTCGCGAACGGGAAGACCGTGATGGAGACGGCCCCGACCATCCAGTGGGGCTACCTGATCTACCTCACGGTGCTGCGCCTCTGCCAGTACTTCGGCGCCAAGGAGGAGTGCGGGTTCTGCGACATCAACCACAACTGGCGCCAGCACAAGCGGCAGGGGCGGCCGTACACCGGCGTCAAGCCGGTCGCGGACGTGCTCGAGGCACTCGAGATCATCGACCGCTACGACAACGCCCGCACGAGCAAGGCGTACACGCTCACCGGCGGCTCGATCACGAGCACCGTCGACGGGCTCGAGGAGGCGGACTTCTACGGGCGCTATGCACAGGCGATCGAGGAGCGCTTCCCGGGCCGCTGGATCGGCAAGGTCGTCGCGCAGGCGCTCCCGCGCGCGGAGGTACAGCGCTACAAGGACTACGGGATCACGATCTACCACCCGAACTACGAGGTCTGGGACGAGCGGCTCTTCGCGCTGATCTCACCGGGGAAGCAGCGCTACGTCGGCCGCGAGGAGTGGCACCGGCGGATCCTGGACGCCGCCGAGGTGTTCGGGGCGCGCTTCGTCGTCCCGAACTTCGTCGCCGGCGTCGAGATGGCGCGGCCGTACGGGTTCGAGACCGTCGACGAGGCGATCGCCTCGACCACCGAAGGGCTCGACTACTTCATGAGCCACGGCGTCACGCCGCGGTTCACGACGTGGTGCCCGGAACCGACGACCCCGCTCGGCCGCGCCAACCCGGACGGCGCGCCGCTCGAGTACCACATCCGCCTCCTCGACGCGTACCGCGAGGCGCTGGCGCGCCACGGACTGCGGCCGCCGCCCGGCTACGGCGTCGCGGGCCCCGGCAAC
>DATBIN010000100.1:0-6149 GCA_036556925.1 Gaiella sp.
TCGAGCGGCGCGGGCCCGTGGCCAGGGACATCTTCTCCTTCTTCCACTTCGCCTTCGTGGCGGGGATCATCTTCTTCGCGGTCGGGGCGAAGAAGACGCTCGAGCACCCCGACGAGGCGCTCTCGACGGGCGGACGCTGGGCGCTCGGCATCGGCACGGCGGTCTACCTCCTCGGCTCGGTCATCGGGCGCTACCGGGCCATCCGCGCGGTCGCCTGGGAGCGTGCCGCCGGCGCCGCGGCCGCGCTCGCGGCGGCGGCGCTGCTCGACGACCTCGACGCGGCGCTCGTCCTCGGCGTCGCGGTCGCGATCCTGCTCGCCGTCGTCGCGAGCGAGTCCGTCCGCCTCCGCGAGTTCCGGCGCGGGCTCGTCGCGCCAGGGCCCTAGAGCGACGCGCCGCCGTCGACCACGACGGTCGTGCCGGTCACGTAGGAGGCCTCCTCCGAGAGGAGCCAGGCCACCACGGCGGCGACCTCGTCCAGGCCGCCGAGCCTGCCGAGCGGCACGGCGGCGGCGAGCTCCGGGAGCCGGTCGCCCGCCAGCTCGCGCACGGTCTCACCGTCGAGCGTGCCCGGCGCGACGGCGTTGACCGTGACGCCCGAGGCCGCGAGCGCCGCCGCCGCACGGCGGGTGAGCGTGATGAGAGCGGCCTTCGAGGCCGCGTAGTGCGCCCCCGTGACGCCGACGCCGCGGAAGGCCGAGTCGGAGGCGACGTGGACGATCCTCCCGCACCCCTTGTCGCGCAGGAGCGGGCCCACGGCTCGCACCCCGAGGAAGGGGCCGCGCAGGTTCGTGGCGAGCACGTCGTCCCACTCCTCGGCCTCGATCTCGAACAGGTCGCGTACCACCGTGCGCGCGGCGCAGCTGACCAGCCCCCACGGCTCGCCGGCGGCGGCGAGCGCCGCGGACGCGGCCTCCCACTCGGCCGGCTCGCGGACGTCCAGGCGCGACATGCCGGGCCCCGGCTCGAGGTCCGTCGCCACGACCGCGTAGCCCTCCCGGCGGAGGCGCTCCGCGACGGCGGCACCGAGGCCACGCCCCGCGCCGGTGACGAGCACCGCCTTCACCCGCGACGCGAGGGCACGAGCAGGCTGGCACCGATCGCGCCGCCCATGTCACCCAGCTCGGCGAGACGATACGCGGGCCGGTCGCGGAAGAACGTGTACGGTCGCGCCGCCTTCTCGATCTTGCGCAGCCACGTCTGCCCGAGCCGCTCGCCGAGCCCTCCCCCGATCACCACCGCCTCGACGTCGAGCAGCGTCACCGCCGTGCCGATGCCGAATGCGAGCGCCTGGACGGCCTCCTCGAGGAGGTCCCTGGCCACGGCGTCGCCCGCGTCGAGCGCACGGAGCCAGACACCGCTGGTGAGACGGTCGCGGCCCCGCTTGCGCGCGAGGTCGAACAGCGCGGTCTTGCGCTTGCGGCTCTCACGGCGTGCGCGCTCCTCGAGGGCCCCGCGACCGGCGTAGGCCTCGACGCAGCCGCGCAGGCCGCAGTTGCAGCGCCGGCCGCCGGGCTTCGCGCAGAGGTGACCGATCTCCCCTGCCGAGCCACGCCCGAGCAGCAGGCGTCCGTCGACGACGAGGCCGCCGCCGACGCCGGTGCCCCAGAAGACGCCCAGGAACGACCGCACGTCACGGCCCGCGCCGTAGCGACGCTCCGCCTCGACCGCGGCGTTGACGTCGTTGCCGACGGCCACCGGCACGCCGAGCTCCGCCTCCAGCGCCGGCCCGAGGGGGTAGGGCGCTTCCCAGCCGTCGATGTTCGCGACCTGGACGACGGTTCCCGTCGCCGGGTCGATGCTCCCGGGAGCCCCCACCCCGACCCCGTCGAGCTCGCGCACGTCGATGCCCGCGACCGCTGCGGCGTCGCTGACGGTCGCCGCCAGCTCGTGCATGACCGCCTCGGGGCCGCCGCGGAGCGGCGTATCCCGCCGCGCCTTCCCGGTGACCCGGGCGCCGCGCCCGGTGACGACCGCCTGGATCTTCGTCCCGCCGAGATCGAGCCCGCCCCTCACGTCCGCCCCGGTGGCCCGAGGAGCCTCACCCGAGCCGCCGCACGACCTCGGGAAGCGAACGCCGGTTGGCGCGCGCGCTCCACTCCTCGGCACTGCGGGACTCGACCCGTCGGTCGCGCGCCGGCAGCCCGAAGGACAGCACGATCACGGGCGTGTCCTCCTCGCCGCAGTCGAGGGCGATGCGCGCCGCGGCCTGGTCGGAGATGCCGTTGGGGCAGGAGGCGACGCCCTCGTTCCACGCCGCGAGCAGCATGCTCTGCGCCGCGCGACCGGCGTCGAAGGACACCGGGCCCTTGCCCGAGACCACGATCGCGACGACGAGGGCCGCGGAGAGGACGTTCTGGGGCGCGTACACGGCGGCGGCGACCGCCTCGACGCGCTCGCGGGACTCGGGGATCACGAACGTCCACGGCTGCGCGTTCCGCGCCGAGCCGGACAGCCTGCCGGCGTCGAGGATGCGCTCCACCGCTGCCGGGGGCAGGGCTCCGGAGCGGTACTGGCGCTCGTCCCGCCGGCTCGCGATCGCGAGGTACGTCTCCACGCGAGTAGCCTAGACGGCCCGATGTCCGACCAGGCGAAGGTGAGCCTCCTGCGCTGGCTGCGCCGACAGCTGCGTCAGCCGATGCCGCTCAGGGAGCACCTCGAGGCCGCCGTCCAGAACGACGATCCCGGGGAGGCCCGGCGGCTGCTCGCGCGGTTCGAGTTCACCGAGGCCCAGCGCCGGCACGTGGAAGGGCTGATCGACGAATGGGAGCGAAGCCGTGCCGGCGGCTGAGAATGCGGCGCTCGTGCGCCGCATCTTCGACGCCTTCGCGCGCCGCGACGGGTTCGCCCTGCGCGACGTCTTCGCCGAACAGGCCGTGTGGATCGTCCCCGGGGACGGGGTGATGGCGGGCACGTACCGTGGCCGCGACGAGATCCTGCGCTTCCTCGCGCGCCTTCCGAAGGAGACCGGCGGCACCTACGCTTCACGTCTGATCGACGTGCTGGCCTCCGACGACCGTGCCGCCGCTCTGTACCGCGCCTCCGGCTCGCGGAACGGAGGCATGCTCGAGCTCGACCAGGTGCTCCTCTTCCGCATCGAGGACGGTCTCGTGCGCGAGGCGCTCGCCCTCCCCACCGATCCGGGCGCGTTCGAGCGGTTCTGGGCCAGGTCCTAGCATGAGGGCCCCATGAGCGCACCCGCCCTCGCGCACGCCGGCAGGCCGACGGTGCGGATCGGCGGCAGGCCGTACCCGGTCCTCCTCCCCACCGTGCGCGACCCGAGGCTGCACCTCGCGGCCGTGATCGTGTCGCTGCAGGTCCTCGGTCAGGTGGCGTTCGATTTCCGGCTCTCGATCGCCCAGATCCTCGTCTCCCTGCTCACGTGCGCCGTCATCGAGGTGGCCGTCGCGTTCTGGCGGCAGCGCGTCATCCTGTGGCCCGCGAGCGCCCTGCTGACCGGCAACGGCGTCGCCTTCATCCTTCGTGTGCCCGGCACCGAGCACGGCGACTGGTGGAGCCTCGAGGGCGCCTGGATCTTCGCCGGCACCTCGGCCGTGGCGCTCCTGTCGAAGTACGTCATCCGCTTCAGGGGCCGTCACGTCTTCAACCCGTCCAACTTCGGCCTCGTGCTCTGCTTCCTCGTGCTCGGCGCCGCCCGGGCGGAGCCGCTCGACTTCTGGTGGGCGCCGATGTCGGCCTGGATGGTGCTCGCACTCGGGATCATCGTCGCCGGCGGGCTCGCCATCCTGGCGCGGCTCCACCTCCTCGGCATCGCCGTCGGGTTCTGGCTCGCCTTCGCCGCGGGGATCGGCGTGCTCGCCCTCAGCGGGCACGAGATGACCGCTCGCTGGCACCTCGGGCCGATCACCGGCTGGGAGTTCTGGTGGCTGCTCGTGACCTCGCCGGAGATCCTGGTCTTCCTCTTCTTCATGATCACCGATCCGAAGACGATCCCGGACGGCCGGGTCGCACGCCGGGTCTACGCCGTGGGCGTGGGACTGCTCGCGACGCTCCTCATCGCACCGCTCACGACCGAGTACGCGACCAAGGTCGCGGTGCTCGGCGCGCTCGCACTCGTCTGCGCGGCTCGGCCGCTCGTCGAGTGGCTCTCCCCCGCCGCGGGCCCGGTCGCAGCCCGGTTGCGGCTGCCGGCCGCCGGGCCTGCCACGGCCGGGGCGGTCGCCCTGGCCGGGGTCGTCGGCTTCGCCGCGGTGCTCGTGCTGGCCGGGATCCCCAACCGCTCGAGCGCGAGCACCGCCGTCGCGCCGCTCGCGGACGTCGGCCGCCTCCCCGAGGTCACCGTCGTCGAGTCGCAGCGGGTCGCCTCGCAGATCGACGAGCGGACGGCACAGCAGATCGCGCGGCACCTCGTCGCGGACCTGCGCTCGGCACGGGACGCCCTGCGCCGGCGCAGCGTGGCGCGCGCCGGGACCGGCGCCACGGGCACGTGGCTCGCCGACCTGCTGCGCCGGATCGACGCAGCGCAGGGACGCGACATCGTCGTCCCCGCCTACCGCGTCGACCGGATGCGCGTCACGCTCGAGCCGGCGGAGGACCAGGAGCCGGCCGTCGTCGTGGCGGCGCTCCGGGGCACGGTCGTGCTCGAGACGTACGGGCGCTCGTCCGCGCGCGTGGAGCGCAGAGACGGGCCCGCCCGGTTCGAGCGAACCCTGGAGCTGGTGGTCGAGCAGGGTCGCTACAAGATCCGTCGCGTGCGGGGAGCGCCGCTCGTGCCGGTCGCGACCGGACCGCGGACGTCGAGCAGCTCGGCTCTCGGCGGCGTGAGGCTGCGAGACGTCGCGCACCGCGTCGGGCTCCGCTTCCGTCAAGGAGCGTTCCGCGCCGGGGTGACGCGCGACCCGTCCGCGATGATGGGCGGAGGCATCTGCTGGCTCGACTACGACGACGACGGGTGGCTCGACCTGTTCGTCGTCAACTCCTACTCGGAGAACGACCCTGGGCTGACGCAGGGCGACCTGCCCCGCGCCGCGCTCTTCCGCAACGTGCGCGGCCGTTTCGTGGACGTGAGCCGGCGCTCGGGAGCCGATCTCGCGCTCCGCGGCAACGGGTGCGTCGCGGCCGACCTGAACGAGGACGGCCACACCGACCTCTACGTGACGACGGCCGGCTACAACGTCGCCACGAACGGGTACGACGCACTCCTCTGGAACGAGGGGGACGGCACGTTCGCGGAAGGCGCCGGGGCGGCGGGCATCAACGTCCCCGGCTGGCATGCGGGCGCCGCCGTCGGCGACGTCGACGGTGACGGACGGCCCGACCTCTTCGTCACCGGCTACACGGACGTCAACGCCCTCCTCACGACGTCCGACCATGGCTTCCCCGCGAACCACGCGGCGGTGCGTGACCGCCTCTACCTCAACCTCGGCCCGGACGACAAGGGCCGCTCGAGGTTCCGCGAGGTCGGGCGCCAGGCCGGCATCGAGCCGACGAGGCTCGACCACGGGCTCGGAGCGGTGCTCACCGACGTGACCGGCGACGGACGGCTCGACCTGTACGTCGCCAACGACCTCGATCCGAACAGGCTCTACGAGAACGTCCCCTGGCCCGGGGGCGCGGCGCCGGACCCGGCCGGGCTCGGGTTCCGGCTGCGGCTGACCGCTCGGAGCAAGGCGGTGGCCGACGCCAACGCCGGGATGGGCATCGCGGCGGCGGACTTCAGCGCCGACGGCCGGCCCGACCTCTTCGTCACGAACTCCCGCGGCCAGCTCCACGCCATCTTCCACAGCCTGGCGGGACCGCCTGCGCGCTCCTTCGCCGACGCGCGACCCCTCTTCGTCCCGGCGCTCGGCACGAGCTTCACCGGCTGGGGCGTGACGTGGGCGGACCTCGACCGCGACACCAGGCTCGACCTGCTCATCGCCAACGGCGCCATTCCGGTCACGAGCCTCGCCCGGAACGCGCAATGGATCGGAGTCCTCGCGCAGGGGGCGCGCGGGGAGTTCGAGGACGCGAGCCGGGTCGTGGGACCGGGACGAGGCCCACGGGTCAACGGTCGCGGTCTGGCCGCGGCCGACTACGACAACGACGGCGACCTGGACGTCGCCGTCGGCTCCATCGGAGGGCACCTGCTCCTGCTCCGCAACACCGGCGCGTCGGGGCACTGGCTCGAGGTGCGACTGCCGGCGTTC